>NZ_JBICVO010000003.1:0-369727 GCF_043199105.1 Streptomyces sp. NPDC048644
TGGTGACCAGGTAGAGCCGCAGTCCCCAGAAAAAGCGGGAGTGGCTGCGGCAGAAGCCGTACCCGGCATACCCGGCCAGCTGGGAGCGTTTGACGGTCTCCCGCGATGCGGCGCAGGGCAGCGGGGTGGAGTCGATCAGCCGCAGGTCGTCGTGCCAGGTGGGCACCTGGCGGGCCAGTGCTTCGATCACCTGGGAGATCAGCGGTCCGGCGGCGTTGAGGCGCTTGTTGTAGGCGGATTGCTGGGGCAGGTAGCGGAAGAGGTGTCCCAGTCGGGCGTGGGCGAAGCGGATCCAGTGCCGGGCGGAGGGGAAACCGAGCAGGACCTGGGCGACGGCCAGGCACAGCAGTTCGGCGTCCGTCAGTTTCGGGGGTCGCCCGATCCGGCGACAAGGGGCCACGTGGTCGTCGATGAACACGTACAGTGCCGCCAGAAGGGCGTCCAGGCTGGTAGTCACACACGAGCCAACGGGCGCCCTTCGCCATGGTCGCGGCCAGCACAAACATCGGACTCATTCATCTAGGGTGTGCCCGATGGAGCGCACCCGGCACGACGACGATCGTTTTCCCGCCCGGCTTTCCGTGGTCCGGCACATGGGCCGCACCGCCGCCGGGCGGGCCTGGCTTGACCGGCTGCCCGGCCTGGTCCGTGAGGTCGAGGAGCGCTGGGATGTGCGTCTCGGCGCCCCCTACGACGGCGGGACCTGCGCCTGGGTGGCGCCCGCCGAACTCCCGGACGGCGCCCCGGCCGTGCTCAAGGTCGGCTGGCCGCACCGCGAGGCCGAAGGCGAGGCTCCTGCGCTGCGCATCTGGGACGGCAACGGCGCGGTGCGGCTGCTGCGCCACGACCGGAGCCGCGGGGCGCTGCTCATCGAGCGCTGCACGCCGGGCACCTCGCTCGCCGCGGCGGCCCTGCCGCCCGAAGAGCGGCTCGCTCTCGCCGCCGGTGTGCTGCGCGCACTGTGGTCGGCGCCCACGCCGCCCGACGGCACCCTGGAGAGGGTGGAGCAGGTCTGCGCCGAGTGGGCCGATCTGGTGCAGGAACGGATGCTGCGGCTGCGGCCCGGCTACGACGCGGGCCTGGTGGAGCTGGGCGCGCGGCTGCTGCGCACGCTGCCGTCCGGCGCCCGCCGCGAGGTCGTGGTGCACGGCGACGCCAACCCCGGCAACATGCTCGCCGCGCGTCGCAGGCCCTGGCTGGCGATCGATCCCAAGCCGATGACCGGCGACCCCGCCTACGACCCGTGGCCGCTGCTGACCCAGATCGACGACCCGTTCACCCGCGACGACCCACGGCCGGTACTGCGCGAGCGCTGCGCCCTGCTGGCCGACGCGCTGGGCGATGACCCGGCGCGGCTGGCCGCCTGGGCGGTGGCACGGAGCGTGGAGAGCGCGCTGCACAGCGCCGATCACGACGATGTCGCGGGCGGGGCCGAGGAGTTGGCGCAGGCCAGGACGCTGGCGGAGCTGGCCGGCTGCTGAGCGCCCCTGGCCGGCGGCCGGGCCATACATCCGAGGAATCGCCCTACCAGGGCCCGCTCGGCACCGCGCTCACCGGCCTCTCCTTCGGGCCGATTCGGCGCCGACGTCCCAAGATCCCGAGATCTTCCCACGGTCATCGGATGTCTCTCCGTCGAAAGACTTCCGCTTCCCCCTCGTCCGCTGCACCATGCGAGAGGGGTCGGGCGCGAGCGGTCCGGTACGAGGAGCACCGCGACGGATGCGCGCGGCGCCGTCCCCATCTCCCTGTCCACCGCACCGACTTGGAGACCCGATGGCCGCCGATCCTGCCATGCCGCCCGACGGACCCGGCGTCGCACCGGGCGCCGCACCGCCCGGCACCCGCGCGACGCCACCCCGGCGCAGCGTGCTCGGGGCGGCGCTGGCCGTCGGCGTGGCGGGCGCCGCCGGTCCGGCCGGTGCGGAGGCCGCCGCGTCGCCCGCGGGCGGGACACCACCGGCCGCGCCGCAGCCCGCGGCCGATCCCTGGCGACGGATCCTCGCCGACGCGGATCCGGTCTGGCGGCGGATGCCGACGGCCTGGCACGAGGGCCCGTTCCTCGGCAATGCGCTGCTCGGCTCGCTCGTGTACGCCGAACCCGGCGCGAGAGCCGTACGGTTCACCGTCCAGCACAGCGAAGTGCAGGACCACCGGCCGGAGTTCGGGGCGCTCTTCGGTCTCGCGCGGCTGCCGGTCGGCCACTTCACGCTGGAGCCGGTCGGCACCGTCACCGGCGTCGACTGGCGGCTGAGCCTGCACGACGCCGAGCTGACCGGCACCCTGACCACCGACCGCGGCACGCTCGCCGTCCGCGCGCTGGTGCACAACTCCCGTTCGGTGCTGGCCGTCGAGGTCCGGCCGAGCGCGGGCGAGCGGGGGTTCGGCTGGACGTTCCACCCGGCCGACGCGATCAGCCCGCGGGCCGCCTTCAAGCCGGCGCCCGACGGGTACACCGGCAATCCGCCGGCCCGCACCGAGGAGCACGGCGGGGTGCGGGCGGCCGTGCAGCCGCTGCTGGCGGGCGGGATGCATGTGACGGCCTGGCGCGAGCGGGCCCGGCCGGACGGGGCGCGCACGCTGTACGCGGCGGTCGCCCCGCACCGTCGCGCCGGTGACGCACGCGGGCGCGCCCTGCGCGCGGTGCGCGGCGCCGCCGCCCATTCGTACGGGGCGCTGGCCGCCGCCGGTCACCGCCCCTGGTGGCACGCCTACTACCGGCACGGCTTCCTGTCCGTGCCGGACGCCAGGCTCCAGCGCTTCTACTGGATCCAGCTCTACAAGGTGGCCGCCGCTGCCCGCGCCGAGGCGCCGGTGATGGCCACCAGCGGACCCTGGCTGGAGCCGACGCCGTGGCCCGCCACGTGGTGGAACCTCAACGTCCAGCTGGAGTACTGGCTGATCCACGGCTCGAACCACCTCGAACTCGACGCGGTGACACGGGCGTTGAGCGCGTACCGGGACCGCCTGTCGGACCAGCTCGACGCCGCGTACCGCACGGACTCGGCGGGCATCCCGCGCACCACCGACATGTTCCTGCGCAACGGCGCGGACGCGGCGAACGGCGGCTACGCGGTCGGCATACCGGGCCAGGACCCGCCGACACCCGAGGTCGGCAACCTGACCTGGGCGCTGCACAACGTCTGGCTGACCTACCGGCACACCATGGACGAGCGGGTGCTGCGCGAGGTCCTGTATCCCCTGCTGCGCCGGGCCGTCGCCTACTACCTGCACTTCCTGGAGCCCGGCGGGGACGGGAAGCTGCATCTGCCGGCGACCTTCTCGCCCGAGTACGGCGTCAACGCGCGGGACTGCAACTACGACCTGATGCTGCTGCGCTGGGGCTGCGCCACGCTGCTGGAGGCGGTGGAGATCCTCGGTGTGTCCGACCCCGCGGCCGACCGCTGGCGTGCGGTGTCGGCCAGGCTGGCGCCGTATCCGGTGGACGAGAACGGCTTCATGATCGGCGCCGGCGTCCCGTTCGCCAAGTCCCACCGGCACTACTCCCACCTCCTCGCCGTCTATCCGCTGTACGAGGTGACCTGGGAGCAGCCGGAGCGGCGGGCCCTGATCGAGACGTCGCTGCGCCACTGGGTGGGCTTCGAAGGCGCCCTGCAGGGCTACACGTTCACGGGCGCCGCGTCCCTGTCCGCCCAAATGGGCCGCGGCGCGCAGGCGTTGGGCTACCTCGACGAGCTGATGGACCGCTTCATCCGGCCGAACACCATGTACCAGGAGTCGGGTCCTGTCATCGAGACGCCGCTGTCGGCGGCGCAGTCGCTGCACGACATGGTGTGCCAGAGCTGGGGCGGGGTGATCCGGGTCTTCCCCGCGCTGCCGGACGCCTGGCGTGCGGTGTGCCTGCACGATTTCCGCACCCAGGGCGCCTTCCTGCTGAGCGCCGCCCGTGAGGACGGCCGTACGCGCTGGGTCCGGCTGCGCAGCGAGGCGGGCGCCCCGTGCGTGGTGCGGCACTCGCTGCCGGACGGACCGGTGGAGGTACGCGACGCGCAGGGGCGGCCGGTGCACCACGACGACCTCGGCGGCGGCACGCTCCGCCTCTCCCTGCCGAAGGGCGGCACGGCGCTGATCACGGCGCGCGGCGACCGCCCCGAGCCGTACGTCGCACCCGTCGCGGCGAACGCCCCGGCGCCTCGCTGGGGCCTGCCGGACTGAGGGAACGCGGGTCGGCGCAGGCTTCGACGGCACATCGGGCGCCCGTCGCACCACCCCCGAAAATCACAGACACATGTGAAGTTCACGTCTTGATTTGAGAACTTCACATGTGATTGTGTTTGAAGCACCATGAACGACGTGATCCCTGAGAACTCGACGTCCACCGAGGCCACCCGCCCGGTGGTCGGCATCTCGCTGAAGCTGTACTTCGGCCTGGCGCAGACCCGGGCCTGGCTCGCGGACGTGGCCGCGCTGAACGGCACCCTGGCCACGCTCCCCCGCCCCGTCGACCTCTTCGTGCTGCCCGCCTTCCCCGCGCTGGCGGACGCCCGCGAGCTGCTGTCCGGCACCGGTGTCGGCTACGGCGCGCAGGACGTGCACTGGGCCGAGACCGGCGCATGGACCGGCGAGGTCTCCGCCGGAATGCTCACCGAGACCGGCGCCAGGTACGTCGAGGTCGGCCACGCCGAGCGCCGCCGGCACTTCGGCGAGACCGACGAGACGGTCGCCGCCAAGACCCGGGCGGCCACCCACGCCGGGCTGATCCCCGTCATCTGCGCGGGCGAGCGCCGCGCCGACACACTCGCCGGGGCCATCGAGGAGACCCTGACCCAGGTGCGGGCCGCGCTCGGCGGCGCGGCGCCCGGCAGCGAGGTCGTCATCGCGTACGAGCCGGTCTGGGCGATCGGCGCCCGCGAGGCGGCGCCCGCCGACCACGTCCGCGCGGTCGCCGCCGCCATCCGCGGCGCGCTGCGCGACCACGACGTGCGCGGCCGGCTGATCTACGGCGGCACCGCTGGCCCCGGCACGTACACCGAGCTGGCCGGCGCCGTCGACGGCCTGTTCCTCGGTCGGCTCGCCCACGACACCGAGGGCCTGCGCAAGGTCATCGAAGAGATCGCGGGCAGCTGACACCGGCCGTCCGCCGCACCGCCCCCAGCCCCCCGGCCGCACGGCCCAGGACCCCGAGGAGACCACCGTGCAGGACACCTACCGCATCGCGATCGGCGCCGACGACGCAGGCATCGCCATGAAGGACGCCATAGCCGCCTACCTCACCGACCGCGGCTTCCCGGTCACGGACATGAGCGCCGCCCCGTCCGAGGACTACCCGGACGTCGCCGAACGCGTCGCGCAGAGCGTGGCGCGCGGCGAGCACGAGCGGGCCGTGCTGATCTGCGGCACCGGCATCGGCATGGCCATCGCCGCGAACAAGGTCGCCGGTATCCGCGCCGCGCAGATCCCCGACAGCTACAGCGCCGAGCGCGCCCGCAAGTCCAACGACGCGCAGGTCGCCTGCTTCGGCAGCCGCACGATGGGCGTCGAGGCCGCGCTGGTGTGCCTGGAGCACTGGCTGGTATCCGAGTTCGCCGGTGGCGGCTCGGCACCCAAGGTCGAGAAGATCAAGCAGGTCGAGTCCCGCAACCTGCGCGCCGCCTGACAGTCCGCCCGCCACCGCCCGGAAGGAAGCCGACCCACGGTGAGCTGCACGACTCCCCCGCCACCCGCGGAGCAGGGCGCCACGGCCCCCGCAGGCGGCTTCGTCTGGAGCGCCGCCGACCGCCGCGCGGTCGACACCGCCCGGGTGCTGGCGATGGACGCCGTCCAGCGTGCCGGGCACGGCCACCCCGGCACCGCGATGAGCCTGGCGCCGGTCGCGTACCTGCTGCACCAGCACCTGATGCGGCACGACCCCGCCGACCCGCACTGGGCGGGCCGCGACCGCTTCGTGCTGTCCGCAGGCCACGCCTCGCTGACCCTCTACACCCAGCTGTTCCTCTCCGGCTACGGGCTGACCCTGGACGACCTCAAGGCATTCCGCCGTAAGGGCAGCGCGACCCCGGGGCACCCCGAGTACGGGCACACGGCCGGTGTGGAGACCAGCACCGGGCCACTGGGGCAGGGCGTCGCCAACGCGGTCGGCATGGCGATGGCGGCCCGCTACGAACGCGGCCTGTACGACCCGGACGCCCCGGCCGGCGCCTCCCCGTTCGACCACACCGTCTGGGCCCTGGCCGGCGACGGCTGCCTGGCCGAGGGCGTCACCGCCGAGGCGAGCGCGCTGGCCGGACACCAGCGGCTCGGCAATCTCGTCCTGATCTGGGACGACAACCGCATCACCATCGAGGGCGACACCCGGGCCGCGAGCAGCGAGGACGTGCTCGCCCGTTACGCGGCCCACGGCTGGCACGTCCAGCAGGTCGCCACCCGCCCGGACGGCGACGTCGACGAAAGCGCCCTGCACGCCGCCCTGTCGGCCGCGCGGGCCGAGACCGGGCGGCCCTCGCTCGTCGCCGTCCGCACCGTCATCGCCTGGCCCGCACCGCACGCCCGCGGCACCGCCGCCGCGCACGGTGCGGCCCTGGGCCCCGCCGAGGTCGCGGCCACCAAGGAGCTGCTCGGCTTCGACCCGGAGCAGGACTTCACGGTCGAGCCCGCCGTCCTCGCGCACACCCGCGCGGCCGGTGACCGCGGCCGGGCGGCGCACGACCGGTGGCAGGCGGAGTTCACCGCCTGGCAGGCCCGCCGCCCCGAACGCGCCGCCGCGTACGCCCGGATCCTCGCGGGGGCGCTGCCCGACGGCTGGCAGGGCGCGCTGCCCGCCTTCCCCGCGGACGGCCGGGTGGCGACCCGCCGGGCCTCCGGAACGGTGCTCAAGGCGCTGGGCTCCGTACTCCCCGAACTGTGGGGCGGCTCGGCCGACCTGGCAGGTTCGAACCACACCACCATCGACCCCGGCTCGTCGTTCCTGCCCGCGGACAGTCCGCTGCCCGCCGCCGACCCGTACGGGCGCACCGTCCACTACGGCATCCGCGAGCACGCCATGGGCGCCGTGATGAACGGCATCGTGCTGCATGGCAACACCCGTATCTACGGCGGGACGTTCCTGGTCTTCGCCGACTACATGCGCCCGGCCGTGCGGATGGCCGCGCTGATGCGGCTGCCGGTGACGTATGTATGGACGCATGACTCCATCGGCGTCGGCGAGGACGGCCCCACCCACCAGCCCGTCGAACACCTCGCCTCGCTGCGCGCGATCCCGGGCCTCAACGTCGTGCGCCCGGCCGACGCGACGGAGACCACCACGGTCTGGGCGGAGATCCTGCTGCGCCACCGTGACCGGCCCGCGCCGCACGGCCTGGCGCTGTCCCGGCAGGACCTGCCGGTGCTCTCCGGCACCGACGGCGCCGCCCGCGGCGGGTACATACTCGCCGAGGCCGACGGGGTGCGCGAAGGCGGGCTGCCGCAGGTGATCCTCATCGGCACCGGATCCGAAGTGCAGCTCGCGCTGGCGGCCCGCGAGCGGCTGCAGGCCGACGGTGTGCCCACCCGCGTGGTGTCGATGCCCTGCGTCGAGTGGTTCCGTGAGCAGCACGCCGGATACCGGGACCACGTGCTGCCGGCCGCCGTCACCGCCCGGGTGTCCGTCGAGGCGGGCATCGCCCAGGGCTGGCGGGAGATCGTCGGCGACCGCGGGCGCTGCGTGTCACTTGAGGACTTCGGTGCCTGCGCGTCAGGGCCCGAACTGTTCGACGCCTGCGGCATCACCGCCGAAGCGGTCGTCGAAGCGGCACGCGATGCCGTCCGCACCCGTCCCGGCTTCCCGCCGGGCGTACCCGTCCCGGCTTCCCGCCGGGCGTACCCGTCCCGCACCCCGCTCACTCCCTCGACCCCTCCCCCGAAAGGCGGTAACGACCATGCGCGCAGTTGTCATCGAGGAACCGAACAAGCTGTCCGTCACCACCGTCGCCGACCCCACACCAGGCCCCGATGACGTCGTCGTCAAGGTCACGGCCTCCGGCCTGTGCGGCACCGATGTGCACATGCTCGCGGGCGAGTTCGGGCCGACCCGCTACCCCGTGATCCCCGGCCACGAGTTCTCCGGCGAGATCGTCGCCGTGGGCACCGCGGTGACCGGCTTCGCCGAGGGCGACCTGGTCGCCGCCGACCCGGCGATCTACTGCGGCTCGTGTCACTTCTGTTCCATAGGGCACGGCAACCTCTGTGAGCAGTGGGGCACCATCGGCATCACCATCGACGGCGCCTGCGCCGAGTACGTCAAGGTGCCGGTCCGCAACCTCTACCGGCTGCCGGCGACCGTGCGGCCCGAGCACGCCCCGCTCATCGAGCCGCTGTCGACCATCGTGCGCGGCTTCGACATCGTCGACCCGAAGCTGGGCGACAACTTCCTGATCTACGGCGCGGGCACGATGGGCCTGCTCTACCTCCAGGTCGCCCAACGGGCCGGTGCCGCCTCGGTTTCGGTCGTCGACATCAACGAGGACCGGCTGGCGGTGGCCCGCAAGCTCGGCGCCGACGCCGTCGCCACCACCGCGGACGCGCTGACCGACGACCACCCGCGCGGCTGGCAGGTCGTCACCGACTGCACCGGCAACATCCGCGCCATCGAGGACGGGCTGACCCGGCCGATCCGCGGCGGCACCTTCCAGCAGTTCGGCTGCGCCCCCGACCAGGAGATGGCGCGGTTCTCGCCGTTCCGCATCTACAACGACGAGATCCGGATCGTCGGCAGCATGGCGATCCTGCACAGCTACGGCCGGGCCGTCGAGCTGCTGGGCAAGGGCGTCATCGACTCCGAGACGATGATCACGCACCGGTTCGGTCTCGACCAGTACGCCGAGGCGCTCGACACCTTCAAGCAGGGCACAGGCCGCAAGCTCCAGATCGTCCCGAACGGCCCGGTGGCATGACAGCGGCCCTTCCGGGCGACGCGGCGGACGGCGGCCCGCTCCCGCGCACCATGCGGGCGGCCGTCCAGCGCGGTCCTCGGCAGCTCGCCGTCGAGGAGGTGCCGGTCCCGGTGCCGGGGCCGCTGCAGGTCCTGGTGCGGGTGCTCGCCGTCGGCACCTGCGGCTCCGACGTGCACTTCTACGAAGAGGGCGAGCTGGGCGGCTGGCGCGTGGACGGGCCGCTGATCCTGGGGCACGAGCCGAGCGGGGTGATCGTCGCTGTGGGTTCCGACGTCACCCGCCGGGTGCCGGGCGAGCGGGTGTCGATCGAGCCGGGCACTCCGTGCGGCGGCTGCGAGCAGTGCCGGCAGGGGCGTTACAACCTGTGCCGTGCGATGCACTTCTTCGCGATCCCGGGCCAGGCGGACGGCGCGTTCGCCGAATTCGCCCTGGCGCACGAGGACTTCGTCCATCCGGTGCCCGACGGGGTATCCGACGAGGCGGCTGCGCTGCTCGAACCGCTGTCGGTGGGGGTCTGGGCCTGCCGCAAGGCGCGGGTGGCACCGGGCGACCGGGTGCTGATCACCGGCGCCGGGCCGATCGGCCTGGTCGCCCTCCAGAGCGCACGGGCCTTCGGCGCCGCCGAGGTCGTCGTGAGCGACGTCAATCCGCACCGGCTCGCGCTGGCGGCCGAGCTGGGCGCTTCCGCGGCGTTGAACGTCGCCGAACAGCCCCTGAACGAGAGCGGGTTCGAGCCGCACGTCCTTCTGGAGTGCTCCGGCTTCGGCCCTGCCATCGCCGAGGCGGTGTGCCAGGTGGGCCGGGCGGGACGGGTGGTGCTGGTCGGCATGGGCGGCGACGAGGTCAGCCTGCCGCTGTCCCGCCTCCAGCAGTACGAACTGGAGGTCACCGGCACCTTCAGGTACGCCCACACCTGGCCCACCGCGCTCGGCCTGGTCGCGTCGGGCGAGGTCGATCTGGACCGCCTGGTGACCCATCGGTACGGGCTCGCCGACACGGAACGGGCGCTGACGTCCGGCGCGCGGGACGCGACCTCCGTCAAGGCGGTGGTCCTGCCGCAGCAGTGACCACGCAGGTCCCGCCTCAGCGGTGACCGCGCGCGAAAGGCCCCGGGGTGGTGCGGCTCCCCGGGGCCTTTCGCATGCCGTCATGAGATCCGAGGTCTGTGGCCATCGACACCCCCGAAGTCGGTAACTCACCCTCGACCACCGGGAGATGATCCGATGTTTCTCGCGTCCGAGGGCTTCCCGTCCGGCCCGGACGCCTGCACCATGCGGGGTGGCGCCGGAGGCACGGAAACGCCCCGGGGCCAACGGAACGACCGTCCCACCGACCGACTCACCGAACCGACCGGAGGAGCCTGTGATGGAACGCCGTACCGGACCGTTCCGGCTGCTGGGAGCGCTGGGGCTGCTGGGTTCGCTGCTGCTGTCCTTCGGCGGCCCGGCCGCCGCGGCACCGCCCGTGCCCCGCCCCGCCGGCGGTCCCGGCACCAACCACGCGACCGACGACCCGTTCACCGCCGACCGCACTTCCTGGTGGCGCCAGGACCGCTTCGGCATGTTCATCCACTTCGGCGCCTACTCGAACCTGGAGGGCGAGTACACCAGGCCCGACGGAACGGTGTGCAGCGACGCCGAGTGGATCAAGCGCCAGTGCAAGATCCCCGACGCGGCGTACGAGAAGCAGGCGGCGACCTTCAACCCGGCGGACTTCGACGCCGAGGCGATCGTGCGCGCCGCCAAGGCCGCAGGCCAGCGCTACATCGTCATCACCTCCAAGCACCACGACGGCTATGCGATGTGGCCGACGAAGCAGAACCGCTGGAACCTGCGCGACCACTCCGCGTTCGACCCGCACCGCGACATCCTCGCCGAACTGAAGAAGGCCACCGACGCGGCCGGCATCAAGCTCGGCTTCTACTACTCGATCTGGGACTGGCACGACCCCGACTTCGCCGACCCCGCGACCTTCCCGCGGTACAAGAAGCGGATGTACGGCCAGCTCAAGGAGCTGGTGGAGCGGTATGACCCGGCGCTGCTCTGGTTCGACGGCGAATGGGACGCGGACGACCCCACCAACCGCTGGTCCCGCCGGGACGGCGCCGATCTCCAGACGTATCTGCACCGGCTGAACCCCGACCTGATCGTCAACAACCGGGTCGGCAAGCGTGGGGTGGCCGACGGCGACTTCGGCACACCGGAGCAGGAGATCCCCGACCGGCCGGTGGACGGGCAGCTCTGGGAGAGCTGCATGACGCTGAACGACCACTGGGGATTCGCGAAGTACGACACCCACTGGAAGTCGCCCGCCACCGTCGTCCGCAATCTCCTGGACGTCGCGAGCCGCGGCGGCAACTACCTGCTGAATGTCGGCCCTGACAGGCACGGCCGGATCCCGCAGCCGTCCGTCGACCGGCTGCGCGCGACGGGACAGTGGCTGCGCGCGCACGGGCAGGGCGACGCGGTGTACGGCGCCGGGTACACAGGTCTGGTCGCCGAACCGTCCTGGGGCGCGGTCTCCCGGCGCGGCGACACCCTCTACGCGTCCGTCACCTCCTGGCCGGCGTCCGGCGCGCCGCTGCACCTGACGGCCGAGGCGCCGTTCACGATCACCGGCGCCGAGGTGTTGGGCAGCGGCCGGCCCGTCGAGGTCACGCCGTCGGGCGACGGCTTCGACCTCACGCCGTCCGGCCCGGCTCCGGATCCCCTCGCGAGCGTCATCCGGCTCCGCATCACGCCGCCTAAGGCGGCACCGGCCGGCACCGGGACCGGGCTGACGGCGCAGAGCTGGGCGAACGACTCCTTCACCGGCCCGCCCGCGGTGACCACCGTCGACCCGACGGTCAACAAGTCCTACCGTTTCGACGGATCACCCGACCCCAGGATCCCCGCCGACCACTTCAGCACCCGCTGGACCGGCAACATCCAGCCGCGCTACGCCGAGACGTACACGCTGACCACGGTCTCCGACGACACCGTGCGGGTCTGGATCGACGGCAAGCCGGTGATCGACCACGCGACGCCGCACGAAGCCGCGGTCGACAAGGGCACGGTGACCCTGAAGGCGGGCCACCGGCACCGCATCCGGATCGACTACACGGAACGCGGCGGCGAGGCCCACATGAAGCTGCTGTGGTCGAGCCCGAGCCAGTCGCAGCAGGTCGTGCCGCAGCGCCAGCTGTACGCGGACTGACCTGCGGCGGGACGGCGCCCACCGGGCTCCGGAACCCGGCACACGGGCGGATTTTTGAGCCCCGGTGGGCGCTGCGCCGCCGACAGGTCAGTCGATGCCGCGGAAGATGTGCGGCTCGGCCGGGTCCTCGTCGCAGCCGGCGAGGCGCACCGGGGCGCCGCGGCCCCAGACCTCGAGGTTGCGGACTTCCTTGATCCGTCCGGGGCGGTCGCCCTGCTTCTCGCGGGGCTGCTTGTACTGCGTCTTGTCGAATGCCACCACGCACTCCTTCATTGAAGTATTGGTCCGACGCGGTGGCGCCTCGTTCACAAACCGGGAGGTCAGCCAAGGGTTTGTGGCGTTCCCGCGACGGGCCGATGGTGTTGGCGTCTCCCCGAAAGGTCTTCCGTCGTCCCCCACCCTAACGACGCCGGGGCACCCGCGCTCGACTTTTTCCGGCTATCGCCGCAAGCCACTGGAAGGCGGAAATACCGCCCTTAGAAACCGCCAGACCTGGTCAAACACGGACAGCGGACCGGCTGTAGGGCCCGCCGGCACCTGACCCGCCATTCGAATGACGGCTCGTCCGCAGCGCCCCTCCCGCCGGGTCGCCGGGCGCCCGCCGGAGCGCGCCTGCCCCCCGGCCGTGGCCCCCGGTGCTACCCCTGTGCGGGTGGACTGGTTCTCCGACTCCGACTACTGGCTGGGCCGGCTGGTTTTCCAGCGGCTGGTGGCCGTCATCTATCTGACCGCGTTCCTCGCCGCGGCCCGGCAGTTCCGGGCGCTGATGGGCGAGCGCGGGATGCTGCCGGTGCCCCGGTTCGTGGCCCGGGTGCCGTTCCGTGCCTCGCCTTCGGTCTTCCACTGGCACTACTCGGACCGGTTCTTCGCCGGCTGGTCGTGGTGCGGGGCGCTGCTGGCGGCTGCGGTCGCCGCGGGGGCCGCCGATGCCGTGCCGCTGGGTGTGGCGATGGCGATGTGGGCGGTGCTGTGGGTGATGTACCTGTCGATCGTCAACGTCGGGCAGACCTGGTACGGCTTCGGCTGGGAGTCCCTGCTGCTGGAGACGGGGCTGCTGGCCGTCTTCCTGGGCAACGACGACGTCGCTCCCCCGGTGCTGGTCCTGTGGCTGCTGCGCTGGCTGCTCTTCCGGGTGGAGTTCGGCGCCGGGCTGATCAAGATGCGCGGGGACCGCTGCTGGCGCGACCTGACCTGCCTGTACTACCACCACGAGACGCAGCCGATGCCGGGCCCGCTGAGCTGGTTCTTCCACCATCTGCCCAAGCCGTTGCACCGGGTGGAGGTGGCCGCCAACCACGTGGCCCAACTCGTCCTGCCCGTCCTGCTGTTCACCCCGCAGCCGGTGGCGGGCTGGGCCGCGCTCGCGATGGCCGTCACCCAGCTGTGGCTGGTGCTTTCCGGCAACTTCGCCTGGCTGAACTGGCTGACGATCGCCCCGGCCCTGGCGGTCGCCGGAGCCCTGCTGCCGGTCCGCCCGCCCGCGGCACAGGGCCCGTCCCCGCTCTGGTTCGAGGTCCTGGTCTGCGCGCTGACCGCGCTCGTCCTGGCCCTCAGCTACCGCCCGGCCCGCAACCTCCTGACCCGCGGGCAGCTGATGAACACGTCCTACGAGTCGCTGCACCTGGTCAACTCCTACGGCGCCTTCGGCAGCATCACCCGCATCAGGCGGGAGATCGTCATCGAGGGGACGTCCGCGGCGGCCGACGGGCCCGGCACGGTCTGGCGGGCCTACGAGTTCCACGGCAAGCCGGGCGAAGTGGGGCGGCTGCCCCGCCAGTTCGCGCCATATCATCTGCGCCTCGACTGGCTGATGTGGTTCGCCGCGCTGTCCCCCGCCTATGCCCGCGCCTGGTTCGGTCCGTTCGTGGAACGGCTGCTGGAGAACGACCGGGACACGCTGCGGCTGCTGCGCGGCAATCCGTTCCCCGACGCGCCGCCCGCCCGGGTGCGGGCCCGGCTGTTCGAGTACCGCTTCACCAGCCCGCGGGAGCTGCGGGAGTCAGGGGCGTGGTGGCATCGCCGTGAGGTGCGGATGTTTCTGCCGCCCACCGCTCTGTCGTCTCGGCCCGGAAGGCGATGACCGCTTCCTTGGCGTGCCGCAGCCCGATGCGGTCCAGTTCCCTTTCCACGTCGGTGAGTTCGCTGAGGGTCTCGGCGTGGTCGCGGCCCAGGCGGGAGCGTGACTTGGTCAGTCCGAGCCGGGCGAGTGCGGCGCCGCGCGGCTCGCGCATCTCGGTGAACTCGCGCAGCGCCACGGCGTAGATGTCCCGGGCGGGCTCGTAGCGTCCGGCGCGGTAGAGGACGTTGCCGCGCATCTTGTGGTTGTAGGCGAGCGCGCTCGCCAGGTCCATGGTGCGGCAGATGGCCTCCGCATCGGAGAGCAGTTCCAGCGCCCTGTCCGTCTCTCCCTGCGCGGACAGGACGTCGGCTATCCCGCGCAGCGACCAGGCGTGCCCGCGGGCGTCGTCGGCCCCGTCGGCTATGCGTGCGGACTCCTCGAAGAGTTCCAGCGCCTTGGCGAGGTCCCCGGTGTTGCGGTGCATCTGCGCGATGCCGGACATCGCCCAGACCATGTGGCGGGCCTCGCCGTGCGCCCTGCCCTGCGCCAGCAGTCGCTCGTGGAGGTCGGCGACGGCGGCGTAGTCGCCCTGGATGCGGCCGGTCTCGGCGAGACCTGCGAGGGAGTAGCCGTGGGCCAGCCGGTCGCCCGCCGCGTCGGCAAGTGCCACGGCGTGGGTGAGCAGCCTGCGGGCCAGCGCCAGCGATCCGCACTGCCGGGCGAGGGTGCCGCCGCTCCACAGCGCCCAGGCCATGGCGCCGGCGTCGCCCGCCTCCCGGCCGCTGCGGTAGCTCTCCCGCCAGGCCGCGCCCGCCTGTGCCACCCGTCCGAGCCGCCGGTTGGCCTCGCCCACGGCGAGTGCGGCGCGGGCCCGCTCCAGTGCGTCACCGGCCTCGCGGTGCGCACGGCTCGCGGTGGCCAGCACTTCCTCGTACGAGGAGTTCACGCCCAGCGACGAGCCGATCTGCCCTTGGTACTCCGGGGCGAATGCCTTGCCGTACATATTCTCGTCGCCTCTCGATCACGTTCCTGCGTCGATCAAGAAACTACGAGCCGGAGGGGGGCCGGCGAATCCGTCGGCGTATGTGTTGTCGTGTACGACTTCAGTGCTACGTGTGGGGGGCCTGGTCATCACCGGGATGTACGGACGCCTCGGGGTGCCGTACCGGCGTCACGACCTGCGGACTCGCCGATTCCGAGCCCTGTACGGCCGCCAACCACCGCTCGTCTCCCGGAAGTTGAGCGCCACCAGCCCGCCCAATCGTTGCACAGGCTGCACTTTGTGTTGCACCCCTTGCCGTAGCGCGCCGTACGGGCCACCCTGGCTGCGCGCCTCCGCGATCACCGGGGCGTACGCGGGGCACCGCCCGCGGACCGCAACCCCCGTCGAACGCCGAGGTGTGGCATGAACGCAGCACGGACAGGGCCCGGGATCGGCCGCCGGCACGTCATCGGGACCGCCGCCGGTCTGGCCGCCGCCGCGGGCGCCGCCGCACTCGGCCTCCAGGACGCCGCTCCCGCGCAGGCCGGGCAGCGCCCCGGTCGCACGCCGCGGGCCCAACGGCGGTTGTTCCTGGGCACGTACACCTCCGTCGCGGGCGGCGGCACCGGCATCGGCACGGGCACCTACGACGCGGCGAGCGGCCGTATCACCGCGACCGGCGTGGTGGCCGGGGTCGCCGATCCCTCGTACCTCGCGCTCGCCCCGGACGGCCGCACCCTCTACGCGGTCGACGAGCAGCAGGAGGGCGCGGTGACCACGATCGCGCTGCCGGACGGCGGCCGGCCCGAGGTGCTGGGCAGCCGCGCCACGGGCGGGGCCGGGCCCTGCCATCTGTCGGTGCATCCCGGCGGGCGCTGGCTGTTCAGCGCGAACTACCTCTCGGGCAGTGTGGCGGTGCATCCGGTCGACCCGTCGGCGGGCGGCGCACTGGGCGAGCGCACGGACCTGGTCGCCCACACCAGCCCGCCGCCGGGGCCCGGCCAGGACGGGCCGCACGCCCACCAGATCGTCACCGCCCCGGACGGCGGGCACGTACTCGCCGTGGACCTCGGCACCGACGCCGTCTACACCTACCGGCTGGACGACAGCGCCGGGACGCTGAGCCAGGTGTCGTACGCGGCGCTGCGGCCGGGCGCGGGTCCGCGGCATCTGACGTTCCACCCGTCGGGGCGGTTCGCGTATCTGGCGAACGAGGTCGACAACACCGTCGTGGTCTGCGGGTACGACCCAGGCAGCGGGCGGCTGACGCCGGGCGAGCCGCAGTCCACCGGGACCGGATCCGGCACCAGCTATCCGGCGCAGCTGCTGGTCACCGCGGACGGCGGCTTCGCCTTCCTCGCCAACCGCGGGCACAACAGCCTGACGCGGTACGCGGTGGAGGCCGACGGCGGGCGGCTGCGGCTGCTGGACACGGTGCCGGTGGGCGGTGACTTCCCGCGGCACATCGCCTTCTCGCCTGACGAGCGGCTGCTGTTCGCAGCCAACCAGAAGTCGGGGACGGTGACGGTGTTCTCGGTCGACGCGAAGAGCGGGGCGCTGGCGCCGCTCGGCGAGCCGTTCGCGGCCCCGGTCGCGGTGTGCGCGCTGCCGCTCTGAGCCCCGGGAGCTGACACCGGCGGCACCCGGCCGAAGGCGAAACACCGCCGCAACAGTGCGGCAGGATTCGCGGGTTAGCGTCGCCACCCATGAGTACGGGAACAGCACGCGACGGCGGCGCGCCGCACGCCGCACAGGACGGTCCCGGGGCCGGGCTGCAACAGGGCCTCAAGCGCCGCCACATGCAGCTGATCGCGCTCGGCGGGGTGATCGGGGCGGGCCTGTTCGTCGGCAGCGGCGTCGTCGTGCACGCGACGGGCCCCGCCGCCGTGCTGTCCTTCCTCGCCGCCGGCGTGCTGACCGTACTGATCATGCGGATGCTGGCGGAGATGACCGTCGCCCGCCCCGCGCAGGGCTCGTTCTACGCGCACGTGCGCGAGACCCTGGGGCTGCGGGCGGGCTTCACCGTCGGCTGGCTGTACTGGTACTTCTTCGTGATCGTGGTGGCCGTGGAGGCGGTCGCCGGCGGCCGGATCATCCAACTGTGGCTGCCCGGCGCGCCGTTGTGGGCGGTCAGCCTGGTGCTGATGGCGCTGCTGACCGCGACGAACATGGTCTCGGCCCGCGCGTACGGCGAGTTCGAGTACTGGTTCTCGTCGATCAAGGTCGTGGCGATCGTCGTGTTCCTCTTCCTGGGCGCGCTCTACGTCCTGGGGCTGTGGCCGCACGCCACGGGCGGCCTGGCGCTGCTGACCTCGCACGGCGGGTTCGCCCCCGAGGGGGTCGGCGCCGTGCTCGCCGCGGTCGTCCCCTGCATCGGCTTCTTCACGGGCGCCGAGATCGTCACCATCGCCGCGGCCGAATCCGTCGAGCCGGAGCGGGCGGTGGCCGAGGCGATCCGCTCGATCGTGCTGCGGGTGGTGGCGTTCTACGTGCTGTCGATCTTCCTGGTGGTCGCGGTGGTGCCGTGGACGTCGAAGGCGATCGAGGTCAGTCCTTACGCCGCGGTGCTCGACCGGCTGGCGGTGCCGGCCGCGGGTACGGTGATGAACGCGCTGGTACTGATCGCCGTGCTGTCCTGCCTGAACTCCGCGCTGTACACCTCGTCGCGGATGCTGTTCGCGCTCACCGGCAACGGCGACGCGCCGCGCGCCTTCACCGCGGTGAGCCGCAGCGGGGTGCCGCGCCGGGCGCTGCTCGCCGGGACCTCGGTCGGCTATCTGTCGGTGATCGCGGCCTGGATCTCACCCGACGTCGTCTTCTCGTTCCTGATCAACTCCTACGGTGCGATAGCCCTGTTCGTCTATCTGGCGATTGCCTTCGCGCAGGTGCGGATGCGGCGGCGGCTTGAGCGTGACGAGCCGGGGCGGCTGACCCTGAAGATGTGGCTGTTCCCGTGGCTGAGCTGGGTGACCATCGCCGCGATGACGGCGGTGATCGCCGCGATGGCGGTGTTGCCCGACAGTCGTTCGCAGTTCTGGCTGAGCCTGCTGACGGTGGCCGTGGTGCTGGCGGGCTACGAGGTGCGCCGTCGGCGCGGCCCGGCCCCGGCAGCGGATGAGCCCGAGGCGGCGGAGACGGAGACGGACGCCGTGGGTGCCGCGTCCCGGGCCGGCTGACTTACCCCTCCAGGTACTGACGCAGCAGTTCCCGTAGTTCGGCCTCGAATGCGTCGTAGCGCCGCCGCAGTGCCGCGCCCGGCCAGCCGCCGGGCAGCAGCGGTTCCGGCAGCAGCGGGTCGGCGAGGAGATGGCGCAGCGCGGCGGCGGCGACGGTGAAGCGCTCGGCGGGCCCGGCCGCCCGGTCCAGCGCGGCGGCCAGGGCCTCGGCGCGGGCGGCCCAGCCGTCGAGGTCCCACAGCCGGGCGGCGAGCGCCGCCGGGTCCTCGTCCGGGGTGCCGCTGAGCCAGGTGCACTGTTCCGCGGCGGCCTGCGGGCGGGTCCTTTCGAGGTTGGCGGGGCGCAGCCAGCTGCCCTCGCGGAGTTCGGCGAGCCGCAGACCGGCCATGGCCTGGCGCAGGGCGGTGCGGTCGGCCGCCGGGCGGCGCTCCGCGGTGACGACGGCGATCTCCCAGCCACCGTCCCAGGGCAGCGTGCGCGGGGTGCGGCTCTCGTCCTGCCTGGCCTGCCGCTCCAGCAGCCGGGCGGTCAGGCCGTAGCCGTCGTCGCCGTGCCGCAGGTCGCCCGCCGCCACCATCCGGGAGAGTGCGACGCGGACCGTGCCCTCGGCGATGCCGAAGAGTTCGCCGACCCTGACCAGGACGCGGGCCGGCAGCTGTGGCGGGTGGTGGCCGAGGAGCGTGCTGAGCACGATCGAGCGGGCCGTGAGCGGCCGTACGGCGAGCCGCGCGGCGTCGCCGCGGTCCATGAACCCACTCCTTACATCTTTCCTCCACCTGTTCGAGAACTGTAACATCGGACCATGACCGTCACCCATGAAGTTGTGAACCAGGCACCGCAGCTGACCGGGTTCAGCACTGCGGACGAACCGGCCCTGCGGGAAGCGCTCCACCGGGAGGGCGCCGGATGGGGCGAGAAGGAGGTCGCCGAGCTGGGCGCGCTGGCCGGTTCGCCGGACGTCCAGGACCAGGCCCGCTGGGCGGAGGAGCAGCCGCCCCGGCTGCACACCCACGACCGGTACGGGCACCGCATCGACGAGGTCGAGTTCCATCCGGCCTGGCACCAGCTGATGACGGTGGCGGTGGAACACGGCCTGCACGCCGCACCGTGGGCCGACGACCGCCCCGGCGCCCATCTGGTGCGCGCGGCGAAGTTCTACGTCTGGTCGCAGGCCGAGCCGGGGCACGGCTGCCCGGTCTCGATGACGTACGCGGCGGTGCCGGCGCTGCGGGCCGCCCCGGAGCTCGCCGCGCAGTACGAGCCGCTGCTCGCCGCCCGCACCTACGACTTCGGGCTGCGGGCGCCGCTGACCAAGTCGGGTCTGATCGCCGGCATGTCGATGACGGAGAAGCAGGGCGGCTCCGACGTGCGCGCCAACACCACCCGCGCGGTCCCGGCAGGCGACGGGACGTACCGGATCACCGGCCACAAGTGGTTCACCTCCGCACCGATGAGCGACATCTTCCTGACGCTGGCTCAGACCGACGAGGGGCTGAGCTGCTTCCTGCTGCCGCGGGTGCTGCCGGACGGCACCCGTAACGGCCTGCGGCTGATGCGGCTGAAGGACAAGCTGGGCAACCGCTCCAACGCCTCGTCCGAGATCGAGTACGACGAGGCGGTGGCCTGGCCGGTGGGCGAGCCGGGGCGCGGGGTGCGGACCATCGTCGAGATGGTCAACATGACGCGGCTCGACTGCGTGCTCGGTTCGGCCGCCGGGATGCGGGCGGGGCTGCGGCAGGCACTGCACCACACCGCCCACCGGCGGGCGTTCGGGCGGGAGTTGGACCAGCAGCCCCTGATGCGCTCCGTACTCGCCGACCTCGCGATCGAGTCGGAGGCGGCGACGGTGCTCGGCATGCGGCTGGCGGCGGCGGTGGACAGGTCGCAGGCCGGGGACGCGGGCGAGGCGGCGCTGCGCCGGCTGGCGCTGGCGGCCGGCAAGTACTGGGTGTGCAAGCGGGGCAGCACACACGCGGCGGAGGCCCTGGAGTGCCTCGGCGGCAACGGCTACGTCGAGGAGTCCGGCATGCCGCGGCTCTACCGCGAGGCGCCGCTGCTGTCGATCTGGGAGGGCTCGGGGAACGTCGCGGCGCTGGACGTCCTGCGGGCACTGGGCAGGGAACCGGCCGCGCTGGACGCCTTCTTCGCCGAGGTGGACGCCGCGTCGGGCGCCGACCGCAGGCTGGACACGGCGGTGGCCGGAGTCCGGTCGATGCTGGCCGGGGCAGCGGACCCGGAGCGGGCGCAGCTGATGGCGCGCACCCTCGCCGAGCGGATGGCGCTGGTCCTCCAGGGCTCGCTGCTGGTACGGCACAGCCACCCCGCGGTCGCCGACGCCTTCTGCGCCTCACGCCTCGCCGGCGAGTGGGGCAACGCCTTCGGCACCCTCCCGGCCGGCGCCGACCTGACGTCGATCCTGGAGCGCGCCCGTGCCTGAAGAAGGACGGAACTCCAGGGAAGGAAATCCACTGTGCCGGACGGAGTGAACTGCCTTGGCACTGCCCGAAAGCGCCGGGGCCTGTGCACCAGGTGCTGCCCTGCCGGGGGATGGTGAACCCAGCAGGTTCCCGTGCACCATGGCCGGTGATGTGGTTCGACCTCGGGCAGATGAGGTGCGAGAGCGGGGTTGCGCCGGTCGGACCCGCCGAGTGCGCGGCCTTCCGGCTCTCGCGGTTCTCCGACAGCACCGGCCCGGTCGACGACCGAACCCACCACAGGGAAGAGGACGGACAGCACATGGCACAGGACGGCACTCTCGCCGCCCACCGGTTCGACGTGCAACTCGATGGCGTCGTGGTGGAAGCGGTGAAGGGCATCAGCGGTCTCCACGCCGACGAGAAGGGCGGCAAGGTGACCATCACCCGCGGGCTGAAAAAGAGCGAGGTGTTCGCCACGTGGATCAAAAAGTCGCTGGATGAAGGCGACGGCGCGGCGGAGACCCTGACCATTCAGGAGGAGAACTCCCACGGCCAGACCATCCGGCGCATCCAGCTCTTCGATGCCTGGGTCGACAAGTGGGAGTCCGGGAAGTCCAGCGAGACGGTGCTCGTCCTCTTCAAGCGGATGGAGGACGGGTGAGGCGTCGCATCACCGCCGGCGTGCGCCGAACGTGACATCGCCCGGCGTGGACACCTTCGGCTACGGCGTCAGGACGATCCTGCCGAAGACCTCGCCCGCGTCCACATCAACTTCTGGAACGCCGCCGTGATCTTCGTGCCGAAGTCCGCCGGTGGCCGGCCGGCAACAGCGCCCACGGCCACCATGCGGCCGTTCGGATTGAGCCGGCCGAAGAACGAGGGCAGGTCCTGGCCGGCCACCACGTCGATGCGGCCGGCCGCGCCACGCACCAGGACCGTCTCTCCGGGAGCGAAGTGGGCGTGGCGGAGCCCGAAATGGGCCACCACGCCGGAACCGCCGAGAGTCACCGCGTCGGCCACGGAAGGGTTCGCGGGCAGGGGAAGGATCTCCTCGACCGACGCGATGGCCTGTTCGACGTAGCCTCCGCCCGTGCCGGTGAAGGCCCACACCCGTCGGCCGGTCCACGAGGCGCCGACATCACGATTGCCTTCAACGCCGTCTCCGCGAGCGGATCCTCGACGCGGCCCGAGCGCTGTTCTCCACCGACGGACTGGACGTGCCGATGCGGGAGATCGCACGGCGCGCGGGGGTGGGACCTGCCACCTTGTACCGTCGCTTCCCGACCAAGCAGGTGCTGGTCACCGAAGCCTTCGCGGACCAGCTGCGCGCGAGTCGCGCCATCGTCGACGAGGGGTGCGCCGATCCCGATCCGCGGCGTGGCCTGTGCCTGGTGATCGAGAAGATCTGTGAGCTGCACGCGCGGGATCGGGGTCTCACCGAAGCCTTCCTGTCGGCCTTCCCGGGGGCGCTGGATGTCGCGGGCCGCGCATACACGCTGAAAGCGGTCGCCGGGCCGGCCCAAACGGGCCAAGGACGCAGGGCACTTGCGGTCCGACTTCGTCCTGGACGACCTCATTCTCGTCCTCATGGCCAACAAGGGGATCCGCACCGCATCGACCGCCGCCCAGGTCATGGCTTCCCGACGCTTCGCCGCGCTGGCGATCCAGGCGTTCGCGGCCTGCCCTCAGCACGCACCGCTACCGCCGGCGGCACGGCTGGCATCCGCGGCACCGGACGGCGGCTGACCGCGGGCGAGCGGTATCCACGTTCGGCGGCGCCCCGGTGCCACCGATACCCACCTGCGGGTGGCCGCAGAGGCTCGGCGGCCACCCGCTTTCGCATGTCACCGCTGTTCCACTCCCCCGTCACCACAGTCCGAAGGAGGCCCCGCACCCCTTTCTTGAACGCGTTCAATTACCGGCGTAGGGTCGTCCACGGAACGCCGCACAGCGCGCGGACGCGGCCACGCCGGTCGCGCGCGGCGGCACATGTGTCATGGGAAAAAGGGGGACGCGGTGACCGTATTGGTCCCACTCATCGTCATGCTCGGGATGCTGGTCGTGATCCCGCTCGGGCTTTCGCTCCTCGACGCGCCGGAGCTCGCCGTCATCCGCAGATGCTGGCCGACGGCCGCCGCCGTGGGGGCCGTCGCGCTGTGGCTGCCCCGCGGTCCGGCCGCCGTCGGCTGCGCCGCGGTGTACGCGCTGGCCACCCTCGCGCTCGCCGCGCAGGCACCGCTGCGGCTCGCCCGTACCCGCTCGCTCGCCGCCCCGGAGGTCGCGGTGCTGACGGCGCTGGTCACACCGGCCGTCGCGGGGATCGCGCTGGTCGCCGAGCGCTCGGGGCACCGGCTGTTCGGCTTCGGCCTCGACATCCTGGCGCTGACCGTGCCGCACTTCCACTTCGCGGGCTTCGCAGCCGCACTGATCGCGGGCCTGGTGTGTCGCGCCGGGACGGGCCGGGCGGGCCGGATCGCGGCGCTGAGCGTCCCGGTCGGCACCCTGCTGGTGCTCGCCGGGTACTTCGTCGACGACTGGGCGGAGCTGGCCGGGGCGCTGGTGCTGACCTGCGGGATGTGGCTGGTCGGCCTGCTGACCTGGCGCGACATCGGCGCCGCGGGGCAGGACCGAACGGCCCGCGCACTGCTCGGCACATCGGCCGTCGTCCTCGTCGCGACCATGCTGCTGGCGCTGAGTTGGGCGCTCGGCGAGGCGACGGGGCTGCCGCACCCCACACTGGCCTGGATGGCGGCCACCCACGGCCTCGGCAACGCCATCGGCTTCGCCCTCTGCGCGCTGCTCGCCCGGCGCCGCCTGCGCCCGCTCCCCCACGACGGCGGCGCCCTCGCCGCCGCGACCACCACCCCGACTCTCAAGGGACGCACCGCATGAACGACCTCAACTACCCCGAGGAAGGCGCCACTCTGCGCACACCGCTGCCGGCCGGCTACAACCATCTGCACGTCGAGGTGCCGATCGGGCACGGGCGCGCGGTGTTCGCGGCGGCGGGCGAGGCGGTCACCACGTTCCGGATGCACCGGGCGACGGGCGCCGGGGTGCGGGCGAGTGCCGGGCGGGCGGCGCCCGGCGTGGAGGTCGAGATCTCGCTCGGCGTCGGCCCTGTGCGGCTGCTGGCGCCGTGCCGGGTGGTGTGGCGGGCCGACGAGGAGGACCGCATCGGCTTCGGCTACGGCACCCGCGCCGGTCATCCCGAATGCGGCGAGGAGTCGTTCGTCGTCGACATCAGGCCCGACGGGTCCGTGTGGTTCACCGTCACCGCCTTCAGCCGTCCGGCCGCCCTCCTCACCCGGCTCGCGGGCCCGCTGGTGCCCCTCGCGCAGCGCGGCTACGCCCGGTACTGCGGGCGGAGGCTGCGCCGCCTGGTGAACGGGCGGCGGTCCGGCCCGCGTTGAGGCAGGGAGAGCGGAAAGGTGCACGCTCGGCAATTTTGCCGAGCGTGCATTTTTCTGTACCTGACGACTATGTGGCCTGGACCCTGGAGGACGCTGTGGCATCGGACGAGGCCCGTGCGGCGCTCCGGCGGGCGCCGGCCGCGTGGTTCGGGCCGGAATCGGCGGGGTGAGACGGCCGGGCCCGCACCCCCCGGTGTCGGTCATACGTCCACCCCGCCTTCATCGGACCTTCACCACCGGCCCCGTTGCCCGTGAGAGAAACCTCGCATGTGCGACGACGAACTGATCCCGCCGCGGGCGGACTTGACCGAGGACCAGTGGCTGCGGACCGCCGCGGAGACCGCGGCGGCACCGATGCCCACGACGGGCCGCGCGGTCCCGTCCGTGAACCGGCGGACGCTGCTGGGCGGCGCGATGGCCGGCGCCGCGCTGACCGTCCTGCCGACGGCGGGCCGGGCGTCCGCGTCCCCGGTGGCGCGCGGCGGAGCATCCGGCGCCTTTCCCTTCCCCCAACACCCCAACGGGAAGGGCGAGTTCGCGGTCCTGGTCACCGGTGACGCGGGCACAGGCGACGAGGCGCAGTATGCGGTGGCCGCCGCCGCCCGGGACGTCTGCCGGGCCGAAGAGGTGGGCCTGGCCGTCGGGCTCGGGGACAACATCTACGAGAACGGCCCGGAATCCGACCACGACTCCGAGTTCCAGGACAAGTTCGAGAAGCCCAACTCCGGCATCGACGTGCCGTGGCTGATGGTGCTGGGCAATCACGACTGTTCGGGGCTGATACCTGGCAGCGGCGGCGACCCGTCGCGCGGTGACCGTGAGGTCGGGTACGCGGCGTCGTCCCGGCGCTGGTACATGCCGCAGCGGTACTACAGCGTGCCGGTGCCGGCCGCGCAGCCGCTGGTGGAGTTCTTCGCGATCGACACCATCCCGTGGTCCTCGTACGTCACCCAGGTCGACCCGCACTACCGGTGGGACGGCCCGTACATGCGCGAGCAGCGGCGCTGGCTCGACGGCGCGCTCGGCGCCTCGCGGGCCCGCTGGAAGATCGTGCTGAGCCACCACCCGTACCTCAACAACGGCAAGCACGGCAGCGCCGGCGCCTACGACGGCTTCGAGATCGGGAACTACACCAGCGGGGTGCACCTCAAGGCGATGTACGAGGAAGTGGTCTGCGGTCGCGCCGACCTGATCCTTTCCGGGCACGACCACACGCTCCAGATCCTGGAGCCGACGGCGCGCACCGGCGGCACCCGGCAGGTGGTGTGCGGCGCATCGGCCAAGACGGAGGACGGCAGGGCCCACTTCGGGCACCCCGCGGCCTGGCAGAACTTCGCCGACAACGGCTTCATGGTGCTCAAGGTCTCCGGCGCGGCGCTGACCGTCGACGCGTACACCGTCGACGTCGCCACCCGGAAGGCGACCCTGGCGCACCGCACCCGCAACGCGGCGCCGGTCACGGCGGGAGCGCGGGCGGGCGCGCCCGTATAGGGCCCGCCGCCGGCGCGCACGGCGTCCGACTACCGCAGCCAGGCGGGCTCCAGCGCGCGTGCCGCGTCACGGTGCGCGCGCACGATCTCGAAGAAGCCGTCCGGGTCACGCTCGAAGAGATCGGACAACTCGGCGTACAGCACGTACGCCTCCGCCGTCATCTCGTACGGGCAGTCGTCCGCCGCGCACCGCCAGCAGTCCGCGGGGGCGCTGACCAGCGACCCCTCGCACTGGGGACAGGGAGAAACCCCGGAGGGGGCATGCTGTTTCCGCAGCTGTAGCACTGATACCAGCCTCCGGCGCCTGGGGTCATCTGGTTGCCGCACTTATTGCACGTCATCGGTCCTCCTGGGGCGAGAAATTGTGCCACCCTCCGGCAGGCCCGGCAGGGGGTACGGCGGCCGGGGCCCGCAGGTCGGCGGCGCCTCAGTCCGTGTAGCGCGCGAAGGTCCGGCTGAACTGCCAGGGCTGCTGGTCGACTCCGGAGCAGGTGTCGTCGTCGGGGTAGGCGCCGGGGCAGGGGCGGTCGCGGTTGACGGACCAGAACGCGAGGCGGGCGAGGCGGTGTTGCCGGGCGTAGCGGAGGATCGACGCGAAATCGCGGGTGGTGACCTTCTCGTTCATGTCGGTGACGCCGTTCATGGACGACAGTCCGCTGTGCCGGTACGCCTCGGCCTCGTCGTAGCCGTAGGCGGCCTTGACCCGCCGCATCAGGCCGTCGGTTGCCCGCTCGGTCAGCTCGGCCATGTTCCGGCCGGCGCCGTCGAAGTCGAACGGCATGATCGTCCAGCCGTCGGCCTCCAGGCCACAGTCCGCCGCCCGGCCGATCATGCTGCCGTCCGGTCCTTCCTGTTCGCTGGGGAAGGTGACGTAGACCTTCAGGCCGGCGTTGTCGGCCCTGACCTTCTTGAGCGCGTCGATGGTCTTCTGCTGGACGGCCGGGTCGTCGTAGGTGTCGCCCTCGATGTCCACGTCGACGGCCTTGAGCCGGTAGGTGTCGATGACCTTCTGGTACGCGCCGGCCAGCGCGTCCGCGTCGGCGCAGGACTCCTCCAGCTTCTTCCCGCCGGCGCCGCCGAACGAGGGCAGTACGTCACCGCCCTTGGCGCGGACGGCCTCGACCGTCTTCTGGTCGGCGCCGCCCTTGAGGGGACGGCTGCCGTCCCACTGCGGCTCGCAGCCGCCGGCGTCGAGGACGAAGGCGAGGGTGAACCAGCCGGTACCGGTGGCGTCCATGACCTCGGCGGGGTCGGGCGGGTCGCCCCAGCCGTTGTAGAGGTACGGAGCGACGGCCTGCGGCGCTCTCGCGGCGGGCCGGCCCAGGGTGACGGTGGCGCGGAGGCTGCCCGCGAAGACGGTGATCTTGGCGGTGTGCGGGGCGGGGATGGCCTGGGCCCCGGCGGTGGCGCACAGCGCGAGGCAGGCGCCCAGCGCGCCGACCAGCCGCCGGGGGTGTCGGATGCGCATCGCGCTCAGCTCCGCTCTCGTTGGTAGGCAGGGGGGACGGGGTGGCGGGGCGCGGCCGGGGCGCCGTCGGACGGGTCACCGCTCCAGGTGAAGGTCACCGACGCACCGGCCGGCAGGTCGTAGGAGGCGTGCCGGCCGCCCCAGTTGATGTCCGCCCTCCGGGTGCTGCCGGTGTCGTTGTAGGCGATCAGCGCCTTGGAACCATCAGGATTCTTCCAGGCGACGTTGGGGAGCGCGGAGTTGGCCGTGGACCGGATGCGCCGGGCGCCGGGTTTCACGAACTTGGTGAGGTGGCCCATCGTGTAGTACTCGATGGTGTAGTCGACGGTGCCGTGCGCGGCGTCGCCGTTGTGCACGGTGATCAAGCCGGTGCAGGTGCCGCAACCTCCCTGGTGCGGGCCGCCGTTGTGGTCCACGGCCAGCGACCATTTCACCCAGCTGCGGCCCCAGTTGCGGGTGGCGTCGATGAGGTCGTGCATGTCCTCGCGCTGCTGGTCGGCGATCCACTGCCCGCCGGAGTGCTCGGTGTCGTAGACGGGGAGGTGCGGGTAGCGGTGGTGCACCCGGCTCTGCTCGGTGACGTCGCCACGGTAGCCGTGCCAGGCCGTGCCGCCGAAGTTGGGGTGCCTGCGGACGGCCGGGTCGTCGACGGTGGGGGCGGCGAAGTCGCGGTAGCTGTCCCCGTTCCAGTCCAGGGCGAGGACCTTGGTGGACAGGCCGGCCCGCCGGAGCGCGGGCAGCAGGTCGTTCTTGGTGAAGTAGGCGAGACCTGAGCCGTTCCACCGCATGGACGGGTAGCCGGCGCAGCAGGTGGGTTCGTTCTGCGCGGAGACGTAGTCGACCGGCACACCCCGGCTCCGGTACGCGTTGAGGTACTTCACGAAGTACCTGGCGTAGGTGCCGTAGTACTTCGCCCGGAGCCATCCTTGGTCGAGGCTGTCGTTGTCCTTCATCCAGGCGGGCGCCGACCACGGCGTGGCCATCACCTTGAGAGCGGGGTTGAGGGCGCGGGCGCGTGCGGTGAGCGGCAGGATGTCGGCGAGGTCGTGCCCGACGGAGAAGTGCGTCAGATGCCGGTCGGTCCGCCCGGCGGGCAGGTCGTCGTAGGTGTAGCCGTAGCGGGCGAGGTCGGATGCGCCCATCGGGTTGCGGAGGAAGCCGATGCCGATGCCGTCGTCCGGGTCGAAGAGCTTCTTCATCGTCGCGTCGCGGGTGGCGTCGCTGAGCGCGTCGCTGCTGTTCAGCAGCCAGGCGGCGGTGTCGGTGAAGGACGCGCCACCGCCATCGAACGTCTGGTAGGCGGTGGCCTCGTCGACGGTGATGTTGCCCCCGCCGCCGGGTGTGAAGCGGAGGGGGCTCTGCCGCTCCAGGCCCTTGACGACGTTCCGGCCACCGGGGTCGGAGGTGGTGGTCAGGTAGACCTGGACCTGTTCGGGGGCGACGAAGCCCGCGGCCAGGGCCAGCGGCACGAGGGCGGCCACCGCCCCGGCCACGGCGGTCAGCGCGCGGCGCAGTCCGGGGGAGGTCATGACGGGGGCCTTCCTGTGGCGGCGCGGGGCGTGACCTGGTACTGCCCGGCGCGCCCGCGCCGCACGCCCCTGGAGGCCGGCCAGGACGCGGCGGGCAGCGGCCACCGGGCCCGGCGCATGTCCGCTTTCCGGTGCGCACCGGGCCCGGCCCGCTCCCCCGCTCCCCGTCCCCCGCTCCCCCGGCGCGGGTCAGCCGCGGCGGCCGAGTGCCTTGGCGCGGGTGTGGGCCCAGCCTGCGAGCAGCACGCCGATGACGGTGCCGGCCGCGTAGCCGGACAGGGTGGCCGCGAAGCCGCCGTGCAGGTCACCGAGGAACCCGGTGTTGTCGTGGTCGATGAGCAGCCTGATGACGGACTGCCCGAAGATCACCACCGCCACGGCTCCAATAATCTGCAACACGTCGAATTTCATGAGGCGTCTCCCCCTTGCGGCTACCGGATACGTCGGCCGGGCTGCGGCGTTCCTGCACTCCGCACCGGCTTTCCCAGGGCCGTGGAAGCGCCCTGGTGACGTTACGAACGTACCATTCGCAGCGTGCGGAAAATGGGCCTGAAAGGGGTTTCCGTCACACAAATTCCCGGCCTATAGTGCAGAGCGTGCGTGACGAAAAGAAGGACGAGAGAAAGGGCGGGGCGAGGGGCGGCACGTCCGCCGCCTGCCGGGAGTGCGGCGCTCCGCTGGCCGCGGCGGGACGCGGCAGGCCCGCCCGCTACTGCTCACGGAGCTGCCAGGCCAGGGCCTACCGGCGGCGGAAGCAGCCGCCGCCCGCGCCCCCGGAGGTCCCCGCGGCGCCGGAGCAGGCCGGGACGCACACCCGTGCGCGCAAGCGCCGCGAGATCGCCGAGGCGGTGTGGCGAATCGCCGCGGGGCGGGGACTGCACGCCGCGAGCATGCGGGAGATCGCCGCCGAGGCGGGGGTGTCGCTGCGCACCGTGCAGTACCACTTCGAAGGCAAGCACCAACTCCTGCTCGCCGCCCTGACGTTGCTCCACGAGGACAACGAGCGCGCCGCCCGCGCCCGCATCCGGTTCGGCTCCGACACCCCACGGGCCCTGCTGCGGGCGGTGCTGGAGGAATTCCTCCCGATGGACGCCCAGCGGCGCACCTCGTTGCAGGTGCTCGCCGCGTACTACTCCCGCAGCCTGACCGACCCGGCGCTGGCCGCGGTCTTCCTCGGCGCCGAGCATCCCCTGGAGGACCTGGTCGCCGGCATCATCGGGCAGGCGCAGGCCGACGGTCGGTGCGCCCGCGGTCTGGACCCACGGCACGAGGCCGACCTGCTGGTCTCCGGCGCCATCGGTCTCGGCGGGGACGTCCTGCACGCCCGCCGCCCGCTGGCCGGGGTCCTGCGCACCCTCGACTACCACCTGGACAAGATCTTCACCGTGCCGGAGGGGCCGGGCGGGAGGGGGGGCGTCGCGCGTCGCGGACACGCCCTAGATGAGTGAGTCCGAAGTCGTGCCTGCCTGGCGGGGTCCGGCACGACTTCGGACTCACTCATCTAGCCGTACCAGAGCGTCGTGAGGTTGCAGAACTCGCGGATGCCGTGGCCCGACAGCTCCCTGCCGTACCCGGAGCGCTTGGCTCCGCCGAACGGCAGGCCCGGGTGGGACGCGGTCATGCCGTTGAAGAAGACGCCGCCCGCCTGGAGGTCCCTGGCCAGCCGCTCCTGCTCGGCCGCGTCCCGGGTCCAGGCGTTCGAACTGAGGCCGAACGGCGTGTCGTTGGCGATCTGCACCGCTTCGTCGAGGTCCGCCACCCGGTAGAGGGTGGCCACCGGGCCGAAGGCTTCCTCGTGGTGGATGCGCATGTCCGGTGTGATGCCGTCCAGCACCGTCGGCTCGTAGAACCAGCCCGCCGTCCGGTCCGCTGGGCGGCGACCGCCGCAGCGGGCCCGTGCCCCGCGGTGCACCGCGTCGTCGACCAGTTCCTCCAGGTCGGAGCGGCCCTGTTCGCTGGAGAGCGGGCCGACGTCGGTGCCCTCGTCCATCGGGTCGCCGACGGTCAGCGCGGCCATCGCCTCGGTGAAGCGCTCGGCGAAGGCGTCATAGACGTCGGTGTGCACGATGAAGCGCTTGGCGGCGATGCAGGACTGCCCGTTGTTCTGGACCCTGGCGGTCACCGCGGTGCGCACGGCGGCGTCGAGATCGGCCGACGGCAGCACCACGAACGGGTCGCTGCCGCCCAGTTCGAGCACGGTCTTCTTGATCTCGTCGCCCGCCACGGAGGCGACCGCACGGCCCGCGGGTTCACTGCCGGTCAGGGTGGCGGCGGCGATCCGCGGGTCGCGCAGGATGTCCTCGACGGCGCCCGACCCGATCAGCAGGGTCTGGAAGCAGCCCTCGGGGAAGCCCGCCCGCAGGAACAGGTCCTCCAGGTAGAGCGCGGTCTGCGGGACGTTCGACGCGTGTTTGAGCAGGCCGGTGTTGCCTGCCATGAGCGTGGGGGCGGCGAACCGTACGACCTGCCAGAGCGGGAAGTTCCACGGCATCACGGCGAGCACCACACCGAGCGGCCGGTAGCGCACCACGGCCCGCTGGGCGCCGGAGTCACGGACGTCGGCCGGGTCGGGGTGCTCGTCGGCGAGCAGTTCCTCGGCGTGGTCCGCGTACCAGCGCATCGTCTTGGCGCATTTGGCGGCCTCCGCGCGGGCCGCGGCCAGTGGTTTGCCCATCTCGGTGGTCATGGTGCGGGCGATGGCGTCCCGGTCGGCGTCCAGCAGGTCGGCGGCTTCGTGCAGCAGCCGGGCGCGGTCGGCGTACGACGTGGTGCGGTGGGCCTGGAAGGCCCGCTCCGCGAGGACCAGGCGGTCTTCGATCTCGCCCGGGTTGAGCGCGTCGAAGGTCTTGAGGGTCTCGCCGGTGGCCGGGTTGACCGTGGCGATGGCCATGAACAGCACCTCCTCGGTGGGTGGCGGGGCGGCGCCCGGGGCCGTCCGCGCCGGGTGTGCGGGGCCCGGTCAGGAGACCGGCGACGGGGCCGGTGACGGGTCGGGGACCGGGTCGGGGCCCGGCGGGCGCGGTACCGGCGACGGCGAGGGCTCCGGAGGTCCTGGCGGCACGGGAGGGCCGGGGAGCGGGGGCTCGGGGAGGGGGCCGGGCGGCGGGCCGCCGGGATCGGGCCCGGGGCCGCCGGGGTCGGGCTCGCGGGCCGTGGTCCCGTACGGGTACGTGGTCGGTTGCCGCTGCACTGCGTGCCTCCGATGGGTGGACTGCTGCGTGCGTGTGAGCCCCCGTACCCGAGTTTCGCCCGTCCATGGCCGCGGCGCACGACGAATCGCGGCGGGCGGCCTCCGGGAGGCCACGGGGGCAGCGGATGGTGGGGCTCCGCCTCCACCGACGGCGGAGAGCGCGGGGTGCTCCGCCCTACGGAGGTGGAATGTGAACCGCCTTGGCCGGGCGGGGAGTTGATCGTAATCGGTCCGGATGGCGGAAGACTCAATCGATCTTCCGCCCATAGAGTTCTGGCTGCCGTCAGGTGTGTCACAGCTCCCGCGAAGCACCTGCGACCGGATTGGAGACCTGCGCCATGGGATCTTTTGATGCAGATGTGATCGGTATCGGATTCGGCCCGTCCAATATCGCGCTCGCCATTGCCCTGGAAGAGATGTATCCGGAGGTGAAATCCCTCTTCCTGGAGAGCCGGACCACCCCGGTGTGGCAGGCCGGCATGCTCCTGAGCGGTTCCGACATCCAGCACCATCCGGTGCGTGACCTGGTCTCGCCGCGGAATCCGCGGAGTCACTACAGCTTCATCAATCATCTGCACGAGGAAGAGCGGCTGTTCCACTTCCTCAATCTGAACGTGCCCTTTCCGCTGCGCAAGGACTACGCGCGCTATGTCACGTGGGCGGCCCGGCACTTCGACGACCAGGTGCGATACGGCAGCCAGGTCACCGGCGTCGACCTGCCGGCGCAGGGCGAAGGGGCCGAGATCCGGCTGGCCGGCGGCGAGCGGCTCACGGCCCGTTCCGTCGTCGTCGCCCCCGGCCGCCCGCCGTACTACCCGTCGGCGCTCCGGAAACTCGCCGACGACCGGGTATTCCATTACACCCGGTATCTGGAACGCGTCGACGAGATAGCGGCGGTGCCATCGGCGCGTATCGCCGTCATCGGCGGAAGCCAGGGCGCCGCGGAAATCTGTCTCGACGCCGCACAGCGGTTCCCGAACAGCCGCATCACCAACGTACTGCGCGGTTTCGGATACCGGCAGAAGGACCTCAGCCCGTTCCACGGCGAGGTGTTCTTCCCGGAGTTCGTCGACTACTACTACGACGCCTCGCCGGAATCCAAGGAGTACCTCGACAAGCAGCTGCGGTACACCAACTACTCCGCCGCCGACATCGACGTGCTCACCGCGTACCACACCAAGCTCTACGAGCAGCGGCTCGACGGCGACTACCAGATCCAGCTGACCCGCAACAGCGACATCGTGAGCGCGGCAGCCGCCGAGAGCGGCATCACGCTGGAACTGGCCGAGCGCCACCTCGGCGAACCGAGCTCCCTGGACGTGGACTTCGTCATCGTCGCCACCGGATTCATCGACCTCACCGACGAGTCCGGCGGGAACTTCCTGCCCGACCTGCTCACCCCCCTCTCCCCGCGCGTCGGCCGCACCGAGCAGCGGCAGGCGACGATCGGCCGGGACTACCGCGTCCTGCCCGACACCGGCAAGGACCTGCCGCCGATCTACCTCAACGGGCTGTGCGAGCGGACCCACGGTCTCGGTGACGCGGGCTCCTTCAGCCTGGTGTCCCTGCGTGCCGCCGCCATCGCGGACAGCCTCAGCAAAGCCGTTGCCTCCTGAACCGTGCTCCGCAGTCCGTGCGCCGTCGCGCGCCGAAAGGAAAACGATGCACATCCACAGCTGGGATGCGGACGACCTGACGTTCGAGCCCGACTACAACACGAAGGCGCAGCGCCTGGTCCGCTTCGACGGCGCCGACGAGCCGTACGAGGGGGGTGCCTGGGTGATCGTGCCGCCGCGGACCACGATGACCGAACACATCAACCCCGACGGTGAGTCGGAGCTGTTCTACGTCGTCTCCGGGACGGGCGACATGGAGGTGGCAGGCGAGCGGCATCGGGTGAAGTTCGGCGACACCGTCTTCATCCCGCCGCACGAGAAGCACCTGCTGGTGAACGACGGGGACACGCCCCTGGTCTTCCTCTCGCTGTGGTGGGGCGGGCAGCCGTCGGACGGCGCAGCAGCCGCGCAGAACTGACCGCCACGCACCGAGCCCCGAGGAGGGAAAATGCCCGCTTCCGCACCGGACGCAGCGTTCCAGGAATACGCCGACCTGCTGCAGCCACAGGTCATCTCGGACCCGTACCGGGTGTACGACATCGTCAGGGAGAAGGAACCGGTGTGGTGGAACGCGCACCTGGATTCCTGGCTGCTGCTGCGCAACGACGACGTGCTGGAGGCCCTGAACCACCCCGAGCGCCTGTCGTCCGACCGCACGACGGCCTTCCTGGGACACCTCAGCGAGGCCGAGGAGAGCAGGTTCGCCGAGTGGGCCGCGATGCGCCGCCGGATGATGCTCTACAACGACCCGCCCCGGCACACCCGGCTGCGCCGCCCGGTGCAGCGCGGCATGACCGTGCGGCTGGCCCAGCAGATGCGCCCGAAGATCCAGAGCGTGGTGGACGATCTTGTCGACGCGGTGGTGGAGAGCGGCACCTGCGACGGCATCCAGGACCTGGGCTACCACCTGCCGGTGATCGTCAACTCGGAGCTGATCGGCATCCCGCGCGAGGACCGCGACGAGGTCAAGCACTGGACGGCCGACTTCGTCACGGCCATCAACGCGGGCGGCGCCAACGTGCCCATCGCCGACCTGGAGCGGGGCCAGAACGCCATCCTCGCCATGCGCGATTACTTCACCGCGCTCGCCGTCCGCAAGCGGGCCGAGCCGAGGGACGACCTGCTGTCCTCGCTGGTCAACCGCGACGAGAACCCGCTGGACGGCGACGACCTGGTCGCCACCTGCATCGTCGTGATGTTCGCAGGACTGGAGACCGCGCTCAACCTCATCGGCAACGGCCTGCTGGCCCTGATGCGCCACCCCGACCAGGTGCGGCTGCTCGGCGAGCGGCCGGATCTGATGCCGTCGGCCGTCGAGGAAATCCTGCGCTACGACGGCTCGTTGCACCTGGTGGGCCGCATGGCGACGGAGGACATGACGATCCGGGGCCGCAAGATAGCCAAGGGCGACAAGGTGCTGGTCATGCTCGGCGCCGCCAACCGCGACCCGAGCGTCTACGCCGACCCCCACCGGCTGGACATCACCCGCGCCGACAACCGCCACCTGTCCTTCAGCCACGGCATCCACTACTGCCCCGGTGCGGAGATCTCCCGCATCATGGGCGAGGTGTCGTTCAGCACCATCCTGGGACGCCTGCGCGACCTGCGGCTGGCCGACGGTGAGCTGACCTGGCAGCGCAACCTGTCCTTCCGCGGCCTGCGGAACCTTCCGCTGGAATTCACCCCCGGCCCGCGAAAGACGGCCTGATGCCACGCACCGCGGATGTCGTCGTCATCGGTGACGGAGTGGTGGGCGCGAGCATCGCCTACCACCTGGCGGCGGCCGGTTCACGGGTGGCGCTGCTGGCCAGGGACGGTGCCTTCGCGCACAGCGCCACCCGGCACTCGGCGGGCCAGGTACGGATGCACCACAGCGATCCGCACGACGCCAGACTGGCCGCGCTCAGCCTGGAGACCTTCGAACAGTGGCCGCAACTCATCGGCGGTGACTGCGGATTCCGGCGCACCGGCTTCGCCTTCCTCGTCGGCGACGAGCACGCCGACCGTCTGGCGCGCAGCGTCAAGGAGCTGACGGAGCTGGGGGTGTCCACGTACGGGCTGACCCCCGGTGAGTTCGCCGAGGCGCAGCCGGCGCTCGACCTGACGGGTGTGGCCGCCGTCGCCTACGAGCCGCGCAGCGGCTACGCCGATCCGGCCCGCACCGCGGCGGTACTGGCCGGCCGGGCACGGGCCCTGGGCGCCGATGTCGTCTCCGCGCGGGCCGGCGCCCGGCTGTGCCGCAGCGGCGACCTGATCACCGGGGCGGTGGCGGGCGACGAGACCGTCTCGGCCGGTCAGGTCGTCGTCGCGGCGGGTGCCGGGTCGTCCGGCGTGTGCGCGGACGCCGGGGCCGGCCTCGGCGGGGACGGCGGCGCCGGACTGCCGTTGCACGCCCGGCAGTTCGGCTGGGCGGTCGCGGACTCCGCCGCGCTCCCCGGCGCGGAGCGGCTGTGCATGATCATCGATGACACCGCGGGGACGTACTTCCGTCCGGACGGCCCCGGCCGGGTGCTGTTCCGGATCCCGCTGGAGCCGACCGCGGCGCCCGAGGGCTCGACCCGGATACCCGCGGACGCCGAGGAGATCGGCGTGGGGCGGGCGCTCGCCGCCCGCCGGCTGCACGGCATCACCGCGGCGCCGCTCATCGACGCCGCCCGCGCCGACGAGGCGTACACCGACGACGGCCGGGCGCTCGTCGGCCCGGTGGGGCGCCACCCGGGCCTGTACCTGGCCACCGGGTTCAACGGCGGCGGGTTCAAAACGGCCCCCGCGGTGGGCCGCGCCGTCGCCGACGAACTGACCACCGGAGCACAGCGGCCAGAGCTGGGCGCGTACCGGCCGGACCGGTTCGCGGCCGGGCCGCCCAGCCCGACCATCCAGCGCTACCGGCATATGTAGGGCAACTTCCATGAATCCACTTGTCCGTTGGCGATCCAAGCGGCAGGCCGGCGAAAGGGGGAAAGGCGGGAAAGAGGCGAAGGGCTCCGGCGAGAAGGGCGGCACGCTGCGTGCGGTGTGGCGCCACGCCCGTGAGGACGTCCAGGTCGTCTGCGACAAGGACCCCGCCGTCAACAGCCCGTTCGAGGTGCTGCTCTACCCCCATCTCCACGCCCTGTGGCTGTACCGCGCCGCACACGCGCTGTACCTGCGGGACCACCGCGTCGCCGCCCGCGCCGTCTCCCTGTTCGGCCGTGTCGTGTCGGGCGGCATCGACATCCATCCCGGAGCCAGGATCGGCCGCCGGTTCTTCATCGACCACGGGTGCGGGGTGGTGATCGGCGAGACCGTCCGCATCGGCGACGACGTCATGCTCTACCACTTGGTGACGCTCGGCTCGGTGGGCTGGTGGCACGACCAGACCCGCGGGCCCGGCGCCAAGCGGCATCCCACCCTCGACGACGGGGTGGTGGTCGGCACCGGCGCCTGCGTGCTCGGTCCCGTCGAGATCGGCGCCAACAGCGTGGTCGGCGCCAAGGCCGTGGTGATGACCTCGCTGCCCAGCGACACCCGGGTACGCGCAGGACAGGTCGTGCCGCACGGTTCGGAAAACGGCTCGCCACGCCGGGCGGCACCGGCCACCACCGTGAACCTGCGGGTGGCCGACCGCCGGAGCACCGAGTAACGCCGCCAGGCCCGCTCTCCTCCCATGAAAAGGACGGCACACCCATGCCACGGAACGTCTTGATCACCTGTGCCCCGCCGAACCCCAACGGTGACCTCCACCTGGGGCACCTGTCCGGCCCCTTCATGGGCGCCGACGTGCTGCGCAGGTACCTCGGCGCGCGCGGCGTCCCCGTCTCCTACGTCGCCTACACCGACGACCACTCCTGCTATGTGCCCAGGCGCGGCGCCGAGTTGGGGTGGGACGCCAGGACCACGGCCTTCCGGTACACCGGCCGCATCGAGCAGACCCTGGCGCTGGCCGGCATGCTGCCCGACACCTACGAGCACCCGCACCGCGAGCCCCTGCACGACGAGCTGGTCCGCGAGCACTTCCTGCGGCTGTGGGACAACGGCGTCATCAGGGAGCAGGAGCTGCCCACCCCGTACTGCCCCGACTGCGACCGCTTCGTCTACGAGGCGTACATCCGCGGCCGGTGCCGGTTCTGCTCGGCGCCGAGCGACGGCACGTACTGCGAGGAGTGCGGCTACCCGCAGGAGCCGGGCGGCGTGGTCGACGCGCACTGCGTGACCTGCGGCACGACACCGGAGACCAGGACCGCGAACCGGCTGGTGGTCCCGCTGGAGCCGTTCGCCGAACGGCTCGCCGCGCTCTGCGCCGACAATCCCTGGCGGCAGCGCGTCATCGACTTCTGCACGGAGATGGCCGCACACGGCCTGCCGGTGGTCCCGATCAGCCGGGAGCACGACTACGGCATATCCGTGCCGCTCGACGGGTGGGAAGGGCACATCCTCGACACCTGGTTCTGCGGCATCTTCGGCTACATGGCGGCGACCGCGGCACACGACAAGGCGCTCGGCAGGCCGGACGCGTGGCGGCGGACCTGGCAGGACCCGGAAACCGAGCTGGTGAACTTCATCGGCTTCGACTGCAGCTTCTCGCACGCGGTGCTCTGGCCCGCGCTGCTGCTCGGGCTCGGCGACTACATCACACCCAAGTACGTGATCAGCAACGAGTTCTACACCCTGGAGGGCGACAAGTTCTCCACCAGCCGCGGCCACGCGATCTGGGGCTCGGACTTCCTGCGCGAGGCGCCGTCCGACGCGGTCAGGCTGCACCTGTGCCTGACCTCACCGGAGAGGGGCAAGACCGACTTCCGGATGGCCGACTTCGACCGTACGGTCAACACCCTCCTGGTCGGGCGGCTGGAGGACTGGGCCGCTTCGGTCGTCGAACTGCTGGCCAAGGAGCACGGCGGCGTGGTGCCGGAGACCGACCAGGACCACTGGCCTGCGGCCGTCCGCGACCTCGCCGAGCGGCTGCCCGCCGACCTGGAACGCCACTTGGAGCCGGGCAGCTTCTCCCTCCAGGGCGCAGCCGCCGGCCTGGCCGAAGCGGTGGAGCTGGCCTCCGGCGCGCTCCGGCGGTTCCAGGAGGCACCGGCCACCGACCGGCCCGACCCGGCCGCGGTGGCCGCGGCACACGCCGAACTGCTCGCCGTCGTCGCGGCGGTCGCCTCGCCCCTCATGCCCGTCTGGTCCCGGCACGCCTGGCGCCAACTGGGCCTCGCGGACGGCTTCGACGGGGTCGGCTGGCCGGCGCGCGGCCGGCGGCTGGTACCCGGCGGGCAGCGGACCGGCCAGGAATACCGCCGGCTGTTCCAGACCCGGTGATGACGGGCCCGCTCCCGCGCTCCGCCCTGGCGCTTGCCGCCAACGTCCTGGGCGTCGGGGCGCTGTTCCTGCCGTGGACGGCCTACGCCGCCCACGGCGGGGCGGCGCTCACCGGCTGGGGCTACCAAGTGGCCGCCGGCGCCGTCCTGGTGGCGGCGCTGGCCGCTGCCGCTTCGGCGCCGGGCGCGGCACAGGGCGCGGTCCCGCTGACCGAAGCGGCGCTCGGCACCGCCCAGGGCCGCGCGCTGCGGGCCTACTACGCGCTCGGGGTGACGGCGGGGCAGGTGGTGGTGGCCCTGGTGAGCGCCGGGTTCCTGGCGCAGGCGCTGCGTCCGGTGCTGCCCCGGGCGGCCACGGGCGCCTGCATCGGCTGGGTGGCCGCCGGGGTGCTGGTGCTCTCGGCGGTACTGGCCCCGTCGGGCCGCTCGTTGCCTGCCGGTCTGCCGGTGTTCGGTGCCGTCCTCGTGCTGCTCGTCGCCGCGTCCGCGCTGGCCGGACCGGCACCGGCGGCGCCGCCCGCCGCCCCCGAGGTGACGCCTGGCGGCATCGGGCGGGCGGCGGCCCTCCAGTTCTTCGTCGTCGTCGGCTGGGAGGCGGCCGGGCGGCTCACTCCCGTCACCGGTGTGCGCCGGGTGGCCGGGCCGCTGGCCGGGGTGGCCGCGGTCGGCGCCCTGTACGCCGGGGCCCTGCTGGCCGCGCCGTCGGCGGGCACGGACGGCTCGGTCGCCGGGCTCGCCCTGCCTGACCTGGGCGGCAGCGGCGCGGGGCGGGTGGCAGCCGCCGCGCTCGCGGTCGCCGCCGCGGTGTTCTGCGCGCGCAACGTCCGCACCGCCGCGCGGCTGACCGCGCACCTGGCCGCGGGCCCCGGCCACGGCACCCGCGCGGCGGCCGTGGCGTCGGCAGCGGTGGGTGCCGTCGCCGTTCTCGGGGTGGCCTTGGTCCGCAGCGGGAATCTGGCCGCCACCGATGTGCTCGCCGTGCCCAACGCCATGGCCTGCGCCGTGTTCCTGACCGCCGCCTGCGCCTGCGTCGCGGTGACGACCGGGGCGCGGCGCGCGCTCGGCGTGGCCGCGGTCGCCGGCTACCTGCCGCTGCTGCCCTTCCTCGGGGTGGCGCTGCTCATCCCGCTCGCCGTGCTGGCCGCCGCCGTGGGGTCCGCCGTCCTCGCCGCGCACCGTGGCCGCGCCCGTCCGCGCGGCCCGGCGTGATCCTTGCCCACGCTCCCGCACTCCCCGGAGGAAATCCCATGCCCCTGCTGTCCCGTGGCGGGTTCGACCAGTTCGAGGCCACCGCAAGCGGCCCGGCCGCCGACGAGTACGGCCTGAGCGGGCCGCAACCGTTCACCGTCCTGCGCGAGGTCACCCGCGCGCTGCAACCCGTCCCGCTGGCCTTCGCCACGGCCACCGAGGAACGCGGCGTGCAGCTCACCCGGTTGAAGCTCACCCCGGGCAGCCGCGTGATGCTGCGGAGCGTCACGGATCCCGCCGCCCCGCTGCACATCCTGTGCTGGTCCTGGGACCTCAGCGGGGAAGCGCCCCTGGTCACCCCGGGTGCCGACGCGGACCTGTCCCGCTGGACCGCGCCGCTGCACGGGTCCGAACGCCTCCTGGCCGACGGCCCGTTGGAGCTGGTGCCGCCGCGCAAGGTGGTCGGCTGCCGGTCGGTGCGCGTCATTCTGTGGCAGTCAGGCCGGGTCGCCGATCCGGCGACCGTCACCGGTGAGGTGCGCGAGGCGCTGCGGCACAGCCGGCTCGCGAGCGTGCTCACCGCGCTGGCTTCGGGCGCGCCGACGACGATGATGACCGCGGTCGGGGTGCGGGAGGCCGCCGGTGAGCTGGGCCGCGAGATCGCGCCGGTGCTGCGGGCGCTGTGCGGCGACTATGTCGACTTCTTCGAGGGCTTCTACCCGGTGGCGCACGATAGCGTCCGTTCCGACCATGTCAGCGGTTTCCACAGCGAGTTGTCGCTGCGGATGTGAAGGAGACGGGCATGCCGGACGGTCCTGAGTTCCACGAGTTCGCGCAACTGGCCGAGCGGGGTGACGCGACCGGGCAGCGCTACCTGGAGTTCCTGCGGGGGCCGACGATGAGCGTCGGCCTCTACACCCTGGCGGCGGACGGGCAGGACCCGCAACAGCCGCACGCCGAGGATGAGTTGTACATCGTGCTGGCCGGCCGCGCCGTCGTCCACGCGGGCGGAGCGAGCCGTCCCGTCGGGCCCGGCTCCATCGTCTACGTACCGGCCGAGGTCCCGCACCGGTTCACCGACATCACCGAAGACCTGCGGGTCGCGGTGGTCTTCGCACCCCCCGAGAGCCGTCCCACGGGCGCCGCGGAATGACCCGCCCGAGCGCGCTGGGCCGCACCGCCACACCACCCTTCTCATCGCCCAGGAGCCTGCCGTGGCCATTACCCCTCCCGATCTGACCGTCTTCGAGACCCTGGAGTCGGAGGTGCGCAGCTACTGCCGCGCCTGGCCCACCGTCTTCGACCGTGCCCGCGGCAGCCGGGTGACCGACGAGGACGGCCACCGCTACCTCGACTTCTTCGTCGGCGCCGGATCCCTCAACTACGGCCACAACAATCCGGTACTCAAGCGCGCCCTGATCGACTACATCGAACGGGACGGCCTCACCCACGGCCTGGACATGTCCACCGTGGCCAAGCGGGCCTTCCTCCAGACCTTCCAGGAGGTCGTCCTGGGGCCGCGCGAGCTGCCGTACAAGGTGATGTTCCCGGGCCCGACCGGGACCAACGCCGTCGAGGCGGCGCTGAAACTGGCCCGCAAGGTCAAGGGGCGCACGCCGGTGGTCTCCTTCACCAACGCCTTCCACGGCATGACGCTTGGCTCGCTCGCGGTGACCGGCAACGCCTTCAAGCGGGCCGGCGGCGGCGTACCGCTGGTGCACACCACCCCCATGCCGTTCGACCGCTATCTCGACGACGGCGCCCCGGACTTCCGGTGGTTCGAGCGGATGCTGACGGACGGCGGCTCGGGGCTCGACCACCCGGCGGCCGTCATCGTCGAGACGGTCCAGGGCGAGGGCGGGGTCAACGTGGCCAGGCCGGAGTGGCTGCGGGAGCTGGCCGGGCTGTGTGTGCGCCACGACATGCTGCTGATCGTCGACGACATCCAGATGGGCTGCGGGCGCACCGGCGGCTTCTTCTCCTTCGAGGCGGCCGGCATCGTGCCGGACATCGTCACCCTCTCCAAGTCGATCAGCGGCTACGGGCTGCCGATGGCGCTCACGCTCTTCAAGCGGGAGCTGGACGTGTGGTCTCCTGGCGAGCACAACGGCACGTTCCGCGGCAACAACCCGGCCTTCGTCACCGCCACCGCCGCGCTGCGGGCGTACTGGGCCGACGGGCAGCTGGAGAAGCAGACCCTCGCCCGCGGCGAGCAGATCGAGCAGGCGCTCGCGGCGATCTGCGCGGACCACTCCGCTGCGGGGGCCCGCCACCGGGGCCGCGGCATGGTCCGGGGGCTGGAGTTCGCCGACCGGGGGCGGGCCACCGCGGTGTGCCGGCGGGCCTTCGCGCTCGGTCTGCTGACCGAGACCTCGGGACCTGACAGCGAGGTCGTCAAGCTGATGCCCGCCCTGACCATCGGCGCCGATGAGCTGGACGAGGGGCTGCGGACGCTCGCCAACGCGGTACGGGACACCGCATGACGTACCGTCACCGCTGCCGCCTGCGGTACGCACGTGTCTTCATGCGGTTCCCGCACAGCTCGGCGGAGCACCAACGGCCGCGCCCGGGGCGTGACTTGTCGTAGAAGACCCAGTGGCAGTCGGGCGCCTCGCACATCTTCAGCCGCCCCCAGGCGCCCGACGTGACGGCGCGCGCGGCGGACAGGGCGATGTGCCCGAGCGCGCCGTCCACGTCCGCGCCCGCGGGAACGAGGCGCGGCGGCTCCCCGGGGGCCGCGCTGAGCCGGAAGCTCAGCCGGATGCCCTGCGGGGAGCCGCCGTCCGCCGCTTCGGGATCCTCGCCGCGGCTCAGGGCGGCGCGCAACTGCGCCCGCAGGTCGCGCGCGCGGGCGAGATCTTGCCCGCTCACCCGGGAATCGGCGGGGAGCAGTTCCCTGGCGTACAGCCAGGCTGCCAGGGCCCGTGGCGTGGACAGCAGGTCGTCGCCGTGCAGCGGGATTCCGTACCGGGTGAAGGTGCGCAGGTCGAGGGTGTTGAGGAAGGAGTGCAGCAGCGCGGCCTCGGGTGGCGGTGTGCTGCTTGTGACGTCCATGAGCTGTCCCCGCACCGAGTTTTGCGACACTTCTTATGGTCAATTGTAAGTGTTGACTTCCCATCCGTCATTCTCCTAGGTTCTGCCTGGAGAAGTGCCTTGGAGGAGGAACGATGGCTCAGCCGTTACAGCGCACCATCACGGTCACGCAGGGCATCGCCCTGTACGTGGGTGCCATCGTCGGCGCGGGCGTACTGCTCCTGCCCGCGCTGAGCGCCACCCGCGCGGGACCTGCCTCGATCGTGGCCTGGGTGTTCGACGCCACCCTCGGCATCCCGCTCGCGCTGACCTTCGCGGCGCTCGCCAGCCGCTTTCCCGACGCCGGCGGCGTGGCGACGTTCGTCACCAAGGCGTTCGGCCCCGCGTCAGGCACCGTCGCCGGCTGGTTCTACTTCATCGCGTCCGCCACCGCGCAGACCCTGGTGGCGCTCACCGGCGCCTACTACGGCGCTTCCTACCTGGGCCTCTCGCGCGGCACGACGTTCCTCTTCGCGGGCGGCATCCTGGTCGTCGCCACGGTCGCCAACCTCCGCGGCATCAAGGTCAGCGGGCGGCTGCAGCTCGTCTTCGCCGCGACCGTCTCCCTCATGCTGCTGGCCGCCCTCGTGGTGTCCGTTCCCCGGTTCACCGCCGCGAACTGGACGCCGTTCGCGCCGCACGGCATGTCCGAGGTGGGCAGCGTCGCCGTCGTCATCTTCTTCGCGTTCTTCGGCTGGGAGGCCATCACCCACCTCGCCGAGGAGTTCCGCGATCCGGTACGGGACGTCCCGCGCTCCACGGTGATCAGCGTCGGCGTCATCACCTTCCTGTACGTCGGCGTCGTCGTGGCGACGATCGGCACCAAGACCTACGGTTCCGACGACGTGAACCACACCGTCATCGCCCGGCTGCTGGCCAACGGCGTCGGCGGCCCGATCGGGACGATGACCGCCGTGATCGCCATGCTGATCGCGCTGGGCACGGCGAACGCCTTCGTCGCCACCACCTCGCGGCTCGGATACGCGCTGGCCCGGGACGGTGCGTTCCCCGCCCCGCTGGCCCGGGTGAGCCCGCGGGGCATCCCCGCGGTGTCCGTCCTCACGGTCGGCGGCTATGCGACGGCCGGACTGGTCGTCAGCTACTTCATGCACTGGGGCCCCGAGACGCTGCTGGTCGTACCGAACTCGCTCGTCATCATGACGTTCGTCGCCGCCATGGCCGCCGGGGTGCGGCTGCTGACCGGCACCCGCCGGGTGCTGGCCGTCATCGGGACCGTGCTGTGCCTGATCCTCGTCCCGTTCAGCGGCGTCGTCATCGTCATCCCGGTGCTGATCGCGGCGCTGGCCCTGCTCTACCGGTACTGGACCCGGCGGCGGGGCGCCGGACGGCCGGCCCCGTCCGACGAGGGCCAGGAGGACGAGAAGGAGGCCACGGCGGTGCGCCAGGAATGAGCGGCGCGCGGCTCCGGCGGCCACCGGCGGAACGTTCGCGTCGGCAACGGCCGGCCCTCAGGGCGGGCGCCAGCCGGAGACCGCCGCTCCGGAACGATCCGCGAGGGCGGTGATTACGGAGCGTTCCCCCCGGCCCGGTTCCCGCACCGGAGAGATCCGGACGTATCCGCAGATCACCCGCGAGATTCTCCGGCCCGCGACGCGCGGCTTCAGACATTCCGCCAAAACGGCAGGAAGGTCGCAACCGATCCACCGCCGTGAAGCATCTAGCGTATCGCCACAACGGTGTGGAATATTCAGGGGCATCACAGTCGCCCCAGCCACTCGGCCGGGATCCCTGGGCGGGGTGCATGGTGTTCCGAGACCGTTACAGGTGTGCGCATGAGCAGGTCGCAGAGCGGAAACGGGTGGGGGTGATCTTCGTCGCCGATCGAGTCGGCACACCGGACAATCGACGGCATCAGCGGTAAACGCATCCCGGCCTCACGGTATTTACGCCTACAGCCTCGGAAGGCGCCGCGCAAAATCTGCACCACAGATGTGTGTGCACGCGCCTGGGGAGCCGCAAACATGACGATTTGCCCAGCCAGTCACACCCTCAAAAGGGACAAAGGCGAGGTTAAGCGCATCATCGTGTTCGACCAGAATGAATTAAGCAGAGCCGGCTTCACCTCACTCATCAATGGTGAATCGAACCTCGTCGCCACGGAAGCGGACCACCGCACAACGGAATTGAGCAGCATCATCGGCCATCTGCGCCCCGATGTCATCGTCGTGGCCGCAACGGACCGCATACTCGACGAATTAAAGGGATTGACCACGGCCACCGCCACACTGCCCGTCATCGCCTTCGCCGACCACTGGGACCTGGAATCCGCTGTCAGCGCGCTCCGGCTCGGCGCCCGCGGCCTCGGAGAGAAATCCGGAAGCCGCTCCATGATCACGGCAGCCATTCGCGCCGTCGCGGCCGGCGGGACATATCTCGCCCCTTCGGTGGCCGACCGGGTCATCGGTGCCGCACTCGACCAAGCCGTCGTCCCGGACACGGCGGTGCTGGCGAAGCTCGCCACGCTCACCGAACGGGAGAGCCGGGTGCTGAACCTGCTGGCGGACGGCCTCGCCACGGCGGACATCGCGGAATCGCTCGCGGTCAGCTCCGCCACCGTCAAGTCACACATCTCCCACATGCTGCGGAAACTCGGGCTCCGGGACCGCGCCCAGGCCGTGGCGTTCGCCTACCGGTCCGGCCTGGCGAGCCGCGATACCTTTCCCAGCGCCGCATGACAGGGTTCCCTCGTCCCCTTTCACGCCGACTCACCCCTCGGATTCGGCGACCGGGAGTGCGCCGAGCACGTCGGCGCACTCCCCTGCCCGGGTCATCGCCGAGATGTGCGGCGGCATCTCGATATCCGCGGAAAGCAACGGATCGGGCTCCGGATTTCCCCGGACCGTGCCGAGCGGAATCACTCCGGCCCAGCGGTTCGTCATACTGTCAGGACCCTCACCGTCATCCGGCGGCCCGGTGCGTGCCTTCACCGAAACCTCCGAAAGGCCGAGCGCCAGCAGCGTGGTCGCGGCGGATTCCTTACGGCTCGGTCCGCGCGCGTAATCCCACTGTCCTGGCGCGCACTGTTCGGTCACCGCGCGCAGGCCGGCCAGTTTCTCGTCGGGGTCGGTGACCACCCGCGGAACGCCGTAGATCATGACGCTCCGGTAGTTGATGCTGTGCTCGAAGACGGAACGCGCCAGCACGATTCCGTCCACCTGCGTGACCGTCACACACACCGGCGTATCCGGCGCCTGGACCAGGCTGCGACTCGCGACGGAGCCGTGCAGATAAAGGACGTCGTCACCGACTCCGTAAACCGTGGGAACGACCATGGGGGCACCGTCGACCAGGACACCGAGATGGCATACGAAGCCGGCGGCGAGAACCTCATCCAAATCAGCCCGGGTGGTACGGACTTTCTCCCGTCCGCGACGCAGCCGCGTGCGATCAGTGACGGTCAGTTGTCCGTCGTCCGACCGGTCCGAGAGCTGGTTCACCCCTAATTCTCCTGACTGTGGATCCACATTGTGCGGCCCTGTCCCGAATCAGGGGGACATCGGAAGGCACTATGACGTGCGAACTTCACAGATGAAGTATCACCGAGCGGAACGATGTTAGCGCACTTCGGAATTCAGGGGAAGATCGTCTTTAATTGCGTGAGCACATTCGAAAAAAACCAGCCGTCGCCGCACCGGGCGAACACCGCGCTGACCACGAACCTTCTTGCGTCACGGCGGCACCGATGGCCACCACCCTGACCGCACTGCCCCCGCCGTCCCGGCGCGCTCCACGGCGACAACCACCGCGACCCGCCGCCACCTGCGCCGACGGCTCCGGCAACGCGGCGCACGGCCCCGCATCCCCCGCGGGCACGGAAACGCCGTCACCAACAGCGCGGAACACCGCCGGGTGGCCGAACACCCCGCCCCCGCCGCCCACTTACCCGCCCGCGCCCTCACTGTCAGCCACCGCGCTCACCGCCCGCCACCGGCATCCGCCGCACCCCTCGCGGGCAGAACCCGTCGGCCACAGGGATCCGCGCGACAGCCGCCCTCCGCAAACGGTGGTGTCAGGACCTGGCCTGCCTTCATCCGGCCGTGCGCCGATGCGTACCGCTCGGACCGCGGAATCCTTCACGGCCTTGGCGCGAACACCAAATCATTCACCGAACCCGGCCATCTTCATTCTTGACCGGGGCGGGAGAGCAACTCACCGCTACGCCCCACGGCGTGCGACTGCCCGCCGTGGTCACGGATAGCGGATAGCGGACACGTCATCCCGCCGCGCCGCCCGCCCCCGATATCCGTGCGCCGAATAGCCGCCGACGACGAGGCCGCACGAAGAAACCGCGCGCCGCCCGGCATTCGCCGTCGCCGCGCACCCACCGCGAATTCCGGCCCCGCGCACGCCCGATGGCGCCCCCGTCCGACGCCAGGACGACGGCCCTTGCCCCGCCCCGCCCCGCCCCTCACGGCTGCGGATCCCGCGCGTCGTAGCGGGCGAAGGCGCGGCGGCCCAGGCCGAGGGCGGTGACCACCAGGACGCAGGCGAGGCCGCCGACGACGACCGCGGTGGCGGGCGAGGTCAGGTCGGCGGCGGACCCGGCGAGGAAGTCGCCGAGGCGGGGGCCGCCGGCGACCACGACGATGAAGACGCCCTGGAGCCGGCCGCGCATCTTGTCGGGGGTGGCGGCCTGGAGCATGGTGCTGCGGAAGACCATCGAGACGGTGTCGGCGCAGCCGGCGACGGCCAGGAAGAACAGGCCGAGCCAGAGGTGGCGGGAGAGGCCGAAGCTGGCGACGGCGGCGCCCCAGGCTCCGACGGCGACCAGGATAGCCAGGCCGTGCCGGCGGATGCCGCCGAGCCAGCCGGAGAACAGGCCGCCGAGTACGGCGCCGACGGCGGGCGCGGCGACCAGCAGGCCGACCGTCTTGGCGTCGCCTCCGAACCACAGTGCCGCGATGGCGGGGAAGAGGGCGCGGGGCTGGGCGAGGACCATCGCCGCCATGTCGGTGAAGAACGTCATGCGCAGGTTGGGCCGGGTGGCGAGGAAGCGCAGCCCGTCAAGGACGGAGGCCCTGCGGGGCGTTGTGGCGCCGTCGCCTTCCCCGTGGTCGGGCCGCATGGCGGGCAGTCGCCACATCGCGTAGAGGGAGGCGCTGAAGGCGGCCACGTCGATGAGGTAGGCGGCCTGGTATCCCCACAGGCCGACGATGACGCCGCCGAGCATGGGGCCGCCCATCAGGCCGAGGTTGCTGGTGAGCGAGCTGAGGGCGTTGGCGGCCGGGAGCTGTTCGACGGGCAGCAGCCTGGGGATCATCGACGTGCGGGCCGGCGAGTTCATCGCGAAGCAGACGGCCTGGAGGGCGACGACGCAGTAGAGCAGCCAGACGTGCCGGTAGTGCGCGAGCGCGGCGGCGGCCAGCACGACGGACAGGACGGTGGCGCCGGCGGCGCTGTAGAGGCCGAGTTTGCGGCGGTCGACGGTGTCGGCGATGGCGCCGCCGTAGAGCCCGAAGACGACGAGCGGTACGAGGGAGCACAGGCCCACCAGGCCGACGGCGAAGGTGGACCGGGTGAGGGAGTAGACCTGGAGGGAGACCGCGAGGGCGGTCATCTGCTGGCCCATCCAGGAGACGGTGTTGCCGCACCACAGCCTGCGGTAGTCCGGCGAGCTGCGGAGCGGGGTGAGGTCGGCGAATATGCGGGGGCGGGCGGGCGCTGAGCCCTTCGTGGGTATTGGTGTAGGAGGCACGCGGAAGTAAAGCACGGGGGCGCCGCACGTTCTTCCCTGACGGCCGGTGGTGCGGTCAGCCGCCCGTGAGGCCGTACACGCGGCGGGAGTTGTCGGCGGCGATCATGGCGCCGACGCGTCGGGCGTCGTCCTGCGACCAGGCGCCGGACGCGGTCCAGTCGCCGATGACGGTGTGCAGGGCGGTGCGGAACAGGGCGCTGCCGACGGTGTAGAGCTCCGGCAGGCCGTAGGCGTCGGTGGAGAAGAGGAGTTTGCCGAACGGGGCGAGTTCCAGGAATTCGGCGAGTACGGCGGCGGCGCGTGCTCCGGTGTGGGTGAGCGTCAGCCCGATGTCGGCGTACACGTGCGGGAAGACGGCGGCCAGGTAGGCGGCCTGGCGGTGGTACGGGTAGCAGTGCAGCAGGACGAGGTCGGTGCCGGTGTCGGCGGTGGCGCGGACGAAGTCGGTGAGCAGTGCGGGGTCGGCGTGGTCGATGCGCAGGTCGGGGTCGCCGAATCCGGTGTGGAGTTGGAGGGGGCGGCCGGTGGCGACGGCGAGGTGGATGAGGTGGCGCAGCAGGACAGGGTCGGTGAGTGTGGCGGGTCCTGCGGCCAGCCAGTCGCGGGCGGCGGTGTGCAGGCTGTCGTGGGTGGGCGGCCTGGGGTCGAGGGCCAGGCCGTGGCGGTAGGCGGCGACGGTTTTGAAGGCGACGGCGTTCCGGGCTGCGTCGCGTACGGCGTGGGCGAGGGTGCCGGTGAACTCCTCGGCGTCCCTGGTGCCTGCCGCGAGGTGTTCGGCGAGGGTTTCCAGGCGGACGACTTCGTGTCCGGTGGCGCCGCCTGCCGCGGCGGTTTCGGCGGGTCCTGTGAGGTTGCCTGGGAGTCCGGTGTCGAGGAGGTAGGTGCCGATGCCGGTGGCGGCCAGCAGCCGGCGGCGGGTCTCGTCGGGGCCTAGTTCGTGGCGGCGGGCGAGGTAGCGGTCGGGCGGGCAGTGCGGCGGGAGGCCGAGCAGGGGTGGGCACCAGCGGCGTACGGCGAAGCCTGCCTGGGTGTCGAAGAAGGTGGTGCCGGGGGCCGGCGGACGGTCCGATTCGGTGAGGAGTCCGGTGAATTCGGCGGGGGTCGGGGCGTGGCGGATGACGCCGTGGCAGTGGTGGTCGACCAGCGGCGGGAGGCCGTCGTCGGGGACGGCGGGCCCCGGGGTGCCGGTCGTCATCACCAGCGCCAGCGGGTCTCGGCGGCGATCTCGTCGGCGTCGCTCCCGGCGAACCGGGCTTCCTCCGCGCGGCGTACGGCGAGTACCGCGCCGTGCAGGATCTCGCCCATCGCGTCGCGGAGCGGGGCGGATTTCTCCAGGTGGTCGGTGGCGTCGGTGAGTGTGGCGGGGAGGCGGACGATGCCGCGCCTGCTGCGTTCGCGGACGCCGAGTGCGCCGGGGTCGCCGCTGACGGGTTCGGGGAGCGGCGTACCGGTTTCGATGCCGTGCAGGCCGGCGGCGATGACCGCGCCGACGACGAGGTAGGGGTTGGCGGCGGCGTCGAAGGGCTTGATCTCGGCGTGGCCGCCGTCCGGGTCGTCAGGGGCTCCGGTGATCAGGCGCAGTGCCGCCTCGCGGTTCTCGACGCCCCAGCACTGGTAGACGCCGGCCCATTGGGAGGGCTGGAGCCGCAGGTAACTGGCGGGCGAGGGGCAGCCGATGGCGAGCAGGGCGGGGAGGGCGGTGAGGATGCCGCCGAGGAAGGCGGCGGCTTCGGGTGCCAGGCCCCAGGGGGTGTCGGGGGTGCGGTGCAGGCTGTGGCCCTCGCGGTACAGGCTGAGGTGGAGGTGGCAGCCGTTGCCGACCTGGCCTGCGACGACGGTGGGGGCGAAGGCGGCGCGCAGTTGGTGGCGTTGGGAGACGGCGCGGATGGTCTCGCGGACCAGGACGATGTCGTCGGCGGCCCGTACCGGGTCGGCGGCGGCGGTGGAGACCTCGAACTGGCCCGGCGCGTACTCGGGGTGGAGCTGGAGTACCTCGATGCCCTGGACGGTGAGCGCTTCGGTGATGTCGCGGAGGTAGTCGGAGAGTTCGACGATGCGGGTCATGCCGTAGGCGGGGCCCGCGCAGGGGTGGTCGAGCGGGGTGTGCGGGTCGGCGGGGTGTGCTCCGCCGCCTTCCGGGACGCGGCTGACGACCCATTCGGTTTCGAAGCCCATGCGCAGGCCGATTCCCGCGTCGGCGGCGCGGGCGGTCATCCGCCGGGCGAAGTCCCGCTGGCAGGCGGGGTGGGGGGCGCCGAGCTGGTCGTAGCGGTCGGCGGGTGCCCAGGCCCAGCCGGGCTGCGCGGCGAGTACCGTGACGCGGTCGAGGACGGGGAAGATCCGCAGGTCGCCGTCGGGACCGCCGAGGTGGGGGGATTCGGTGATGGCGTCGTCGGATGTGAAGACGTCGAAGACCGGGGACATGCCGATGCCGCGTTCGGCCGCGTTGCCGATGCGGGTGGCGGGGATCGCTTTGACGCGTGCGATGCCGGCGTTGTCGATCCAGGTCAGGGCGATGTTCCTGACCCCTTCGGCGTCCAGGTGCGCTGCCAGTTGGCGGGCTTGAACGCGCTGTTCCGCCGGTCGCGATGCCATATGCCGTCCTCACTCGACGTGCCGATTGCTCGGCGTACGGACCCGTCGGGCCGGAGCGGCGCCACGGCCGGTCCGGTCAGGGGCAGTTGAACTCGCACCATACGCATTTTCCGCTGCCGCGCGGTTCCACTCCCCATACGTCGGCCAGCCTGTCCACGAGCAGCAGTCCGCGTCCCGATACGCCGGCTTCGCCCGGCTCCCGGCGCTTGGGGAGGTTGCTCGACGGGTCCTCCACCTCCAGGCGCAGCCGTCGTTCGGCGCCGTGGGGCATCTCGATGCGGATGACGGCGGGGCCTTCGGTGTGCAGCAGGGCGTTGGTGATCAGTTCGTCGGCGACGAGTTCGATCTCTTCGGCGCGTTCGCGGGCGCCCCAGGCGCGTACCGCGGCCCGGATCATGTGGCGGGCGGCGGAGAGCCCTTCGGGGTCGGCGGGGGCGATCTGGCGCTGGACCCGGCCTGCGATGTCGTGGTGGGGGTTGCCGAGGCGGCGCAGCAGGAGGAAGGCCATGTCGTCCTCGCCGGGGCGCCGGTCGGCCAGTGTGCAGAGCCGGTCGGCGAGTTGCTGGACGTCCTGGGGGCCGTGCCGTACCTCGGCGGTCAGGTGGCGCAGTCCGTCGTCGATGTCGGTGCCGGGCTCTTCGACGAGGCCGTCGGTGCACAGCAGCAAAGTGTCACCGGGAGCGAGGTGCACGGTGGTGACGGGGTAGTCCAGACGGGTGAATTCGGCGGAGAGGCCGAGGGGCAGTCCGCCGGCGACCGGGAGTCTGCGGCAGATGCCTTCGGCGTGCCGTAGCAGGGGGTCGATGTGTCCGGCGCGGACGAAGCGGGCGGCGCCGGTGCTGAGGTCGGCGTCGACGTAGACGCAGGTGGCGAAGCGGTCGGTGTCGAGTTCTTTGAGGAAGGCGGAGGCGCGGGCCATGACGGTGGCCGGTGAGTGGCCTTCGGTGGCGTAGGCGCGCAGCACGATCCGCAGCTGGCCCATGAGGGCGGCTGCCTGGGTGTCGTGGCCCTGGACGTCGCCGACGACGGCGCCGACCCGTCCGTCGGGCAGCGGGATCACGTCGTACCAGTCGCCGCCGATGTCGCGGCCGAGCCGGGCGGAGCGGTAGCGGACGGCGATCTGGGCGCCGGGGACGCCGGGGATGCGGCGCGGCAGCATGGCCTTTTGGAGTCCGGCGGCGAGTTCGTGTTCCTGGTCGTAGAGCATGGAGCGGGCCAGGCTCTGGGAGATGCTGCTGCCGAGGGCGATCAGGAGATTGCGTTCCTGGTCGCGGAAGGCGCTTTCGCGTTGGTAGAAGAGGCCGATGACGCCGATGGTGCGGCCCTGGGCGATCAGCGGGAGGTAGGCGGCTGAGCCGATGTTCAGCGGTTCGATGGCCGGCCACAGGCGGGGGTAGCCGGTGGCGAATTCGGCGCGGCTGGCGATGAAGCGGGGGGCGAGGGTGCGGACGACCTCGCTCATCGGGAACTCGTCGCCGACCCGGGTCACTTCGTGGTCGGGGATGAAGCTGCCCGCCTTGCCTTCGGACACCAGCCGGATGCGTCCTGCTTCGACGAGTCCGAGGATGATGTTCTCGGCGCCGAGCCGGCTCAGGCCCTGGTCGTCGGCGAGTACGGCGATCACGTCGTGGACGGTTCTGGCGTGGGCGAGTGCGGCGGTGGTGCGCTCGACGACGCTGTTGTGGCGGCGGCGTTCCTCATCGACCGCGAGGCGTTCGGCCGCCTGGGTGTATTCCTCGCCCGCGTCGCGGACCACGCCGATGATGCGGCGTGGTCTGCCGGACGCGTCCCTGCGGATGCTGCCCTGGCTGTGGGCCCAGTGCAGTGCGCCGTCGCGGTGGCGGACGCGGAAGTAGGCGCCGTAGGAGTCGCTGCCGTCCTTGAGTGCGCGGGCGACCAGGGCGTCGAGGCGGGCGGCTTCGGTGGGCGGGACGCGGTCGGCGAGGGTGGCGGGGCGCTCGTCGTAGGTGCCGGGCGGCACGTCGAACAGCTCCAGTGCGGGCGGGTCCAGGTGCAGCCGCCCGCTGTCGAGATCCCAGTCGAAGCCGCCCATGCCGTTGAGGGCCAGGGTCAGGTCCGGGTGGGCGGGCCAGTCGTCCGGCACCGACACGGTGGGCCGCTTCGCTCCCCGGTCAGCCATGCCGTCACTTTGCCACATTCACCCGCTTTGCGGAGCCTCGGGCGCCTCGCGCACCCCTCCCGCCCCACGACTGACTCGCTCATCAGTTGATGCGCAACACCACCCCGCCAAAGGGCCACGAACAGGCATTTTCTGCCCTTTGCACGCCTTGGAGTGTTGCGATGTTCTCAACGCGCTGTTACGGTCCCTGGCCATGAAGGAAGACCCAGGGGCCCGGGTCGCCGACGAGGCGGGCGCCCTCACGGAACGTGTCCGGCAGGTGATCGACGGTCTCGGCTGCAGCCGCCGCGAGTTCGCCCGCCGGATCGTGATGGACCCGTCGAAGCTGTCCAGGTCGCTGAGCGGCAGCCGGCGGTTCACCGTCGCCGAGATCGTGCGGATCGCCGATATCGCGGGGGTGGACGCGGGCCGGCTGCTCGGCTCTCCGGAACGCCCCGAGCCGCCGCAGGAGCGCGGCCCCGCGCACGTACCGGAGGGCGGCAGACCGCTCCAGATCGTGCGGGAGACCGTACGGCTGATCGCCGAGCACGGCTTTCACGAAGTGCGGGTCGCCGACATCGCCGCGGCCTGCGGCACCAGCACCGCGGCGGTGCACTACCACTTCCCCGGCCGCGACGAACTGCTGGAAGCCGCCGTCCGCTGGTGCATGGACGAGGACACCGCCCGCCGCGCCGCGGGCCTCGCCGAGGCGACCGACGCCCGCGCCGAGCTGCTGCACCTGATCGCGCTCCAGACGCCGCGCACCGCGCAGCAGCGCCGCCAGTGGCTGGTGTGGCTGGACCTGTGGGCGCAGGCCGCCCGGTCCACCGCCGTCGGCCGGCTGCACGAGCACTACTACCGGCAGTGGCGCACCACCGTCGCCGACGTGCTGCGCCGCGGCGTCACCCAGGGCGTCTTCCGTCCCGTCGACCCGGAGTCCACCGCGCTGCGGCTGACCGCCCTGATCGACGGCCTGGCCACCCAGGTACTGGCCACCGCGCCTGACAGCACGACCCCGGACACCATGCACACCGCCCTGCTCGCCTTCGTGACGAGCGAACTGGCCGCTGACTGACGAGGCGCAGCCCCCGCATCCGCGGCACCCGCACCACGGCACACCCCGGCGGGCACGGCGACGTCCGGCCCGCCCCCCTGCCCGACCGGGCCACCACCGAAGGGAATCCCCGTGAACAACGAGGTCATCATCACCTGCGCGCTCACCGGCGCGGGCGACACCGTCAGCCGCTCCCCGCACGTCCCGGTGACGCCCGAGCAGATCGCCGCGTCGGCCGTGGAGGCGGCGTCCGCCGGTGCCGCGGTCGTGCACATCCACGTCCGCGACCCCGAGACCGGCGCGCCCTCGCGTGACCCGCGGCTCTACGCGGAGGTCGTCGAGCGGGTCAAGGAGACCGGCACCGACGTCATCATCAACCTCACCGCTGGCATGGGCGGCGACCTGGTCATCGACCCGGAGAACCCGCTGACAAGCCTGCCGGGCACCGACCTGGTCAGCGGCCTGGAGCGGCTGCCGCACGTCGAGGAGCTGCTGCCCGACATCTGCACGCTGGACTGCGGCTCGCTCAACTTCGGCGACGGCTCCAACCTCTACGTCTCCACCCCCGACATGCTGCGGGCCGGCGCCAAGCGGATCCAGGACCTGGGCGTACGGCCCGAGTTGGAGATCTTCGACACCGGACAGCTGTGGTTCGCCAAGCAGCTGCTGGCCGAGGGGCTGCTGGACGACCCGACCGTCTTCCAGCTGTGCATGGGCATCCCGTGGGGCGCGCCCGCCGACCCCGGTGTGCTCCAGTCGATGGTCAACATGCTGCCCGACGGCGCGCAGTGGGCGAGCTTCGCGCTGGGCCGGATGCAGATGCCGTGGGTGGCCCAGTCGATCCTGCTCGGCGGCAACGTCCGGGTCGGCCTGGAGGACAACCTCTACCTCAGCAAGGGCGTCAAGGCCACCAACGGCCAGCTGGTCGAGCGCGCCGTGCAGATCACCGAGCTGCTGGGCGCCTCGGTCGCCACCCCCGGCCAGGCCCGCGCCCGGCTCGGCCTCAAGCCCCGCGGCTGACCTCAACTGCCCACCGCACCCACCGACTTGGAGTTCTGTCGCATGTCCGACACCACCCCCGCACCCTGCGCCCCCGAGGACGTCCGCCGCATCGCCTGCATCGGCGCCGGCGTCATCGGCGGCGGCTGGGTGGCGCACTTCCTCGCCCGTGGCTACGACGTCACCGCCTGGGATCCGGCCGCCGACGCCGAGGAGAAGCTGCGCCGCCTGGTCGCCGCCGCCTGGCCCGCGCTGGAGCAGATAGGTCTCGCCGACGGCGCCTCGCAGGACCGGCTGACCGTCGCGCCGACCCTCGCCGAAGCGGTTGCCGACGCCCAGTTCGTCCAGGAAAGCGCCCCGGAGAAGCTGGAGTTGAAGCGTGCGCTGCTCGCCGAGCTGGACGCCGCGACGCCGCCCGGCGTGGTGATCGCCTCCTCCACGTCCGGCTACCCGATGACCGACATGCAGACGGACGCCGGCACCCCGTCCCGCCTCGTCGTCGGCCACCCCTTCAACCCGCCGTACCTCATTCCGCTGGTCGAGGTCGTCGGCGGCGAGCGGACCGACGCGGACGCCGTGGCGTGGTCGTCCCGCTTCTACGACGTGGCGGGCAAGTCCGTCATCACCATGGACCGCGAACTGCCCGGCTTCATCGCCAACCGCCTCCAGGAAGCGCTGTGGCGCGAAGCGCTGCACATGGTCGCCAACGGCGAGGCGTCCGTCGAGGACATCGACGCGTCGATCACCGAGGGCCCCGGGCTGCGCTGGGCGTTCATGGGCCCCTGCCTGACCTTCGCGCTGGCCGGCGGCGAGGGCGGGATGGCGCACATGCTCGACCACTTCGGCCCGTCGCTGAAGTCGCCGTGGACCCGTCTGGAGGCCCCCGAGCTGGACCGGAAGCTGCGGGACGCCATGGTCGACGGCTGCGAGGCGGCGGCCGGCGACCGTACCTACGCGGATCTGGTCGCCGAGCGTGACCAGGGCGTCATCGACGTGCTGCGGGCCACAGGACGTCTGGGAGGCACCGCGCGATGACGGCTCCGCTTCCCCTCTTCCGGCAGACGGTCCAGGACGACTGGATCGACTACAACGGCCACCTCAGTGAGGCGTACTACGTCCTGGTCTTCGGCTTCGCGACGGACGCGCTGATGGCGGACGCGGGCCTGGACGCGGACTACCGCGCCCGCACCGGGTGCTCGCTGTACACGGTCGAGGCCCATGTCCGCTATCTCGACGAGGTGGCGCGCGGCAGCGAACTGACCGTCCGCACCACGGTGCTGGGGGCGGACGCCAAGAAGGTGCGGTTCCTGCACGAGATGTTCGTGGGTGAGCCGGCCGGCGATCCGGTGGCCACCGAGGAACTGTTCGCGCTGCACGTCGACCAGGGCGCCGGGCGGGCCGCACCGCTGCCCGGCGCGGCGCACTCCCGCCTCGCCGGGCTCGTGGCACCGGCGCCCGCGTGGGCGGGGCGCGGGATCCGCGAGATCTAGCGCACATCGGCCCAGGCCCCGGCACGGCACGGGCGGCAGGGTGCGGTACCGCACCCCCTGCCGCCCCCGCCGCACCGGCCTCCCGGTCGGGCCGCCCGCGCGGGTTTGTATTCTCGGCAGGCGCCACCCCGATCCATGCGGTACCCGTGAGAGGACACACCATGACCACCGAGCTGAGCCCCGACGCCCTGACCGGGCTCCTGGAGCGCGCCCGCCAGGACTACCAGGACCTTGCGGGGCGCGGGCTCTCGCTCAACCTCACCCGGGGCAAGCCGGCGCCCGAGCAGCTCGGCCTCTCCGATGACCTGCTGAGCCTGCCCAACGGCCGGTACACCTCGGCCGACGGCACGGACCTGCGCAACTACGGCGGGCTCCAGGGGCTGCCGGAGCTGCGCGAGATGTTCGCCGGGGTGCTCCAGGTGCCGGCCGGGCAGCTGCTCGCGCTCGGCAACTCCAGCCTGGAGCTGATGCACGACAGCCTGGTGCACGCCCTGCTGAGCGTGCTGCCCGGCGCCGAGTCGCGCTGGGTGGACCAGGAGCGGATCGCGTTCCTGTGCCCGGTGCCCGGCTACGACCGGCACTTCGCGCTCTGCGAGCGGTTCGGGATCGACATGATCCCCGTGCCGATGACCGCCGAAGGACCGGACATGGACGCCGTGGAGCGGCTGGTCGCCGACGACCCGTCGGTCAAGGGCATCTGGTGCGTCCCGAAGTACAGCAACCCGGACGGCGTCTGCTACAGCGACGCGACCGTGGCGCGGCTGGCCCGCATGGAGACCGCCGCTCCCGACTTCCGGATCTTCTGGGACAACGCCTACGCCGCCCACCACCTCACCGACGAGCCCGTCGGGATCGCCGACCTGCTCGCCGCCTGCGCCGAGGCCGGGAACGCGGACCGGGCGTTCGTGTTCGGCTCCACCTCGAAGATCACCATGGCGGGCGCGGGTGTCGCCTTCTTCGGCTCGTCGCCCGCGAACGTGCAGTGGCTGCTCGCCAACAACACCAAGCGGTCGATCGGCCCCGACAAGATCAACCAGCTGCGGCACGTGCTGTTCCTCCAGGACGCCGACGGCGTGCGGGCGCACATGGAGCGGCAGCGTGCCCTGCTCCAGCCCAAGTTCGAAGCGGTGGCCCGGATCCTGGACGCCGAGCTGGGCGGCACCGGCCTGGCCACCTGGACCTCGCCCAAGGGCGGCTACTTCGTGACCCTCCAGGTGCCGGACGGCTGCGCCAAGGAGGTCGTACGCCGCGCCGCCGACGCGGGCATCGTGCTGACCCCGGCCGGCGCCACCCACCCGTACGGCAACGACCCGCGCGACGCCACCATCCGGATCGCGCCCAGCTACCCGGGCCTCGCGGAGCTGGAGCAGGCCATCGCGGGCCTCGCCGTCTGCGTCCGGCTCGTCGGGTACGAGCAGCGGGCCGCCTGACCGCCTTCCTCCCCGGATCCGGCGTCGCGCCCTCCCCTTCGCGGGGCGGGCGGGCGCCGGATTCGGCCGTTCGGGGCGGGCGGGGCGCGGCCTGCGGGGCTGGCGGGCACACTGCGGGTTCACCGGCACGACGTTCTCAGGGCCGCCCTGAGCCGATCGGAAGGACGACCATGACCGCAGGACACCGCATCACGGTGGAGCAGGGCACCGACCACGTCCGCGTCGAGCACGAGGGGGTGCTGCTGGCCGACAGCCGCCGGCCGCTGCTGCTGCGCGAGACGGGATATCCGGTGCGCTACTACCTGCCGCCGCAGGACGTGCGCACCGATCTGCTGACGCCGTCGCCGACGCGGACGTACTGCCCGTTCAAGGGCACCGCGTCGTACTGGTCGCTGGCCGACGGCGGGGCGGCGGATCTGGTGTGGTCGTACCCCGAACCGAAGCCCGAAGTGGCCGGAATCCAGGGGTACTTGTGCTTCTTCGATGCCACTGTCACGAGCGAGTAGTAAAGTTTCCTAACAATGCTGGGGTACGCATCTTGACGGGTACATGACCGACCGCCAGGATTCCTCGGGACGGCTGTGTCGCCGACCCAGGAGACGGACATGACGCACACCCCCCGCGCCACGAAGCACCGGCTCACCAACCCCCGCATCGGCATCCCCGCCGCCGGCGCAGCCCTCGCGCTGCTCGGCGGCGTACTGCTGTGGTCGCCGGTCGGCCGCGCCGACGCGGCACCCGACCGCCCCCAGGCCGGGGGCTTCACCGCCGTCGCCGCCGGCGACATCGCCGAGCAGTGCACCGCGAGCGACAGCGACTGCGAGCACCCCAAGACCGCCGCGCTGGTGGAGAAGATCAACCCGGCGTTCGTGATGACCATGGGCGACAACCAGTACGACGACGCCCGCACCAAGGACTTCACGCGCTACTACGACAAGACCTGGGGGAAGTTCAAGGACAAGACGCACCCCATCCCCGGCAACCACGAGACCTACGACCCGGACGGCGAACTCAAGGGCTACAAGTCCTACTTCGGCGACATCGCCTACCCGCACGGCAAGCCCTACTACAGCTTCGACCAGGGCAACTGGCACTTCGTCGCGCTGAACACCAACGACCTCGACAAGGCGCAGCTCGCCTGGCTCAAGGACGACCTCGCCGCCAACTCCAAGAAGTGCGTGGCCGCCTACTTCCACCACCCGCTCTTCTCCTCGGGCGAGCACGGCAACGACCCGGTCAGCAGGCCGGTGTGGAAGCAGCTCTACGACGCCAAGGCCGAACTCGTCCTCAACGGCCACGACCACCACTACGAGCGGTTCGCCCCGCAGAACCCGGACGGCGACCGGGACGAGAACGGGATCGTCGAACTCCTCGGCGGCATGGGCGGCGCCCACCCCTACAAGATCGAAGAGGTCCAGCCCAACAGCGAGAAGCGGCTGACCAACACCTTCGGGGTGGTGAAACTGAACTTCACCGACACCGGGTTCTCCTGGAACCTGATCGGCACCGACGGCAAGACGAAGGACAGCAGCCCCTCCTACGAGTGCCACTGACCGGGCGCCCGCCGCGGTCCACGGACGCCACGCCATGTATCTCGCCACCACGGACGCGGCTGCCACGGCGAAGGTGACGCGGGGCCGCGTCGGAGGGCCGGTCCTGGCCCTCGGCGCGGTCAGCCTCGTCACCGACATCTCATCCGAGATGGTCACCGCCGTGCTGCCCCTCTACTTCGTCATCCAACTCGGCCTCTCCCCGCTCCAGTTCGGCTTCCTCGACGGCCTCTACAACGGCGTGACCGCGCTCGTCAGGCTGCTCGGCGGGCACGCGGCCGACCGCGGCGGACGGCACAAACTCGTCGCGGGATGGGGCTACGCGCTCTCCGCCCTCTCCCGCATCGGGCTGCTGCTCGCCGGCGGCGGCACCCTCGGCATCGGCGCCTCGCTCGCCGCCGACCGGATCGGCAAGGGCGTACGCACCGCACCCCGCGACGCGCTGATCTCGCTGAGCGCACCGCCCGACGCGCTCGGCCGGGCCTTCGGCGTGCACCGCGCGATGGACACCACCGGCGCGCTGCTCGGCCCGCTCGCCGCGTTCGCGCTGCTGTGGGCCACCGCCGACGCCTACGACGCGGTCTTCGTCGTGAGCTTCTGCACCGGCCTGCTGGGCGTCCTCATGCTGGTCGCCTTCGTACCGGGCCGGGACGCCGTGCCCGCGCCCCGGCCGGCTCCGGCAGCCGCGCCCAAGCCCCGTGCCGCGCTCCTCGCGCCGCTGCGCGACCCCGCGTTCCGGCGCATCTTCGCCGCCGCGGCGCTGCTCGGGGCCGCCACCATCGGCGATTCGTTCCTGTACCTGCTGCTGCAACGCCGGCTGGAGTTCGCGGTCAGCTGGTTCCCGCTGCTGCCGCTGGGGGCCGCCGCCGTCTACCTGCTGCTGGCCGTGCCGGCCGGCCGTCTCGGCGACCGCATCGGGCGGCGGGTGCCGCTCCTCTGCGGCCATGCGGCGCTGCTCGGCGGCTACCTCCTGCTGCTGACGACCGAGGCCGGGCTGCCGCTGCTGGCCGCCGTCCTGCTGCTGCTCGGCGTGTTCTACGCGGCCACCGACGGCGTGCTGATGGCGCTGGCCGGTCCTGTGCTGCCCGCCGCGCGCCGGGCGAGCGGGATGGCGCTGCTCCAGACCGGCCAGGCACTGTGCCGGCTGCTGGCCGCTGCCGGATTCGGCGCCGCCTGGACGCTCTGGGGCACCCGCCCCGCGCTGCTCGCCGCGGTCCTCGCGCTGGCCGCGGCGCTGGCCGTGTCCGCCGTCCTGCTCCCCCGCACGGAAAGGCACCGTCCCGCGCATGAACCCACCGAACCGTCCGCTCCGTGAGGCGGTGCGCCCGGCGCCGCCCGCACCGCCCGAAAGCCCCGCGGGCCGACCCGCCCGCCGCACCGGCACCCTTTCGCTGCGCGCCCGGATCACCGCGGTGGCCGTCGCCGGAGTGCTCCTGGCGGGCATCGCCGTCGTCTACACCGTGGGGGCCGCCCGGCGGGCCGAACCCGCCGACCCCGTATCGGCGTTCGGCATCGGCCACGGGCAGCTGTACTTCCGCAGCACCGGCGCGGGCTCCGGCCGGATCGCCCATCTGCCGGCCCCGGCCTCCGGCGCCGCCCCCGCCGCGAAGGGCCGCGCGTCCGGACCGCACCGGACGACGGGCGGCCCCCGCTGCGAACGCTTCTACGCCGCCGCGGACACCGCCCTGTGCCTCCAGCGCCGTCCCGGCATCCCGCCGACGTCGTACGCCGTGGTCCTGGACCGCACGCTGCACGAGAAGCGCCGGATCGCGCTGACCGGCATCCCCAACCGGGCCCGGGTCTCGGCGTCCGGACGGATGCTGTCCTGGACGATGTTCGCCACCGGCGACTCCTACGCCACCACGTCCTTCTCCACCCGCACCTCCCTCCTCGACACCCGCACCGGCTACCTCATCAAGAACATGGAGGAGATCCCGCTCACCCTCGACGGCCGCCGCTACCACTCCCCCGACGTCAACTACTGGGGCGTCAGCTTCGCCCGCGACGACAACACCTTCTACGCCACCGTCTCCACCCGGGGCTCGACCTACCTCGTCCAGGGCGACCTGCGGAAATGGACCGCGCACACCCTCCGCGAAAACGTCGAGTGCCCGTCCCTCTCCCCCGACAACACCCGGCTCGCCTTCAAGAAGCGGGTCCGCGACGGCGCCCGCGCACCCTGGCGGCTGTACGTACTCGACCTGCGCACCCACCGCGAGCGGCCACTCGCCGAGACCCGCAGCGTGGACGACCAGGCCGCCTGGCTCGACAACGGCACGCTGGCCTACGCGCTGCCGGGCAAGGAGAGCGGCAGCAGCGACATCTGGACCGTCCCCGCCGACGGCCACGGCTCCCCCGCCCTGCGGGTACCGGACGCCTCGTCCCCGGCCCGGGTGCCCTGAGCCGGTACCGCCCCCGGCGGGACGTACGGCGGGCCCGCGGCGCACAATCGAAGGGTGAACGAAGCGGAGACGGGCAACGGAAGGACCGGCGCGCGGGGCAACGGCGGCCCCGCACCCGCCGCGGTCACCGGCCGGGACGAGGGCGGCGATCCGGCCTGCTGGCTGGACCGGGTCTGCGACCGCTGCGGCCGGATCGACGACCGGCCGGGCGACGGCGGCTGCCGGTACTGCGCGGCCGATGAGGCAGCCGCGGCAGCGACGGCGGGCGGCGCCCCGTCGCGCAGGCGGGACCGTGACCCACAGGGCAAGGCCCGCAATGCCAGGCCGCGTGACGGGCTCGGCCGGCCGCTGCCGTACGGCACACCGGGCGTGGACCGGCAGCCCGAGGGCGTGGTGCGCCCGCCGCACGCCTCCCTCGCCGAGGCACAGCGGCTGCTCGACGCGGGGATGCCGTTCCACGCCCACGAGGTCCTTGAGGACGCCTGGAAGGCGGCGCCGGAACCGGAGCGCGAACTGTGGCGCGGCCTGGCCCAGCTCGCCGTCGGCCTCACGCACGCCGCCCGCGGCAATGCCACGGGCGGCGTCGCCCTGCTCGACCGCGGCGCCGCGGCCCTCACCCCGTACGCGGACACCGCGCCGTACGGCATCGACATCGCCGGGCTGACCGCCTGGGCCAGGGAGCTGACCTGGCGCCTGCGGCAGCCGCCGCAGGCGCCGGTCCCGGCAGCGGCCACGGCCCCGCGGCTGCGCCGCTGAGCCGCCGGGCTACGGGGCTTCCGGGCCGGCCGCCCGGCGCCTGGCGTGCATCCGCCAGGCCAGCGCGGCGCCCATGGCCAGCACCGTCGCGCCGACACCTCCGGCCCACAGGGCCAGCGCGTCGCGCCACGGCGAGCCGCCCCGCTCGTCGGTCTGCGTGGTGTGCGCCGCGGGCTGCACCGCGGGCCCCTGGGCCACCGCGCGGGTCATCGAGCTGATCGGCTCGGCCTTGTCCACGCTCGCGAATCCCCAGTCCAGCAGGGCACCGGCCTCCTTGTAGACCCCGTTGGCCTCGCCGGACCGCGGGTTCATGACGGTCACCAGCAGGGTGTGGCCGTCCCGCCTGGCGGCGGCGATCAGCGTGTTGCCCGCCTGTGTGGTGTAGCCGTTCTTGACGCCGATGATCCCCGGGTAGCGGGGCATCCCGTCAGCTCCCGACAGCAGCCGGTTGGTGTTCTCGATCCGGGTGACGCCGTCCGCGGTGGGGAAGTCGGCCTGCACGGTGGAGCAGTAGCGCGCGAAGTCGGCGTTGGCGAGCCCGGCGCGGGCGAAGACGGTCAGGTCGTAGGCGGAGGACACCTGGCCCGGTGAGTCATAGCCGTCCGGGGACTCCACCGTGGTGTCGTCGGCGCCGAGCGCGCGGGCCTTCTCCTGCATCTCGCGGGCGGTGGCGTCCCAGCCGCCGTTCATCGACGCCAGGACGTGCACCGCGTCGTTGCCCGACCGCAGGAAGACGCCGCGCCACAGGTCGGCCACCGTGTAACTGCCGCCCTCCGCGACCCCGACGAGGCTGCTGCCGGTGCCGACGCCTTCGAGGTCGGCTGCGCTGACCCGGCGTACCGAATCGGCGGCGAACTTCGGCAGGGCGGTCACGGCGAACAGCGTCTTGAGTGTGCTGGCGGGCGGCAGCTTGCGATGCAGGTCCTTGGCCGCCAGGACGCTGCCCGAATCGGCGTCGGTGACCGCCCAGGACAGAGCCGAAAGACCGTCCGGCAGCTTCGGCACCCCGGGGGCATCGGCCACCTGCACCCCGGCCGCGGACGGCTCTGGAGGGCGGTGTGCGGGGGCGCCCGCGAGGGCCGTGGCCGGTATGAAGGCCAGGGACAGGCCGGTGGCGGCGATCACCGCCAGCGCACCGGTCTTCCGGGAAAGTGCGTCAATTGCCATGCCGTCACGCTAGGAAGGGCCGGGGCGCCACGCAGGACGGCTGCGCCAGACGGCCCAAGCGGCGGCACCGGTCACCGGCGTGTCGTGGACGACAACGACCCGCCCGGTGCGACGGGGGATGCACACCGGGCGGGTCTCAACACCTTTCTACCTCATGACAGAACACTTACGCCGCAGAAAACTTGTTCGTCTTCGGATTACCAGGCGACAGGGAGCGAAATCAGGCCACGCGCGCGCAGCGTACGGCGGTGCCGCAGCTCCTCGCGCGGCACGTCGAGCCGCAGCCCGGGGAAGCGCTCGATCAGCGCGGCCAGCGCCGTCGCCGTCTCCATCCGGGCGAGCGGCGCGCCCAGGCAGTAGTGGATGCCGTGGCCGAGCGCGAGGTGCCCGGAGAGGTCACGGCCGGGGTCCAGGGTGTCGGGGGCGGGGAAGCGGGCGGGGTCGCGGTTGGCGGACGCGAGGGAGAGCAGCACGCAGTCGCCCGCCGGGATCCGTACGCCGCCGATGTCCAGGTCCTCGCGTGCGAAGCGCCGGATGGACAGCGACGCCGGGGATTCGTAGCGCATCAACTCCTCGATGAGCTTCGGCAGTTCGGCCGGATTGCAGCGCAACTGGCGGAGCTGTTCGGGATGGTCGATCAGGGCCAGGACAGCAGTGCCGATGAGGTGGACGGTGTTCTCGTACCCGCCGAAGAGGATCAGGAAGGCGAGGGAGGTCAGTTCGTCCTCGGTGAGCCGGTCGCCGCCCGGTGCGGCAGGGTCCGTTTCCTGCGTGTCGCGTACTGCGATCAGCTCGGAGAGCAGGTCGTCGGCGGGGTGCGCGCGCTTGGTGGCGATCAGTCCGGTGAAGTAGGCCGTCAGCTCGCCGATCGTCTGCTTCATCAGCTGCGGGCGGGTGGGGTCGGGGGTGATCAGCGTGTCGGTCCAGGCGCGGAAGTCGCGGCGGTCGGCGCGGGGGACGCCGAGCAGGTCGCAGATGACGACGATCGGCAGATGGCCCGCGTAGTCGGCGATCAGGTCCGCGCGGCCCGCCGGTTCGATCGCGTCGAGCAGCTCGTCGGCGACCCGCCGTACGGGGGTGCGCAGCGCCTCGACGTGGCGGGTGGTGAACGCCTTCACGACCAGCCTGCGCACCCGGGTGTGGTCCGGCGGATCCATGTTGAGGAGGTTGGCGTCCAGGGCGGGCGGCAGCGCGAAGCCGCGGTAACTGCCGGGTGTGGCCTGGCGTTTGTCGAGCGAGAGCCGCGGGTCGGCGAGTGCGCTGCGGACGTCGTCGTAGCGGGTGACCAGCCAGGCCGGCTGCCCGTCGGGGGCGGTGATGCGGTGGACGGGCCCGCTCTCGCGCAGCGCGGCGTACGCGGCATGCGGATCGTCGAGGAGTGCCGTCACGTCGGCGGTGGTGTCGGGGCCGGTCCCTGCGGTGTTCTGCATGGTGTCCGACTCTAGAGGAGTGGCCGTCCGGGGCACCTCCGGGCGGCCACCCGCCGTTGCGGTGCGGTCAGTTGTCGTCGCCGCAGACCTTCAGGACGGCGCTCACCACCTCGATATCCGACACGTTTCCCCCGTGGCCGATCCATCGAACTGCGGTGCTTCCGCCGTGAGTTGACGGCACGTCGTCCGGGAAGGGAGCACGCCGGTCGTGGCGGGCCCGCCGGACACCGTCGGGCATCAGTGCAGCCGGTTCCCTCCGGACTCAGCAACCCTCTGCGCGTCATGCCGTGCATTGCGGCGCGCGGTCCCTGTCACCGGCGGCACCGGCTTCGATGCCGGTGCCGCCGGTGCGGTACGGGCGGCCCGGACCCCCGTGCCGGGCCACCCCGTCTGTGTGCCGCGGTCAGTCGCGTGACACCGTGCTGCGCTGGCGCAGTTCGGTGAGCACGGTGTCGATCAGCGGCGAGTGGTACACATCGGCGACGAGCGCCAGATGCTCGTATTCGGCGGCCAGTTGGGCGGACGCGCCGGACCTGGTGACGACGACGCTGTCGGCGCCGTGTGCGGGCACGTGGCCCACCGCGCGGTTCTCCAGGCCGCGGCGCAGCGCGGTGGCCTCGGCGACGGCCGCGAGCTGCCGTTCGTCGGGCACCACGGGGCGGGCGCGTTCCCAGGCGATGTCGAGGGCGTCGGATTCGACGTGGCGCCGGATGCCGCGCTGGATGTCCCGGATCTCCGCCATCTGACGGTTGGCGCGCCACTCCAGGTCGGCGAACGGCCGGCGCGCGCCGTCCATCGTGACCTCGGGCGCCTGTGCGGTGACCAGGCGCCAGAGGGGGGTGAGGCGACGGAGGCGGCGCCAGGCGGCAGCCCGCGGGCCGACGGCGGGCAGCGCGAAACCGGCGAGGACGAGGATCGCGGCAACGGATGCGCTGAGCGGTGCCACGCCGTTGGAGAGCCAGGGGGCGGGGTGTCCCGCCCAGGACAGCGCGAAGCCGGTCAGCTTGCAGGCACAGTAGAGCAGGCCGAGCCAGCAGCCGGCGGAGAGCACCCGCAGGCCGCGGGCCAGCCAGGAGGTGCCGAGCCTGGCGGCGTAGCGCGGGCAGAGCGTGCCGAGTGCCGCCAGGCTCGCTCCGAAGATGGCCAGATACAGCCCCAGGAAGAGCATCACGCCGGGAGAGCCGGTGTAGGCGGTGCTGAAGTCGCGGGGGTGCTCGACGGTGTCCGGGCGGCCGACGGCGAAGCCGGTGACGGCCACCGCCCAGAGGGCGGCGACGGCGGCGACGGTCCAGCGGGCCCGTACCCGGGCGCGGGCCCGCGTGTCGGCGCCTTCGCCCGCCGCCCAGCGCAGCAGCAGCACCTGGGCGCCGAGGGCGAACACCACGACGGCGGAGCAGAGGAAGACCATGGCGAGGTTGGCCACGCCAAGGAGTTGGTCGAAGGCGCGGTAGAGGCTGGGCGCGGAGAACAGGAAGACCGTCGCGACGCCGCCGGTCATCACGCAGGCCAGGCCCAGGTCGGCGTTGCCACGGTCGCGGAACCAGGCGACGGCCTTGTAGCCGACGAGGGTCCAGGCGATGGCGGCGAAGCAGAGGTAGATGACGTCAAACACGGGGCTCACCGCCTGGGGTGCCGCCGTCGTCGCCGGCCGCCGCGACGTGGGGATCCTTGGGTGCGGTCCTGAACTCCCCCTGCTGCCTGAGGTGTTGCAGGGCGGGCCCGAGTGCGGCGGCCAGGACGGCTGCCTGGCCTTCCGGCGGGAGTGCGTCCTCCTGGGCGGGCGGGGCCACTCGTTCCATCAGCAGCGTGCCCAGCACCTCGGTCTCCCGTTCGGCGGGGTTGTCGTAGCCGTGGTGGCGGGCGAAGCCCACGGTCAGGCCCATCCGCCGGATGGCCGTCGCGGCGTCGACCGACGGGGTCCACAGGCGCAGGGCGTCCTCGGTGACCGCCGGGTCCTGGCCGTGGCCCAGGAGGAGGTGGCTCAGTTCGTGCAGCACGATGTGTGCCTGGTGCCAGGGGGAGGTGCGGCTTTCGTAGAAGACCCAGTAGGCGTCGTCCGTCGCGGCGGTCATGCCCGAGACCACCCCGCCGAGGCTCATCGGCACCATGTGGACCGGCCGTTCGACCCGCGCGCCGACGATGTCGCACATTCCCCGCAGATCGATCGCGGCGGGCAGCGCCAGCTCCTTGATCAGCTGCTTGCACCGCCTGCGTATCTGCCCCAGTCGCATGCTCATCCCGTCGTCGTGCTCCACCCGCCGCCAGGTGGCGAAGATCCGGTCGCGCTCGGCGGCCCGCACCGCTTCACCCGCCACGCACCTCACCGCCCTGGTCCGGCAGGTCGGCCGGCAGGTCCATCTGCCGGCGGAACTGGGTGATGATGGTGGTCAGGCTGTCCTGCACCTCGGGCGGCAGGCCCACCGAGCGCAGCGCGATGGCGCGGACCCGCTGGTCGCGCATGGCGGCGAGGAAACGGACCTCTTCCTCCACCCGCTCGGCCTGCGGCTGGGAGAGGTCCCCGATGAGGTAGCCGACCGGCACTCCGAAGAACTTGGCGAGCGCCCTGAGTACTTCGGGCGACGGGTTGGTGCGCTTGCCGTTGCGCAGCATCGAGAGGTACTGCTCGGTGAGCCGCACGCCGCCGTACGTCTGCGCGTCGCCGCTGATCTCCTCGGCGACGTACGCGTTGGTGTAGGGCGCTCCCGGCGGGTGCATGTGCGCGAAGAGCCGGCCAAGACGGTCGCCCAGCATGCCCCGCTCCGTCTGCTCCCCTTCACCGTCTGCCGCCGCCATCCCCCACCGTCCCTCGCCCGTGCTTGCCGGCCTGCGGACAGCGGTGTGCGTGGATCGTTCCCCGGCTGCCCGGCGCCGCCCCCTGCGGTTCCCAACGGCCGGTTAAGTCCACCGGGTTCCGCGTGCACATCCTGTCACGGACCGATCACTCTGCACCAGTGCCGATACGGACGACTGGGAGACCGGATCGGTCAGGAAGGGGACGTTGCGGCCTTAACGGGGAGTTGAGTCGGCCCGGAACCGGGCACGTGCCTCCGGGCGCCGTTCCTCACCCGTCCCCCCCAGGAGGGGGTGCAGGCCGTCCGGTCGCGGCGTTTCAATGGGGGCAGCCGGAAGGACCCGCCGGGCCCGGGGGTGTTGTCGCACTCCCCGCCGCCCGCCCCGTCCCTCCCCCGGCGGTGATCAGGACGGCCTTCGCCCGTCCCGCCGCCCCCACCGAGGAGAGGATCACCCGTGTTCCGTGCATCGCGTTCGCGCCATACCGCCGCGCGGCCGGCCTCTCCCGTCGTGCCGTCGTCCCGTCGTCTTCGGGGCGGTGCGCCGTGCCCGGCATGACGATCACGGTGTACCGGGTCGATCCCGACACCCACCAGCGCACCGACGTCAGCGCGCTGTCGGTGCCGCAGGCGGTGGCGCCGCCGCAACTGCCGCAGGTCAGCATGGCGTTCCCGCCGTGCCGGTGTGCGCGATGCGGCGGCCGGGCCGCCCCCTCCCCGCTCCCGCCGCCGGCCGGATCGCACCGTACGGCGCCCCGGGCGCTGCCCTGAGCGGGCTCTTCTACCGCTCCGCGGCGGCCGGCGACGCAGTGGTAACGGGATGCGCCTCCCCCTCCCGTACCGGTCGCCGCCGCGGAGCACGGCACGTCGGCCCCGTCCCCCCGTGACGGCGGGCCGACGCCCGGAGGGGGCGGGCCCTGGAGTTCCCCCGACTCCGGCCCTGCGGGCCCGCCCCCGACCGCGGAACCTCTGACTCCGCTCCGTTCCGCCCCGCTCATCCCCCGCTGTTCCCCAGGCCCCCGGCCGGCGCGCCCCGCGCCCGCCGGGGGCCTTTTGACGCCTGCCCGCACACCGCCCCCTGAGGCCCGCGCCTGATCCTCGATTCCCCTCCGTTAACAGCGAGTTGATGGTTCGTTACGCGGCTGCTGATGTGCGGACCCGACTCTTGTCGACGTGCAACCACTACGGCAGAGCACCCCTGGACAGGACACCGTCGCCGGTGTCCTGCGGCGGCGCGCCCGGAGCCATCCGGAGCGCCCGTTCCTCTCCTTCCTGGACGAGTCCAATACGGTCACGAGCATCAGCTACGGCGAGATGGACCGGCGCGCCGAGCGGATGGCCGACCTGCTGGCCAGTCGGGGCATCGGCCCCGGCAAGCGCTTCCACGTCCATCTGACCAACCGCCCCGAGTTCTTCGACGCGTGGTTCGGCGCGGCGAAGGCGGGCGCCGTGATGGTCCCCACCAACCCCCTCTCCACCGCCGACGAACTCGCCTACGTCCTCGCCCACGCCGAATGCCGGCTGAGCCTGACCCAGCCCGACCTGCTCACCACCGCGCAGGTCGCCGCCATCTCCGCCCCGTGCTGCGAGCAGTTGCTGGTGGCAGGGACGGATTCGCTGGCCAAGGCGCTGGCCACCGCGCCGGTACGGGCCGCGCGTCCCGCGGCCGGCCCGTCGGCGCCGCTGGGCGTGCTGTACACATCGGGCACCACCAGCCGCCCCAAGGGCGTGGTCGTGCCGCACGCGGCGTATCTGCACTCGGGCGAGGTGGTCGCCCGGCATCTGCGGCTGCGCCCGGAGGACCGGCAGCTGATCGTGCTGCCGCTGTTCCACGGCAACGCGCAGTACTACTCCGCCATGTCCGCGCTGGTGTCCGGCGCGTCGATCGCCCTGACGCCGCGGTTCAGCGCCTCCCGGTGGTCCGAGCAGGCCGCCCGGCTCGACGCCACGGTGGCGAGCCTGTTCGCGGCGCCCATCCGCATGATCCTGGCCCAGCAGCCCACGCCGCACGACATCGCGCACCGGCTGCGGGCCGTGCTGTTCGCGCAGAACGTCACCGACGATCAACTCCAGTCGTTCGAGCGGCGGTTCCGCGCCCCGCTGCTCCAGCTCTACGGCATGACCGAGACGGTCGCGCCGCCGCTGATGAACCCCCTGTACGGGCGGCGCCGCAACCAGAGCATGGGGCGTCCGGTGCCCGGTGCGCGGCTGCGGGTGGTGGACGAGCGGCTGCGGGACGTGGCGCGCGGCGAGACCGGCGAGCTGCTGGTGGGCGGGGTGCCGGGGCGGACGCTGATGGCCGGCTACCTGGGCGATCCCGAGGCGACGGCCGCGGCCGTCGGCGGCGGCTGGCTGCGTACCGGCGATCACGTCCGGGTGGACGCGGACGGCTATGTGCACTTCGTGGACCGCGGCAAGGACGTCATCAAGCGGGCCGGCGAGAACGTGTCGTCGAGCGAGATCGAGCGGGTGGTCAACGCGCACCCCGCGGTGTTCGAGTCGGCCGTCGTGGGGGTTCCGGACGCGATCCGGGACGAGACGGTGAAGGTCTTCGTCGTGACCAACGGTCAACTGCCGCTCCATGAGCGTGAGTTGATCGAGTGGTGTGCGGCCAGGCTGGCGCCGTTCAAGGTTCCGAGCTGCGTGGAGGTCGTCGAAGGACTGCCACGCACTTCGGTAGGCAAGATCCGCAAGCACCTGCTTCGCGGCAGCTGAACCGGCGTGGCGGCCACGGCCGTCGGCGCCGTCTTCTTTCCCTTCAGTAACGCTTTCATCCGTCAACATCAGGGAGTACCCGTGGAATTCAAGCGCACGGTAGGAACGCGGCGGACGACCCGCTACTACCAGGCATGGCGCCCGGTGGAGAAGCAGAAGATCCAGAAGATCCTGCACGCGGCGCGGCTCCAGTCGCACCACGGCAATGCCCAGGAGGTCCGCAAGGCCGTCGTCGTCACCAAGGGCGAGACGCCCGACGCGGTGCGCGACGGCCTGATCGACGCGGTCTACAACCAGCCGCAGGCCCACCAGGCGCCGGTCGCCATCGTCTGGTGCACCGACCTGGCGGGCTGGGAGCCGCTGCGCCCCACGCTGCTCAAGCTCATCGAAACGGGCTCCCTCACCTCCAGCTACGGCTGGAGCGAGGAGTTCGTCGACAGCGTCGTGATGAAGACGCCTGACTTCAACGTGCTGGCCGGTGACATCGAGTTCGCCAAGTGGCTCAGCTCCTTCGAGTGCGGCCTGGGTGTCGGCTCCGCGCTGCTCGCGGCCACCGACGAGGGCCTGGGCACCGGCCTGGTCACCGGCCGCCGGGACCAGATCCGCGAACTGCTGAACATGCCCGAGAGCGTCATCCCGACCCAGATCCAGCTGGTCGGCTACGCGGCGGAGAGCATCGAGGCGGGCGGCCAGCGGCCTCGCCCCGACTTCGAGCAGCTCTACTTCGACGGCACCTGGGGCAACAGCATTCAGGGCGACCCCGAGGTGGTGGACGAGCTGGCCGAGGCCGGCATGATCCAGAGCGCCGCGCCCCTCCCGCACCGCAAGGCGGAACTGCGGGCCCTCGCGGGGATGTTCGGCCTCCCCGAGTGAGAAGTGAGGTGACAGCGGAGGCCGTGGCGCCCGCGCCGCGGCCTCCGGCCCGCCCCGACGGCCCGGAGGCGGTCCGCAGGCTGGCCGAGGCGCGGATCCCGACCGTCCACGGTGAGCTGCGCTGCCTGGCGTACGCGGCGGCGGACGGCGCCGAGCATCTCGCGTTCGTGGCGGGCGAGGTGGCGGGTGCGGACGACGCGCTGGTCAGGATGCACAGCGAGTGCGCCACCGGGGACCTCATGGGGTCGCTGCGCTGCGACTGCGGCGGGCAGCTCGACGAGGCGCTGCGGCTGGTCGCGGGCGAGGGCCGCGGCGCGGTGATCTATCTGCGCGGCCACGAGGGCCGGGGCATCGGCATCGCCGCCAAGCTGCGCGCCTACCAGCTCCAGGACACCGGCCTCGACACCGTGGACGCCAACCTGGCCCTGGGACTTCCGGTCGACGGGCGGGACTACGGGGCGGGCGCGGCGATCCTGCGCGATCTGGGGATCGCCGGGGTGCGGCTGCTCACCAACAACCCCGACAAGGTGGCGGCGCTCGCCCGGCACGGGGTGCGGGTGTCCGCACGCGTGCCGCTGGTGATGCCGTCCCATCACGAGAGCCTGCGCTATCTGCGGACCAAGCGGTCCCGGATGGGGCACCTCCTTGACGACATCGACGAAGCCGGCTGAGGAAGACCATGACCGACCCGACCTTTCACGACCTGATCACCGTCAAGCGGTACGCGGCGCACCTCGCCGACCTCGAACCGAAGGACCGGGACACCAGGCTCGGCACGCTCGCCGAGTTCGCCGAATTCGTCGGCAGGACCCCCGACGAGATGGTGGCCGAGATCTTCAACGAGGAGACCCGCAAGTACCGCAAGCGCGGCTTCTACAGCGACCGCGTCAAGGAGTTCTCCGCCGCGCTCGACGGGCCGCGCAACCGCCAGCTCTTCCGCGGCAACGTGATCCGTTCGTTCTTCATCGCCAACGGGCGCCGGATTCCCCCGGAGCAGCCGGACTGGATCTGATCCGCCGCGGGGCCGCCGGCCCCTGTGTCCGGCCGCCGTGCCCGTGTGCGGCGGCCCGCGGACGTGCCTGACCGCCAACTCCTCATGCAGCGGCGCCCGTACGGTGCCCACCCCGAATGGAGCGGACCCTTGACCCGTCAGACGCATCCACTCGACGCTCTCCTCGGCATCCGGTACGAGGAACTGTCCGCGAAGCGGGTGATCACGTCGCTGGCCCTGTCCCCGCGGATACACGGGCCTGCGGGGGCCGTGCACGGCGGTGTCCTGGCGGCGCTCGTGGAGAGCGCGGTGTCCGCCGGCGGGGCGCTGAACGTCGACGAAGGGCGGTCGGCCGTCTGCGCCGAGACGCAGATGCACCACATGCGGTCGGCCGTCTCGGGGACGCTGCACGCCTGCGCGGTGCCCGTCCACTGCGGCTTCACGCAGCAGTTGTGGTCGGCGGAGGTCTTCGACGAGCGCAACCGCCTGGTGAGCTGTGCGACCGTCCAGCTGCTGAACGTTCCGGACCACGGGGGGCCGGCGCAGGAGACGGTGCCTGACCCCATGGAGTGACGGTCACCGCACCGCACCGAAGCCCGCCCCGGGAGGTCCCGGGGCGGGCTTCGGCCGTGCGGCGGGCTCCCGGCTCAGACCGGGCGGCGGCCCCAGGCGCTGACCATCAGCGGTCCGAAGCCGACCGTTTCCCCGTCGTGCCACTGCCGGTGGAAGGCGTCGAGGTCCGCCTGGGTGAGCAGTCCTTCGGCGAGCATCCGGGGGGCGAGCTGGCCGACCAGCATCTCCCAGGCCGGCTGGCCCTTTTCCGGGTCGGCGGGCAGCGGCATCGACACCGCCCTGATCCCGATGTCGGTCAGCCCCGCGGCGCGCAGCAGCCGCGGAATCCGCCGGCCGAACGAGGCGTCGTAGGGGGTGCCTGCGAAGACCTTGTGGCAGCAGGCGACGACCCGTTCGTGCACCTCGGACGGGGGGTCAACGGTCAGCGCCGTGGACCAGTCGAGGTCTTCGACGACCACCCAGCCGCCCGGCCGGGCGGCGGCGGCCATCGACCGCACCACGTCGGCCGGTGCGGCGAGGTGTTCCAGGACGAGCCGCGCGTGGACGAGGTCGAACCGGCTGTCGGGCAGGGGTTCGGCCGTCACGTCCATGGTGCGCACCGTCAGCGGGCCGCCCGCGAGCGGCTCCAGGAAGCGGGTGTCGGCATCGACCGCCAGCACCTCGCCCTCGGGCCCGACCCGTTCGGCGAGCATCCGCACGACGCCGCCGGTGCCGGCGCCCACGTCCAGGCAGCGCCAGCCCGCGGTGAGGCCGAGCCGGGTGCAGATCTCGGTGGTGCCGGGGTCGTAGAGGCCGGAGATGTTCTCCAGGCGTTCCCGCTCGGCGTGCCACGCCGGGTCGAGGATGTAGCTCATGTCCGCTCCCTTCTCTCGAAGGTGATGGCCATCCATGGGCACCGGGCCTCGGCGTCGGCCAGCCGGCCGGCGTCGGCCGCCGCGAGGTCGGCGTCCTCGCGCAGCCAGGACCACCGCTCCTGGACCCGGAAGATCTCCGGCGCCGCGTCCTGGCAGTGCCCGGTGCCACTGCACAGCTCGTGATCCACCGCCAAGTGCCGTTCTTCGGAGGAGAGTTCGGTGAGGCCGCTCATGCGACGTCCGTGCGGGGCAGCACCGGAGTGTCGTGGACCATCGGCAGGGCCTCCCACGCCCTGACCATCGGGCCTGGCTGCTGCACGGGGGTGAATCCGGGGCGCAGCCGCAGGTTCGGCAGCCGGGTGTACAGCGTGGCGAGTGCCACCTCGACCTGGAGGCGGCCGAGGTTCACGCCGATGCAGTGGTGTGCGCCGTAGCCGAACGCCATGCTGGCGGGCAGGTTCTTCCAGTCCCGGTCGATGAGGAACTCGTCGGGCCGGTCGAAGACCTCCGGGTCGTGGCTCGCGGCGCCGACGGAGAAGTAGATCCGCTCGCCGGGCTGTGCGGTGTAGTGGCCGGCGATGTCCGCCTCGCGCAGCGTCCTGCGGTACAGGCCGAGGATCGGCCCGTCGTAGCGGAGTCCTTCCTCGACCGTGGAGGCGTTCAGGCCCTCGATGTCGGCGAGGTACTTGGCCTTCTGTTCGGGGTGCTGCTCCAGGGCGCAGGAGACGTTGCCCACGGCCGCCGTGGTGGACGAGTTGCCGGCGATCAGCCCCAGCATGAGGAGGCCGATCTCCTGCTCGTCGAACCGGTCGCCGTCCTCCTCGGCGAAGCACAGCGTCGTCAGGAGGTCGTCGTTGACAGGACCCGCCTCGCGGCGGGCGCGCACCGTCTCCTGCAGGTAGCTGCGCCAGGCTTTCATCTCCGGGCTCTCCAGGCCCTCGGTGTTGGCCGTGCCGGTGCTCTCCGGGAAGAGCGCGGCGCGCAGCACCATCTCCCGCTCCTCCTCACCGAGCCCGAGCAGCTCGGCGATGTGGGCCTCGCTCATCGGTCCTGCGAAGTCGGCGATGAGGTCGAACTCGCCGCCGCGCTCGGCGGCGGCATCGATGAGGTCGTTCATCACCCGCTCGGCGAACGGCCGCATCCGGCTGATCCGCGACGCGGACAGCGCGCGCACCACCAGCCGGCGCTGCCGGGTGTGGCGGGGCGGGTCGGTGAGGTCGAAGACCTGCATCTCTTCCGGGACGGGCTCCTCCAGCGGCCAGGCCGCGCTGTAGGTGCAGGAGAACGCCTCGCTGTTGCGTGCCACCTCGCGCACCCCCTCGTAGGTGGTGACCTGGACCGAGTCGAGGGCGGGCGAGTGGGCGACGGGGCAGCGGGCGCGGTCCGACGCCAGCTGCTCCCAGGGGTGGTCGGCCTTGCCTTCGTACGGCTTGAAGGACGGCTCCACGGCCTCGACGGGCGTTTCCTTGGTGGTTTCCGACATGCTGGTCTCTTTCCTCGTGAGGGGACGGTGGCCCGGTCCGGTGCGGGGCCGGAGGCAGGGACGTGTGTGGTGAAGCGGGTTGCCGGGGGCGTCAGTTGACGGCGCGGTCGCGCGCGCTCCAGAACTGGTCCCGCAGGGTGCGGCGGAGGATCTTGCCGCTGGGGTTGCGCGGTACCGCGTCGATGACGGCGTAGCGGGTGGGGATCTTGAAGTCGGCGAGCCGTCCGCGCAGGAAGGTCCGCAGTTCGTAGGGTGCCGCCGTCATCTCGGGCCGGAGGGCGACGAAGGCATGTACCGCCTCGCCCCACCGGTCGTCCGGGACGCCGATGACCGCCACGTCGAGCACTGCCGGATGGGCGCTGAGCGCGTTCTCGACCTCGGCGGGGAAGATGTTCTCGCCGGCCCGGACGATCATTTCCTTGATGCGGTCCTGGATGAACAGATAGCCCTGTTCGTCGAGGAACCCGGCGTCGCCCGTGTGCACCCAATCTTCCCGCAAAGTGGCGGCGGTTGCCTCGGGAAGGCGCCAGTATTCGAGCATCCGGGCCGGGGTCTTTATGCAGACCTCACCCACGTCGCCGGGGCCGAGGGTGCGGCCGTCCTCGTCGATGGTCTTCAGCTCGATGCCGGGGTAGGGCCGCCCCGCCGCCCGCAACCGGGGGCTGCCAGGACGGTGGTCGGCGGGTGCGAGGCAGACGGCGGTGTTGCCGGTCTCGGTCAGGCCGTAGATCTGGGCGAGGTCGCATTGCAGGACGTCGATGCACTGCTGGAGCAGCGATTCGGAGATGGGCGAACCGCCGTAGACGGTCTTGCGCAGGGTGGTGAAGTCGGCGCTTGACGTGCCGGGTTCGGCGAGCAGGATCAGCAGCATGGCGGGCACCATGAAGGCGGTGGTGATGCCGGACGTGGCGATCAGCTCCCGGACCTCGCGCCCGTTGAAGGAGCGGATCGCGACGTTGGTGACGCCGGCGTTGAAGCCCTGGGTGGCCCACCACAGCCCGCCGATGTGGGATCCGGAGATCCCGATGAGGCTCTTGTCGTCGGGCCGGAAGTCGATCCAGTCCAGGCCGGCATCGTCCAGCAGGCCGCGGACGGCGAAGAAGCTGCGGTGGGCGAGGACGACTCCCTTGGGGAGACCGGTCGTGCCGCTGGTGTACATCTGGGCGACGGCGTCGTCGGTGCCGGGCGCGGCGGGCGGCAGGGCTCCGGTGCCCGCGGCCTTCCACGCGGCGAAGGCGGTGCCCGCCGGGTCGTCACAGTCCAGCAGGACCAGCTGCCGCAGTGCGGGCAGCTCGGGGTGGAGTTGCCGTGCGGTGGGCAGGAACTCCTTCTCCACGAAGAGGAGTTCGGCGCTGGAGTCGCGCAGGATGTACTCGACCTCGTCGGGGGCGAGGCGCCAGTTGACGGGGACGAGTACCGTGCCGCCGGCCGCGCAGGCGAAGAGCAGCTCGTAGAAGAGCGCCGACTCCTTTCCCAGGTAGCCGACCCTGGCGCCTTTGCCCAGGCCGGCTGCCGTCATGGCGAGTGCGCCCCGGGCGCTCTCCTCGTGCAGTTGCCCGTAGGTGAGCTGCGTGCCGTCGCACACGACGGCGGTCCGGTCCGGCTGGTTCGCGGCGTGGTGGGCGAGCCTGGTGTCGAGCGTGCGGGGCGCGTGCGGAGGTGTGGCGTGGCCGGTCATGGCGTACCAACCCTTCAGATTCGTGCGGCGCCGAGCCAGTAGCGGCGGCGCCGGAAGGCGTAGGTGGGCAGGTCGATCAGGCGGGCGCCGGTGGCGGCGAAGGCGGCGGCGTCGGCCGACCCGCCCCGGCAGTGCACGTCGGCGAGCGCCGCCAGGGGGTCGGCGGCTTCGGCGGGCGCGCCGGCGTCTCCCGCCTCGTCCGGAGGTGTGCCGTGGCGCAGTTCGGGTGCGTTCCGGCCATCGGCGAGCGCGGCGAGGCCCCGCAGGTGCCCGTCCCGGTCGGCGGCCACCACGGCGGCACGGTGCGGCCCGCCCGCGCGGCTCGCGGCGAGCGAACGGCCGACGTCGAGAGCGTCGAGATCCGGGTGTGCGGCGAGGTGGCCGGCGAGCCGGGCGGCCTGTGCGCGCAGTGCCTCCGCCGATGCCGCGGACAGCAGCCACGGCACGGTGCGGGCGGCACCTGCCGGTGGCCGGGCGGCGGTCGCCCGGTCCTGCGGTGGCGCCTCCTCCAGGATGACGTGGGCGTTGGTGCCGCTGATGCCGAAGGAGGAGACGGCGGCGCGGCGGGTGCGGTCCCCCGCGGGCCAGGGGGCGGGGTCGGTCAGCAGCCGGACGGTGCCCTGTGACCAGTCCAGGTGCGATGACGGTTCCTTGGCGTGCAGGGTCTGCGGGAGCAGGCCGTGCCGCAGGGCGAGCACCATCTTGATCACGCCGCCGACGCCGCCCGCCGCCTGTGTGTGGCCGATGTTCGACTTGAGGGATCCAAGGAACAGGGGCCGGTCCGCGCCGCGTTCGGCGCCGTAGGTGTCCATCAGCGCCTGCGCCTCGATCGGGTCGCCCAGCGGGGTGCCGGTGCCGTGGCCCTCCACTGCGTCGATGTCGGCCGAGGTCAGCCGGGCGGCGGCGAGCGCCTGCCGGATCATGCGGCGGTGGGCCTGCCCGTTGGGGGCGGTCAGCCCGTGCGAGGCGCCGTCCTGGACGACGGCGGAGCCGCGGAGCACCGCCAGCACCGTACGGCCGGCCCGTTGGGCGTCCGAGAGCCGTTCCAGGGCCAGCATCCCGACGCCTTCGGACAGGCCCCAGCCGTCCGCGTCCGCGGCGAACGATTTGCAGCGGCCGTCCGGGGCGAGCATGCCCTGCCGCCCGAAAGCGTCGAGGGCAGCCGGGGTGGCCATCACGGACGCCCCGCCGGCCAGTGCGAGCGTGGATTCGCCGGTGCGCAGCGACTGGACCGCCAGGTGCAACGCCACGAGCGCCGACGAGCAGGCGGTATCGACGGTGACCGCGGGGCCCTGGAGGCCGAAGGTGTAGGCGATGCGACCGGATGCCACGCTGGGTGCGCTGCCGACGAGCAGGTCACCCGCCGTTCCCTCCGGCGCCTGCCGGACGCGCCCACCGTAGTCGTTGTAGATGAGGCCGGCGAACACGCCGGTGGGGCTCTCCCGCAGGGACAGCGGGTCGATGCCGGACCGCTCCAGGGCCTCCCAGGCGCACTCAAGGAGCAGCCGCTGCTGGGGGTCGCAGACCAGCGCTTCCTGCTCGGACATCCGGAACGGTTCCGGGTCGAAGTCGGCGGCGTGGTGCAGGAATCCGCCTTCCCTGGGGGCGCCGGATTCCTGGCCGGCCGCGGCCTGCCGTTCGTCCCACTGCCGGTCGTCGGGTGCGCCGGAGACGGCGTCCCGCCCGTGGGCGAGCAGTGCCCACAGGTCCTCGGGTGACTCCACCCCGCCCGGGTATCGGCAGGCCATGCCGACGATGGCGATCGGTTCGTGCTGCGCTTCCTCCCTCTCCACCAACTTCCGCCTGGTGCGGCGGAGTTCCAATGTGACACGTGTGAGGTATTCCCGTAGCCGGCGGTCGTCTGCCATGGGTGCCTTCCCTTGGGGCCCGGCCGGGGACGCGGCCGGTGCCAGGTCAGATGGAGCCGAGCTCCTCGTCGAGCAGGTCGAAGAGCTGTTCGTCGGTGGCCGCTTCGATGCCGTCGCGGTCGGCGGTCATCGCGTCCCCGATGCGGACGCGGGACAGCAGCGCCTCAAGGCGGGAGCCGACCGCGGCCAGCTCCTGCTCCGGGGCTCGGCCCCACGCGGCTTCCAGCCGGGCGAGTTCGTCCAGGAGTGAGGGCCCGGAGGCCGCGGGCTGCGCGTCCGGTGCGGGCGCGGACGCCGCGCGCAGGCGGTCGCCGACACCGCGGGCCAGATCGGCAGGTGTGGGGTGGTCGAAGACCATCGTGGCGGGCAGCCGCAGGCCGGTCGCCGCATCGAGCGCATTGCGCAGTTGCACCGCGGTGAGCGAGTCGAAGCCGAGGTCGGACAGCGGACGCCCGGCGGGGATGCGGTCCGCCGTCACGTGCCCCAGCACCGCGGCGATCTGTGCCCGCACCAGGTCGAGCAGAGCCGCCTCGCGCTCCGGGCCGGCGAGCCGGTCGAGCCGGGCGCGCAGCGCCGTGGGGCCTGCCGCCCCCGCGCCGCGCCTGCCGTGCCGCCGCGCGGCCGGGACCAGCGCGCCGAGCAGCGCGGGGACTTCGGCGCCCGGCGCCCGCAGGGCCGCCAGATCCAGGGGCGCCGTCACCAGCACCGGATCGGCGGCGTCCTGCACGGCGTCGAACAGCGCCAGGCCCTCGTCGGCACTCAGCGGCAGGGTGCCGGTCCTGCGCAACTGCGCCGACAGGCCGGCCCGGTCCTTTTCCTTGAGCATGTCGCTGTCCTGCGCCCAGTAGCCCCAGGCCAGTGCGGTGGCGGGCAGTCCGGCTGCCTGACGGTGCCGGGCCAGCGCCTCCAACAGAGTGTTCGCCGCAGCGTAGTTGCCCTGCCCGGGTGCGCCGAGGGTGCCGACGGCCGAGGAGAAGAGGAGGAACCGCCGCAGCGGCAGGTCCGCGGTCAGCTCGTGGAGGTGCAGCGCGGCATCGGCCTTTGGCCGGAAGACCCGTGCGATGCGCGCCTCGTCGAGGGCGGGGATCACTCCGTCGTCGAGGGTGCCGGCCAGGTGCACGACGCCGGTCAGCGGATGCTGCGCCGGAACGGATGCCAGCAGCCCGGCCAGTGCCTCCCGGTCGCCGACATCGCAGGCGGCGAGGGTGACCTGTTCGGCTCCGAGGCCGGTCAGTTCGCGCTCCAGCGCCTCGGCCCCGGCGGCCCGCGGCCCCTGGCGGCTGACGAGCAGCAGATGCCGGGCGCCGTACTCGGCGACCAGGTGACGGGCGACGAGCCGGCCGAGGCCGCCGGTGCCGCCGGTGATCAGGACCGTGCCCTCGGGGTCGGCCGGCCCGTCGGGCGCCCGCTCGACGGACGTGGCCCGCACCAACCGTGGCGCGCTCAACTGCCCTTCACGCAGTGCGAGTTGGGGCTCGCCGGTGGCGATGGCGCCAGGGAGCGCACGCAGCGAAGCGGTGGTGTCATCGGCGTCCAGCAGGACGATGCGGCCCGGGTACTCCCGCTGTGCGGAGCGTACGAGTCCCCACAGTGCGGCGTGCGCGAGGTCGGGGACGCCTTCGCCGGGGGCCGCGGCCACCGCGCCCCGGGTCACCAGTGCCAGCCGTACGGCGGCCAGCCGCTCGTCCGCCTGCCATGTCTGGAGGAGCGCCAGCGCCCGGCAGGTCGCCCGGCGGGCCCGTTCGGCGAGCGGGCCGGTCCGCGCGTCCGTAGCGGGCAGCCAGGGCACCACGAGCACCTGCGGCACGGCCTCGCCTGCGGCCAGCGCCGCGTGCAGGTCGGGCAGGGTGTCGTAGCGCCGGGCCCCTGGCGCCGCGAGGCCGTCTCCGAGCACCGCCCAGGAGCCGGCGGGCGCGTCGGCCGGTGCCACGGCCTGCCACTCGGTGCGGAACAGCCTGTCGTGGTGGGCGCCACGGGCCGCGGCGACCGCCGCCGGGTCCACCGGGCGCAGGGTGAGCGCTTCGGCCGTGAGGACCGGCCTGCCCTCGGGGTCGGTCGCGGTCAGCGAGACGGAGTCGGTGCCATCGGGCGCGAGCCGGACGCGCAGGGCCGAGGCGCCCGGGGTGTGCAGGGCGACGCCGCGCCACACGAACGGCAGCCGCAGTCGGGGGCTGTCCAGACCGAGGGGGTGCAACGCGGCGTCCAGCAGGGCCGGGTGCAGCGCGTACCGCTCGGGGCCGCTGTCCTGGGGACCGGATCCGTCCGCCGTGCCGACCTCGGCGAAGAGTTCGTCGCCGCGACGCCACACGGCCCGCAGGCCCCGGAACGCGGGCCCGTACTCCGCGCCGATCGCGCCGAGCCGCTCGTACAGCGCGTCCACGTCCACGGGCTCGGCGCCGGGCGGCGGCCAGGCTCCCGTGCCGTCCACCGGGGCGGCGCCGCCGGTGGCGAGGGAGCCCTTGGCGTGACAGGTCCAGGACCGGCTGTCCGCACCGTCGTCGGGCCGTGAGTGCACGGTGACCGTACGGTGCCCCGAGGCGTCTTCGGCGCCGACCGCGACCTGCACCCGAACCGCTGCCCGCTCGGCGAGCAACAGGGGTGATTCCAGTACGAGTTCCGCCACTTCGGCGCAGCCGACCTCTTCACCGGCGCGCAGCATCAGCTCCAGGAACGCCGTGCCCGGCAGCAGCGCCGTACCGGCCACCGCGTGATCCGCGAGCCACGGATGCGTGGCCGGCGACAGCCGGCCCGTCAGCAACACCCCGCCGCCGTCCGCCGACTCGACCGCCGCACCCAGCAGCGGGTGATCCACCCCGCCGATCCCCAGCCCCGCCGGGTCGCCTGTCCTGGCCGTCGGTGCCGGCCAGTACCGCTTCCGCTGGAAGGCGTACGTCGGCAGGTCCACCTGCGCGGGAGCCGCTCCCAGTACGGCTTCCCAGTCCAGGTCCACGCCCCGCACCTGGGCCTGCGCCAGCGACCCGGCGAAGTGTGCGAGACCGCCGTGCTCGCGGCTCAGCGAGGCGAGCGCGGCGCCGTCACGGGAAGCGCCGTCGAGGATCTGCTCGACCGCCATCGTCAGCACCGGATGCGGACTCGCCTCCACGAACACCCGGTAACCCGCCGCCAGCAACGACTCCACCGCACCCTGGAAATCCACCGGCTCCCGCAAGTTGCGATACCAGTAGCCCGCGCCCAGCGCCGCGGTGTCGATCAGCTCACCCGTCACCGTCGAGCAGAAGTCCGTCTCGCTCGACCGCGGCGCGATCCCCGCCAGCAGTTCCCGCAGCGGCCCCTCGGTCGCTTCGACGTGCGCGCAGTGCGAGGCGTAGTCGACGGGGATGCGGCGGGCCCTGACCCCGGCGGCCGTCACGTCCGCGAGGAATTCCTCCAGGGCGGCGACGTCCCCGGAAACGGTGGTGGACGCGGGGGCGTTGACGGCGGCGACGAACAGCCGGTCGCGCCACGGTGCGAGCTTCGCCTCGACCTCCGCGCGCCCCAGCATCACCGACGCCATGCCACCGGGGGTGCGGGCCTCCTTGAGTGCCCGGCTGCGCAGGGCCACGATCTTGGCGGCGTCGGCCAGGGACAGCGCGCCCGCCACACATGCCGCCGCTATCTCGCCCTGCGAGTGCCCGACCACCGCGGCGGGGACGACACCGTAGTGCCGCCACAGCTCCGCGAGGCCCGTCATCACCGTGAACAGCGCCGGCTGGAGGATCTCGGTCCCGTCGAGCGCGGTCGCGTCCCGCTCCTCGCGCAGCGCCACGGTCAGTGAGCGGTCGAGGTAGGGGGCGAAGGCTTCCTCGCAGCGCGCGACCCAGTCGGCGAACACCGGCGATTCGTCCATGAGTTGGCGGCCCATGCCCAGCCACTGGGAGCCCTGGCCGGGGAAGACCAGCACCACCCCGTCGTCGGCGGCTGCGACCGTGGTGCCCGTCAGGACGTTACCGGTACTCACACCGGCGGCCAGCGCCTCCAGCCCGTCGACCGCGCCTTCGCGGTCCGCCGCCAGCACCACGCCGCGGTGCTCGAAGGCCGTACGCCCCTGAGCCAGCGCGGCAGCCACCGCCGCATCCGGAACCGACGGGCCCGTGCGCAGGAACTCCGCGAGCCGCCCGGCCTGAGCGCGCAGCGCACCCTCACCACGCCCCGACACCGGCCACAGAGTGAGACCGCCAACAGCCGTTTTTGCACGGCCCGTTGCCTGCCCGGCGGCCGACTGCGGCGATTCGGCGTCGGGGGCCTGCTCGTCGTCGGGCGCCTGCTCCAGGATGACGTGGGCGTTGGTGCCGCTGATGCCGAAGGAGGAGACGCCGGCCCGGCGGGGCCTGTCCACCTCGGGCCACGCCACCGCCTCGGCAGCCAGCTCCACCGCGCCCGCGTCCCAGTCCACATGCGACGACGGCACCCGCGCATGCAACGACGCCGGAACCACACCCCGCTCCAACGCCAGCACCGACTTGATCACACCCGCCACACCCGCAGCAGCCTGCGTATGACCAATATTCGACTTCACCGACCCCAACAACAACGGCCGCACGCCAGACCCCCGCTGGCCATACGTCGCCAACAACGCCTGCGCCTCGATCGGATCACCCAGCGCCGTCCCCGTACCATGCGCCTCCACCACATCCACATCCGCCACGGAAAGCCCGGCAACCGCCAACGCCTGACGAATCACCCGCTGCTGCGACGGACCATTCGGCGCCGTCAAACCATTCGACGCACCATCCTGATTCACCGCCGAACCCCGCACCACAGCCCACACCCGATGCCCGTTACGCCGCGCATCCGACAACCGCTCCAACACCAACATCCCCACCCCCTCGCTGAGGGTGGTGCCGTCGCCGCCGTCGGAGAACGGCTCGCAGACGCTCCGGGGCGACAGCACCCGCTGTCGGCTGAACTCGATGAACACGGTGGGGGTGGGCATCACCGTCACCCCGCCTGCCAGCGCCATCGAGCACTCGCCCTGCCGCAGCGCCTGCGCCGCCAGATGCAGCGTCACCAGCGACGACGAGCACGCCGTGTCCACCGCGACGGTGGGGCCCTCCAGGCCGAGTACGTACGCGACCCGGCCGGCGGCGACGCTGGAGGTGGTGCCCAGGTCGAAGTAGCCCTCGATCTGGTCGAAGATCGGTTGCAGGAGCAGCCCGTAGTTCGAGGGGAACGCGCCGGTGAACACGCCCGTGTGGCTGCCCTTGAGGGAGGCGGGGGCGATGCCCGCCCGCTCCAGGGCCTCCCAGGACGTCTCCAGCAGCAGCCGCTGGACCGGGTCCATCGCCAGCGCCTCGCGCGGCGAGATCCCGAAGAACGCCGCGTCGAACTCCGCCGTCCCGCGCAGGAATCCGCCCTCGCGGGCGTAGCTGGTGCCCTGGTGGTCCGGGTCCGGGTCGTAGAGCGCGTCCAGGTCCCAGCCGCGGTCGTCAGGGAACGGGGCGATCGCCCGGGTGCCGGAGGAGACCATGGTCCACAGGTCTTCCGGGGAGTCCACGCCGCCGGGGTAGTGGCACGCCATGCCGACGATCGCGATCGGCTCCTGCGCCGCGTCCCGCAACTGCTGGTTCTCCGCGCGCAGTTGCCTGGCCTCGGTCAGTGAAGCGCGCAGGGCCTCGACGACCTTCTCGTGGGGTGCTTCCATCACGAACCTCGCTTTTACCGTTGCCGTCAGGAGTTGTCGTCGAGTGCGAGCCGGATCAGCTCGTCCACGTCCATAGCGGCGATGTCGGTGTCGGTGTCGGGCCGGTGGATCGTGGTCGGCCCGGTGGGGGCCGCCGTCTCCGGCGCCTCGGCGTTCTCGGGGATCAGCCGGTCGTGCAGGAACCGGGCGATGTCGGCGGCTGTGGGGTGGTCGAAGACCAGCGTGGTGGGCAGCCGCAGGCCGGTGGCCCTGGTGAGCCGGTTGCGCAGCTCGACGGTGGTGAGCGAGTCGAAGCCGAGGTCGCTGAACCTGCGGTCCGGCGCCACGTTCTCGGCCTGCGCGGCGCCGAGCACTTCGTGCACCTCGGACTGGACGAGCTTGCGCAGGATCCGCTCCCGCTCGGCCGGTGCGGCGGCGAGCAGCCGCTGCGCGAGCCCGCCGGTTTCGGCTTCGGGCCGGTGGGCCGCCGTCCGGCGTACGGGGACGCGGACCAGGCCACGCAGCAGCGCGGGCACGCTGTCCGGGGTGCCGGCCCGCAGCGCGGCGTGGTCGAGCGGCGCGGGCACCAGTGCCGGGGCGGTGGTGGCGGTCGCGGTGTCGAAGAGGGCGAGGCCCTGGTCGGTGGGGAGGGGCCTGATGCCGATGCGGCGCAGCCGGGCCGCCATGCCGTCCTGGTCGATGTGCCGGGTCATGCCGGTCGCCTCGCTCCAGAATCCCCAGGCCAGTGAGGTGGCGGGCAGGTTCTGGGCGCGACGGTGTACGGCGAGTGCGTCCAGGAAGGAGTTGGCAGCCGCGTAGTTGGCCTGCCCTGCGGTGCCGATGACACCGGCGACGGATGAGAACATCGCGAACAGCGCGAGGTCACGGTCGCGGGTGAGTTCATGCAGGTTCCAGGCCGCCCGCACCTTGGGGTCCAGCACCCGTGCGACCTGGTCGGCCGTCAGCGACGGCAGCACCCCGTCGGCGAGCACCCCCGCCGCGTGCACCACACCGGTCAGCGGATGCTCGGCGGGGAGGGTGTCGAGCAGCTCGGCGAGCGCCGTGCGGTCGGCGGCGTCACAGGCGGCGATGGTCACCTTGGCGCCCAGTGCCACGAGGTCCGCCTCCAGGGCGGCGGCGTCCGTCGCCGCCCTGCCGCTACGGCTGGTCAGGACGACGTGCGCGAGGCCGTACCGGCGCACGAGGTGCCGGGCCAGCACCCCGCCGAGCGTGCCGGTTCCGCCGGTGACCAGCAGCGTTCCCTGCGGGTCCAGGGCGGCGGCCAGGGTGGCCGCGCCGTCCGTTGGGTGCGGCGCGAGCCGGGGCACCAGCGACTGCCCGGCGCGCAGGGCGAGTTGCGGCTCACCGGCATCGATGGCAGCCGCCAGCGCGGCGGGCAGCGCCTGCCGGGATTCCGCGGTGCCGTCGGTGTCCAGGAGGATGAACCGGCCCGGGTTCTCGGCCTGCGCCGAGCGCACCAGCCCCCACAGCGGGGCCGCCGCCAGGCCGGTGACGTCCTCGTCGGGCCCGGTGGCGGTCGCACCGCAGGTCAGCACCACCAGGCGGGAGGCCGTGCAGCGCTCGTCGGCCAGCCACTCCTGGAGGACGCCGAGGAGTTCCACGGTGCCGGCGGCCACCGCGTCCGGCACTGCGGCGCCGGAGGCCGCCGGGCCGGAGCGCGCTACCAGGAGTACGTCCGGCGCCGGGTGTCCCGCGTCGAGGCGGGCGCGCAGCGCGGCCAGGTCCGTCAGGTTCGTCACCGGCACGCCGCCGTAGCGTGCGTCGGGGTCCGCCGCGCCCAGCGTCGCCCAGCCTTCGGTGGCGGGCGCGGTCCGCGCCTCGGTGTTCAGGGCGCGCCAGTCGAGGTGGAGGAGCGCCTGCCCGGCGTCGCCGTGGGCGGCCCGCAGCCGGTCGGCGGGGACCGGCCGGGTCACCAGCGACTGTGCCGAGGCGACCGGGCGGCCCGCGCCGTCGGCGAGTTCCATCGCGACCGCACCAGGGCCCTGGGGTGTCAGCCGTACCCGCAGCCGGTCGGCGCCCGCCGCGTACACCCGGAAGCCGCTCCAGGAGAACGGCAGCCAGGGGCCTTCCGCGGTGTCGTCGAGGCCGCCGTTGAGCAGCATCGGGCGGAGGGCGGCGTCCAGGAGCGCCGGGTGCAGTGCGAACCGTTCGGGCCTGCCGCTGGCCAGGCGGTCGCCCGGTATCAGGTCTTCGTCCATGCCGATCTCGGCGAAGAGTTCTTCGCCTCGGCGCCAGACGGCCCGCAGCCCCTGGAACGCGGGGCCGTAGCCGTACCCGCGCTCCGCGATCCGCGCGGCGAAGTCGTCCAGCGGCACCGGCCGGGCGCCGGCCGGCGGCCAGTCGCCGAGGCCGGCCGGGTCGTCAGGTCCTGTCGCCCCGGTGACGGCCACCAGGCCGCCGGCGTGCCGGGTCCACGGCAGGCCGGGCGGGCCGTCCTCCGGGCGGGAGTGCACGGTGACCGTACGGTGCCCGGAGTCGTCTTCGGCGCCGACCGCGACCTGGATCCGCACACCACCGTCATCGGGCAGCACCAGCGGCAACTCCAGTACGAGTTCCGTGACTTCAGCGCAGCCGACCTCCTCACCGGCGCGCAGCATCAGCTCCAGGAACGCCGTGCCCGGCAGCAGCGCCGTACCGGCCACCGCGTGATCCGCGAGCCACGGATGCGTGGCCAACGACAGCCGGCCCGTCAGCAACACCCCGCCCCCGTCCGCCGACTCGACCACCGCACCCAGCAGCGGGTGATCCACCCCACCAACCCCGAGCCCCGCCGGGTCACCGGCCTGCCGCATGGCGGGCACGGGCCAGAAGCGGTCCCGCTGGAAGGCGTACGTCGGCAGGTCCACCCGGGCGGGCACGGCCCCGAGCACCGCGGTCCAGTCCAGGTCCACGCCCCGCACCTGGGCCTGCGCCAGCGACCCGGCGAAATGCTCCGGACCGCCGTGGTCACGCCGCAGCGACTCCAGCGCCACCCCCTCGCGGGAAGCTCCGTCGAGGATCTGCTCGACCGCCATCGTCAGCACCGGATGCGGACTCGCCTCCACGAACACCCGGTAACCCGCCGCCAGCAACGACTCCACCGCACCCTGGAAATCCACCGGCTCCCGCAAGTTGCGATACCAGTAGCCCGCGCCCAGCGCCGCGGTGTCGATCAGCTCACCCGTCACCGTCGAGCAGAACACCACATCGCCAGACCGCGGCACGATGTCCGCCAGCAGCTCCGCCAGCCGTTCCTCCACCACCTCCGCGTGCGCGGAGTGCGAGGCGTAGTCGATGGGAATACGGCGGGCCCATACGCCGTCGGCCGCCAGCCGGTCGAGGAACTGCCCCAGCGCGCCCGCGTCGCCGGAAACCGCCGTCGAGGAAGGGGAGTTGACGGCCGCCACGGACAACCGGCCCGCCCAGTCGGTGAGTTTGGCCTCGGTCTCGGCGCGCCCCAGCATCACCGACGCCATCGCGCCGCGCCCGGACAGCTCCTTGAGGAGCTTGCTGCGCAGGGCCACGATCTTGGCCGCGTCCGGCAGCGAGAGCGCGCCCGCCACGTACGCGGCGGCGATCTCGCCCTGCGAGTGCCCGACGACCGCGGCGGGGACGACACCGTAGTGCCGCCACAGCTCCGCGAGGCCCGTCATCACCGTGAACAGCGCCGGCTGCACCACCTCGTCGCCCTGGTCCAGGGAAACCGTGCTGCCTTCGTCCCGCAGCAGCGCGCTCAGGGACCAGTCGAGGTACGGGGCGAAGACTTTCTCGCACTCGGCGACCCAGTCCGCGAACACCGGCGAGAAGTCGATGAGTTGGCGTCCCATACCGACCCACTGGGAGCCCTGGCCGGGGAAGACCAGCACCACACCCTCGCCGCTGGACGCGAGCGCGGTGCCCGTCACCACGGCACCGGATGAGGCGTCCGGCGCGGTGGAACCTGACGGCGGGACGAGGCGGGAGGCCAAAGCCGCCTTCTCGTTGCCGGACGCCAGCGCCTCCAGACCTGCGACCGCGGCATCCCGGCTGTCCGCGAGGATCACGCCGCGGTGCTCGAAGGCCGTACGCCCCTGAGCCAGCGCGGCGGCCACCGACGCGTCCGGAACCGACGGGCCCGTGCGCAGGAACTCCGCGAGCCGCCCGGCCTGAGCGCGCAGCGCACCCTCACCACGCCCCGACACCGGCCACAGAGTGAGACCGCCGAGCCCTTCCCGACCGCCTGGCAGGGCCACGTCCCCGGTGTCGGCTCCCCGCTCGGGCGCCGTGTCCGCGGCGGTGCCGGCCGCCACATCGAGGGCCTGCTCCAGGATGACGTGGGCGTTGGTCCCGCCCATGCCGAAGGAGGAGACGCCGGCCCGGCGGGGCCTGTCCACCTCGGGCCACGCCACCGCCTCGGCAGCCAGCTCCACCGCGCCCGCATCCCAGTCCACATGCGACGACGGCACCCGCGCATGCAACGACGCCGGAACCACACCCCGCTCCAACGCCAGCACCGACTTGATCACACCCGCCACACCCGCAGCAGCCTGCGTATGACCAATATTCGACTTCACCGACCCCAACAACAACGGCCGGACGCCAGCACCCCGCTGACCGTACGTCGCCAACAACGCCTGCGCCTCGATCGGATCACCCAGCGCCGTCCCCGTACCATGCGCCTCCACCACATCCACATCCGCCACGGAAAGCCCGGCAACCGCCAACGCCTGACGAATCACCCGCTGCTGCGACGGACCATTCGGCGCCGTCAAACCATTCGACGCACCATCCTGATTCACCGCCGAACCCCGCACCACAGCCCACACCCGATGCCCGTTACGCCGCGCATCCGACAACCGCTCCAACACCAACATCCCCACCCCCTCGGCGGGCCCGAATCCGTCCGCGTTGTCGGAGAACGCGCGGCAGCGGCCGTCGGCCGACAGGGCACGCTGGCGGCTGAAGCCCAGATAGACGCTGGGGCCCGCGAGGACGGTCGCGCCGCCTGCCAGTGCCATGGAGCACTCGCCCTGCCGCAGCGCCTGCGCCGCCAGATGCAGCGTCACCAGCGACGACGAGCACGCCGTGTCGACGGTCAGGGCGGCGCCCTCCAGACCGAGCGCGTAGGAGATCCGGCCGGACGCCACGCTGCTGTGCGTGCCGGTGGTGTAGTACATGTCGCTGTCAGGTACGGCCGTGGCGAGCAGCGGGTAGTCGAAATCGGCCACCCCCGCGTAGACGGCGGTGCGGGATCCGCGCAGCGTGGCGGGGTCGATGCCGGCCTGTTCCAGGGCCTCCCAGGACGTCTCCAGCAGCAGTCGCTGCTGCGGGTCCATCGCCAGCGCCTCGCGCGGCGAGATCCCGAAGAACGCCGCGTCGAACTCCTGGGCGCGGTCGAGGAATCCGCCCTCGCGGACGTAGGTCGTGCCCTGCACGTCGGGGTCCGAATCGTAGAGCGCTTCCAGGTCCCAGCCGCGGTCCTGCGGGAGGGGGCCGTGTGCCTCGGCGCCCGCGGCGAGCAGCCGCCACAGGTCCTCGGGGGAGTCCACACCGCCGGCGAAGTGGCAGGCCATTCCGACGATGACGATCGGGTCGTCGTCGTGCCGCTCCGGTTCCCGGCTCCCGTGCTCCTCCTGGCTCTCGGGGCCTTCCCCTGCTGCGGGCTTCCGGGCCCCGTCGGGTGCGGGGGCTTCGTGCGCGCGGGCGGCGTCGTCCAGCAGGGAGTCGAGGTATCCGGCGAGCTGTGCCGGGGTGGGGTGGTCGAACACCATGGTGGAGGGCAGGTTCAGGCTGCCGGCGGCGCCGAGCCTGTCGCGCAGATCGACGGCGGTGAGCGAGTCGATGCCGAGGTCGAGGAAGGAGACGTCGGCCGCGTCCTCCGGGACGGCGAACCCGAGCAGGTCGCTCACCTGGGTGCGCACCAGGTCGAGCAGCGCACGCCTGCGTTCGTTGCCGGGGAGACCGGCAATCCGCTGGGCGAGCGGCGAAGTTGAGTCCATGGAAAACGCGCCTCCAAAATCCGCGCGGTACCGCGTGCCGGAATCAGCCGGACGGTAGGGATGCCGATAACGCTCCCGGCGGATTCTCCGCGAGCGACCGAAAAGGGCCGGGCAGCAGGACAGTTGATACGCCGAAGGTCTGACGAACGCAACCATCAAAAAGTTGGCCGATCGACGGCTTTCCCTGTGCGTAGCGGATCCGGATATGCTCAGAATCTGGGACGGTAGAGCATTCCCACAGGTCAGGGGTGGCCTTTCCGGGGCGATTGCCCAGCGGATCGCTTCCCTCCCGAGGCATCGGCAAGGCTTTAGTGCGTCTTTAGAATCACTTCAGGAATCCGCTCCCGCATTGACATGAGCGACTTTGCGGCATTTCCCTTAAAGCGCCTCACCCACCGTGGATGACGCTTCCTCAAGAAATTCTCGTCCGTTCCCTGAGAGGTACGTCGTGAGCATGAGCGGAATACCCCCCGACCCCTCAGGGCCGCCGCCCGGTCGCGCACCGGTGCTGTGTGGTGTGGGGGGTTGGCTGCCCCCGCGGGTCGTCACCAACGCGGAGCTTTCGCAGCGGCTCGACACCACCGACGCGTGGATCACCACCCGTACCGGCATCCGTGGCCGGCATGCCGTCGAGCCGGGTCAGGCCACGTCGGATCTGGCCGTCGAGGCCGGGCGGCGGGCGCTGTGTTCGGCCGGTGAGCCGGCCGTGGACACGGTCCTGGTCGCCACGACCACGCCGGACCGCCCGTGTCCGGCGACCGCTCCCCTGGTCGCCGCCCGGCTCGGTCTGCGCCACGTCGCGGCCTTCGACGTGTCGGCCGTGTGCACCGGCTTCGTCTACGGCCTCGCCACCGCCGCCGGTCTGATCGCCGCCGGTGTCTCCGAGCGGGTGCTGCTGATCGGTGCCGACGTCTACTCCTCGATCGTCGACCCGGACGACCGTACCAACGCCATCATCTTCGGTGACGGCGCCGGAGCCGTCGTGCTGCGTGCCGGAGAGGTGGACGAGCCGGGCGCGCTGGGCCACTTCGACCTCGGCAGCGACGGTGACGGGGAAGAGATCATCATGATCGCGGCCGGCGGATCGCGGCAGCGGGGGTCGGACCGCCCGCCGACCCGCGAGGAATCGCACTTCGCCATGCGCGGCAAGGAGGTCTACCGGCACGCGGTGACCCGCATGGCGGCCTCGGCGCGCGCCGCCCTCGACTCGGCCGGGTGGAAGCCGGGCGACGTGGACCACTTCGTCGGCCACCAGGCCAACCTGCGCATCCTTCAGTCCGTCGCGGACGACCTGGGCATCGAGCGGGACCGGTGCGCACGCCACCTCGTCGAGGTGGGCAACACCGGCGCCGCCTCCATTCCGCTCGCCCTCGACCACGCGTACTCCACGGGCCTGCTTTCGCCGGGAGCCCGGGTGCTGCTCACCGGCTTCGGTGGCGGCCTCACCTGGGGCTCGTGCGTACTGCGCTGGCCCGACCTCAGCCAAGAACCCGACGGGCGACGAGCCCTGGGAAAGGACCGGCAATGAGCCACACCACCTACGACCGCCTCGTGGCGATCCTTCAGGAACTGCACGACGCGCCCGCCGGCCAACTGCGCCCGGACGCCACCTTCGCCGACCTCGGGGTCGACTCACTCACCATGGTCGAGATCTCGCTGCGGCTGGAGCGGAACCTCAGGATCGAGGTCGGCGACAACGAACTGACCGAGGACCTGTCGCTGGAGCAGACGGCGAAGCTGATCGACACCAAGCAGCCGGGCGGCCTCCCGTAGCGGTGTGACGTCCCGGCCCCGCGCCGCATCCGCCGGATCCCGGCAGGCGGCCCGCCCCACTCCCCCACGTCGGCGCTGCTTCCGCCGGCACCCCTCACGAGAATCCGGAGAACGCCCCTCATGCAGATCACGCCGCAGGCAGGAAAGCAACTGGGTGTCACGGTCGAGGACTTCGACCACACCACCGCGTCGGAGTCGGACGTCCAGGACCTGTTGCAGGCCGTCTACAGCAGCAAGATCGCCGTCCTGAAGAACCAGGACCTCTCACCGCGGTCCTTCCACGAGCTGGGGAAGCGGCTGGGCCGTCCTGAGGCGTACTACGAACCGATGTACCACCACCCGGAGAACCCGGACATCTTCGTGTCGTCGAACGTCCAGGAGAACGGCAAGCAGATCGGCGTGCCCAAGACCGGCAAGTTCTGGCACGCCGACTACCAGTTCATGCCCGACCCGTTCGGGATCACCCTCATCTACCCGCAGGTCATCCCGGAGAGGAACCGCGGTACGTACTTCATCGACATGGGCGAGGCGTACCGCAGGCTCCCCGACGAGCTGAAGGCGGCGGTGTCAGGCACCAACTGCCGGCACAGCGTGCGCAAGTACTTCAAGATCCGCCCGCACGACGTCTACCGGCCGATCTCCGAGATCATCGACGAGGTCGAGAAGAAGACCCCGGCGGTGCTGCACCCCACTGCCTTCCTGCACCCGATGACTGCAGAAACGATCCTCTACATCAGTGAGGGCTTCACCGTCGGGATCGAGGACGCGGACGGCAACCCGCTCGACGACAAGCTCCTCCATCAGCTCTTCGACGCCACAGGGCAGCTCGACGAGGAGCTGTCCCACGAGGCCATCCACCTCCAGGAGTTCGAGAAGGGCGATCTGCTCGTCTGGGACAACCGCAGCCTGATCCACCGCGCCCGGCACACCACGACACCCGAGCCGACCGTCTCGCACCGCGTCACCGTGCACGACGCGCGCAAGCTGTACGAGACCGGGGCGTAGCCGTGACGGCGTCCGCCCACCCGTGCGATCCGGAGCTGCTTGCCCAGGTGTTGCGCCCCTACAAGGAGCACTGCAAGTACCTCAAGTCGGTCGTCGTCACCTCGGTCGACGGGGACGTCTCCACACAGTGCGAGTTCGCGATCCCCGAGTCGTGCTACATCGACGACACCGGGCACCTCAACTCCGTCGAAGTCAACATCTGTTACAACCAGGTGATGTATTACACGGTCGCCGCCGCGGTCCGGTGGAAGCTGCTGGCCGACTTCGCGGGCTGGACCATGGAGGACTACTGGAAGCGTCAGCTTCCCGACATTCTCATCGCCCGCTTCGAGAGCACGTTCCGGCGTCCGGTCAACCCCCGTGCGTTCCGTGGCGAGTTCGCGTTCCAGCAGATCCAGCGGAGGGCCCCGGGAGGCGGGCCCCCGCTGCTGGTGGCGCACACCACGCACCGCTATCACGACGCCTCCGGAGGCCGGTGCGACGGCAAGGCGACGCTCGCCTTCCCGAACCTCCCCGATTGACCCGCACGGCACCATGGTTCCGGTACAGCATGGTGGTCACGGCAGCCTGCCGTGACCACCCTCCGTACCGCGCATACCACCGGCGGTACGTTCACGCCCCAGGAAGGACCTTCCGTGCAGCACCCCGACCCCACCGTCGCGCCGGCCCCCGTGGCCACCGCCCCGGCGGCGAGCCCGTGGATCCGGCGCTTCCGCCCCTCGCCGGAGAGCCGGGTCCGGCTCGTCTGCTTCCCGCACGCCGGGGGCTCCGCAAGCTCCTACCTCTCCCTCTCCCGGCAGCTGCCCGCCGAGGTCGAAGCCTGGGCGCTGCAGTACCCGGGGCGTCAGGAACGGCGCGCGGAGCAGCCGTTCACCGGCCTCCCGGAGCTGGCGGACGCCGTCTTCGACGTGCTGCGGCCCCAGCTGACCGAGCCGTACGCCTTTTTCGGGCACAGCATGGGAGCGATCGTCGCCTTCGAGGTGGCCAGGCGGTGCGAGCGGGCCGGCCTCGCGAGCCCGGTACAGCTGTTCGCCTCCGCCCGCCGCCCGCCGTCATCCCCGCAGCGCACCTCCATCCGGCTGCGGGACGACGACGGGCTGGTCGCCGAGATGGAGCGGCTGGGCGGCACCGCACCCGGGGTGCTGGACGACGAGGAGCTGCGGGCCATGGTGCTGCCGGTCGTCCGCGCCGACTACCACGCACTGGAGACCTACATCTGCGATCAGGGCGCGGTGGTGAACTGCCCGCTGACCGTGCTCTCCGGCGACGCCGACCCGTCGCTTGCGGTCGCCGAGGCCGAGGGATGGCGGGAGCACACCACGGCCGCGTTCGACGTGTCGGTGTATTCCGGCGGCCACTTCTACCTCGACAGCCATGTCCCCGCGGTCACCCGGGAGATCGCCACCACGCTCCTCGGGCCGTCCGGCGCCGTGTGACGTGGGCCGTCCCGCGGGGCGGCGGCAGGCGCGGACGACCGGCCGGAATCCCCCCGATGACGGTACACATCGCGCCAGAAGCCCTATGCCCCTCCAAGTGGGGGTGCCCCGGCCACACAGCGTCGCGACATGCTGACGTTCCGACAAACCACCGTCGGCACAAGGCAGTTACGGCGTGACCCGGGGCACTCCGGTGGCGCCGTGGCCGGGCTCCGCCCGGCGGTGAGACATGCCCGGCCCGGGGAGCTCGCCACGAGCTGTTGGATGACTGGTGAAGGAGAAAACCACGGTGATCACCCGGCAGCGGCCCCGCCGATTCGTCTGGATGCCGGTGGACTGCACGGTACTGGAACGGCTCACCGACCGGGAACGTGAGGTACTGCTCCTGCTGACCCAGGGGCTGTCGAACGCGGAGATCGCGGACAGCCTCGTGCTGTCCGCGGCCACCGTCAAGACCCATGTCGGGCGGATGCTCGCCAAGTTGCATCTGCGCGACCGGGTCCAGGCGGTGGTCTTCGCCTACGAGGTGGGGCTGGTGCAGGCCGGCAAGGACCACTGCTGCTGACCGCTCCGCACTGCGCTGCCCGCCCCGCCGATGTGCGGGGCGCGGCGCTTTCGTGGCACGGAAGGGCTTCGCGCACGGTTCCGTCACGGAACAGCGCAGACGGCGGCCCCGCAGGACCGCCGTCTGCGCTGCACCACCCGTCACACCGCCAGGCGTATGCCGGGCCGCTCGTCCTCGGACAGCAGGATCGTCCGCTGGAGTTCCCGCAGCGCCTGGCAGGGTTCCAGGCCCAGTTCGCGGCGGATCGTCTCGCGTGCGCAGTGGTAGACGCGCAGTGCCTCGGCCCGCCGGCCCGACCGCGACAGGCAGCGGATGAGCTGCTGGTAGAAGACCTCGTGCAGCGGGTGTTCGGCGAGCAGGGAGCGCAGCAGTCCGGCCATCTCCTGGTAGCGGCCCAGTGCCATGCCGGACTCGACGAACAGTTCGGCGCACTCGGTCCTGGCTTCCTCGGCCCAGCGGACGAAGCCGCCGACGATCGGCCCGTCCGCCACCCCGTTCAGCACCGTGCCACGGTGCAGGGACAGCGCCGCGCCCAGTACCGTCGCCGCCTTGTCGTGGTTCTTGGCGCGCGCCGCCTGCCGCCCGTCGCGCAGCAGTTGCTGGAAGCGGTGCAGGTCCAGCTCGCCCGGCTGGACGCGCAGGAGATAGCCGGGCGCCTCGGTGCCGATCGGGCTCTCGGGCCGGCCGGGGCGGGCGAGGATCTTCCGCAGCTGGGAGACGTGGACGTGCAGGGAAGCGGTCGCGCGCCGTGGCGGGTTGCTGCTCCAGATCTCGCGGGTCAGCTCGTCGCCCGACACGACGTGGTTGGCCCGGACGAGCAGCGCAGCCATCAGAATCTGCATCTTCGGCGCACTGACCGAGGAGACGCCGTGGTCATCGGTCACCCTAAGCGAACCAAGAATGTCATACCGCACGAGTGGCTCCTCGCTCTCCCTCTGCACTGTCGTCGCACACGCATCCCCGGCGACAGGGGACTACCGAATCCGGTACGGAATGCGCCGGGCGTCTGCCCCGGTGCCGTACGCCGTGGTCTCCCACGAACGCCCTGTCAACGTATCCACGCGCGCCCCCTACTTTGAACCCCAGACCCGCCGCCCCACCCCCTACTTCCCGGGCCCTGTGACCGGTCGCGGGCAGCACTGAGCCGCGCCGGGACGGGGGTCACGGCGCGGCGTCAGGAAGGGACGGATGGCTTCAGCGGTGGCCGGCGAGTTCCAGCAGCCGGGACAACAGCCCGGCCTCGCGCAGGCGTTGCAGGGGCAGCTCGCCGATGATCTCCAGCACCTGTTCGTCATCCAGGTCCGCCGCGGCGTCCGCGGGGCCGTCCCGGTCGGCGCCCACGAGGACGGTGCGGTAGAGGGCGGCGTCCCGGGCGGGGGCGAGGGTGTGGGCGAGGTCGTCGGGGTGGCATCCGGGGTGGGCGTGCAGGCGGGCCGCGTGGGCGCGCAGGGCGTCGGCGGTGCCCGCCGAGAGGGCCCACGGGACGGGGAGGCCACCGTGGTCGGGCCGCGCAGGTCCCGGCCGCCCGGCCTCCTCACCGGAGGGCCGCTCCGACGCGGTGGCCGGTGCCACGCGCTGCGGGCGCCAGTCGGACAGCACCACATGGCAGTTGGTGCCGCCCGCCCCGAAGGCGCTGACCCCGGCGAGTACCGGCTCGCCGCCGTGCCGTACGAGCGGCCGTACGCCGTCGCCTGCCCGGAGGTGCGGCGCCTCGGGAGAGGCTTCGGTGTGCGGGGAACCGGCCACGAGGACGGCCTCGCGCAGGCACAGGACCGCCTTGATGAGCGCGGCGATGCCGACGGCGCCGGCCGGCTGTCCGACGGCGGCCCTGACCGAGCTGACCAGCAGGGGCGCGTGTGCCGGGCGGGCGCCGCCGAGTACCGCGTGCAGCGCCGCCTGCTCGGCCGGGTCGGCGTCGGCGGTGCCCGCGCCGTGCAGTTCGACGAACCGGGTGGCTGCGGGGTCGGCCCCGGCGTGTGCGTAGGCGCGGCGCAGGACGTCTTCCTGGGCGGCGGCGAGCGGGCCCGCCGGGGTGCCGCCGCCGTCGTTGTTGACGGCGCCGCCGCGGATCAGGCAGTGCACGGTGTCGCCGTCGGCGAGCGCCCTTCGCAGGGTCTTGAGGACGACCACCCCGCCGGCCGCGCGGACACCTCCGGCATGTGACGCTTCGTCAGGTATGAGGTGGGCGGCGGCTCCCCCGGCCAGCGCCTCGTTGCACTCGCCGGCCCGCAGCGCCTGACAGGCGAGGTGGACGGCGGTCAGCGCGGATGACTGTGCGGTGTCGACCACCAGGCTCGGGCCGCGCAGGCCGAAGACGTAGGACACCCGGTTGGCGAGCGTGCCACGGCTGAGGCCGGTGGGCGCGGGCCGGGCGGCACCGGCTCCGTGGGGGCACAGGGGCGCCGCGTCCTCGTCGGCTCCGATGAAGACGCCGGTCTCGCTGCCCGCCAGGCCCTCCGGCAGTATTCCGGCGCTCTCCAGGGCTTCCCAGGCGAGTTCCAGGACCAGCCGCTGCTGCGGGTCCATGGCGACGGCTTCACGGGCGGAGATGCCGAAGAATTCCGGTTCGAAGCGGTTGACGGAGTCGAGGCACGCGGCGCCCCCGGTGCGGCCTCGGTCCGGGTGCCCCGCCGCGTACGGCTCGCCGCCTGCCGGTGGCGTGCCGTCGTGGAGGAGCCGCCAGAAGGCTTCGGGTCCTGCCGCCCGGGGGAAGCGGCAGGACAGTCCGACGACCGCGATGGCGCCGGCTTCTTCCGGCGCGGGCTGTCCCGCACCTGTGTCCCCATCGGAAGCGATGCCCATGTCATTCCTCTCGCGCGCCGCGCCCGGCGCGCACTCCGCTTCCGTGCACGGTGCCGGCCATCGCTTTCCGTGCCGTCGATTTCCGTGCCTCCATTGTCTCTGCCGGAAGGAGCGGAACGGCGCACTCACACCCCCTACCGACCCCTAAAAATCGGCCCGGAGAGACGAGGGGTTCCCCTCAGCTCTCCGGGCCGTACCGCCGGTGCCGTTCAGCGCTCGGGCGGTGCGCAGACCGTCAGCCGGTGCACTTCACCCCGACCGCCGCCGCGGCGTGGTGCGCGCCCGCGAACCCGGAGCCGTAGTCGACGCCGCGGGTGTGCAGCTTGACGGCCAGGTGTCCCCCGGTGATGGCGAAGCTGCCGCCTGACACCCAACTGCCGCGCTTGTCCACCTGGTTGACCGTGAAGTCGCCGAGCGGCTTGCCCGTCGCGCCGGCCGCGCCGTACACGGAGTACCGGGTGGGGTGCCCGCCGACGTGCGCCACCGCGCTGTCCTTGGGGATGTACACCCGGACCTGGCAGCTTCCGGACGTCACCGGTCCGGTGGCGAAGGTCCACAGGGCGTAGTTGCCGTCGTCGCCCTGCTCGCCCGCCATCGGGACGGAGGTGAACTTCCCGCCGCAGCCCTCCTTGCCGTAGCCGCCGTCGTGGGTCGTCCAGCCCTTGTCGCCGTCGCTGTACGTCCCGTGCTCCTTGTAGCCGGTGGTGCTGTTGGTGCAGTCCGGGCCCGCCACGGCTGCGTAGGTCTTGTCGTCCTTGGGCGGGGGTGAGGAGTGGCCGCCGTCGGCGGGGGCACCCGCACCCGCCGAACCGCCGTCGCCCGAGCCTCCGTTGCCTGAACCGCCCGAGCCGCCGTCGTTGCCGCCGGGCGGGCCCTGGTTGCCCTGCGGCTGGTCGGCGCCCGGCACGATGCCGGCGCCGCGGCCCTGCCCGTCGTAGTCGGTCCCGGCGGCCGGCGGCTGCTTGGCGTCGTCCGAACCGTGCCCCACCAGGCCCTTGATGAGGAACGGCGAGCACAGCAGCAGCACACCGGCCAGGGCGGCTGCCGCCACCATCGGCTTGGACACCCGCCCGGCGGGCCCCGCCGCCTCGTCCGCGGCGTCCTCGCCAGGACCCGACGAGCCCGCGGCTGCGGCGGACCGGGCGTCCTTCTTCCCCGCTGCGGCCTGTACCGCCGCTCCCTGGGCACCTGCGGCGCTCTGCCCCGACGCGGCGGCAGCCTGCGCGGATGCCGCTCGCGGTGCGGGCGCGGGTTCCGCGGCGGGATCGGTGTCCGCGGAGATGACGGGCACGGTCACGCCGCCCGTGGCGTACGGCCTGCCCTCGGTCGCCTGCGGTCGCGGTCCGGCCGGCGCCGAAGGCTCGGCCTCCGCCGCTTCAACGGCCGCTGTCTCGGCGGCCGTCGACGGGGCATCGGCCGCGTCCCGTCGCGCGCCGCCGCCCTTGCGGGACTCTTCCGGCTCCATGGGCGCCATCGTCTCCTCTTCTGCTGTTGCTCGAAGTGCGTGTGGGGAGGGGTGTAGGGGGTGAAGGTGGGGGCGGGTGCGGCGGGTGCGTCGTCAGGTCCGCTGCGAGGGCTCCTCGGCCGGGAGCGGGCGGCGGCGCGTGGGCCGGGGTCATCCCCTGGCCTCCGGGGCGGCGAGAAGGTCCGTCCCCTGGAGGATCATATCCAGGCCCTGGGCCCCGACGTCCTTGTTCCCAGCCCCTGTTGGGGGAGGGGACGGTACCGGGTGGCCAGCGCTGCCGGGCGGCGGCAGGTCCGGGAGCACGTAGTCGAGGACCGTACCGGTACCGGCGTCGAAGGTCACCCGGAGCCGGAACGGCAGCTCCGCGCCCGCGTCGGCGACCAGGACGTGGGGGTAATCCGCCAACTCCTGGGCCTGCCGGGCACGTCGGGCCGTCAGGTACGCAGCGACCCGCAGCCGGTCGGTGGTCCAGCCGTCCGGCAGCACCTCCGGTGCGTACCACGCGTCCCACGCCTTCCCGGCGAACCGGTCGCGGAGTTGCGCCGCCAGCTCCGCGGCGCCCGGTCCGTGCGGTGCCGCGTCAGGATCGTCGGACCAGGTGCGGACCTCGGGGTCGGAGGGCAGCCGGCCGGCATCGGCCTTCTGGAGCTGGGTCAGCGCCGACGCTGTCTCCTGCGCCGTCCATGTCCGCTCCGCCGAGGAGTGCGGCTGCCATCCGGCCGGCTCCACGGGCATCGGGGCCAACTGCCGTACGCGCGCCGCGAGTGCGTCCACGTCCGAAGCGGCAGGCTCCACGCCGAGCAGCCGGTACGCCGCCTCCGCGAGGTCGGCGTCGCTGCCGAGGAGGAGGGCGGCGACCGGGTCGGGGTCAGCGGCGGTCCCCTGGGAGTGGGCCGGATCCGCCCCTGCCACCGTGAACTTCACCGGGACGGCCGTCCCCTGCACCTGGTTGTATGCCGCGTCGACATGCTCCTGGAGGCGCCGCAACGCGCCTTCGTAGTCCGCGTCGTCGACTCCGCTCCCCTGGGCGGGGCGGGGCACCGTGGCGGTGAGGTGTACGCCGTGCTCGCCGCCGCTGAACAGCGCGTGCCGTACGGCGAGGCCGACCGAGCCGCCGCCCACCGGCACCCGTACCGTGACCGGCCCGCCCGTGGCGACCAGTGCGTCCTCGCTCCACCGGGGCAGCGGCTGCCGCGCCGACGGCCGGATCCAGACGTGTTCGCCGTCGCGCACGAAGCCCTCGACGCGGACGCCGTTGCCGGTGCCTGACCACAGGTAGCCGGTGTCGTACAGGGTGATGTCGCCTGCGTCCAGCGCCCGTTCGTGGCCCTGCGCCACCGCGTCCCACAGTCCTTCGATCGTCCATTCCGACGGGAAGAGCATCGTCCATTTACCACCGGCCGGCATCTGCCAGTCCTCCGTATCGGTGGCCTCCCTACCGGCCGTCTCCGGACCGTGCGCCCCGGTGTTCCGGTCCGGCAGGAGACTCGCCCGTGCGGTGGCGACGCCGTTCGCCTCCTTCCAGTCGACCTCCCGCACCACGCCGTCCTCACGGACCAGCTTCTTGCGCGGCCGGTACCACATGCCCCGCTCGCGCTGGCTGTCCGCGTCGTGGAGGAAGTGGCCGGCGAGGTTGCGGGCCCGGTCGCCGTCCAGGACCAGCCGTTCCAGCCGCTCGGTGACGCGCGGGCCCGGCGTACCAGGATGGGGAGCGAGGAAGGAAGGCGCCCGGAGGTCGGCCTGGACGGGGTGCAGCCCGAAGTCGACGATGTTCCCCTCGGCGTCGGCCTCGCCCCACAGCCGCAGGCCCTGGTAGACCCCGTCGAAGCGGCGCGGCACCGACGGGTCCTGCCGGCTGCCGCCGTCCCGCCGCCAGGCCAGATACGCCTGCTCGACGGCGTAAGTCACCTGTTCCGACGACCAGTTGGGCGGCAGCATCAGCAACGGCTCGGTCGTATGTGCCGTACGGGCGAGATAGGTGCCGTTGGGGTGCGGCTGCCCGACCCGGTACGAGGAGGGGCGGGCCCCCGTCCCGGCCGGTTCGAGCAGCCCCGGGGAACCGGCGCCGCCGTACAGCACCCGCCGCCGCACGTCCAGGGGCACCCGCACCCGCGCGGGGCCATCGGCATCCGGCGTGCCGGTGCGGGCGGCGCCCGATGGGGTGTCATCGGTCGCGCGGCCCTGCCGCCGGACCTGGCCGGCATCGGCGGCGGCCCGCCAGGCGTCGTCGATGGCCTGCCCGAGGGATCGCAACTCCCGTGGTTCCAGGACCACTTCACCGGATCCGGACAGCAGCGGGACGGGCCCGGGGGCCGGAGGCTGCGCGTCGGAGCCCGGCGTGACCAGGACGAACTCCAGCGGCTCCCCGTCCGGCAGACGGTAGGCGGTGGTGGTGTGCACGGCACCGGGCAGGTCCGGCTGCCCCGGCGCCGTGCGCAGGACCACCCGGGTCGTCCAGGGCCCGCCCTGGTGGCGCACCCGGCTGACCTCAAGACCCTGGAACAGTCCGGACGGCTGGTATCCGAAGCCGCCCTGTCCTGCCGGTCCCGGCACGTCGACGCGGATGGTGCCGAGCGTCATCGGCGGGAGCGGTGGCTCACCGGTGCCCGAAGTGGCGGCTCCCGGGGTGGATTCGGCGCCCGCGCCGGCCTGCTGGTGGCCGCCGGCCGGGGGCGGAACCGGCCCGTCCGGGTGCGCGAGGGCGATGGCCGCCGCCTGCCGGGAGGGCGGCGCCTGCTCTTCGACCCCCGACATGTCCGAGACCGTGTCGCTGTCGGAATCCGTGCCGGAATCCCCTTCCGCATCCGTGTCCGTGTCCATGTGTGCGTCCGTGTCCATGTCCGTGTCCGTGTCCTGACGCGGGCCATCGGGCTCGTAGGGGCTCCGCTCCCCCGGCGTCGGCGCGCTCGGCCGCGGCGGGGCTGAGCGGCCACTCAGTACGGAGAAGATGTCCGAAGCGTCGTCCGGGTCCATGGCGGGCTCGTCCCCATCGGACTCCGGATCCCGCACCCCGTACGCGGCGAGGTCGTCGTCGCTGTCCGACTCCGGATCCCGCACGCCATACGCGGCGAGGTCATCCTCACTGCTGTCATCCGGCAGGAGCGGCGATGCCGCCATCCGTTCGTCCTCCGGCCAGAACTGCTCGGCCGCATCGGACGGCACCAGCCGGTAGTCACGGATCGTGCCTTCGGCGTCGGTCCTGACCTGGAGTGCCAGGTCGTCGTGGCCCGGGACGGTTCCGGTGACCACATCGCGCCCCGGTGTGTCCGACCTGCCCTGCTGCGCCGCGCGGAAGGCGAGCAGCCGCAGTTCGTCATCGGTGAGTCCGGCGGGCAGCTCGTCCCCCGTTTCCTTGTACCAGGCCCCGGGGGCGAATGCCGGCCGGAGCTGGGCGAGCAGTTCTTCGACGGTGCTCCGGCGGGTGGCGAACGGTGCCAGCTCCTCGGCCCGGTACGTCTCCAGCAGCACCCTCGCCCCCGGGTCGGCGGCCATCCCCGCCGGTGTCCTGTGGCGTTGCGCCGTCACGATGTGCTGCTCCGCGTCGTGCGGGAGCCAGGCGTCGGCCGCATGCGGGGACGGCATCGGCACCTGTCGGCAGGCGGCAGCGAGCAGCGCGTCTATCTGCTGGGCAGCGGGCGGAATGCCCAGCAGCTGCTGTGCCAGCGCAGCCGGTCCGACCCGGGCACACAGCGCGAGAAGTTCGGCCGGCTGCGGCGACCGGGCTCCCGGCGCCGGCCCGACGGGCACGACGTCGAAGCGGACCAAGGGCCGCCCGTCACCCCGGGGCACCTTGTTGTACGTCGCGTCGATCTCCTCCTGGACCTCGTCCAGATAGTCCGTGAGCTCGTTCTGCTGGTCGGCGTCCATGCCGTGCGGGACGGACAGTTCGACGGCCAGTTGCACGCCCAGATCACCGTCGTCGAGCACGATGTGCGACACCCGGAAGGGAGCCTCAGTGGTGCCGCTGGTAGGCAGCCGGACCGAGTGCTCCTGGGACTGCGCGAGGTGCTCGTCGTCGTCCCAGGTGGACCAGGTCACCCTCGGCTGATGCACGGAGGGGCGGACCCAGATGTGGCGTCCCTGGAGCGTGTAGCCCTGGATACGGACGCCGTTGCTCTCGCCGGTCCACAGGTAGCCCGCGCCCAGGGCGTCGTCGCCCTCGGTGTGCCAGCTGAACCGCCCGCTGTCCAGGGCGCGAGTGTGGGCGTCGCGGACCGCGCCCCACAGGGCATCGGCCGTCCATGCTTGCGGGAAGAGCAGGTGTCCGCCGTTGTGGCCGTCGGCGACCGTATGCCACCACTTGAGATCTCCGAGCTCCCCCGGTCGCGGGGAGATACGTAGGTCCAGCAGCCTCACCTCCCCAGCCCGGACGCCGTTCTCCAGGGGTTCCCCGCCCACCACTTCGTACCAAATGCCGCGCCTCATCTGGTTTGTGGGCGCAAAGCCGTGATAGCCGCCCACGCCCTTGGCACGGTCGCCGTCGAGCACGAAGCGTTCCGTGAAGCGGGTGATCAGTGGCGCGCCGCCCGGGGTCGGCTCCGGCAGCAGGGTGCGGAACAGGGGGACTTGGAGTGCGCGCGGTGCCCGTCCGGTGTCGTTGGGGTCGGTCTGCTGTTCGTGCGGGGCGAAGTCGAGGATCTTGCCGGAGGCGTCGGCGACTCCCCGTACCCGCAGGCCCTGATAGACCCCGTCGAAGGCGACCCGGCCCGCCCCGTCGGGCCAGATTCCCCCGTTGGCACGCCAGTTGAGGTACGCCTGCTCGGCGGCCTTCACCACCTCGTCCTCGGTCATGTGGCGGGGGAACATCATCACCGGGGCGCCCTCGGCCGTCGGCCGGCCGGCGAGGTCCCCGCCCGTGGGGTGGTGGACGACGCCGTCGCTGCCCGCCGTGGGCTGCGACGGAAAGCGTGCCAGATAGGTGCCGTTGGGGTTCATCTCCTCCACACGCTGCGGGTACTCGCGGTGGATCGCGTGGTTCCGTGGCGCCATCCGCCCCGGACGGGCGGTGCCGGGGTCGCCCCACAGCACTCGCCGGCGGACCTCCAGCGGGACGGAGACGCGCTCGGCCTCGGGGTCAGGCCGACGCCCGGCCGCACGGTCCTGGGGTGCGCCGTCACCGTGCGCTTCCTCCGCCTGCGCGAGGCGCGCCTGCTGCACGGACGACCAGAGCATCTGCAGGTCGTGCGGCAGCCACCGCAGGTTCGGCACCTCTGCGGCGAAGGACGACGGCAAGTCACTGTTCAGCCAGGTGCGGCCCCACGGGTCGAGGTACTGCCCGGCCATGATCGAGCCGTCCTCGTCCAGCGGGCGCGGCCATCCTTCCTGGTACCAGTCCTGGCCGCCGAAGAGGTGACTGAACTCGTGCAGCACGATCAGCGGAGGAGTGCCCACGAACCACTCGGCACTGTTCGCCCGGCCGTTGCCCGGGAACAGCGACACCGTGTGGTGGGCGCGGGAGCCGTCGTTGGTGAATTCCACGACGAACTGCACCAGATCGCCGTCGGGGAAGCGGTGCCCGACGTTGTGGAACATGTCCACGTACGGGAGGACTTGCTGCTTCTTGGCCGCCACCTCGGCGGGCGAGAGTGCGGGATCGGCGACCATGTGAACCCGCGCGATCAGCCGGCTCAGCTTCGTCCCGTCGCCGAGGTGATGGCGCCTGACCTCGAACCGCTGGAAGGGCACGGGCGCGAGATGGCCCAACCCCTCCATGAACTTCTCGGACGGCTGCTTCACCTGGATCCGCTCGATCTCGGCCCCGAGCGACACCACGTGGAGCCGGTGACCGGGGCCGGCCGGACCGTCGAGGTCGGGTGCCCGCTCGACGGAGGTGACGATGCCGCGCTCGCCCGGGGAAATGACCACTGGCGCCCCGGGGTTGCCGGGGAAGAGGGGGTGCGTGCCGGTCGCCCGGAAGCCGGTGTAGACGATCTCCGTGTTGCCGGCGGCCTGCGGATGGGCGACCACGAGGCTCAGGTCCAGTTCGCGGCCCGTCATGTACGGCACCTGCTGCGAGGCGAAGCGCTGCCGGACGGCACCGTGGTGGGCGGGCAGCCTGCGCAGCCCGGCCGCGGCGACGGCGGCGGTGACCATGGCGGGCAGCGTCCGGTCGCCGAGTGCCTGCCCGAAGTCGGGGAGCGCGTCGCCGACGACGAGGGAGTACACGGTGGCCAGTTCGAAGGCGTGGAAGGGCTGCTGCCCGGCTTCTCCGCCTGCCAGGCCGTGAAGGAAGTGGCGGAAGGCGGCCGTGTCGTAAGGGGCCGGCCGGTCGGCCCTGAGCCTTGTGAGGTAGCGGTAGTCCAACTCCACGGGCCGGTAGCCGTCCTGGATACGGCGCATCGGGTCGTCGGCGAGCAGCCAGCGGGCGCGCCAGGCCGACGTGTCCTGCCGTTGCTGCGTGAGGTGCGCGTGCGCCTGGCGGATGCGCTCCGGCGTCGCGAACAGCTCGTTGATCCGCGCGAAGCGTTCCTGGTGGACGCCGTCGTAGCGGAACAGGGAGGGGGCGCCGCCGGTACGCTGCAGTCTGCGGTTGCCGTTCGCGTACTCCTGGTGGGCGAACGCCGGCACCGCCGAGGGCACCGTCGTCCCGGGGGACCGCTCCCATGCCGCGTACGGGAGCGAGGCCCCGGCCTGGTAGTGCTGGTGCAGTTCGCCGAAGAGTCCGCGCACCGCGTCCACCATGGAGTCCGACAGCTCGCCGGGAACGCCTTCGCCCCGGTCGTCCAGCCTGACCGCGATCTGGGCGATGTGGTCGACGAGCCACTCCGCGGGGACCTGGCCGGTGAAATACGCGTGGAAGACGCCGCGCGACTCGGATGCCGCGGTGGCGATGAGCACCTGGCGCGGCCCGTGGAAGAGTTCGGCGTAGCGGCGGAACACCTCGGCGGCGGGCAGCCGGACGGTCCCGTTGCCGTCGCGCAGCGGCAGGCCGTCGAGGAGGAGCGACTTGACGAGGGAGTCCACGGGCAGGATCCGGCCGCTGTCGTCACCACCGGTCCAGGCCAGCCGCAGGTACTGCCTGACGGTTTCCGAGACGCGGGCGCCGGCCGTCTCGTCGGCGGCGACGGTCTGCCGGTAGGCATCGCCGATCTCCGGCCAGACGTGCGCCACCCGCTCCCGCATCTCGTCGGGCCTGGCACTGGTGCGGCACAGCTCGCTGAGCTCGGCGCTCACGGGGTGTACGCCGTCGGGCGGGCCCGGCACGGCACCTGTCGGACCGGCGGCCGGGGCGTCGGGCGCACTCTCGTCGTGCGTCCAGGGCCCGACGGTCCCGGTCATGAAGCGGCGGACGGCAATCGTCCGGTCTGCATCCCCCAACGCCTCGATGAGCGGCAGGTGTTGCTCCAGGAAGGCGTCGAGCCCGCGCTTGCGGAGGTGGTAGGACTCCTCGGGCCCGGCGGCCAGCAGCGGGTGCTGGGTCCTGCCGTCCTCCGGCTGCTGCGACTGCTCCCACGTCGCGTAGTGCGTGCGCAGCAGCCGCAGGGCCTGCCGCGACCTGCGGAGGTCGCCTGCGGCCCGTTCGGCCGGGGTCGGCCGGGGGTCGAGATCGGTGTCGAGCGGGAAGGCCGGGGTCCGGGCGGAGGTGTCCGGTGCCTGCGCGGACTCCTCCGGGGTCCGGGCGGAGGTGTCCGTGCCCGGTCCCGGAGCCGGGGTCCGGCCCGGCGGCTCCCCCGGTGCCGCCGCGCTGTACCGCACGCCGGAGTCCTGGCCCGGCGCGAAGAACCCGGGCTCCCCGGGCGGGAGCTGCGAGGGACCGGCCCCGTCGCCGGGTGCCGACGGCATGTGGACGTCGCCGGGCCCGCCGTAGGGGCCGAAGCCCGCGTCGTCCAGGAAGCCCTGGGTGGTGGGCTGTTCCTCCGTCGCCTCGTCAGGCTGCAGGTACAGGCGCATGTGACCGTCGACGGTGCCCTCCACGCGCACGACCCGCAGGACGGGGGTCTGCGGCAGCAGCACCGCCCCTTCGGGGAACTCGTCGTGGAATTCGTGCCATTCCCGGGGGATCCGGCGTCCGTGCACCCCGGCGATGTGCAGCTCGATGTTCTGCCCGCCACGCGGGAGCACGGGGGCCGGGGACATCGCCAGCAGGTGCCCGAGGTAGACGTGGGAGCCGATCAGTTGGGAGCCGAACATGTGGTTCGCGAGCGTGTCCTGATCGGACCACAGGAAAGCCGGCTGCTCGTGCGTGGGCAGGGCCGACAGGGTGTGCTCCACGATGTCCAGCAGCGCCGGGCCCAGCGGGTTCTCCCCGTCGAGCACGGTCCGCGCTTCGGCGCGTGCCGCCGCGCTGCCCAGCCACCGGGTCACGGTCTCGCCCGGATCGGCCCCGCTCGCCACCGGAGGAAGCAACTCCCCCGGCAGCCACTGCCACAGCGCCTGGTAGGCGTCGGGCACCGCGCCGGCCCCCGTACCGCCCGCGCCGCCCTGCACCTGCTCGTACGCGGCCCTTACCAGGTCCATCGGTACGTCTTCATCCAACCCGCCCGGCGCACCCGGTTCCTCCAGGCCGTCGAGAAGGCCGCCCCACGGGTCATCGTCCAGGTCGTCGAAGAGGCCGCCCCACGGGTCGTCGTCGAGCCCGCCCTCCTGCCCGGAGCCGACGGCATCCCCCCGCAGACCGGCCCCCGGCTCCCCGGACACCGGCTCCATCGGCACGTCACCGTCCGGACCGCCCCACGCACCCGGTTCCGCCAGGCCGTACCCGGTCACCTCGGGTTCGGCCCTGAAGGGATTGGCTGCGGTGATGCGCCGGGTCGTCAGGAAGTCGTAGAAGCCGCGTACGGCGGAGAGGCGGGCTTCCCGCTGCCCCGTGCGGGCCTTGTCCACGAAGGCTGCGACCGTGGCCGCGGAGGGCGACAACAACGCCTCTCCCTCGTGTCCTTCGCGCCCCACGAATTCCCACCACGCGCGCAGATCCGCGGCGTAGCCCTGACGGCTTTTCGGGTTCTCCCGCGTGGCCAGCCAGTCACGGACCTGCTCAACGGCCGCAGGCCCCGCCTCGTCGAAGCTTCTCCGCGTCGGCCGGCGACGCACCCGTGCAGCCGGGTTCGCCGACCGCGGGAGCTGCCCCGACGCCCCGGTCCGGCGCGCGACGGGCAGCGGCGCGTCCGTGACCTCCAAGGCGCCGGGCGCGGGCCTGCTGAGCGCCTGGTTCAGCCGCCGGGTCATCTCCACCGGCAGCTGTTCCGGCAGCCGACGGCGGACCTCGGCATGCCACAGGTCGCGCCGGCGGCGCCGCCCCAGCCTGATCTGCTCCGCGCTCAGCCCGCCGCGCCCCGCGGCCTCCTCCAACGACGCGACGGTCGCCTCCAGCGCCTCGGCCCAGCTGTCCCACACACGGGGGATGTCGATGCCGAGGGGCAGCATGGACGCCATCCGCGGCGCCATGGTGTCGGTCCGTTCCAGCCCTGCCAGTGCGTTCAGGAGACGAGCGCGCAGGTCCGGGCCGACCGTGCCGGCCCGCACCGCGTCGTCGAGCCGGACGAGATGGTTCCAGCCCTCCTCCACCTGCGCCGACGAGGCTTCGGCCGCGCTCTCGGCCCTGCGCAGATAGCTGTCGGCCGCATCCTCGAACTGCCGGGCGGCCACCACCGCGGGGGTCTCCGGCACAGGCGCCGACGGCCCCTGAGTGCTGCCTTGGGTGGTCGCCGGGTCGTTCCGTCCCGGCACCCGGCTCCGGAGTCGCCAGAAGATCTGGTCGAGTCGGCCGAGGCGCTCCGTGCGTTCCGTCGCCTCGACGTTCCGTTCCTCCAGGTGGCGGCGGAGAGCCTGGTCCTTCGACGGCAGCACCGTCTCCGCCAGCGGATCCCTGCCCCGGTCGTGCAGGTAGCGCTCCCAACCCGCCAGTGCCAGACCCCGGTTCACCGCGGTCTGCGCTCGCAGCTGCCCGCCGAGCCACTCGCCCGACGCCTCGACGAGCGGGTGCGCGTCGCCGTAGCGCGCGGAGAGATGGGCGAGCAATTCGTCCACGATGACCGGAACCCGGGCTGTCGCCCCGGTGCCGCGCGCCGACTGCCACTCCTGGGGGCTCAGCCGGTGCATGAGGAAATCGTCCGCGTCGGAGCGCAGGCGCCTGCGCTCATCCGCCTGGAGCGTCCTGCCGTCGGCCCCCTGGACCCCGCCGAGGAACGTGTCGTACTCCTCATCGGCCGACGGCAGGTTCCTCTCGGTCAGCGGATGCCGGCCCCGCCCCCACAAATACTCGCTCCACTGAAGCAGCGCCTTCGCCAGGTCCTCCTGCGGCGGCGCGCCACGCCGCACGTACGACGCGAGCCACTCCCGGACCGTGTTGCCCAGCTCCTCGCCTCCCCGCTCCGCCAGCTGCCCCACCACGTCGTCCGTGGTCAGGCCCGGATAGACGCTCGGTGCGAGATCTTCGAGGTAGCCGCAGCGCTCCGCATGCTTGTAGAGGGCCCGCGCAGCCAATTGGTGATGATTCGTCAATTTCCGTGTGGAAGACCCGGATTCGTTCTGGATCAGACGCGCCGTCGCCACGTCCCATACCCCCAGATCCCGCAGGAATGTACCCATTTGCTCGTGAGGCGTGGCAGGGAATTGCAGGCGCCCGTCCCGTGCCTGCTCCCACCACGGACGGATGTCACCCGCATAGGTCCGCAGGCTCTTCCGGGCGAGGCGACGCTGGTTGAGCCACTCGTCCACCAGCCGGACGAAGGGGTGCGTCGCACCGTGCACGCCTGCCATGTCGGACACCAGCTTCGTGACCGCAGGAGGAATGGTGAACGAATTACCTCCGGCCGTAGCCGGGTTGACCTGTTCCAGCGGCCTGTCGGCGAGCCGCCCGAAGATCTGATCGAGGAGGGTCAAGGGCTGCGTGCCCCCCGTCGACCCGATGTTCTGCTCCTTCAGGTGGCGGCGGAAGCCCTGGTCCCTCGACGGCCGCTCCACCTCCGTCAGCGGATCCCTGTCCCGGTCGTGCAGGTACTGCCCCCAGACCGCCAGCACCCGCCTCCGGTTCGCACGGGTCAACTCGCCCTGCTGCCCGCCGCTTTGCGCCCTCCGTTGCGCGTCGAGCCACTCGCGCGTCGCCTCGATGAAGGGGTGCGAGTCGCCGTAGCGCACGGAGAGATGGGCAAGCAATTCCTCCTCCGTGCCACCCGGAACCCGGGGCGTTGCCTCGGTGAGGGGATGGCCTTCGGTCCGGCTCCGGAGCCGATCGAAGAGCTGGTTGAGGCGGCCGATGTGCCTCATGCGTACCGCCAGGCTGATGCCCTGCTCCGCCAGGTGGCTGTCGAACTCCTGGTCATCCGACGGCCGCACCGTCTCCGCCAGCGGATCCCTGCCCCGGCCGTACACGTACTGCTCCCAACCCCGCAGCGCCCGGACCCGGTCCTCACGGGACCGCTTTTCCTGCTCCTCGCTCCGTTGCGCACCCTGTTCCCCGCCGAGCCACTCACGCGATGCCCCGACGAACGGGTGCGATGCGCCGTAGCGTGCGGAGAGGTGAGCAAGCAACGCGTCGGCGGTGGCCGAGTTGTTCCGTTCCTGCATCCGGCTCCGGAGACGCCCGAAGATCTGGTCGAGGCGGGCGAGGCGCTTCGCGCGTACCGCCGGCCCGATGTTCTTCCCCTCCAGGTGGCTGTCGAACTCCTGGTCATCCGACGGCCGCACCGTCTCCGCCAGCGGATCCCTGCCCCGGTCGTGCAGGTACTCCTCCCAACCCGCCAGCTCCCGCCTCCGGTCCTGCCTGGTCCGCACGGTCTGTTGCGCGTCGAGCCACTCACCCGCCACCTCGACGAGCGGGTGCGACGCGCCGTAGCGCGCGGAGAGATGAGCGAGCAATTCCTCCACCGTGCCGGCCGGCTTCCTTCCGGGAGCGGCCCTTGGGGCAGTGGGGCGTGGCGCGGCGGCCCTCGCCCCGGGGTCGCGCACCGGCTGCCACGCGTGGGGATTCCGCCGGTACATGACGAAATCGTCCACATCGGAGCGCAGCCGACTGCGTACGCTCCCATGAAGCGTCCGGCCATCGGCCCCCGCGACCATGCAGAGGAAGGTGTCGTACTCCTCATCGGCCGACGGCAAGTCCTCTTCGGTCAGCGGATGCCGGTCCCGCGCACGCAGATACTCACCCCACTGAAGCAGCGCCCTCGCCAAGTCCTCCTGCAGCGCGTCGCCCTGCTTGTGCGTCGCAAGCCACTCCCGCGCCGTGTTGTCCAGCTGCTCGCTCCCCCACTCCGCCACCTTCGCCAACGCGTCGTTCACCGTCAGGCCCGTATGGACGCCCGGCCGGTTCAGCGGCTTGCGCCGGGCGGCGCGCGGGCCTACGACCCGATTCCCGGCGCCCGGTGCGGGGCGGCGGGATGCCGGCTGCGGGTGACCGGTCCCGCCCTCCCTGGGCGCCGCCCCTCCGGAATGGCCCGGGGACGGGTTCCCAGCCGCTGGTGCCGGGCCGGCCGCCTCGGGTCCTGGCGGCTGCGGCAGCGGGCTCGCGGTGTTCGCCGTGGCGGAGCCGGCCTGCGCCATCTCCCGCAGTGCCGCCAGCAGTTGCCCGCGCAGCGGCCCTGCGTCGTCATGCCCGGCCCGCACCGCCTCGTCGAGCTGTGCCAGGTACTCCCGGCCTTCCTCCTGCCGCGCGGCAGGTACCGCGACGCCCTGGGGGCTCTTGCTCCACGACCGCAGATAGCCCTGGACGGCGACGACGAGCTGTCCGGCGTGCAGCCCGGTCGGGGGCTCCTGCGTCTGTGCCGACGACGCCTGGCCCGCTCCCTGCCTGGCCGATACGGCGTCGGCGTCCGGCATGCCGGGGTTCTCCCGCTCCGGCCGCTGCTGCGGGGCAGCCGTCTCCAGAGCGCCGGACCGTCGGTTCGTGCCGCCGCTGTCCTCGAACGGGTCGGCCTCGATGTCGCCCCGCTTCTTCAAGAAGGCGTAGAAGGCCCGGGGGGCGGCAAGATCCCTGTTGCCTGCCTTGGACGGCGTGTCGCCTCGCTGCACAGCGGAGCGCACCTGCGCCACGTAGTCCGTGGCCATGGTGGGTGCAGGAGTCAGCAGCCTCGTCTGCGGCAGGTGCTGCCACCACGTCCGCAGCCCCGCGGCATAGCGCAACTGGGTGTCCCACGTGACGATTTCATGGAGGAATGCGGCGACGAGGCGAGCCTCATCGCTTCCCACCCCGTGCACGTCCTCCAGGTCGATGATCAGCCCTCGGGCCCGGTCCGGCCAGCCGGAGAGGTCGATGAGGCGAGCGACGGCCACCGGCTCGTACCTGTCCCGGACGGCACCTCCTGACGCCGGGTGGTCCGTCTGCAGCGGCTCCGGGCCCAGGTCGTGCGTCAGGCTCAGGTCCGGGTCCGGATCCAGGTCCATGAAGTCGTCGGTGACCGGTACGGTCGCGGCGGCGTTCCCCTCCCGGGCCGCCAGCCACGGCGCCAGAACACCATCCAGCCGCGCCGCCCAGTCCTGCGCCTGGCCGGCCGGCAGCCGGCCCGTCACCTCCTCGCGATACGCCAGTCCACGGTCGACCCACTCCCCCCATACCGCCAGGTCCAGGGCGGTGACGCCGGTCTCTCCCGCCAGCGAGCCCAGCAGCGACACCGTGGTGTCCAGCTCGGACAGCCATGCGTTCGTGGCCGCCGCCCCGCCGTGGACCGGGTGTCCCCGGAGTTCCGGGTGGACCACCAAGTGCCCGTGGAACAAGGTGACCAGCGCACGCTTCTTCTGGCGCGTCGCATCCGCCCCCGGGCCCGTCGCCTCCTGATGCACCGCGAGGAAGGCGTCGAACGCGTCGTCCCGCAAGGGGCTGATGGTGACGGTCAGGGGGTGTGCGCCCCGCTCACGGAGATGGTGACGCCATGCCTGCAGGGCACTGGCGCGCAGGCCCCTGGTATACGGGTTCAGCCGCTCCTCACTCAGCCAGCTGCGCGCGGCTGCGGCGAACTGCGTGTCTCCCTCACGCTGCAGTTCCGAGATCAGGCGGTGCGCCTCGCCACGCCACTGCTCCGTCCCGTCAGCAGGTGTGCCGTCCTGGCCGTTGCCGGGGCCCGCCTCCTCGTCGGCAGCCGAGGCGGCGGATCCCGTGCCGGCGGTACGCAGCCGGGCCAGCGCCCTGTCGATGGCCCGGCCGGCATCGCCCCGAAGGCCCGTCAGGAAGTGGTCCGCGGTCCGGTTCTTCCACAGGTCCCGCCGGAACTGTTCTCCCGACTTGATCCGGAACTCGTGGAGGGTGGACCGGGTCACGGAGGTGTGAGAGAGCGGCAGGTAGGCCGTGAACGGCGCGTTCACGAAGTTGCCCAGCAGGTTGAACCACCGGACCCAGGCAACGGGATCGGCGTCCTTTGCGGGGAGGCGGGACGGGGCGAACGGCGCGGACGGACTGGGAGCACTGGCCGCGTCCAGCCGCTCCATCTGGGCCAGCAGCCGGTCGCGCAGCTCTGGGCCGGTGTCGCCTGCGTAGACCTCGTCGTCCAGGTCGGCGAGCAGCCGCCAGCCCTCGTCGAGCTGCTCACGGGATGCCGGGCCCTCGTGTGCCTCAGCCCATGCCACGTAGTTCCCGGCCTGGCCCTGGTCCGTGTCCATCGGAACGGCCGCTGTCTCATCGGCCGCGGCGGACTCCAGCGGTCCGGGGCCCGAAGAGGTACCGGACGGGCCCGCTTCCCGCCTGCCCTCCGTGCCCCGTGCGGAGTCCTTACGGACCGTGCCGGTCCGGTGCGCGCCGCTGCGGCGGATCGGCCCGCCTCCGGGCAACCGCCGCTGCCGCTCGTCCTCCGTACCGATCCAGGTATGGCCCTCCGCCCGCGCCCGCTGCGACACCTCGACGGCCGCGGCCTCAGCAGCCGCCCGGCCCTGAGCAGCCAGCACCTCACTCACCTCGGCCACCGCCGCGTGCGTCCGCGCCAGCCGCTCCGCGTCCAGCACCGGCGGCCACCGCAGGATCCCCGACGCCTCCGTATAGCGGGCCAGCGCCTCCTCGGAAAGGCCCCCGGAACCGCCGTCCCGCTCCTCTTCCGTGCCCTGCGGCGCCAACGGCTCGTCGCCGGACGCCGCCGGACGCAGATACAGCCGCCGGTATCCACGGGGCCGCGCTTCCTCGCGCACCACCTCGAAGAGCGGGGTGCGCGAGAGCATGGCGGCCCCCTCCAGGAACTCCGCCTGGAACTCGGGCCATTGGTGCGGGATGTACGGCCCCGACACGCCGTCGATGAACAACTCGACGTTCTGGCCGTCCTCTGGAAACAGCGGATACCGGGATACCGGCAGCACGTGTCCCAAGGAGACCAGGGAGCCGGCCCCGTAGCCGCCAAACGTGTCCTCGTCGGCCCACAGGAACGAGCGGCCGATGTGCACGGGCATGGCGCTCAGCGTGCCCTCAAGGAGCGCCAGCACGGCGAAGCCCAGCGGATCCTGACCGTCCAGCCGGCCCCTCACCTCGGCACGCGCCGCGGGATCGCCCAGCCACCGCGTCACGGCTTCGCCCAGGCCGGCCGACGTCCCCGCCATCTCGGCGAATTCCGGTGGCAGGAGTTGTTGCAAGGTCAATTCGGCGTGGCTGTACGGCAACACGCCGCCCGCATCGGCGCCGGGGCCGCCGGCCTGTTGCCCCAGGTCCATCGGCACGGCGCCGCCCCCGAGGGTGCCCGGCTCCACCAGGTCGTCGAAGAACCCGCCCCACGGATCATCCGAACCACCCGGCAACCCCGCACCCTCAGCACCGGAACCACCCGGCAGATCCACAAACCCCAGATCCACCGGCCCCATCGGCATGCCGCCGTCCCCGGTGTCCGGCCCCGGCGCCGGCGCCGGCGGAGCGCCCGGAGACTGCCGGTCCGCTCCGCCCCGCTCCGGGCGGGAGTGTGCGAAGGTCATGAACTCGGCGGCCTTGCGCCGCAGCTCCCAGCGGCGTTCGGGCGACAGCGCGGGGCGGAAGCCCTGCAAGTAGCGGTCGTATTCCTCGTCTTCGGTCGGCGGGACCGTCTCGGTCAGCGGGTGGCGGCGGCGCTGGTGCAGATACTCCTCCCAGCGGAGGAAAGCCAGTACGAATGTCTTCGGTCCCCTGGCGTCGAGCCGCTCCTCCAGCTCGGAAACCCAGTCGGGTACCACGCGGGCCAGGGGGTCGTCGTGGTACCGCTCATCCAGCGTGTTCTTCAGACGCTGCGGCACCGGGACGTCGACACCGGTGAGGTGGTTGCGGAAGGCCCGGATCCCCGCGATCGACTCAGAGCGCGGAACCCCTGTGGACGACGCGGGCCCGCTGGTGCCAGTGCGCCCCGCTGCCGCTGCCTCTTCCAGGTGCGCGAGGTAGCGCTGCTTCTGCTCATCCGGGGAGCCACGCAGTTCCCCGAGGTCTCTCCTCGCCTGCTTCCACCATCGCAGGAGATCCCTCGCGTACATCACGCGTCGCTCCGCTGACAGGGGCTGTCCGCGGCCCGGGGGCCGCTGCTCGGCCAGAAGGCTGCTCGCCGCCTTGACCAGCGGGTGTGCCATGCCGTGGACCTCCCCCATGGCAGCCAGAAGGTCAGGGACGGCATGGAGCGGCCGACCCGCCGCGGCGGTGCGGGACGCCTCTGCCGCCGCGGGGTCATAGGGCCGCCAGGGCACCGCCGCGTCGGGCACCCGGCCTACCGGAGCCTCATCGGATGCCCGGTACGACAGGGCCTCGTCGGGCATCCAGCGCACCACGAACTCGTTGGGCCTCCGGCCCTTCGGGGCCTTCTTGGGCGTCCGACGCTTCGGGGTATTGCCGGGTGCCCGCCGCTCCGCGTCATCGGCGAACCGCGCCAGCATCCGGTTCAGCCTCCGGGTCTCCTCGGCCACCTCAAAGAGGTGGGTTCCGGTCTCCGGCCGCCACAGGTCGCGCCGATAGCCGCGGGCCTCGCGCACCTGGGCGTCCGTCATACCGCCGCCCTCCAGTTCCGACTCCAGCCGGGAGAGCCGCTTCTCCAGCCAACGGGCCCAGGCACTCCACGCCTGCCGGTCACTGCCGGCCTTCGGCAGCGAGGACCGGGTGCCCAGCCGTACCGCTTCGGCGTTGCCCAGAACCTCCAGCAACTGGGCCCGCAGGCCCTCGGAGCCGTCAGGTGCGGTTGCGGTCCGCACGGCTCCGTCCAGCTCGGCCAGGTAGGCCCAGCCTTCCTCCAGCCGTGCGGCCGACACCGTGCCCATGGCGCTCTTGTTCCATCGCACCAGGTAGCTCCGGACGGCGTCGACGAGCTGCGGAGGCGTCAGTTCCTCCGGCCGCACCGGCGCGGGCCCGGAGGGCGACGCCTGCCCGGCCTCGTGCGCCACGGTGTCGTCATGCGGGCCGGAGCCCGGACGCGCACCCGACGGGCCCGCTTCCGACGTACTGCCCGAACCCGAAGCCGCGGGCAGGCCGGACTCGTTCGACGGCCGGGGCGTGGTGTGGCGCCAGCCCCGCATCGGGCCTCCGCCCACCCTGCGGCTCAACCGCTGTTCCTCCGTGCCGATCCACGGCCTGACGTGCGCCCGCCGGTCCTCCGGCAGCGCGGCCAGCTCCCGTGCCCGCTCCTCTTCGGACAGCCGGGCTGCGACCTGCTCCGCCATGTCAGGGCCCGACCTGAACAGCGCGGACTCCACCTCGTTCAGCACGTCCCTGGTCGTCTCCCGGCGCTGCCGTGCGGTCGCCGACTCCTCATCGGTGCCGATCACGGGCGGCCAGCGCAGCACCGCCGACGCCCTGCCGACCCGCTCCTCGGCGCCGTCGGCCAGCAGCTCGGCGACCTTCTCCGCCGACACCCCGTTGGCACCCGTCGCCATGCCAACGAGGCCACGGGGCACCATCTGCAGGGTCTCGGCCAGGTCTGCCAGGCGTGACGCCGCGCCGCCCGTCAGGCCCAGCGTGCGGGCGAGGCCCGTCAGGGCCGGACCGTCGAACCACGGCTGTGCGGCCAGCTTGGTGAACCGGCCCTCGCTCACACCCAGTTGCTCCGAACGCCAGGCGCGGATCAGGTTCTGCGCCGTGTTACCGGCGCCGCTGAGGTACTGCCACAGGCGGCGGTGCTCGCCGGGGGTGCCGTCGCGGTAGGGGGGCAGGCCCAGCTGCTCGCCGACGCCGGATGGCTTCGTCAGGTACGCGCCCAAATCCGGCAGTTCGCCGATGTCGAGGCGGAGGCGGTACAGCGTGGCGAGCACCGCCTGCACGTAGGCCAGCTCACCCGGCCGACCGAGCAAAAGCGCGTTCATGTCGGCCCCGATGTCCTCCAGTTGGGGCTCCAGGCCGTACTCCTGCCACCCGGTTGCCGCCTCCCCGGCCTCCAGGTGCTCCAGCAGATCGGTACGCAGGCCGCCGAGCAGGTGGTAGCGGTCCTCGGCCAGGTCCAGCAGGGCGGCAAGATCGTAGAGCGTCGGACCGAGCGCCGTGGGCAGGTCCAACGCGTCCGCCACGGCGCGGATTTCCCGCTCGGGCAGCCGGCCCTCCCTGACGGCGAGGTCGTAGATCTGCTGCGCCGCGTCGGCGCCCGCACCGATGTCCTGGGCGAAAGCGTCCGCCCGTGCGAGCGTGACGCCCCGGGACGCCATGTCCACGTACTGCTCGACACCCGCGAAACCCATCGCGGCGGCAACCCACTGCTGCAGGGCAGGCAGCACCCCGGCGCCACCCCGGCCCACCGGGTAGAACTCCTGGACGGGCGTCGGCCGGCCGTCCGTCCGCTCCCCCAGCTCGAATTCGAGCGCCACGCCGTCGAGCGCGTCCAGCACGCCGAGGAAGTCCATCTCGCGCAGCTCGGCGAACCCGTGGCCGATGGAGCTGTGAGCGGTCCTGTGCATCAGCGCGAAGACGTGCAAGGGCGCCAGCCAGCGGCCGGTCCACTCGCGTGCCGACAGGTCGCCGGGCCCGGTGAACGCGCGGTCCGACGCGACGCGGTACAGCCACGCCCGGTCCTGCGGCGTACGGGCACCCAGCAGCGGGGCCGTGTCCTGCAGCAGGGCCTCGAACTGCGAGCCTTCGTCCAGGCCGAACACGGATCGGAAGTGCTGGAGCGCCGCCGTCTCGTCGGCCAGCAGCTGGGGCTGGAGCGACCAGTGGATGCCGGGGCGGGCCGGGGCGTCGCTGTTCAACTGCCGCAACGCGTCGACGACTTGGGTCACCCTCCCGCCGGGCCGCAGCGGCTGCGGGCCGGTGAGCGGCCGGAAGATGTCCGCAAGCTCCTGCGGCTCGGCGAGCAGGGGCAGCACGTCCAGCCGTACCGGGAACTGCTTGAGCACCCGGTAGAGGTTCTTGGGCGTCACCCCCAGCGCGCGCGCCTGCTGCTCGTACGCCTCATAGGTCGGTACCTCTCCGGTGACCCGGGCGAGGTGCACCAGGTGCTGCATCCGCTGGACGCCGAGCCGGGTGTACAGAGTGTCGAGGCGGAGGGTCTCCTCGGGGGTGCGGCCGTCCATCAGGGTCCGGTGGGTGCGCTGGATCTCCGCCGCCCGCAGGTGCAGTGCCTCGTCCGCCGCGCGGCGCGACGCCTCGTACGCGGGCGGGGTGCCGCTGTTCTCCGGCTGGGAGGTGGCGTCGTCGTAGGTGGGCAGGTCGTCGTCGGTCAGAGGGGTCCGGCCTGTCGGGGCCGTGTCGGTGGCCGGGGCCGCCGGGGTCTGCGGTGGTGTCGTCGGCCACTCGTTCAGCCAGGCGGTCACCGCGTCGTGGGCGCGCTGCGGCGTCATGGCGCCGTCCCGTGTCCGGTCCAGCAGCAGGGGGCGCAGGTTCTCCAGGGCGCGGAAGTCGGTGCGGAGTGCGGGCCTGGGTTCCAGTGCGCGGAAGATCGCGTCGTAGCGGTCGACGGTGGCGGGCGATGCGTGCATCAGCTCGCGCACCGACGTGCCGAACGGGCGCAGGAACTGATCGGTCCGCAGGTAGCGGACGGCGCCCAGCTCTGCTTGTGCGCCGCTCCGTGACGTCTGGTCAGGGGCGCCGCCAGGGGCCTCGTCCCCGGTTCCCCAGGTGGGCTGCGTCAGCGGCCCGAACCGGTCAGCCAGCCGGGACAGCGCCACCCAGTCGGCGGTCCCCCGCAGCCCGAGTGCCCTCAGCCGCACGTTCATCGCGTCGGTCCACCGGCCCGGGGGCGCCCAGTCACTGTCCTGGAGCGCGTTGATCTCGCGGCGTCCCCGGTGCAGTTCCCGCATCTCGCGGGCGAAGAGGCGGTTCAGGTCCCGTGCGTCCACGCCGATGGCCCTCGATGCCGCCTGCACGGTCGTGTGGAACTCTGCGTCGACGCCGGCCGGCACCCGGGCACCGGAGTCCACCAGGTCGTTCAGCTCCAGCCGCTCTCCACGGTCGGCGAACGGGCCGAGATCGTGCGGTTCGAGGCCCACCTGTGCCAGCCGGTCGCGCAGCCGGTACGCGCCGAGCTCGACGCGTTGGTGCGCGTCGGCATCGCCGAGCCAGGACAACTCGCCCGGCAGTACGGCCAGTTGCTCCGGCGTGATGTCCAGGGCTTCCGCCAGCTCGATGACGTCCGACGGGCGCACCCGCCAGTCCGTGACCAGGCCGGTCAAGGCCACGGACAGCTGCCCTGCCTCGGCGACGTGCCGGACCAGGGATGCCGTCTGGTTCCTGTCGAGCCGCTGCTCATGTGCGAACGCCAGCAGCCCGGCGACGTCCACGGTGTCCGGCAGCGCACGCTGCCCGTCCATGGCCCTGCGCCACCCCGTCAAGATGTCGCGGAACACCTCGTGATCCGGCACCGGTCGACCGCTCAGCACCTCCCTGACCTCACGCACCGAAGCCGCGAAGCGGGTGAAAGCGGTGGCCTGCGGGCCCGTCGCACGCGCCGACAGGTCGCGGAACCAGGTGAGGTCGCCGACGGACGGCAGGCCGTGGCGCGTCAGGTGCGACGAGACCCGTGCCGCCGCGCCCGCCCCGCCGAAGTCCCGCACCAGGTCGCCGAGCCGCTGCGGATCGAGGAACCCGAGCGCCGCCACGTTCCCGTCCGTGTGGGTGAACAGGACCAGTTCTCCGACGTCCTCGATGCCATCGATGTCTTCGGCGTCGACTCCGATCCGGTCGGCCAGTTCTTCGACGGTGTGCGGCTCACTCGTCGCGTCGTCGTGCGGAGGGCCCGCCTGCTCGACGGGGGCGAGACCGTCGGCCTCGGAGTGGACGTCGACGTCGTCGGTCTCGGAGTAGGAGTCGAAGTCGTCCTCGTTCCACCATGCGCCCTCATCCGGGGCGGCGCCGCCCCGGAGCCGCAGCGGGCCTTCGGTGGCGGATCCCGCATCGGATTGCGTGTCCGGGTCCGGGTCCGGGTGCGGGACAGCACCGGGGGAGGCGTCCCGGGCGGAATCCCGGCCCGACGCCGTCCCGGTGTTCCGGACGGCCGCCTGCCGCTCCGTACCGAGCCAGGTGTGGTCGGAGTCCTGTGCACCCAGACGCTCGGCCTCCGCCTCGCGTGCGCGCTGCGACAGCCTGGCCGCCGCCCGGACGGCGGCGTGCGGTCCACCCACGAACAGCGCCCAACTCAACTGGTCCAAGGTCGTGTTGGTCAGCTCGCGGCGGCGTGCGGCCTCCTGCGCGTCGATCCCCGCGTCCTCGTTGACATCGGGCCACCGCAGGTACTCTCGCGCCAGCTCACGCCGGGCGTCCACGCCCCCGCCCTCCGTGACGCTGCGCAGCAGTGTTCGCGGGTCCATCCCGACCCGGCGGGCCACCTCGCGGAGTTCGTACGGCATCCCCTGGATCTCCGCGGCGAGTACCGCGAGCTGTGCCGGGGCCAGTTCGGTGCTCATGTAGTGGTCGAGGGCCGGTTGCCTCCCGTCGCCCGAGTCCGTGTCCCGGCCGCGCGCCATCTCCATCAGCTCGGCCATGTCGAACCACGGCTGCGCGTCCAGTGACGCGAATTCCGCCACGTCGAGACCCAGTTGCCCGGCGCGCCAGGCGCTGACCAGTTCGGGAGCCAGCCGCCCGCCGAAGTGGAAGCGCCACAGCCGGCGTCGTTGGTCCTGGCTCAGCTCCGCGTAGGGACTCCCCCCGGTCAGCCAGGACACCTGCGGGCGCCGGCTCAGGTACGCGCCCAGATCCGGCAGCTCGACGCCGCTCACGCGGGCGGTGTGCAAGGTGCGCAGGAGTCCCTGAAGGTGGGTCAGTTCCCGCTGCCGGACCGTCATGAGAAGGGCCTGCTGCTCCTCGTCGTCCGACGAATCACGCAGGGCTCGGGTCAGCCTCTCCCAATCGGCGCCGCTGCCCGCGAGCAGCGCCTCGACCTCGCCGCCGTCCTGAGGGCTCTCGCCGCGCCGCACCCTCTCCAGGTACGGAGCGCGGAACACCCGCATCAGCGAGAACTCTCTCGATGTGAGCCCGAAGTTGGCGCTCTGCCGGTACAGGATCGGGCCGAGCGATGGCGGCACCGCCGTCTCGTGCGCCATGCGCAAGATCTCCTGGTCCGGGAAGCGTCCCAGCACCTGGCTGACGTCGAGCAGGTCCCGCAGGTCGTAGATGCCCGCCTGGTAGCCGCCCGGCTGGGACGCGTTCAGCTCGCGGAGGTAGCCGATCGCCTGGGGCACGGTGACGCCGGCGTCCCCCAAACGCTCGTACTCCGCACTGTCCAAAGCCAGCCGCCCCAGGGCCCACGCGCCGATGCCGTGCAGCACGAGCTGCTCGCCCAGCGGCTCGTTCGACGTGTCCCGCAGGGGAGGTTCATGCTGGAGCTCATAGTCCGCGGCCAGCCCGTGGAGAGTCTGCAGGGCCTCACTCAGCTCCATTTCGTGCAGTGTGGCCACGGTGGTGCCGCCGGGGAGTGCGTCGCCCTCGGCCCGGTCGGCCCAGCGGATGAGCCGCAGGAGGTTCCCGGGGAGGATCCGCCCCTGCGCCACGACGTGCGCGGGCAGCCGGGCGGGGTCGGGGAACGCCGCGTCGATGGCCAGCCGGTAGAGCCGGGCGCGGCTGCCCGCGTTCAGCGCTCCGACGAACGCGACGGAGTCCCTGAGCAGGCCCTCGATCGGCCGGCTTCCCGGCACGCCGAAGGCCGACCTGAACTCCCAGAGCGCGGCACTCTCGGCCAGCTCGCCCGCGTATGCGGCAGCACCCTGGAAGCCGTTGAGGACGCCGATGGCTCCCTGGTGGACCGGGTGCCAGTGCTGAACGAGGGCACCGCCCCTGCCGAATTCCGACAGGAGGTCGTCGAACCTCTCCAGCGCGCCCGCGAAGTCGTGCCTGCGCAGCTCCTGCACACCCGGGCTCGGCCACCTGGTCCTATGGGGACGCTCGTTGGACGCGGCCCAGATCAGGGCCCAGATGACCTGCGATGGCGCGTACCACCTGTTCTGCCACACCTGCGTCTGCGGCGTCGGACCGGCCATGGCGGGGTCGGCCAGGAACCGGTACAGCCACGCGCGTTCGACGGGGGTGCCGGCCCCCACCAGGGATGCGGCGTGCTCCACGGTGCGGATGCTGTGCTCGTCGTCAGGCAGCCCGAACGTCGTCAGGAAGTGTTCCCTGGCGTCCTGTTCGTGCCGGGCCATCGCCTCCGGCGTCTCCGGCTCGGGCCGGAGGGACCAGTGGATCAGGGACTCGGACCAGGCCGGCGGGGCGACGTCATGCGCCGGCGCGTCGGTCACCTGCTGTTCGCCGTCAGTGGTCTGCACGGGCTCGTCCGGGGCGTTTTCGTCCGGTACGCGCTCGTGCGGTACGTGCTCGTCCGGTACGTGCTCATCCGGCACGTGCTGCGGCGTCACGTCGTCCTGGCTCGGCCCGGGTTCGACGTGGGCGGCGGCATCGGATGCGGCGATGGGGGGAACGTCGTGGAGGCCGGCCGGGGGCGGCGTCGGAGTGTCGGGCAACGCGGCGTGCAGCGTGGCGAGTTGGGTCGCCACCCGGGCGGCGGCGGAGGTGCGCAGCAGCGCCGACGCCCTGTTGAGCGGCTGGAAGACCGCGGTCAGGTCGTGCCGCTCCCCGAGTGTGCGCAAGGTTTCCAGGGACATCGGGTGCTGCTTGAGCACCCGGTAGAGGTTTTTGGGGTCGGTCAGGCCCAGGCGGGCCGCCGCGGCCCGCATGTCGGTCAGGGACGGCACCTCGGGCATCCCCTGGACCACGTCCAGCAGGTTGCGCATCCGCTGGACGCCGCGGCCGAGGCCCGTGCGCAGGTCCTCCAGCCGCCCGATGTCGTCGGCGGTGAAGGTGCGCAGCCGGGATTCCGGTACGTCCCAGGTGCGGGACGCCCACCGGCGCACCGGCTCCGGGGCCGGTGTGGCAGGAGCCGGGTAGGGCGGGGGCTCTTCGCCTTCCTCGACGAGGGACAACCGGTCCGCTTCCGCGGGCTCGTCATCGGCGGGCCCGGAACCGGCCACGTGCTGCTCCGGCTCTTCGGACGGCGGCAGCGGCTGGGTGCCGTCGTCCGGATCGCGCTCCTCGTAGGAGGGCAGGCGGGCGCCGTCCAGGTCGGCGCGGACCTCGGGGTCCAGGACCACGTCGGCACCCGGGTCGGCTTCCTGGGCCGGCATCTCGTAGACGGCGGCCCACGTCTCCACCCCCCGGGCGAGGTTGTGGCTGGCCAGCCAGTCGCGGGTGTATTCCCACCGGCCGTGTGTGCCCCGTGCCGCCAGCTGCGCCCAGACATCGTCCGGTGTATGGCGCCGCACCATCAGGAAGAGGGAGTCGGCCAGTTCACCGAGGTGGGCGATCGTGCGCAGCTGCGGGTGCCCACCGAGAGTCCTGAAGGCGGTGTGGTAGAGGACGGCCCAGACCGGGTCGTCGCGCAGGGTGGCGAGCGACGGCGGTTGCGGGGGGCTCCAGGAGGTGTCGCCGTCCAGCGTGTGGTCCGAGGGTACGAACGCCCGCAGGAAGCTCTCCGCCGCGCGGTAGGTGGGGGTGCCGAGGCGCTGGGCTCCGGCCCCTGCGACCTGGTGTGCGGGCGCGGCGAACAGCGCAGGCAGCCGCTCGGTGAGGTAGGCGAAGGCGGCGCGGTCGGCGGGCCCCTGGAGCCGTAGCCGCTCGATGGACCGCTGCATGTTGGCTGTCCAGGCGTCCGTCGGTGTCCAGTTGGCGCCCGACCGCACACGGTCGGCGTGCAGCATGGCCAGGTCGCCCTGGAAGAGCTGCCTGAGGTCCAGGATGTCGATGTCCAGCACGTCCGCTGCGGCCTGTGCGGTGGCGGCCGGCCCGCGACCGCCGAACACGGTCTCCGCCAACTGCTGCTGGACGCCGGTACCCCCGGGGTTCGCCGCCCGGTCCCGCGCCCACTGCGCCACCTGCCGCCCGGCCTCGTCCGCCGGGGCCTCCCGCAGCTCCGCGAGCGATGAGCCCCGGGCTTCCAGGTGGCGGCGGAACGCGTCCAGGTCGGCCAGGCGCAGATCCCCTGCGCCCGTGAACCAGGCGAGGTCTCGTGGCTCGAAACCGATCAGCGCCAGCCGGCTGCGCAGCGCGTGCGCGGGCACGGCGGACCGCTCGTCGGGCCGCAGCTCGCCGGCCCACGTCAACTCGCCCGCGAGCGGCACCAGATGCTCCGTCGGTGCCCGGAGCAGGTTCGCCGTCTCGATGACGTCGAGGAGATGGACACCCAGCGTCCCTGCCAGGTCGGTGACGGCGTCCGGCAGCCGCCCCCACTCCGTCGCGTATTCGAGGACGACGCGCACTCCGTGGCTGTCGAGCCGCCACTCGCTCGCGGCCGTCAGCAGGTCGCGGACGTCCACCGACGCCGGCAGATCCTCCCATTCGTCGATCAGGTCCGCCACGACGGCCGGGATACCCAGTTCATCGGCGAGGTTCCAGAAGACCTCCTGGATCGGGGCGCCTTCGGTGGTGTCCTGAACCCACTCGGATCGCCCTGTCCCGTACCGGCCGTCATCCCAGCTGAAGCGGCTGACGGTGCTGTCCCGGTCCCCGTCGCCGTCCTCACTGTGCTCGCTCAGCGGCGTCAGCCCGCCCGGCCCGTCGCGGCCTGGGCCCGTGGTGTCCGGCTCGGAATCCTCGTCGCTGAAGAACGTCATCTCGTGCGGGGCGGTGTCGGTGCCGGTGCCCTGCGGGGTGTTCGCCTGGGTGTCCTGCCCTTGGGGCACCGCGTCCTCGTAGGACGGCGGCGGGGTGTCGCTCTCGTAGTGGGGCGACCAGGCCCGCCATTCGGTGAGCCGCTGCGTCAGCGCGATGTCCCGGCGCCGGTACAGCGCGCGCAGCCCGTCCGGGCCACCGACGAACCGGACGAAGCCTTGCAGCGTCTCGGGGTTGTCGCCCGCCCGCGCGGAGCCGTCCCAGTGCATGGACTCCGTACGGGCCAAGCTCAGCAGCCAGCGCCTGACGGCCGGTTCGGACGCGCCGATGCGGGACAGCTCGCGCTCGGCGAAGCGTACGAAGTCCCGGTGCGGGCGCTGCCACGGATGGCCGGAGCCGGAGCGCAGCGCGCCCAGTTGGCCGGGGAAGAGGAAGGCGAGGTCCTGCGGATCGGCGTGCAGGTCCCGCGCCGCCCGGTACAGGTCCTTGGGGGCGGGCATGCCGAGGCGGGTGGCGAGCGCCGTGATGTCGGTCGGCATCCGCCCGATGAGCCGGGTCATGGTGACCAGGTTGTGCATCTCGCCCACGCCGAGTTCGACCCCGAGCCGGTCGAGCCGCCGTGCGTCGAACCATGCCTGCCGTCGCAGGGTGGTGAGCGTGTGGAGCCCGACGTCCCACCGGACGGCGAGGTCGGCGATCTCCCAGTCGGTCAGCAGCCGGCGTTCCGGGTCGCCGGACGCCTCCGTGTGCGGGCCCGACGCCTCCTCGTACGTGGGCGGTTCCTGGCGCAGCCCCCGGTCCCGGTAGTTGAGGAGCAGTTCGTCCAGCCTGCTGGGATGCATGTCCCGCAAGTGCGCCACGACCTCTTCGGACCGGCGCAGGCGGTCCGCTCCGGCGACGTAGTGCAGGAAGGAACGCATCGTCCCGTGGTGGATCCGGCTGTCGGAGACGGGGACGGTGGAGTCGCCGTCCGGCCAGGGCATCGACTCGCGGCCCGCCAGCTCGATGAGCCACGCGGCATCGGAGTTCCGCCCGCCCCTGAGGGTGGCGCCGTACCGGCCGAGCTGCCGCTGGACCATGGTCAGGAAGTGCCCGGCGGTCCGCAGCGGGTCCTCCGCGTTCACCGCGCGCAACGAATGCGGGAAGACCTGGGCGAGATGACGGGGGTCGGCGCCCAGGCCCCGGGCGATGCGGTACAGGTCCTTGACGCTGTGCATGCCCAGGTCACGGGCCAGCTGCGGGATGTCGGTCGGCATCCGCCCGATGGACTCGCTCAGATCGGCGAGGTGCGCCATCTGCCGCACGCCCACGTCGGCGCGCAGTTGGCTCAGTTGCTCCGGATCGAACCACGCGTAGCGGGCCAGTTCCCGGAAGCGGTCGCGGGTCAGGCCCGTCGTCCTGGCCCAGCGCGCGACTTCCTGCGCGGAGTAGGCGCGCGGCTCCTGGTAGCCGGGCAGGGGGCCGGGCTCCGGCCCGACGCCGGTGTGCTCGGCCGGCGGCGCGGACGCGGCGGCCTGGTGCAGGGCCGCCTTGTAGGAGGGCGGGTCGTCCTGGGGGGTGGAGGGGCTAGAGACCACCGACGCCTCGTCCCCGGAATGCTCACCGGGCTCGTCCGGCGAATCCGCGAAGACCTGCCCGTGCGGTTCCTGCGCTTCCGGTACTTCCGGCACTACCGGCACTTCCGGTACTTCCGGTACTTCCGGTACTTCCGGTACTTCCGGTACTTCCGGTACTTCCTGTGTTTGCTGCGCTTCCCGGGTTGGCTGTGCGGGTGCGCCGAGTCCCTCTTCCAGATCGGATACGCGCTGGTCGATCCAGTTGATCAGCCCGCCCATCGCCTTCACGACCTCCGACGGGTCCATGCCCAGGGCGTTCAGGCCCTCCGGGAGAGTCCCGACCTGACGGGCGAGCGCCTCGACCCGGCCCCGTGCCCACACCGCCAGGCCACGGGTGCGCCGGACAAGCTCCCGGCCAGGCTCCGTCGAACCCTGCCAGACCAGCGACGTCTCGTCGTCCCGCACACTCTCGGCCAGGCTCACGTCGTCCAACTGCGCCGACAGCTGCATCTCACGGGCCGTCCAGCCGGACACGAACTTTGCCCACTCCTGCGGGTCGCCGCCCTCGCCCACCGCGCCCAGCCGGTCGGACAGGGTCTGGAACGCCTGCCGGTGATCCGCGTACTCCGGGTGCTCGGCCTCCGGGCCCTCGGCTCCCCGCTCGGCCGTGGCCCGGTTGGCAGCGCCTTGGGGCACCGTCTCGTCCAGGCGCGGACCCGCAGCGGGGCGGGAAGCGCCCGCGCCGGGAGCCTGCACCTGTGAGGACCCGGCAGCGGCATCGCTCACGGGCTGCGGGGTGAACTTCAGCCACTTGCCGCGCTCACCACCTGCCTCATAGGCGATGTAGAACGTGTAGTCCCCCTCCCCCACGGACACGCCGACCTGGCTGGTGGGCGCCCACACCGTCAATCCGGTCTCGTTCGCCACCTGTTGGGCGACGATCCGGCCGAACTTGTCGGCGTTACCCGCGTCACACATGCTCAGGATGATCTGGCCCCGGTCCCCGGCGGTCTCCCGCAGGTGCTGCAGGCTCGGGCGGCGCATGAGCACCTTGCCGAACGACTCGCCCCGCAGCCAGAGCTTGGACTCCGTGCCCTCCTCCGTCACCGCGATCTGCACCCGGCCGGCACCCCCGTGCAGCATCGCCAGGTATGTGGGCCGGTCGACGTCCCAGGACACCTCCTCCAGCCCGTCCTCCGGAACGTGGCCGGACCCCGCACGGTGACCACGGGGCGCATCGCTCGGCATCTCGTAATGGGCGAAGTACGGCTTCTTCAGATCAAGGTTGTGCAGCGGTAGGTCAGCCTTCATGCGCTCGCTGGTCAGGAAGGACCGCCCGATCCGGTCACCGGTGCCGCTGGCGGTGATCGGCAGGTGGTTCAAGTCACCGATACGGATGTCGCGGGCCGGCGTCTTCCGCGTCTTCACCGTCTGGAGCCGCAGGTCCTCGTCAAGGAAGGGGTCCTGCGCGCCCTGGCTCGTGGAAGGCTGCTCCGAAGGCGACGGCTCCGAAGGCGGAGTGACCTCGTGACCGGCCTGGTTCTCGTCCTGCGCGGGCTGGTTGTCGGGGCCGGCGGGGCTGTTCAGCGCGGTGACGGTCGCGCTGTGATCATCGCCGGCAGGCTCCGGACGCGGCGTCTCCGGCGTCACAGAGGTCCGGCGAACGGTGATGTCGACGCGGCGCCGCAACTCGGAGGTGCCGATACTGCGAGCCATCTCGGACGGCTCAAGCTGGGAGATGGAGAAGTCGTCCACCGTGAGATGTGAGCCCTCGCCCTCGTTCAGCGAGTCGAGCTTCGCCGCCAGCCGTCGCCGCAGGGCGTGGGTGACGTTGGCGGCCCGCATCCGGCCGGTGCGCGCGGCCTGGTCGGCGGAGTTCACGAAAGGCCGCCTGGAGCCGTTGCCGAAACCGGTGACCTCGACCTCGGGAAGTGGCGTACCGGCCCGGCGGCTCTCCAGGGCCTGCAGGATCAGAAACTCTGCCAAGTGGTCGATGGCGGCGCGCTGTTCGGGGCTGCCGATCTCCTTCGAGCCTTCGGCGAACGACACGGTGTGCGTTTCCTGGTGGGTGATCAACCCCGTCGTAACAGCTTCCTGGGGCGCGTGCACCGGAGTGGGGTCCGACGGTGCGGCGTTGACGTCGTCGGAGTGGCCGGACTGCTCGTCGGGGAAGAAGGGGGGCCCTTCGGACGCATGGTTCGCCAGTTGTTCCTGGTCCTTCTCCTCCTCCCGGAGGTTGCGGGCCTGCTCCCGGTAGCTGCGTGCCAGCCGTCCCAGCGGCGAGTCGTCGGCCTGGAGGTCGTCGTCCGACACCGACCTGCGCGAGAGCGCGGACAGCCGCTTCTCGGCCTCGTCGTCATCGGATGTGCGGGCGGGCTCGTCACCCGGGCTCTGGACGGACTCCTCCCCTGGGGACGTCTCATCGGCTTCGGGCGTCTCCTTCTTCCCGGAGAGGAGCGCGAAGATCTCGTCGCCCGCCGAGAGCGGGGCGTCCTTCGGCGAGGCCGGTTCCTTCGGCTGCGTGACGTTCTCGACGACGGTCGGTGCGGGCTCGGTCGTCGTCGGCGCTGACCCGACGGCACCGCTTTGACTGCCGTCTCCGGTGTCGCCGTTGTAGTGGTTGATGCCGTTGTAGCGGAAGATGACGGGCGGGCCGCCGGGCAGGCCCAGCGGCGCCTCCGACATGTGGCCGTCCGGCCGGCTGACGTAGATGCTGACGCCGAACGCCTCGGCCAGCAGCGGGGTGAGCTGCTCGCCGTAGTGCTCCTGGGCATAGGTGTGCTGCCAGCCCTTGGCGGTGTCGAGCAGCCCTTGGAACTCTGTGGTGGTCCAGCCGGAGGCGTACTCCCAGGCGTACTGCCTGAACGGTTCGAGGACTTCGGTGTCCATCGCGGCAAGCTGTTCGTGCACGCTGCCGTTCAGGTCGACCTCGGGGAAGTCGCTCTCCGCAAACGCTCGCAGGGTCTGTTCGAGGTCCTGCTCGGACGAGGCCGGGCCGCGGAGCAACTCCTCGGACTGGATGCGGAGCCGGCGCTCGTAGACGGGGAGCCAGTCCCTCCTGAGGCGGTGCAGTTCCTCGGTGCTGCGGATGCGTTCGCCCAGTTCCTGGAGAAGTTGCTCCCGGCCTTCGGAGGACGTGTGTGTGGTCCGGTGCATCCGGGCGCTCGGCCGGGACGCCAACCGCTCGGGCATGGTCGTGACGTCCCCGGTGAGGAAGTCCAGGACGTGCTGGTGGGCGAGGCGAACGGCCTGGGAGAAGACGGCGCCCGCGGTCCGGTTGCCGCCGGCCGTCGCCTGCGCGGCGCGGCGCACCGCTGCCGGGTCGCTCAGCAGCGCATCCACCTCGTGGTGCTGCGTCAAGTCGAGCTGCTGCCTGATGTGTTGGGGCGCATTCACGATGAGTGACGAGATCTGGCACCAGCCGTCCCCGGGGACCGGCAACTCGGTTCCCAAGGACGGGGGCCCTGCGGGGTGGGGCGGGCCCACCGTGACGGACTGCTGCGGCGGGGTGCCGACCGGTGCCGTCAAAGAGGGCGAGGAGTGGGACTGCTGGTCCATCGCGTCCGTCGTCGGGGCGGACGATCCGCCGCCACGCGGAATGAGGGCCTTGACCGTGTCCTCCTCCAGGACCACGGTGACCTTGGGGAGCGTCAGATCGCGTTCCCCGTCAGGTCCGGCGGGGTGGAAGACCTCGACGCCGGCGTCGGGGCGTACGACGTGGACCTCGACTCCGTAGGCGCGGGCGAAGTACAGGGGCGCGAGGTAGAGGTCGGCGTCCTCGCGGTCCTCCATGGTGCCGTGGCGCAGCGGGGAGCTGGCCGGGCGTTCCATCTGGAGGGCGATGAGTTTGAGCCGCGCGGTGTGCGGCAGCCGGACGTTGGTGTGGAGGGTGCCGTCCTGGTGGAACTCGAGCTGGTGCTTGGGGTCCAGGGTGATGCCGGCCTCGTCGAGGTCCGCCTGGGTGAAGCGGTCCCTGCCGGGTTCCGGCTGGAGCCAGGTGTTGCCGGTGTCGTTGGCGGCGTTGAGCCAGGAGTCGGGGTCCTCGCCGTCCTGCCGCAGGCGGTCGGCCATCGCCTGCCGGACACGCTGCGCGATCTCGGCGGGTGTGCCGCGGTGCGGCGCCACGGGAAGCGTCACGCCCCTGTCGGCGAGCTTGGTCAGCGCGGCGTTCAGGGCGAGCGGCAGCCCCTCGCCCTTGGTGCTGTCCGGGTTCGCGGTGTCGTGCGGGTCCAGGACGTCGTAGACGGTGCCGTCGTCGTGCGTGTAGGTGGTGGGGCGCTCGTCCTTGCCCTCGGTCTCGCCCGCCGTGAACTGCACGGGCTTGTCGAGGACGGCCAGTTCTTCGGCGGCCCGGCGCTCGTCATCGCCGCGGTCCTTGACCAGGGGCGGCTCGGGGAACGATGAAGGCTTCAGGCTCTCTGCGAACTCGGCTTCGGACGCTTCGAGTTGGGCGGTACGGTGCAGCTTTTGGAGCGCCGTCAGCTGCTCGGTGGCCTCCTGCGCGGCCTTGGTCCTGGCTTCGGAGCCCTCGGGCTGCTCCTCGAATGCCTTCCGCGCCGCGTTGAACTTGGCCTGCTGCTCCGCGATCCGGCCGGCCAGGTCGTCGGTGGTCTCCACCGGGACGCCCTTGCGGAGCCGTTCGGCCGCCTCGGCCAGCAGCTCGGCGTCCGTGTCTCCCCGGCCGGTGGCCGCGTCGGCTGCGGCCAGCTTCGCGGCGATGGCGTCGTGGATGCGCTGCGCGGCCTCCTGGGCGCGGGCGTGGGCCTGCCGGCGAAAGGCGATCTCGGCGCGGCGCAGCACGGAGAGGCGCTGGGCGGCCTGATGGTCGGTGGCGGACTGTCCGTCGCGGGCGGCGTCGCCCTGTGCCTCGCGCAGTTCCTGCCGCTTCTTGCGCAGTTCCTGGTCCAGCACCCAGACCATGATCTTCTCGCGCAGTTCGGCGTGGGCGGGCGGGACGGCGCCGCCCGTCCAGATGCCGCCGTAGGACTCGGCCTGCGACACCAACTCGTGTACCGACGGGTCCTCGTACGGGGCGGGGAGAGGAGCCGGGCTCTCCGCGTCGTCATCGGTGGCCGGGGTCGCCAGCGGCCTGCGGGTGGTGTCTTCCTCCTCGTCCCAGGTGTACGGCTCGGGCTTGCCCTGGGCGTCGGTGCGGCCCGCGTTGTCCAGGTGCCAGTCCCGCTGTTCGTCCGCGCTGCGGAGGGCCTTGTCCATTCCCTTCTTGAGGCGCTCGATCTCGGCGCGCAGGCCGGCCCACTCGACCGTGTACTCGAACAGGCGGCTTCCGGCGGACCGGCCGCTCTTGTCCAGCTCTTCGGCCGAGCGCGGCGGGGTGGGCGCGTTCTCGTGGGACGCGCTCCCGGTGGACGTCTGCTGCTGCGCCCGGCGCGCCTGGGCAGCCTCGCGGATGACCTCGTACAGCTCCTCGTAGCACCGTTCGACGCGCTTTTCGGCGCCCACGTACAGCTCTTGTGTGTCCTTGACCTTCTCCCGCAGGTCCTTGACCTGGTCGTACGCCTTCCCCACGGACTCGGGGAAGTTGTCGTCGTCGAGCAGGCCCGCCTCGCGCAGGACCCGCTCGGGCACCAGCGCCACCACCTTGTCCGAGGAGAAGGCGGCGGTGGCCGAGCCCTTGGCGGACTCGACGACGTGGCCGAGCAGTTCGGCGGTGGCGGCGTCGGTGACGGGCGTGCCGCCGCGCCTGAGGGTTGTCGTGGCGCTGCCGAGTGCCTTGCCGATGGTGTCGGACGCCGACTTCAGGCCGTGCTTGGTGACGGTGGCGTCGACGAGGAAGTCCAGCGGCACCTCGACCAGGAGGCGGCGCTCCGCCTTGGGCGACACCGCCGAGTTGACCGAATTGCTGACGGCGCTCTGGGTGGTGGCGACGTCGCCGCCCTGGGTGACCGGCGCCGTGCCGCGGCTGGTCATGTTGCCGGTGGTGGGCTGCACGGTGTGGGTGGGGTAGGCGCCGCCGGTGAGGCTGGAGCTGGCGGTGAGTCCCTCGGCGTGCTGGGTGGTGTCGGTGATCCGCTGGTCGCTGGTGAGGGTGACCTCGTCGAAGACGCCGAGGATCTTGGGCCGGGCGGTCTTCGCCCGCGCGTGGACGGTGATGTTGCCGCGGGCGGACCCGAGCGCCGAGCTGTCCTCCAGCGTGGGCTGCTGCCAGCCGTGCGCGCCGAACGCCTGCGACAGCATCGCGCGCAGTACCTGCGAGCTGTTCTGCTGGGCGAGTTGGCGTGCCGCCGTGGTGCGGGGCCGGGTCAGGCTGCCGCCGCCGACGGCGGTGCGCTCGGTGGAGACGGACGAGTCGGCGTCCTTCCCCTTGGAGGGCCGGGACAGGGTGGTGGCCCGGCCCGCGGCGGCGTCCAGTGCCGCGGTGGCGTTCGCCAGCAGGTGGTTCGCGCCCTGGGCGTCGAGGAACACCACGTCCTGGTGGGCCAGTGCGCCCGTCAGCGCGCTGTTCCTGGCCTGCCAGGTGTTCGGGGATACGGGTTCGATGATCTGCGGGGCGGGGGCCGGGGCGGGGACGGGGACGGGCTCGGTCGCGGGCGGGCCGGAGGTCGTCGCCTCGGTGGACGTCGTCGCTTCAGTGGTGGACGTCGTCGCCTTGGTGGCAGGCGCATCCGACTTGATGACGGACACATCCGGCTTGGCGGCGGACGCGTCCGACGTCGCGGCGGTGGCCTCCTCACGGACCGGCGTCAGCAGCAGCTCCGGATGCATCTGGATCAGCGAACCGGCGTTCGCGCGCGCCTGGGTGACGTGGCCGTCCTCGTCGGTGTGGGTCAGCTCGATCTGGTAGTCGGCGCCGAAGTCGACGAAGCCGCCGCCGATCGACAGCGTGCGGGTGGTGCTGACCGCTTCGGTGACGGTGAGGGTACGGGTGGTGGTGGCGGTACCGGTCGCGGTCAGCGGCACGCCGACGCCCACGACATTGCCGGGCGGCTTGCCCTCCTCGGTGTTCGGCTGGGTGAGCGCGGTCTGTGTGCTGGTCACGCCGAGGCTGTGGGTCTCGGCCACGGCGACCGCACGGGACCGTGTGAAGGAGACCGAACGGTCCTCGTCGACCGAGACGTTGTGCTGGGTGTGCCGCTGGGTGAGGGGGCCTGGCACCAGTCGCAGCCACACGCCGGAGCTGAGCGGGACACCCTCGCGTACGAGTTGGTAGTGCAGGCCGCTGTTGAGGGAGTCCGGTGTCAGCAGCGTGTCGAGTTCGACGCGCAGCGTTCCCGCGGGGCCCATGCTGCTGTCGGGCAGCACCTTGCCCGCCTTGGAGCCCAGTTGCCCGGCGAAGGCCCGCAGTGCGGGTCCGGCGTCGAGCGCGCCCCGTACGGAGACGAACGAGGGCAGGTCCTTCGGCGGCAACCACCGGGCGTTCTGGGGCAGTTCGTCCAGGCCGTTGGTCACCCAGCCCAGCCTGCGGGCGTCGTCCAGGGAGTAGACCGTCGTCTTGTCACCGGGCACCGTGGCGCCGCCGAACCCGGTGCGTTCCGGGGCGAACCAGCGCAGCGACTTCACCCCGCCGGTCACGGTCCAGGTGGTCTCGTCGAAGTCCACCCTCGCCATCCGGCCGGACCGGGTTTCGGTGAAGGTCGTGCCGATGGAGAGCGAGTGGGATGTGGTGTGCGTGGTGCCGCGGTTGAACAGGGTCCACACGACGCCCCAGCCCTGGGACTCCTGGACCTTCCCCGGCACCCCGGCGTTGAAGGCGGTGCCGAACGTCAGCTGCGCCTGGGCGTTGACGGTGCGGGTCAGCGAGGTCCCGGTGCCGACGCTGAGGGCGCTGGAGACGGCGTGCTTGGCTTCGAGGTTGCTGTCGACGATGTCGCGGACCTTCGGGCCACGGGGCCGTGCTTCGAGACGCAGCCGTGCCTCGAAGCGGAACGCACGGTCGCGGTAGTGCAGCAGGTCAAGGGTGCGCCCGCCGTGCACCGCGGCGTCGAACTGCGCCTCCAACTGCTCGGTGAGGGCCATCAGATCGGTGTGTGCCTGGGTGCCCCGGATGGCGAGCTTCTGCTTCAGGTGCTCCGAGAGCTGCCCGAGCACGTCCTTCGCCACGGCGGCGACGTAAGGACCGTGCCCGATGCGGACGTGGGAGTGGAAGGCGTCGTCCCGGTCGTGGCGGACCCGCGGGCCCGTGGCCAGGGCCTCGGCCTCCTGCGGCGTCAGCTGTGTGACGCCTTGCTGCGGCGTCCACAGCGCGGTGCCGCCGGTGTCCTCCGCCTCGTTCCGGGGTGCATCGGGAAGCGTGGGGCTGCGGCGCGGCAGCCGGAGGTTCGCCGGCATCAGCGCGGTGGGGTGGAAGATGTGGACCTTGACCTTGGCGATCAGGTTGCCGTCCGGGTTCCCACTCAGTTCGATCTTGCTGGGGTCGATGTTGAACATCTCCCCGGCGGCGAGCCTCAACAGGTAGCGCGGTTCGGCGTGGTGCTTTCCCTCCAGCGACAACACGCCTTCGGCCACGTAGGCGTGGACGCCCTTGCCCGGCCCCAGGGCGTATTCGGTGCCGGTCTCCACGCCGGCCTCGGACTTGCGGGCATGGTTCTCGCCGTACGTGACGGTGGCGCCGCCCATCGCGAGGTTGGAGGCGGCGACGGGCTTGAACCCCACGTCGACGCCGGCTCCCGCCTGCCAGTTGAGCTGCCCCTCGGTGCTGGTGGAGATGTTGCGGGCACCGGACAGGCTGCCCGCGGTGGTGGTGTCGGGCCGCAGGCCCTCGTAGGTGAGGCGGGAGAGTTCCATGGACATGGTCAGGGCGGCGGTGTGACGGCGCAGCCATCCGGAGCGCCGGAGCACCACCGTCGAGCCCGATGCCTCGGCGGTCAGGTCACCGATGCTGTCGAACTTCCCGCGCAGGAGCTTGGGGCCCTGCGTCTCCAGCGCCGTCGCCCCGTGCAGTGCCCGGAACTTGTTCCGGTTGCGCAGGCCCCTGCGCTGCCCGGCCTTGGGGGTCGGGTACGCCGGGGGCTCCGCCGTGAAGCCGGCTTTCTTCCGCGCCCGGTACAGGGCCTTCTCGACCGCGTACGGCAGGTGGTGCCGCATGCTGCGCACGGTGGTCGCCTTGGTGGAGACCAGTTGCCGCACCTTGCGGTTCTTGTGGTGCGCCAGTGCCTGCTCGGTCTGGTCGAGGAGCTGGTGGGCGAGCGGGCGGGTCTCCTCCGGCGCCGACGGCTGGGTGGCCGGGTCCTGCGGCTGGGCGGCCGGGTCCTGCGGCTGGGCGGCCGGGTCCTGCGGCGTGTCGCCGGTGGAGCGGACGTGCGAGTCCGTGGTCTCCACGAGCGGCGCGCCGGGGGTGGCGGGCGTGACGGGTGTGACGGGCGTGTTCGGCGGGGTCGAGGTCCGGGAGGTGCCGTCGGTCTCCCGCAGGGACGTGGTGGTGGCGGGCGGCGAGGGCGTGTGGGTGGTCAGTGCCGGGGCGGTCTTCGACCTCTTCAGCATCCGGTCGTGCCGCCCATTACGGGCCTGGGACGCCTTGCCGAGACCGGTCGCCTTGATCAGCGACGACACGGCACGCCGCCGCAGGTGGGGCCTGGGCTTGCGGGACGGCGCCTGGGAGGCGACCACCGCGGCGCTGATGCGCGTGTAGTGCATCGAGTTCAGCAACAGCTGGGCGTCGCGCGCCAGTTCCGCCGGCCGCGGCGGCTCGGTGAACTCCGGCACCTGCGGCCCGTTCGGGCTGTCCTGGCCGCGCGAGCCCGACAGCGCCGACGCGTCGCGCTGGTTGATCAGCCGGTTGTCGTCCCAGCCCGCCCAGGCCCGCGCGGAGTCCTTGGGAGTGCGCAGGAGCGCCGAGGCGGGGAAGCTCCGGACGAGGGTGTCCTGGTGCGCGACCAGTTCGTCGGGCGGCCCGAATCCGGAGGCTTCGTAGCCGGGCACGAACTCGACGTTGATCTTCAGAGCCTGCTTGTAGAGCCCCTGCGCCGACTTGTCCGACAGGCCGTACTGCACCTGCCCCTTGTCGGAGACCGTCAGCGTGTCGGTGCGGCCGGTACCCACCTGGCCCGTGAAGCCCGCCTGGGCGCGGACGACGGAGTTCTCCGCAGGTCCCGCGGTGACGGTCACCGAGAGGTTGCTGGCGACCGCCCGGCTGCGGTCGTTGCCGACCGCGGTGTTCTTCTGGACCTTGTTGTCGCTCTCACCGTGCAGGATCGTCCCGACCAGCTCCGCCGGCTTGCTGCGGTCGATCTCGACGCTGTAGCGGAACACGCCGATGACCTTGCCGTTCTCCCCGACGGCTTGCAGTGCCTGCACGTCGCCCCGGATGGTCGGGATCAGCTTCTCGTGCATGGCGTGGGTGGCGAATCCGCTGAGGATGGCCTGCATCGCCGGCATGTCAGGCGTCATCTGGCCGTGCTGGACGGCGACTTGCAGGGCCCAGTCCAAGAAGTCCTGCGAGATGACGAGGTGGTCGGGCGACACCAGGTCGGGGTAGGTGCCGACCGGCATGACGAAGCTGTCGGGCAGCCCTGCGGGGGCCTTGGGCTGCTTCGCCGTCATGGCGTCCGGCACCCGCCACTCGAAGCCGCTGCCGACGGGGATGTACACCGGCCGGGACGCGGTGGGCACCCGCTTGCCCCGGCTGTCCAGCTCATACGTCCTGGCCTCGTAGAGCACATCGTTGACGTAGGTGTGCGAGTCGCCCTCCGAGCCCACACCACGGGTGTCCGTCGAGGTGGAGGAGTGCACGGTGCTGTGCGACGCCTGGTTCAGGCCGCCGGTGACGGAGGCGCTGAACATGCCGGACGTACCGGTGCCGGGCGCGAACCCGGAGTTCACGCCGATCTGGTGGCTGGCGGACTGGGAGTACGACGTGGCGCTCTTCTCGCTGCTCCGCTGCCCGCCCTTGACCTTGACCTTCTCCGGGTCCGCATAGCGGCTGTACGCACCGTGGTTGAGGGCGCTGACGGCAAGCAGCCTGGTCTCGCCCACGGAGGTCGTGTAGCTCAGGAACGTGCCGTGGCCCAGCGAGGTGGGCTTGTTGCCCGACGCCTCGTCCGGGTGCGCCAGCAGCGCGTGCGGGCGGTGCTCCATCAGCTTGACGAGGGCGTTCCGCAGGCGCTCGCGGTCCCGTGAATCAATGTCCGTCACGCTGTTGGCGAGCTGCCGCGCGACCGTCTCCGCCTCCCGCAGCGTGATCTTGGTGCCGCCGACCGCCGATGCGTGCCGCTCCAGGCTGCTCTCGTCATCGAAGGTGTCCTTGGCGCCCTTTTTGTAGAGGATGCCGAAGTCGGTTGACGTGGGATCGAAGCGGACCGGCCGATCGGCTTCGAGGTACTGCCGCTCGAGCGTCAGCTTGTCGTCGGCCACCGATTCGGGCAGTTTGCCGTCCTCGTCGCGGGGGGCGAACACCACCTCGCGCTGAAGCTCGCGCAGCAGCTTCTCGTGGTGCTCGACCTGCGCCGCCCGCCACTTCTCCTCGGAGTCCACCCGCAGGCCCGACAGCTCCTGCGTGTGGACGTACGCGGCGAACTCGCGCTCGGAGGTGACGTGGTCGAACCAGACGTTCAGCTCGTCGGGGGTCAGCGCCCGCGGCCGGTCGGCCGTGGCGGGAGTGACGTCCGTGCCGGATCCGGTGCTCGCCGCGGCGGTGCTCGCGGCCTGCGGAAGGCTGGGGTACCACGTGCCGCCCAGCGGCTCCGGCGCGGGCCTGCCCTGCTCCTTGTACAGCCGGGCGCGTTCGCCCTCCATCCGCTGGATCAGGCGCTGGATACGCCGCCACGGCTCGGTCGATGCGCCCTGGAAGCCGTCGTCGGTCTGCCGGACCGTGACCTCGGTGCCCCAGGCCCCGCCCACGCTCTCGTGGCTGCCGTCCTCCTTGACGAGGGTCACGTTCAGGTGCAGCTTCTCGGCCGCCGCCTTGGCCGCGGCCTTCGCCAGCGTCCCGTCCCACGCGGTGCCCGAGCGCAGTTGGTGGCGGGCCAGGGCACGGCGCTGCGCGGCGTCGAGTGCGCCGGGGAGCCGGCCGACGGCGTCGAAGCTGCTGCGGGCCTTCGCGTCGAGGACGATGCCGATCGCGGCCAGTTCCTCGTCGCTGACCGCCCGCTGAGGCAGCTCGACCTCATCGAGCGTGGCGGTGGTCGCCTCTCGGGCGATCAGCTCGGCCAGCGAGCGCACCCGCCGGACGCCTTCCGGGGAGGCGTACTGCTTGGGCAGCACACCCGTCAGCGCTTCGCTCAGCGCCTTGGCGAAACCACTGCTTCCGGGTGCGGGAGCACCGAGCTGGTACGACTCGCCGCTCGGGCCCATCAGCTCCTTGCCATCGGACACGAGCTGGAAGTCGGCCTTGCCCATCTTCCGGAGCGCGTGCCGCACGGCGAACGGGTCGGGCATCAGGTGCGGGAACCTGCCCGCGTCCTCGCCCCCTTCCTGCTCGCTCAGCCTGCGCAGTCCTTCGGAGAGGCGGACGACGTGCCCGTCGGGTCGCAGATCGATCGAAGTGAAGAGCATGTCATCGACCGGCACCGGCATCGGCTGGTCGTCGGCCGCGTCCCGCCAGCCGGTCCGCCCCTCGTGCTCGACCACCCTCAGCAGCTTCCGGCTGTCCAGGTCCAGCCAGATGACCTCGTCCCCGTGACGGACCGCGTGCAGCCGTACGGAGGTGTCCTTGCCGTTGGTGCCGATGACGAAGGAGGCCGCTCCGTCGCCTTCCTGGCCCAGCGACTTCAGCGTCGCCTCGATCGCCTGAACCGTGTCCTTCGCCCCCACCCACGGTTTTCCGTAGGCGAGTTGGGTGCGCAGGGTCTCCCAGTTGCCGCGGGTGTGCGGGGCGGTGACCGGCGTGGGGGTGGGGCCCGACAGATCGTCGGATTCGGAGCGGTCGGAGTGCGTGCTCTGCGCGTCTTCCCGGCCCGTGCGGTCCGGCGCGGAGCGCTGCGGGGTCACCGTCACCGGGCCCGACGGCGTGCCCTGCCCGTCGTCGTCGGACGTGTACTTGCGCACCCGCTCCTCGGGGGTCAGCAGCTTCTCGCCCGGATACATCTCCTGCAACTGCCGGATGGACTCCGGGTCGTACGGGTCGACCCCGCCGGCCGGCTCGTCCCGGCGCAGGGCCTGCAGCCGCCGCACCAGCTCACTGCGCTCGGCGTCCTCGTGCCGGGCGGTGTCATCGTGCGCGGAGGTGGAGGGGGCGCCGTCGTCCACCGGCTGCGTCGCGTTGTCCTGGCTGGTCACGAGGGCGCCCGCGCCATCCTGCTCGGTGGTGTCGCGCTCGAAGCGGCCCCGGTGTTCGCTCTCGTGCCGGAGCCAGCGCGCGGCGTCGAGGTCTTCGGGGCCCCACATCTCCTGGAAGGTGGTGAACCACTCCTCGCGGGTGCGGGATCCGATGCGGGTCAGCTCGTGCCGGGCGATGTCGTGACCGGCCGCGGCACCGTGGAAGCCGCGGGCCCAGGTGCCCAGCCCGTCCGTGGCACTGATCTCGAACAGCAGCCGGTCCGACAGCTCCGCGCTCAGGCTCTCCCTGCCGTCCCGCCAGCGGGCCGGTCCGTCGACGGTGGGCGGGGCGGTGTCGGTGGCGGTTTCCGTGTCAGTGGCGGTGTCGATGTCGGCGTTGGTGTCCGACGGCGATGGCGTCTTCTCCGGCTCCGATGTGTCCGTACCAGGCGCCTTCTCCTCCGCCACCGGAGCGTCGGGACCTGGCGCCTCCTCCCCCGCCACCGAGGCATCAGGACCTGGCGCCTCCTCCCCCGGCTTCCCGAAGACGGTGTCGAAGGGGAAGAGGGCGTCGAACTGGGCCGTCACCCGGTCCACGTGCTCGGTGACGAACCGGTCCTTCGCGTCACGGGGCAGGAACTCCGCTTCCCGCTCGGCCAGTTCGGTCGCCTCCTGGCGGGCCCGGTCCTCCGCCACGGTCCGCGCCACCGCGAGCGCGACCCGTCGCCGCGCCGCCTCCGGCTTCGTGTACGACTCGAGGAGACGCTGCGCCTCCGCGGGGTCGCGGTGCTCGCTCTTGGCCCACGCGTCCAGCTTCTGGTGCAGTTCCCCGCCGAGCTTGACGGCCGCGGTCCGCTGCGCGGCGTGGCCTGCCGTCTGCCCGCCCAGCGAGAACTCGTTCTTGAAGTCATCGCCGAGGTCGTCCAGCGCCCGCTGCCACGTCCCGGACGCCGCCTCCTTGACCGCCTCGACGGCTTCCTTCGCGGCCGACTCCTTGGCCACCTGGAGTTCCAGCAGGCCGGGCAGCTCCTCCTGGCGGGCCCTTCGCCGCTCCTGCCAGGCGCTGTCCACCGCCCCTTCGCCGGTGGGCCGCTGCCCGGTACCGGGAGGCCCGTAGATCTCCAGGCGGTCCTGGTCGTACGTCTCCAGCCACTGGCGCCGCAGCCGCTCCCTGCCCCCTTCGGACAGCGCCGATTCCTGCTTCTCCTGGGGGACGAGCGCGTCCTTGGGCCGTTCCTCGTCCGGCGTCTCGGTACGGCGGACGGCAGCGCTGTCCGCCGCGCTCTCGAACAGCTGCTGGGCCTGCCGGCGGTGGGTGACGTCCTGGACCGCGTCGCCGAACGCCCGGTGCAGCTCCGGGAGAGCGGAGTTGAGCGCCTTGAGCACACCGGCGGCCTGCCGCCCGAGCTGCTCGCCGACCGCGGCGGAGGTGAAGGCGCCGTCGCTCATCGCGTCAAGGGCGGTGATCAGCCGCTGCGGGTCGGTGCGCAGCAGTCCGGCGCCGAGCATCTCTTCCATGACGGCGCGGGCACGGTGCTCGAAGGCGTACTGGGCCTCGGCCAGCGCCCGTTCGCCCCGGGGGCGCTGCGGCTGCTCCTGGCCTTCCGCGCCGTCGGCCGGCCGCGGCCCCGCCGTGGGCTCCACCTCGTCGAGCTGCGCCCGCACCTCGGGCGCGAGGCCGCCGCGCCAGTTGTCGAAGGCCGCATCGGCCCACCGGCCGACGTGTTCCAGGCCGTGCTCGATGACCCACTGGCGGTCCAGGTGCGCGCGCAGCGCTTCCGGGGTGGCGAGCGGGTCGTGTCCGTCGGTGGTGAGCTGGTTCCTGCTCCGCTCCAACTCCCGGTCGTACAGGCGCTGGAGTACCCGGGAGCGCAGGTCGTCGTCGGTGGCGGGGCGGGGGCCCGGCCGCCCGCGTCCAGTCGTCAGCTGCTGGTCGGACGGCGACGGGCGGTGCCCGCCCTGGGCTGCGGTGCCGTCCCCGCCCGTGGGCTCCGTGTGTCCCAGCCGGTCCCCGGCCCACTGGTCGAAGACATCGTCGAAGAACTTCTCCCGGGCCGCGTCCCGTTCGGCCTGGGACAGTTCGGCGTCCCGCCAGCCGGCCATCCTGGCCTGCTCGTCGCGCCACCGGTCGGCGCGCGCCTGCCGGTCTTCGGCCTGCGACCAGTGGGGCGCGTCGGACGCGTGCTGCTGCGCGCCCGGCGGCATGCCGAACGAGCCCGTCAGATCCGCGTGCAGGGCCGCCAGGAACTCCGCGCTCTGCGCACGGACCGCCGCCTCGTCGAACACCGGCTCGGACTCGGGCTGCGGCAGCGGCCGTCGGGCGGCCAGCACCTGCTCCTCGATCCACTCCTGCCGCTCCCGCTCGGTCAGCGGGCGCAACGGCGCTTCGGTGTCGTCCGTCGGCAGGTGAGTGGCGCCCGCCCCGTCGGTCCCCTGCTGTCCGCTGCTCTCGCCGTCCGCGGTGTGCCGTGCCTCGCGGACCCGGATCATGCGGTCGACCAGCTCGGACGGGTTCGGGAGTGCGGTGTGGTGCGTGGCTTCGGGCGTCGGCGTCGGCGTGGGCGCGTGCGGGGTGGCGGTGCCGGATGACGTGTCGGTGGTGTGCAGGTTGTCCGGGGTGGGGGTGGTGGGGTGGGGCGGCTCGGGGGCGGGCCCCGGTGGCGTCGTGGGGGTTGCGCTCTCCGTCGCGTGCGGCGCGGGGGGCGGCGTGGCCTGGTGCGGGGCGCCCTGCCCGGAGTCCGCCGTGGCGGTGTCGGTGGACGGCTCCTGGTGGTTCGTGTCCGGCGCGGGCGACTTCTGGGTGCTGCTGGTGACGATCTCGCGCGGCTTCGGCGGCGGCACCGGGCCTTCCTGGCCCGTCGGCCGTGCGCCACCGGCCCGGCTCTGCGTGGCCTCGTGGGTGCCGCCCGGCGCGGACGGCGGGTTCGGGGGCCCGCCGGTCTTGCCGCCCGTGGGTGCCGCGGCGCCCGTGCCGGTCGCGGTGGCCGGGATCTGCTGCGTCGGCCCGTCCTGCCGCACCGGCGTGCCGGGCCCGGTGGCGTACGGGGCGGGGCCGTCGTCGCCCAGCTGCTCGGTGGATGTGCGCTGCGGGGCGGGCGGCTGCACCGGTCCTTCGTGGGCGGTCGCCGCGGCCGGTTCGTGGCCCGATGTCGCCGCAGTCGGTTCGTGGCCCGATGTCGTCGCGGGGCCGTCGGATTCGGTGGAGACGGTGTGCCGGGCCGCGCTGCCGGACGCGCCGTCGTGCGAGGTGCTCGTCCCGGACGCGCCGTCGTGCGGGGTGTCCGAGCCGTCGGAGCCGCCGTCGTAGGCCGTGCCGGAGAGTGAGGTCTGATCCGTGGTGCTCGTGGTGGCGACCGTCGGCGGGGTGGCGGACGGCTCGGTCAGCATCGACGCGGAGTCGTTCGCCGTCGACGGGCCGAACACCTGGTCCTTGAACGCCTTCAGGCCGCTGCCCACGGCCGCCATCGACGGGTGGATCACGTGCTGCGTCACCGGCGGCATGGCGTATTCGCCGATGCCGCGTCCTGCCGCGCCCATGACCATGCCGCCGGCGAAAGCGCCGCCCGTCGTCTCGAACTTGCCTGTGAAGGCGTAGTTGACGACGGCGTCCGACAGGGCGTTGTTGGCGCCGTCGGTGAGGGTGCCTGCGGCCGTGCCCGCCAGGCGGTAGCGGAGGTTGCCTTCGAGCTGGTCGCGGAGCGCGGCGTGCATGGCGTCCGGGACGTCGTGCGCGAACAACTTCGCGCCGTCCGCGCCGAGTTGCTTCTCGTACGGCTTGAGGACGTTCTGCAGGGATTCCTTGACGGTGTTGCGCTCGGCGTCCGCGGCCCAGTCCTTGACGACGGCGCGGCCCCAGTCGCCGCCGAGCTGCTTGGCCTCGGACTCGGTCAGCGCCTTGCCGCCCAGGTGCTTCTTGAACAGGTCGCCGGTCTTCTCGGTGAAGGCGTGCGCGATGGTGCCCTTGCCGCCCTCGATTCCCTTGCCGAAGCCCTTGGACAGCTGCGCCTGGGTGTTGCTGACGAGGCTGCCGAAGTCCTTGCCGAATGCCTGCTGTTCGGCGTGGGTGAGCTGGGACAGCGGGCCAGGCGCGGTCTTCTCCAGGCCGCTCGCCGCCTTCGAGCCCGCGCCCGCCACGTCCTTCCCGAAGCTCTTGGCGCTGCCGCCGGCGAAGAGGTTCCCGAACTCCTTGCCGAGTGCGCCCTTCACGCCGGTGCCGATGGCGTTGCCGAGCCACTTGCCGATGCCGACGCCGACGAGGTCGAAGGGGGCGGCGATGGCGCCGCCGATGGCACCGGCGGCCGTGGCCTGGCCCAGGAGCTTCGTGTCGATACCGTCGCGGTGGCCCTGCCCGATCTGGATTCCCTGGATGGCGGCGTCCACGACGAATCCGACACCCGCGCCGATGACGGCCTGCATCGCGATGGATTTCAGCAGCGACGTGATCAGGCTCATGATGAATTCGCGGATCAACGCGAATTCGAAACTCATGCCGAGCATGACGCCGGGGCCGAAGAAGAAGCTGAAGAACGCCATGGCCGCCTGCATCGCGACCATGGCGACGGCCTGACCGATGATCGACCACTTCGTGTGTTCCACGTCGGTAGCCGTGTTCTTGGCGTTGTCGGCGAGGTGTTCGCACTGCTTCGCCGCGCCGTCCAGAATCGGCTGGTCCCCGGAAACCAGGTAGTTCACCAGATCGAGGAAGGAGTCGGCGGTCTGCCCGGTGAAGTTCTCGCTGATTCCCTTGGCGACTTCGAGGAAGTATTCCTCGGCCTGCCGGAAGTCGCCCACGGTCTTCCGGTAGGCGGCCTCCGCGTCCCGGAGGGTGTCCTCATTGGCCTGCGGCCATTTCATGCCCAGCGCGTTGAGAACGTTGATGACATCCTGGGAGGGCATGAGGGCCACGGCCGACCCCTTTCTGAACTACGGGCGACGGGCCCGCATGACGGAGTGCACGGCGAAAGGTGCTGGTGGACAGGGGATGAGGCGGAGACGGAAGGGACGGCGCCAGGGGATGCCCGCCGGCGCGGACACCCCCCTGGTGCAGGATTCACAGCTCTCCTGCTAATGCTGCGACTTTTCCTGGGCCTTCTTCTCCGCCTCCTGCATGTGATTCCAGGATTCGGCGATCCTCTGGTTGTCCTCGTCGGCCGCCCGGAAGATTTTCATGACGTCGCCGCCGGCCTGTCCGGTGGAATCGGTGACATCGCTCATCATCTTGACGATCCGCTCCAGGGCTTCGGTCCCCGGATTGGCGATCGACTTGTACTGCTCGGCCACTTCGTCGTTGTCGCCTGCGCCCTGGAGATTCAGCCGCTTGATGTCCTCCACGTCCAGGCCCAGGGTGCTGATCTGCGTGGCGAGTTTCGGGTATTCCGCGAACAGCCGGTGGAGGTCTTCGGTCGTCCTGATCTCTTCAGCCATCGGTCTCGTCCTCGTCGTCGCCACGGCGTCCGAAAGCGGTGCCCCCCGGCCCCTGTTGCGGCCACAGCTTCCTCGCCTCGTTCATCGCCTTGAGCTGTTCCGTGCCGCCGAGCATCGATTCGCGCACCTCGTCGCTGAATCCCGTGAACGGCGCGACCGCGCGGTTCACCTTCTCGTGCACATCGGCGCGCGCCCGCTCCAGCAGCTGCACCAGCGCCCGGCCCAGCTCGGCGGGGGCCATGGTGCGGTAGTGGTCGCCGTTGAACCGGATCTCCCGCACATCGGACTGGGTGCCCATCACGACGGTGATCGCCCGGTCCTTGGAGGTGACCTTGACGGTCTCCTTCGCCAGCCTCTGCTGCGTCTCCATCAGCTGATTGCGGTGCTCGGCCAGCCGGCCCATCATCTGGTCGACCTGGTCCTGGAATCCGGGGCTCATCGCCTGCCCTTCCGTTCGTCTGCCACTGTCCGTGCGTTCATCGGCCGATCACGCCCGGTGTGCTGCCCTCGTCGGTGCCCCACACCTCTTCCTCCTCGTCGACCCAGGTCTGGCGCTGCCGCTCGCCGCCCTGGCCGCCGCCCGCACCGGCGCCCGCGCCGCCACCGCCCATCGGCGGCACCATGGGGCTGCCGGACGAGGTGGCCCGCCCCATGGCGGTGGCCTCCTGCGCCGCGCCCCGGGCGAGCCTGCCGCCGGGAGGCATCTCCTCGGGCGGGATGGAACCGCCGGATCTGAGTGCCTTGGGGCTCATGCCGGTCCGGGGCGGTGTCGCCTCGTTGAGCGCCGAGTTGCGCCCGATGCCGCCGCCTTCGCCCGACCCGCCGCCCATGCCCGCCGGGCCGCTGACGGTCTTGAGTCCGCGGGGTATCGCCGGCGGGTGCTCCATGTCACCGTGCGCCCCCGGCGGCTTCACTCCGGGAGGCGTCTGGAGGTTGTTGGCGAACTTCCGCTCGCGCCACAGCGATCCGTCGTTCGGCGGCTCCGTCACGTGGCTGAGCTTGGTGCCGCGCGGCACGGTGATCTGGTGGCCGTTGCGGTCCGTGGCGAGCGTGCCGTCGGGGCGGGTGACGGTTCCGTTGGAGTTGACCTTCGAGCCGGGCGGCACGTCGAGCGCCTTGCCATGCCCGTCGGTGAGCGGCTTGCCGTCAGGACCGATGAGCTTCGCGGAGGGGTTGCTGCCGAGGGTGCCCGTGCCAGGGGGCCCGCCGAACGACTTGTTTCCGCTGGTGCCGGTCATCGGCGGCTGGATCCTGGGCGGCATCGGCGGCATCATGCCGGGCGGCGGCGCGTGCTGGTCCTTGTCACCGTCGCCGCCCGCGTGCTGGGTGTCGACACCGCTGGTCGGCGGGCCGTCCAGCTTCGCCGACAGCGGCGCCTTGAGGTCCTCGCCCTTGCCGCCCCCGAGGCCGTCCGCTCCCGACGTGCCTTCTCCCGGCGGTGCCGTGCCGTCCCCGCCCGTCCCCTTCGACGGGTCGAGGCCGGCCGCGTTCGGGCCGTCGGTGTTGTGCTTGAGAAGGTCCTGCGCACCGGGCGGCAGCTGCTGGTTCTGCTGGTTCTGCTGGTTCTGCTGGTTCTGCTGGTCCGTTCCCGAGGTGCCGGGCGGCTTCGTACCGAACGGGTTGGTCTGGCTGCCGAACGGGTTGGTGGCCGACGCCCCGGGAGGCGTCTGCCCGCCCGGCATCTTCAGCTGCATCGGCTTGATCTGCTCGGGGATCGCCGAAGTGGCACTGCCGATGGCGGAGTTGAGCGCCTGCATGTGCTGACCGGCCGGCTGGTCGAGCCGGGTGTTGACGTTCGCCAGCCACAGCGCCTTGGCCCGTGACTGGACCCGGTCCCAGAACTCCTGCGTGTTCGGATCCCCGAAGGACGAGGTGACCTTGGGGTTGACCTGGTCGGGGAACTCGATGTGGGCGCCCTGCATCGCTTCCTGGAGCGCGTCGTGCGTGGCGTTGACCGGCCAGGCCATCCGGTCGCCCCGCCAGGCGGTGTGCGCGTCGTACAGCCTGGCGAGGGTGTCGTGCAGCTGTGTCCTGGCGTGGTCGATGTCCGCGGCGAAGTCACGCGGGTTGGTCATCTCGACCCGCAGGCGGTCGAGTTCGTTGGCCATGCCGTGCAGCACCGCGCGGAAGACGCCGGCCGAGCTGCCCTGCCAGTTCGAGTCGTCCTCGTTGATCTCCCTGGCCCAGCTCTCGATGATGTCCTTGGCGCCCTGGATCCGGCGCTCCAGACCCCGGGCGGTGATCACCGCGGTGTCGAAACTCCCCAGGCTGGCGGCGTCGTTGCCCTTGAGGGAGTTGAAGACGGGGACGAGGATCTGGTCGGGCTGGTGCACGAACTGGCCGAGCGGGCCGTCCGAGGCGTCCATCCCGGCCCAGTCCATGGTGACGCCCAGGACGTACTGGTTGGGGAGTCCGGCGCCGGTCCCGTCGCCCTGGGTGGTGTAGTTGAACGACCACCACACGTCGTACACGGAGTCCAGGTTGTGGTCGCCGCCGGGGAGCGTGCCCGCGTCGAACGACGTGAACCAGCTCGGCCCGCCGTCACTGCCGATCGCCGAGCTGTCCGTCACCTTCTGGCCGGTGGCGGCGAAGGCTTTCATCGCCTCTCCCCAGTTCACGCGCGCGCCCGTCCCTTCGGCCCGTACCGGTTCACCGTGGTCCCTCTCCTGCCGGATTCCGTCCTTCGGGCAGCCGCGTGCGACGGTCCGAAAGGGCTCCGGTGTGTGGTCGGTTGTTCCTTCTCAGGGCCGTCAGGCCGCGCCCTGGGGTGGCGGGGTCTTGCCGGCACCGCCGCCACCGCCACCGCCGAACCCGTTCAGGATGTCCTGGAGGTCCTGCATCATCTGCGACGCGGTCAGCTCGGTGTCCTGCTCACCCTTGTCCAGGATCTGATTGACCGTCATCAGATCGTTCGACAGGTCGGTCATGGACTGGGCGAACCCGTCGAGTTCGTGCTTCAGGCTCTGGCAGAACTTGGCGTAGCGCTGCTGAAGTGCCTGACCCGCGGGAAAGTCCTTGCTGCCGGCCAGCAGCTTCGCGTATCCGCCGGGCCCCGCAGGGCCACCGGCGAAACCGTCCAGATTGCGGTAGTCGTCGTTGTCCCGCAGTCCCTGGATGAAATCGTTGATCCGGTGCTGGGCAAAGTCTTCGAGGTATCCCTCGGTCACCTTGACTTTGCCGGTGCCGCCGGAATTCTTGTCTTCGTCGCTCACGAGTCGGCCTCTCCGTCCACGCGGGAAATTCCGCTGCTCAGAAGTGGCTCTGACCCTTGTTATCGGCCTCGATCATCGCGTTGATCATGCTGTCCAGTGCCTGCACGCCCTGCTTGTGGGAGCTGTTCAACTGGGCGACCTGGGTGTCCACCTTGCTCTGGACTTCCTGCCAGGCGTCCTTCGTACGGCCCTGAGTATTCGCAAGAAGCGGCGTCAGCTGCTGGACCATGTCCTCCAGCGCCTTCGTCATTTCGGTATTGGCCTGGTTCAGCACATTGACGTCGTTCTGCGCTTCTTGGATTTGAAGAGTGAAATCTGCCATGACTGCTCCTTGTGCATGTCGGGCGGCCCGTCCCGGGCGTGCGCCCACCTGTTGTGGTCGGGGTGCCTGAAGCCGGGTCCGTCAACAGGCACGGGAATTCGGGACTAGGACTTGCCGCCGCCGGACATCACGCTCTGGATGCTGTCGATGTCGCCCGACCAGCCCGCCGCGTGGTCCTGCGCCTGTGAGTCACCGGCGTTCAGCGTCTGGTTGGCGGCTTCCAGGCTGGCGTGCAGGTTGTTCACCTGGGTCGACGCCTGGTTGTAGGTCTCGATCCACTGCTGCATCTTCTGCTGGAACGTGGTGCTGGCGGTGGAGTGGAAGTGCTGGGCCGCCTGCTGGACGGTGTCCTCCACCTTCTGCCCGGCCGTACGCATGGACTGCATCTGGCCTTCCAGGAGGACCAGAGCGTTCTTGATGTCCTGTTCCTGCTTGTTCAGCTGAGACATAAAGAATTCCTTTCGGGGAGGGAGGCGGGATGGCCGGGGAGACGTGCGGCGGACACGCTCCTGACTTTCCTCGCCTTTCGTTTTCTGCGGGCGGTGCCGGTCATCCCGTACACCGCTGTGCGATGCCATCCGGGAACGTGCGCGAACAGTGGGCGGTACTGTTCACGGAGGGTTCACGTTGTCCGGATGCACCGCTCCCGAATACGTCGGTCCGGTGTCGTTGTCACGGAGTCGCCGACCCTACCGGCCGTTTCGCCCGCGCTGCGGCGGGATTCACGCCGGTAATCCGGCTGCCACGACGCCGAGTTCACGAGAGAACCAGCTTCGGGAGGCTTCATCATTACCAGGGTAGAGAAGGCCGCGACCCGTGTAGTCATACCAAAGGCTGACCTTCGGGAAGGGATTGCGCGGCGCCGCCCGTTCATGAGCCGGAGCCGTTGTGCGCGCAGCCCGCGGACGAGGCGGGCGCCGCCGGGACGACGCCGCCCTTGGCGAGCTTCGCCGGGTCCAGGCTCGGCCCGGTGGGCAGCAGCTGCACCAACTGCGCGGGGAGCGTGGCCGGTTGCGCGGTGTCGTACCCCAGCTGTTTGGACGCGGCCTGGGTCATCGGGTAGGCCGCGCCGGAGTCGGTGACGAGGTAGTCGGACGCGCCGGCGCCCGCCGACGAGAGGGCACGGACCAGCGCGCCGCGGCCCGGACGCACCCAGACCCGGTCGGACGCCAGACAGCCCGCCTGGATGCCGGGCTGCGTGTTGGGGGCGCCGGCCGGCACGTCCTTCGCGTCCAGGACGACGATGCCGGTCGACGGGCCCTTGCCCGCGCCGGTGCCCGGGGTGACCTTGGTGCACACGTCCTGCTTGTCGTTGGCGGTGACCAGCCGCGGCGCCGTCGCCGGCAGCCCTTCGGCGAGGGCGTTGCCCAGGTCGGACGACGCCTGGTGGGCCTCCAGGTCGGCGGGCCCGATGGTGCGCACCTGTACGGCGGCGCCGTCGTACGCCTCCTTCTGGGTGCGCGGGTCACCGCGCAGCAGGTCGAAGAGGAGCGGCGTCAGCGGGACGAGGCCCTCCTTGCGCAGCACGTAGCGCTGGCCGCCGGTGGCGGTGAACAGCTGGCCGACGCGGGAGGGCGCACCGGCCAGCGACGGTCCTTCGTTGCCGCGGTCCGGCACCCCGGGTGCGGCGACGTCGGTGCCCGCGGTCAGGGTGTTGAGGAAGTCGTCCTTGACCTGGAGGGGTGTGGCGTTGGCCCAGCCGAGTGCGGAGTGCGCGCCGTGGCCGGTGTCGATGCGGTGCCGCATGCCGTGCCAGAGCAGCTGCACGCCGCCGGACGGCGAGCTGACGAGGGTGCCGGACTTGTCGTCGATGGCCTCGCCGACCTCGGTGCTGCCGACGGCGATGCTCAGCACGTCCCGCTTCTTGCCGTAGGAGTTGGTGAGGTGACCCGCGCAGGCCAGCCAGGCTCCGGTGTCCAGCGCGTCGGGCGCGGGCACCGAGTCCGGCGCGCCGACGATGCCGACCGGCGCGCCGTGCGGCGTGCCCCCGAGCGAGGCGGCGCTGACGCTCTGCACCGTCATCCGGCTGCCGGCGATGAGCTTGGCCGACGCCTCGTTGAGCACCGGGTGCAGGGCGTCGCCTGCGAAGAGGTAGCGGCTGGTGGAGTCGTCGACCAGGACGAGCGTGCCCGGGGTCTGCCACGAGGTGGCGCCGCCGGGTGAGACCACTCCGTAGAGCGTCACGCCGACGGCGACGAGCACCGCGAGGAACGTCCCGCCGATCAGGCCGCGCTTGGTGCGGGCGCTGGGCGCGTCGGGGGCGTCGGGTTCGACGCGCAGCATGCCTGCCGACAGCCGGCTCATCACGAACAGGTGGGCCTGTACCTGGTCCCGCCTGGATTGCATGGAATTCCCCTTCCTCGGCCGTGACGCACGGCCGGCGGCTGTCCGGGAGGACGGATCAGCCCTTGATGGCGCGCAGTTGCTGGTAGATGCCGGCGACGAGGATCGTCAGCGGGACGAGGACGACGGCGGCCGTGGTGTGCAGCAGGTCGCCGATGCGGCCCCAGTACGGCACCAGGCGGCGGCCGGGGACGGTCCAGGCGGCGATGGCGGCCACGGCGGCAGCCGCGAGCAGCCCCGCGGTCAGTCCCAGCCGTGCGGGCAGGGAGATTCCGGTCGCGCTCAGGGTGGCGGCGAGGGCGAGTCCGTAGGCGCCGGGCAGCACCATGGACAGGCGCTGCCACAGGCTGCCGAAGTGCCGGGAGTGCAGCAGCAGGAGCAGGCTCAGCACGCAGGCACACACCAGGGGCGGCCAGCCGTCCGCGCCGGGTGCGGTGAGCAGGGCGGTGAGGCAGGCGGCGGCGACCAGTCCGAGTGCGGCGTAGAGGCCGGTCATGTAGCTGTCGGCGAGCACCGCGCGGGAGGCGATCCGGTCGGCGGGGTGCGGGGTGATGCCTTCCTGGAGCTGGTCGGCGTTGGAGGGCAGGACGGGCAGCCGCAGGCCCGACATCCGGAAGCCGAGTCCTGGGACCAGACCGCCGCAGACGAGCACGCACAGGACGACGATGCCGGCGGCGTGGCTGACCGGGAGTCCGGCGACCACGCCGCCACCGCCCACGGCGACGAAGAGGCTGACGGTCAGCGCGCCGAAGAACAGCGGGGCGCAGGCGGCGACCGCGGCGAGCGCCAGCACGGAGGCGCCGGCGCCGGTGGCACCGGCCGCCAACAGCCGGGCGCCGAGCAGTACTTCGGTGTCGCCGCCGGTGGGCACCAGGGCTCCGGCGAGCGCCATGTAGGGCACGGCCATGATGCCGAGCACCGCGCCGCCCGACGCGTCGCCGACGGCGCGGGACGCCGCGCCCGAGCAGCCGACCAGCAGCAGGGCGAGTCCCGCGCTGATGACGGCTCGCAGCACGGTGGGCCCCGGCAGGGCCAGGACGATCAGGCCGACGGTCAGGGCGGTGGCCGCGAAGCCGAGGAGCAGGCGGCGGGTGAGTTCGGGCCGCCAGGAGTCGGGCCGCTTGCGCAGGGCCTCGCCCACGCCGTCCACGAGGTCGTCGTAGGCGACTTCGGGCAGCGTTTCGTGGCGGGGGCGTAGGTAGAGGGTCTCGCCGTCGCGCAACTCCAGTGTGCGCGGGGTGCCTTCGTCGTCGAGCGGCGGCTGCCCCAGGCGCTGTACGGCCCAACCGCCCTGTTCCAGGCCCTGTTCGTGGAGGTCTTCTCCCGCGTAGTCGACGAGGACCGGCAGCAGGTCGGCGACCGGGACGTCGACGGGCACGCCGATGTCGAAGGACCTTTCGGGGGATCGGACGGTGAGTCGGCACAGGCCGACGGTGGTGTCGCTCACGGCGGCTCGCTCTCTTCGTCCCGGAAAAGCCTCCGGGTCGACGCGGATTGAGGAGAACACTATCGTGACTGCTTATCAGTAATTCGATCGCAGAGCGTACTCCCGAGAGTTGAAGGTGTACCTCAAGCCATCCGGTCACCGCACTGCAATCTTCCCTTAACCGCTAGCATTTGCATCATCGCGGTTGCGAATTGTTTCTCGCTCCCACTCCCCTGGTGCCGGCCTGCACCGGCCGGCCGCGCAGCGGGAGAGGCCGCCTCCCGAAGGAAGGTCCGTCTTGAGCACCGTCACATTCCGCCGCCCCCCACGCAGGCCGGGGCCACAACTGCCGCAGGGCGAGCTGAGCCTTCAGGAACCGCCGGCCCTGCCCGAGTCGCAGAGCGCCATGTCCGGCGTGATCACCTACCTGCCCATGGCGCTCAGCTCGATGGGCATGGTGCTGATCTTCCTGAAGCCGGGAGGCAGCGGCGGCGCCCTCACCTACGTCGCGATCGGCATGATGGCGATCTCCGCCATCGGCATGCTGGTCACCCAGTTCATGCGCAGCGCCCAGGACCGCAAGCGCAAGCTGCGCGGCGAACGCCGTGACTACCTGCGCTACTTGACCACCACCCGGCGCCGGGTCCGCAAGGTGATCACCCAGCAGCGGCAGGCCCTGTCCTGGCAGCACCCCGAGCCGCCCGCCCTGTGGTCGCTGGCCCGCACCAGCCGGCTGTGGGAACGCCGGCTGACGCACGAGGACTTCGCCGAGGTACGGATCGCCCGCGGCTCCCAGCAGCTGGCCCTCACCCTCTCCCCGCTGTCGACCAAGCCGGTCGAGGACCTCGAACCGCTGTGCGCGCACGCCCTGCGCCGCTTCATCCGCGCGTACGGCACGGTCGCCGACCAGCCGGTCGCCGTCCGGCTGCGGACCTACGCCCGGATCGTGCTGCGCGGCGACGAGACGGCCTCCCGCGCCGCGGTACGCGCGCTCCTCGCCCAGCTTGCGGTGCTGCACGCGCCCCGCGAGCTGGACATCGTGATCGTCGCGGACGGCGAGGCGCGGGCCGAGTGGGAGTGGACGAAGTGGCTGCCGCACGCGCACCACGCGGCGGAGACCGACGGAGCGGGTCCGGCCAGGCTGGTCATCGACAGCGTCTCGGAGCTGGAGGCGCTGCTCGGTGAGGAGTTCGCTCAGCGGCCCAAGTTCGACGCCGACCGGGAGCCGAGCCGGGACGAGCCGTACACCGTGATCGTGCTGGACACCGCGAACGTGCCGCAGGGCGCCCGGGTGGCGGGCGCCGGCTACGCCAACGCCGTGGTGCTCGACGTGCGCGGCATCCTGGGCTGGCAGCACTCGCGCCAGGTGCTCAGACTGCGGATCGACGCCGACGAGCTGCACATGATCGGCACGGACCGCAGCGGCAAGGAAACCGAGACCGCGATCGGCAGGCCCGAGGCGCTGGGCGCCGCCGCGGCGCGGGCGCTGGCCGCCACCGTCGCGTCCTACCGTCCTGGCGCGCGCACCCAGACCGACCAGCCGCTCCAGGAGGACATGGACCTGGCGGGACTGCTGGGCATCGCCGATCTGCGCACCGCGGCCATGGACCGGATGCAGACCCGCTCCCGCAGCGAACGGCTGCGGGTGCCGATCGGCCTGTCGGCGGACGGCACACCGGTCGAGCTGGACATCAAGGAGTCGGCGCAGGGCGGCATGGGACCGCACGGCATGCTCATCGGGGCGACCGGCTCGGGCAAGTCCGAGCTGCTGCGCACCCTGGTGCTCGCGCTGGCCCTGACCCACTCGTCCGAGACGCTGAACTTCATCCTCGTCGACTTCAAGGGCGGCGCGACCTTCCTCGGCCTCGACGAACTCCCGCACACCTCCGCGGTGATCACCAACCTGGCGGACGAGACGGCGCTGGTCGAGCGGATGAAGGACGCGCTGCACGGCGAGATGATCCGCCGGCAGGAACTGCTGCGGCGGGCCGGCAACTACGCATCCGCCCTGGAGTACGAGAAGGCGCGCGAGGGCGGCGCCGACCTCGCGCCGCTGCCGACGCTGTTCGTGGTCGTCGACGAGTTCAGCGAACTGCTCGCCGCGCACCGTGACTTCATGGAGCTGTTCGTGATGATCGGCCGGCTGGGCCGCAGCCTGGGCGTGCATCTGCTGCTCGCCTCGCAGCGGCTGGACGAGGGCCGGATGCACCAGCTGGAGTCGCACCTGTCGTACCGCATCGGTCTGCGGACGTTCTCCGCGATGGAGAGCCGCGGCGTGCTCGGCGTGCCCGACGCGTACAACCTGCCGTCCCAGCCGGGCAGCGGCCTGCTCAAGAACGACGTGGGGACGCTGACCCGCTTCAAGGCCGCGTACGTGTCCGGGCCCTACCGTCCGGCCCGGCGCAGCACGCAGCAGGCGGTGGTGGCGGGCCAGGTGGTGCCGTTCAGCACCGCGTGGGTGGCGCAGCGGCAACTGCCGCAGGCCGCGCCGGAGCCGCTGCCCGACGAGGCCGACGAGTCCGCGCCGAACCTGCTGGACGTCGCCGTGGACCGGCTGCGGGAGCGGCCCACGGCCCCCGCGCACCAGGTGTGGCTGCCGCCGCTCGACCTCGCGCCCACCCTGGACGCGCTGCTGCCGCCGCTGGCACCGGCCGCCGGACGGGGCCTGGCGCCCGCAGAGCCGCAGCAGGGCGGCCGGCTCGCCGTGCCGGTCGGCATCGTCGACCGGCCCTTCGACCAGCGGCGCGACCCGCTGATGGCCGACCTGTCGGGGGCCGGCGGCCACGTCGGCATCGCGGGCGGCCCGCAGAGCGGCAAGAGCAACCTGGTGCGCGCCCTGATGAGTTCGCTCGCCCTGACGCACACCCCGCGCGAGGTGCAGTTCTACTGCCTGGACTTCGGTGGCGGCTCGCTGTCGGGCCTGGCCGGGCTGCCGCACGTCGGCGGCGTCACCGGGCGCCTCGACCCGGAGCGTGTGGTGCGGACGCTGGCCGAGATCACCGGCGTCATCGCGCGCCGCGAGCGGCAGTTCGCCGAGCTCGGCATCGAGTCGATGGACGACTTCAGGCGGCGGCGCGCGGCCGGTGAGCTGGCCGACGAGCGGTACGGCGACGTGTTCCTGGTCGTGGACGGCTGGGGCACCGTGCGGCAGGACTTCATGGACCTGGTGCCGACCTTCAACCTCATCTCCTCGCGCGGGCTGAGCTTCGGCGTGCACCTGATCATCGCGTCGACCCGGTGGGGCGAGATCGGCAGCGCGCTGCGGGACCAGCTCGGCACCCGCTTCGAGCTGCGGATGGGCGACCCCATCGACTCGGTGATCAACATGCGGGCGGCGGACACCGTGCCGAAGATCCCCGGGCGCGGCATGACCGAGGAGCGGCTGCACTTCCTGACCGCCCTGCCGCGGCTGGACGGCGACGCGCAGGTCGCCTCGCTCGCCGAGGGCGTCACCGCCATGGTGAACCAGGTGGCGGCTGCCTGGGACGGGCCGCCCGCACCGCCGGTGCGGATGCTGCCGGCGCAGCTGGACGCGGCCACGCTGCCCGCTCCCGACGGCGATCTGCGGGTGCCGCTCGGCCTGGAGGACCAGCGTCTCGAACCGCTGTGGCACGACTTCGAGTCGAGCCCGCACCTGATCGTCATCGGCGACGCGGAGACCGGCAAGACCAACCTGCTGTCCCTGATCTGCCGGGCGGTGGCAGGCCGCTACACGCCGGACGAGGGACGGGTCATGCTGGTGGACTTCCGCCGCACGCTGGGCGCCAGCGTGCCGGAGGAGTCCAGGCTCGGCTACGCGGTCTCGACGGACAAGCTGCGGCAGATGGTCGAGGGCGTGGCGCGGGCGATGCGCGACCGGGTGCCGGGGCCCGACATCACGCCGGAGCGGCTGGGCAAGCGCGACTGGTGGACCGGTCCGCAGCTGTTCCTCGTCGTCGACGACTTCGAGATGGTCGGCGGCGGCGGCATGTCAGGGCCCAGCCCGTTCGCGCCGCTGATGGAGTTCCTGCCCCAGGGCAACGAGCTGGGTCTGCACGTGATCGTGGCGCGCAGCGCCAACGGCGCGTCCCGCGGCATCAGCGACCCGCTGCTGCGTCAGCTCCTTGAGGCCAACACCCCCGCGCTGATGCTGTCCTGCCCGCCGTCGGAAGGCATGTTCCTGCCCGGCGTCAAGCCGCGGACCATGACCACGGGACGCGGCCTGTACATCACGCGCCGGGGCACGACCCAGGTGCAGACGGGCATGCACCACGCCCCCACCGCCCCGTAGCGGGCGGGCACGGCGAGCACCGAAGCCCCGCACGGCTGCCGTTCAGGCACCCCGTGCGGGGCTTTGCTCTTGCACATTTAAAGGGGTTCTCTCGCGTACGAGGAACAGCTATTCCCTTTTCTTGCAACCGGCAGGGAAGCAGCGGGAGATAAAAGCCTTCGCGCACCACCCCCAGGTGGAGGGTTTGGGTGGTGGCAAAAAAGCGATGCCCTGAATCGGCGGGCGAAAGAACGGGCTCGAAATACGCTCGAACGGGGAAGGGAAATGCGCCTGGGAGCGGCCGGGATGGCCAAAACCGGCGGCCGGGCACGGCGTGTTCGGGCCGCGCGAGGGGCGCGGGGCACGAAAAAGGAGGCCACCTCGGCGTGAGGTGGCCTCCTCCAGACGCGGAGCGGGCGGGGGACGGGGCCTTCGGCCTCCGTACGAGCGGCGGGGCCTCAGGCGCCGGAGGCCGTGCCGCCCGCCGGGCCGCCGGACGACGGCCCGCCGCCGTCGGCCGCGAGCCTGCCGGGCCGCCAGCCGCGCCGCTGCCCGCGCGGGATGACCGCGGCGGCGAGCGCCATCAGCGCCAGCAGCACCGCGGACGCTCCGGCGATGATCCAGGCCCGGTGCCCGGCGGCCCCGGATTCCGGTGCGGGCAGCCGCAGCGCCTCGGCCGCGCCCGTGTCTCCGGCGTGCACCGACGTGCTCAGGTTGGCGGTGACCGCCGACCCCGGGTCCACGGTCCCCCAGCCGACCAGCGGTCCCGCCCCCGCGCCCTGGTAGTGGTACGCGGTCCGCTCCAGCCGGGACAGCACCTGAGGCGCCGTCAGGTCCGGCCGGTACGAGCGGACCAGGGCCGCGGTGCCGGCGACGAAGCCGGAGGCCAGGTCGGCGCCGCTGCCGGTGAAGTGCCCTGCGCCACGCGGCCCGATGCTCAGCACGTTCTGGCCGGGCGCCGCCAGATCCGGCGCGGTGGCCGGCGGCACCTGCTGGTCGGGCAGCCCGTCGGGCGGCGCGAGCGAGGCGACGGCCACCACGCCGGGCAGCTGCGCGGGGTAGGCGAAGGGCGCCGCCTTGCCGCTCTCCTGCTGCTCCCCGTAGGCAGGGGCGATGACCAGCACGTCCTTGGCCTGTGCCGCCTTCACCGCGGCGCTCAGCGCCGCGCTGCCCGACGCCAGCGCCACCGGCACGTCGACCACCTTCGCGCCGCCCTTGACGGCGGCTTCGATCCCGGCGGCGATGTGGTCGGCCGATGTGGTGCCGTCGTGTTCGGTGGCGCGTACGGCCAGGATGTGCGTCCCGGGGGCGACTCCGGCGAAGCCGACGTCGGCCGGTTTCGCGGCGGCGATCAGCCCGGCGACGAAGGTGCCGTGGCCGACGCAGTCGGTGCCGGCCGAACCGCCGGCGACCACGTCGGGTCCTGCCGTGACCCGCCCGGCCAGCGCGGGCGACCCGGTGGCGTCCACGCCGGTGTCCACGACGGCGACGGTCGCGCCGTCGCCCTCGGTGAGGTCCCAGGCCAGCGCGGGGTTCAACACCGCCTGCTGCCACGGTGGTTCGGACGCCTTCTTGGCGGACGGCTTGGTGCAGGCTTTCCCCTCCAGCACCCGGGGAATGGGCGGCAGGGTGGTGCCGCCGCCCTGAGCGCCGTCCGCTTGCGCGGCCGGGGCCGCGGCCGTGGCGCTCACCGCCAGCAGCCCGAGAGCGGCGGCCGTCCCCAGGACCCGCCGCACCCCGGGAAGCCGATGGCCGGTGAACCCGGCAGTGCTCTCACGGCAGTTGTGACCGTCCACCAGCGGTGTTCCCCTACTTCCGTCGTCACCCATCGACTCACACCGTCCGACGTCCCGGGGATGGCACGACCGCTCCGCCGTCCCTGACACCGGGCACCGCGCGGCGCACGGCCTCCGGAGAACGACGGCGCGGCCCGCTGCGGACACTCCATTCACGCAGGTGCGGGCCGCGTCCACCACATACAAGTGGGTGTGATATCGCGGGTAATTCGCCGCCCGCCGGGTCAGCGGGCCGCCGCCCTCACAGGTTGGCCGCCTCCAGGTCCTCGGGCAGCAGCCTGCGCAGATCGTCGAGTCCCGCGTCGGGCAGCCGGCTGAGACGGCCCGCCTGCCGGGTGACCATCGCCTCCATGACCTTGCGGGCATAGCGCGCGTTGCCGAAGTCGTCGCCGCGCTGCACCGATGCGAAGTGCCTGCGCAGCCCGTCCACGGTCGCCGGGACGCACTCGTAGCCGTCCCGCGCGCAGGTGCCGAGCACGATCGAGAGCAGTTCCTCGGTGGTGTAGTCCTCGAAGTGCACGGTGCGCGAAAAGCGGGACGCCAGGCCCGGGTTGGAGGCCAGGAAGCGCTCCATCTCCAGCGAGTAGCCGGCCGCGACGACGGCGACGTCACCACGGTGGTCCTCCATCAGCTTGACCAGGGTGTCCACCGCCTCCTGCCCGAAGTCGGACGAGGAGCCGCCGGCCGGGGTGAGGGTGTACGCCTCGTCGATGAAGAGCACCCCGCCGCGGGCCCGCGCGAAGACGTCCTTGGTGAGCTGCGCGGTGTGGCCGACGTACCGGCCCACCAGGTCGGCGCGGGCCACCTCGACGAGCTGACCGCGCGGCAACACGCCCAGGGTGCCGAGGATTTCGCCGTACAGCCGGGCGACCGTGGTCTTTCCTGTGCCGGGCGGCCCGGCGAAGATCAGGTGGTGTCCAACGGAGGTGGCGGGCAGCCCGGCGGCCTGCCGCCTGCGGGCCGTGCCGAGCAGGTTGACCAGGTCCTCGACCTCGTTCTTGACCGCGTCCAGGCCGGTCATGGCGCGCAGCCGCCCCAGCACCTCGTCCAGCGCCCCGTCGTCGTGCTGCGCGGTACCCGCGCCGACCGCTGCCGCCGCCTGCTTGCCGACGTCGGACGGGACGAAGGTCGTCAGGTCGTCCTTGGACACCTCGGCCATCGCCGCCAGCCGGAACGCCTGCCGGTCGACCATCTCCTCGAACACCTTGCGGGCCGCCCGCGCGTTGCCGAACGACTCGTCCTTGTGCATCCGCTCGAAGTGCACTCCGAGCGCCTTCTCGGTCTCATCCGCCAGGGTGTAGCGGTGGGCTTCGCACTGCCGCTGCACGATGGTGACCAGCTCGGGGACGCTGTAGTTCTCGAACTCGATGGTCCGGCTGAAGCGGGAGCCGAGGCCGGGGTTGGACTCCAGGAAGTTGCTCATCTGGGAGGTGTATCCGGCCGCGATGACGACGACGTCGTCACGGTGGTCCTCCATCAGCTTGACGAGGGTGTCGACGGCCTCCTGGCCGAAGTTCGCCCCGCTGCCCTCCTGGGAGGTGAGGGTGTACGCCTCGTCGATGAACAGCACGCCGCCCAGGGCCTTTTCGAAGACCTCGGTGGTCTTGATGGCCGTACCGCCGACGATCTTCGCGACCAGGTCGGCGCGGGACACCTCCACCAGGTGGCCCGAGCGCAGCACACCCAGCGAGGCGAGGATGGAGCCGTAGAGCCGGGCGACGGTGGTCTTTCCGGTGCCTGGCGGGCCCGCGAAGACCACGTGGCGGGCGTTGGTCGGCACCGGCAGCCCGGCCTCGCGGCGGCGGCGCGCCAGCCGGTTGAGGTTGACGAGCATGTTGACCTGCTCCTTGACCGCCTGCAGCCCGACCAGTTCGTCGAGCCTGGCCAGCGGCCCGTGGGTGTCGGCGGCGCCGCCCGCCGCCACGCTCTCCCCCCAGACGTCGGGGTCGGTGTTGCCGCTGCTGGTCAGGTTCTCGACGCTGGTCTCACCGTCCGGCGAGGTCTGCCGCACGCCGGCGCCCTCGTTGTCGGTGGCCGTGCAGCCGGTCACCCGTACCCGCTTGGCCGTCTCGACCCTGACCCCGTCGCCGGCGTTCTGGGTGAGCCGGCAGCCGTTGAGCGCACCCCGCGCCTTCTGGCCCACCAGCACGCCGTTCGCCTTGCCGTCGTGCACCCAGGTGCGGACCGCGGTCAGCTCCGCGTCCTCGTCCAGGGCGACGCCGTCGGCCCCGGATCCGGCGATCTCGCAGTCGAGCAGCGTCACGGTGCCACGCGGGCCCGCCTGGACCCCGGCACGTTTCGCGGCCCGCACCGTGGTGGCCTGGAGGGTGGGCCCGGCGCCTTCGGCGACGTACACCCCGCACTGGCCGGCTCCGGTCAGCTCGCAGTCCTCCAACTGGCTGCGCCCGGTGCCGCGTACCTCGACGGCGTGCCCGGCGGGTTCGGTGACCTTCACCCGGCGCAGTACCGGTTCCGCTCCCCCGTCGATGAGGATTCCGGTGCCCTTCGCGCCGGTCACCTCTGCGCGGTCCACGCGGGGCGCGCCGTCGCCGGAGAGCAGGATGCCATCCGCCGCGCAGCCGCGCACCTGGAGCCCGGTGAGGTGCGGAGCGGCGGATTCCTCGGTCACCACGCCGGAGCCCGATGCGTCATCGACCGTGCAGTCGGTGAAGGTGCCGCGTGCGTGCCCCGCGACGACGATGCCGTGTCCGTCGCTGCGTTCGACGGTCAGCCCGCGGAGCACGGGGTTGGTGTCGCCGGTGAGCGTCACGCCGTGGCTGGAGGTCTCGCTCACCGTGCAGTCCTCGACCGTGACCTGTGAGGAGGAGCTGATGTGCAGTCCGATGACCGTGTCCCGCAGCCGGCACTGCGCGATGCGGGTGGCGCTGTCCTGTTCGATGGCGACGGCGGGTTTACCGGTCATCGAGATGACGCAGTCCTCGACGCTGCCCCGTGCCCGCCCGTTGGCCAGCACGCCGTTGCCCCGGGCGTCCCGTACCGTGCAGCCGCGCACCACGGGTGCGGCCTCCTCGCCGATCACCACGCCGGAGCTGCCGAGGCGTTCGAAGAGGCAGTTCTCGATGATGCTGGGCGCGCGCGAGATGTCCACGATCCCGGCGCCCGCCTGGTTGACGACGTGGCAGTTGCGCATGGCCAGGGAGCCCTCCTCGCGGGAGAGCAGCGCCGTCCAGGCGGCGCCGGTGATCTCGCAGTCGTCGATGGCTGCCTGGCCGCGCGGCACGTCGATCACCGGCAGTTCGGTGTCCTCGCTGCGCAGCCGCAGCCCGGAGAGCTTGACCGCCTCGGCCAGGACCTGGACGGCGCTGCCGGTGCGCGGCGCGATGTCGACGACAGCCCCGGCCTCATGGGCCACCAGGGTGACCATTTTGGTCACCACGAGGTTCTCCTCGTACCGGCCGGCCCGCACGCTGATCACGGTGCCGCTGCGGGCCGCCTGGATGGCTTCTGCGATGGTGCGATGTCCGTCGACCCCGTCCGGGTCCACGATCAACAGGTGGCGAGCCAATGCCGCTCCCCCTTCGTTGTGATCGGGTCGGCGCCCGTACCGGTCCATGCGCCGGGGCGGGTCGGCTCCCTGATATCCGATGACGTGTGCTGATGACGTGTGAGGTGGTGGGGTCCGCGCGTGCGAAGGCCCCGGCCCGGGGCCGGAGTCCGGCGGTTGCCGGCGGCCGTGCGGACCGTGGGGCACCGTTACGGCGGCGCCGGAAGAGACATGGTCCGGCCCGCCGTTATGACGGGAACCCGCCGCGGCGCGACCTGATGACACGGTCAGACGCCGGTGTTCCCTTGTGGTGAATGCGGCAGTGGGCCCGCCCGGCCCTCGGGGCACCGGGGTCGGCCCCGGCGTCCCGCTCCAGTGGGCACACGAGGTGCGCCGCACTGCTGCCGCCGCGAAGTGTACGCGCAAATCCCCTTCCGTGGACGGCCCCTGGCGCCCGGACGTCGTGAAACGCCCCTGCGGGTACGGCTATTCGACCCGGTCTCCGGGAGGCGGTGCGCTGCCGGAACCGGTGTCGGAGGCGGCGTCGCAGGCGTCGGACGGTACGGCCCCTGGCACCGGCTCCGCTGTCGGCAGCGTGACGCGGGCCACGGTGCCGCCGCCGGTCGCCCCGCTCTCGATGGCGAGTTGGCCGCCCATCCCGTCGACGAGTCCCTTGGTGACGTGCAGGCCGAGCCCCGACCCCGGGTTCTTGGTGCGTTCCGCGCCGAGCCGGTCGAAGGGGACGAACAGCCGGTGCTGGAGGTGCTTGGGGATGCCGGGCCCGTCGTCCGTGACCACCAGATCCAGCAGGCCGTCCGCCCGGTGCTCGGCGCTCAGCACCACCCGGCCGCCCGGCCGGTTGTACTTGATGGCGTTGGTGGCCAGATTCAACAGGACCTGCCGCAGCCGCCGTTCGTCACAGACCGCGGTGGGCGCGTCGTCGGCGTTGACGACGTCGAACGTCACCTGCGCCTCCTGCGCCCCGGCCACCAGCAGGCCATGCACGTCGGTCAGCAGCGGCCCGACGGGCAGCGGTTCGGTGTGCAGCCGCAGCGCCCTGGCCTCGATGGCCGCCACGTCGCGGAGATCGTCGACCAGCGCCACGAGGTGATGGGCCGCCGAACTCATCCGCTCCAGCGCCTCCTGGCGCCGCTCCACGGTGAGACTGCCCGACCGCAGCAGCTCGCCGAAGCCGACGACGGCGTGCAGCGGGGTGCGGATCTCGTGCCCCAGGGCGGTCAGGAACTGGGACTTGGTCCTGCTGTTCTCCTCCGCGTGCCGCTGCGCGATCTCCGCCTCGGCGCGTGCCCTGCGCTCCTCCTCCGCGGCCTTGCGGCCGGTCTCGTCGACGAGGTTGACGCACCAGGACACGATGTTGCCGTACGCGTCACGGACGCCTGAGTAGGTGGTCGAGGTGACGATCGGCCCGTCGTGCAGGCGGTTGAAGCGCAGCTCGAACCGGTGCGTGTCGCCACCTTCGGCGGCGACGCCGTGCACCAGGCTCGGCCGGTCTTCGGCCTGCACCAGGTCCTGGAAGAAGCGGCCGACCAGGCCGGACGCGTCGGTCTGCAGCAGCGTGCACAGGGCGCGGTTGACTCGCAGCACCCGCCCGTCGAGGCCGAGCAGCGCCATGCCGGCGGCGTTGTCGTCGAACGCCCGGCGGAACCGTTCCTCGCTCTGCGCGAGGCTGCCGAAGAGCCGGTCGTGGTCGATGGCGACGGCGGCGAGGTGGGTGAAGCGGTCGACCAGATGACGCTCGTACTCGGTGGGTGTGTGCGGTATGTCGTGGTAGACCGCGAAGGTCCCCAGGACCTGGCCGTCCTTGCCCGGGATGGGGGTCGACCAGCAGGCCCGCACACCGGCTATGGCTGCGGCCGGGCGGAAGTCGTCCCACAGGGCGCTCTGCTGGATGTCGGACACCACGACCGGTACGGCCGTGTAGGCGGCGGTACCGCAGGAGCCCGCGCAGGGCCCGGTGTCCATGCCGTCGATCAGCTCGACGTACTCCACCGGCATGCTGGGGGCCGCGCCGTGGTGCAGCCGCCCGGAGCGTTCGTCGAGCAGCAGGACCGAGCACTTGGTGCCGGGCAGCAGGTCTTCCAGGGCTCCGGTGACGGCGTCGAGCACCGCGCGCAGCGCGGCCCCTTCCGCCATCATCTCCAGCACCTGGGCGTGGTGGACGAGGAGTTGGGGTATGGCCTCGGCGGGTACGTCGGGCCCCACTCCGAGGGATGCCCGCCGGTCGAATTCGCGCAGCATGGCCACCTCAGGGCTCGAATCGGTAGCCGACGCCGCGGACCGTGCGCAGCCAGCGTGGCCGGTCGGGATCTCGTTCCACCTTGCGCCGCAGCCGGTGCACGTGCTGGGTGACGGTGGCGGGCTCCTGCCAGTCGCTGGAGGACTGCCAGACGTGTTCGAGCAGTTGGTCGCGGGTGTAGACGTGGCGCGGCGATGCGGCGAGGAAGGCCAGCAGGTCGAACTCGCGGGCGGTCAGCTCCACCGCGCCGCCCCGGACCGTGACGGTCCTGGTCGCCCGGTCGATCATCAGGTCCTCCTGGGGGTGGGGCGGGGTCTGCGGCGCGGCGGGGGCGGCGGCCGGCGTGGGCTCCGTCCGCTTGCTGCGGCGCAGTACCGACCGCACCCGCGCGGCGAGTTCGGCGGGCGAGAACGGCTTGACGACGTAGTCATCGGCGCCGAGGTCGAGTCCGATGATGCGGTCCGTCTCGCCGGACCTGCCGGAGACCACGATCACGGGCAGGTCGGCCGACCTGCGTCTGATCTGGGTGAGGACGTCGAGCCCCGCGACCAGGGGCAGGGTGAGGTCGAGCAGCACCACGTCGGGCTGTCCGGTGCCGACGGCTTCCAGTGCCGCCTGGCCGTCGGCCGCCGTCAGGACGTGGAAGCCCTCGGACTCCAACTGCCATCTGGCCAAGGTCCTTACGTCCTCGTCGTCGTCCACCACCAGGACGTGAGCATGTATGTCGCCCGTCGGCAAGGCCCCTCCCCGCTTCGATCAACCGCACTGCGCGGGGTGGAGATCATCTCATGTTCGCCTCTTCGCGTCACCACGCGATCACCTTGAGCGAGCAGTTAAGCAATATTTGATGAACCGTTGCGGAGAAGGTGAGCTGACCGCACGAGAGTTCAACCGTGAGTACGAGATCCGCGGACACCGTTGCTGCCGCACTAGCCGAAGGCGCCGCCCTCCGAGGCGAGGAGACGTTCCTCGTCGTGGAGACCGCGCCGGGTGAGCAGCAGAGGATCAGCTGGGCCGAGATGGACGCGCGGGCGACCAGGACGGCGCGACTGCTGCGCTCGCTCGGCCTGCAGGCGGGCGACCGGCTGAATGTGCACGCGACCAACTGCGCGGAGTTCTACGACCTGTGGTTCGGTGCCGCGCGGCTGGGCGCCGTGATCGTCCCCAGCGACCCGCTGCACACACCGGACGAACTCGCCTATCTCCTGGCGCGCTCCCGCTGCCACCTCACCTTCACCCACGCGAGCCTGCGGGAGACCACCGCGCGGGCCCGCCTCCAGGCGCACGACTGCCGGCACCTGTTCGTCATCGGCGGGGACGGTGACGACGCCTTCCACACCGCGCGCGACGCGCAGTCCGACGCCCCGTGGTCCCCGGAGGAGGACGGCGCGGGCCCCGGGCCGCACGACACCCTGGGCGTGCTGCACGTGACGGCGGAACCCGGACGGCACGAGGAGGTGCTCGTCACCCATGCCGCGTACCTGAGTGCGGGGCGTTCCGTCGCCGCCCGGCTGCGGATGCGCCCGGACGACCGGCAGTTGGTCGTCCTGCCGCTGTTCCGGGGCAACGCCCAGCAGTACGCGTCGATGTCGTCCCTGGTCAGCGGCGCGTCGATAGCGCTCGCCCCCGGCTTTTCGGCCACGCACTGGCCGGCCCAGGCCCGGACGCTGGGCGCCACCGTCGCCGGGCTGCTCCCCTCGCCGATCTGCATGCTGCTGGCGCGGGAGGAGGGCGGCGACGACACCGCGCACCACCTGCGGGCGGTGGTCGCCACGCAGAAGGTGTCCGAGGAACAGATCGCGTCGTTCGAGAAGCGCTTCCATGTCTCGCTGCTCCAGCTGTACGGCATGCGGGAGACCGTCGCGCCGGTGCTGGCCCCGGCGCAGGCGAGGCGGCGCAAGCGGGAGCAGCGGGGGCCCGCCAGGACACGTCGGCCGGGTGAGGCGGGGCGCCCCCGACCGGAAGGGCCGTCCGGAGGAACCGTTTCCCGGTTATCACGGCCACAACTGATACCCCGTCACCACCCTTCGGCGGGCGGCCCATCCGCCCCCCAATCCCCCGGAAGGGATGCCCCCATGGCATGCAAGCGTCCCGTGACCGCCCGCCGCGCAGGCCCGCCGCACCCGACCGGCAGCGGCCGGCCACCGGGCGGACGGCGGACGGCCACGGAGAGAGAGCGGGCGCATCCGGTGGTGCACTCCCGTCGGCGGGTGCGCGGCGCCGACGCACTGTCGTCCTTGTGTGTCGCCGGCTGCCGGCGACCGCTGATCGAGCACGCTGAGGCGGAGTGACATGGTCAACGTTGTGGGTATCGGCGGCGGCATCGGCGCATCGCGCCTGTGGCTCACGCTGAACGACGCGCTGGATGACGGCGCGGCGGACGGCCCGTCGGGGCTGACGCTGGTGGTGAACACGGGTGACGACCTCTGGGCGCACGGTGTGCGCGTCTGCCCGGATCTCGACACCACGCTGTACGCGCTCAGCGGCCGGCAGGACGTGGAGCGCGGCTGGGGCACCAAGGGCGAGACCTGGCGGTGCATGGAGGCGCTGCGCGGACTCGGCGGCGATGTGTGGTTCAACCTCGGTGACACCGACCTGGCCACCCATCTGCTGCGCACGACGTGGTTGCGGGACGGCGTGGGCCTGGCCGAGGTGACCCGTCGGCTGGCGGCGGGCATGGGGCTGCGCTGCCGGGTGCTGCCGGCCACCGAACAGCCGGTTTCCACCCAGCTGTTGTGCACGGACGGCGAGCGGCGCAGCTACCAGGAGTTCCTGGTGCGGGACGCCGCCGGGCCCCGGGTGCACGAGGTGACGTACGCGGGGATCCCCGCGGCCCGCCCGGCGCCCGGTGTCCTGGAGGCGCTGGAATCCGCGGATCTCATCGTGCTGGGCCCGAGCAATCCGGTGGCGAGCCTGGGCCCGGTGCTGGCGGTTCCCGGGATACGCGAGGCGCTGCGGGACGCCGGGTGCCCGGTGGTCGCGGTCACGCCCACCGTCAGCGGGGTGCCGTTCGACGATCCGGGCGAAGCGCGGCGGGCGGACAGCAGGCAGCGGCTGATGGAATCCCGCGGCGTGCAGCCGACGGCCACCGGCGCCGCTGAGATGATCCGCGACCTGTGCGATGTCTTCGTGCTGGACCCGGCGGACGCCCAAGAGGCGGATGCCATCCGGGCGTTGGTCCCCGACGTGCTCGTCACGCCCACGCTCGCGAGCGGCGGCCGTGCCCCGCGCGCCCTCGCCGACGCCGTGCTCGGCGCCGCCGGCGCACCCCGTCGGGTCCGCTCCGGTGCGATCGGGGGCGCACGGCGATGACTCTCGTCAGCCCGGAGGGGACAGCAGCGCCCCGGCAGCAGATACTGGACGGACCGGTGCGAGGGGTGCGGGACGCGGTGGACAGGTCGCGCGGCGCCCCGGCGGGCCGGCCGGTGCCGCGGGTGCGTGCCGCGGCGGATCTCCAGGTGGGCCTGAAGGACGGCAGCAAGGCGGTGGGCACCGCATTCACCTTCACCGGCCTGTCGTACGGGGGCGAGCACGTGGCGCTCGGCTTCGGGGCGGTCCCGGCGCGGGCCGGGGAACGGGTGCCGCTGGTGGGTGTGCACACCGAGTGCCTGAGCGGCGAGGTCCTGGGGTCGCTGCACTGCGACTGCGGGGCCCGGCTCCAGGAGACGATGCGGGCGGTGCACGACGCCGGCGGCATCCTTCTCTACCTGCGCCAGAGCGACCGCGGGTTCGGTGTCACCGGCGGGCTCGACGTCTGCGCCAGGCAGCCGGCGTCGGCCGCGTGTCCCCCGGCGGGCGCGCCGCGGCGCAGCGACCGGGACCAGATCTGCCGGGTCGTCGCGGAGATGCTGTCGGCGCTGGGACTCACCCGGGTGACCCTGCTGACCTGCGATCCCGATTGGGCGGGGCCGATCACCCGGCAGGGCATCGCCATCGACCGGGTGGCGTCAGCCGCGGCCGAGCCGGAGCGGCGGGCGCCGGGGCCCGGCGGCCGGGCGGCTGCGCCCGCCGGGGACGGCTTCGTCACCCCGCGCGAGTACGAGGTGCTGCGCAGGGTGGCCATGGGCCAGAGCAATCCGGAGATCGCGCAGGCGATGTTCATCTCCCGCAACACGGTCAAGAGCTACCTGCAGAACGTGCTCCAGAAGCTGAACGTCCGCAATCGGGTGGAAGCCATCGCCCGTGCACGCGAGTTGGGAATCCCCTTGTGAGCCGCACCGTTCCAAGTCCCGGATTATCACGGATCCGAACATTCCGAACCCTCATCCGGAAGCGTCAGCGCCATCGGCAGGCGTGTGCCGCCATGAAGCCCAGGAAGACACGTGAAGGAATACTTCGGCATTCAGCAACGAACGAGTGAGTTCCGATGACCGCACCGGGGAGCTTTCACCCGCTGCACGAGCGTGACGAGCAACTCACCGCCCTGCACCGACTCTTGAGGGGCAGTCACATCGGCCCCGCCCGCTTCGCCATCGTCTCGGGACCGGCGGGCTGCGGCAAGACGGAGCTGCTGCGCACCTTCGCGCGGCAGGCCACGGCCTCCGGTGCCGCCTGTCTCAGCGCCACGGCGTCGCGGAGCGAGCGCCTCGTACCGTTCGGTGTGTGGGCACAGCTCTTCCGCAGCGCGGGCGGCCTCACCCCGCCCGCCGGCGGTGACCCGTCCCGCCTGCTGGACGGCAAGATCCTCAACTCCGTGACGGGCGCGGCGCCGCAGGACGGCTCCGCGCCGCTGTCCGCGCAGGTCATCAACACGGTGTGCCTGCCGCTCCTCGACGTCATCGACAAGATCCCCGGTCCGGTGGTCATCGGCATCGACGACTTCCAGAACGCCGACGCGGTGTCCCTCCAGTGCCTGGCGGCCGTCGTCCGCAGGCTGGGGTCCAAGCCGCTTCTGGTCGTGCTCGGCGAATGCGCCGACCGGCCATCGGCGGACGCCGCACTCCAGGCCGAGCTGCCGCTGGAGCCGCACTCGCGCCGGCTGCGGCTGCGGCCACTGTCCAGGCCCGGCGTGCAGGACCTGCTGGAGCTGCACCTGGGCCGGACGGCCGCGCAGCGGCTGGCCGACGCCTGTTACGAGATCACGGCGGGCAATCCGCTCCAGCTGCACGGCCTGATCGCCGACAACCAGCGGGCGGACACCGGCTCCTGCGATCCGGCCGTGGACTCCGGGTACGCCGCTGCGGTCCTCTCCTGCCTGCACCGCTGCGGCCTCGCCGCGCTCTCGCTCGCCCGGCACATCGCCCTGCTCGACGGCCCGGCCACCACCCGCGTCCTGGCGCAGGTGACCGGCGTCGACAACAAGACCCTGATGCGGACGATCGGCACCCTCAACGACGCCGGAGTGCTGTCCGGCATCCGCCTCCGGCACCCGAAGACGCGTGCGGCGGTCCTCGACAACATGGCGCCGGAGAAGCGGGCCGCGCTGCGCGCCCGGGTCGCCGAGGTGCTCTACCGGTGCGGCGCCGCGCCCCTGACCGTCGCCCGGCAGCTGCTCGCCGCCGCGCCGGTGCCGACCGGCGACTGGCCCGTCGCGATCCTCGACGAGGCGGCCAGGGCCGCCGTCCGAGGCGGGATGCTGGACCTCGCGCACGACTGCCTGGTCCTCGCGCGTGAACTGGAGCCCGCTGCCGAGAAGTTGCGGGACTCGATCACCGCGACGCTCTTCGACATCGAGTGGCGGACGGACCCGTGCGCGGCGGTCCGCTGCCTGCCCTCACCGGCCTCCGCGCCCCGCTCGGGCGCCCTCTCCGGCGCGCACGCCTCGATTCCGGTCACCGTGCCGCTGTGGTTCGGGGACGTCGATGCGGCGGTCGCGGGCCTCCAGCAGATCAGCGCGGCGCCCGAGGTCCACGCCCCGGGCGCCGCCGCCCGGGTGCAGGCGTCCCAGATGTGGCTGCGGCTCGGCTACCCGGCGGCGGCCGGCGGCTGGCAGCTCGCCGATCTCCCCGGCGGCCCGGCCGCCACGCAGCCGCCGGCCGGTCCGCTGAGCCCGCAGGTCCAGGGCGCCCTGCTGCTGAGCCGGCTGAGCGGCGGCGGCCCCGACACCGCGCTCGCGGACGAGGCCGAGCGGCTGGTACGCCACCACAGGCTCAACGAGCGCACCTTCGCCGTCCTGGCATCCTGCCTGATCACGCTGCTCTTCTCGGACCGCCTGGAGACCGCCGACGAGGCGTGCGGGCGGCTGGCCACCGAGGCGAGCGAGCTGTCGTCCCAGACCTGGCGCGCCCTGTTCACGGGACTGCGCGCGGAGGTCGCGCTGCGCCGCGGCGACCTGCCCGCCGCGCTGCGACTGGCGCACGCCTCGCTCTCCGTCATCTCCCACGAGAGCTGGGGCGTGGGCATCGGCATGCCGCTGGCCACGCTGATCCAGGCCGGCATCGCCTCGGGTCAGCTCGATGTCGCCCACCGCGCCCTCCAGGTGCCGGTGCCGGACGAAATGTTCCAGACGCCGATCGGCCTGCACTACATGCAGGCCCGCGGCCACCACTACCTGGTGAGGCGTCAGGAACCGGCGGCCCTTGAGGAATTCCTCACCGCGGGCCGCCTGACACAGAAGTACAGGATGGACATCCCCGCGCTGGTGCCCTGGCGCAGCGAGGCCGCCCGCGTGTACCTGACGCTGGGCGACCAGGAACGGGCCCGCGAACTGGCTCAGGCCCAGCTCGACCTGTGCACCACACTGCACGCCCGCGCCCGCGGCGCCGCCCTCCGCGTACTCGCCGCCTGCGCCGCACCCGGCCGCCGCGCCCCCCTGCTCGAAGCGGCGGCGACAGCATTCCAGGAATGCGGCGACACACGACAACTTGCCGCCACTACCGAGGAGTTGAGCAAGATGCAAGAAGATTCCCGCCCACACTGCGCCCCGTCCGGCGCCCCCTCAAGCGAACGGTGCACCATCCCCGACACCCCCGGCAGGCTCACCCCGCCGCCCCGCACCCCCCGCCAGACGACCTTCCCCCACGCCCTCCGCCTCACCCAGCCGAACACCGAACGCCGCCCCGCCCCCACCCTCAGCGAAGCCGAACGCAGAGTGGCCGACCTCGCCGCCCGCGGCCACAGCAACCGCCAGATCGCGGCCCGCCTCTACATCACCGTCAGCACCGTCGAACAACACCTGACCCGCGTCTACCGCAAACTCCGCGTAAAACGCCGCACCGACCTGGCAGCCGGCCTCCACACCACCACCCCACCCCAGGCGGAGGCGACGGCGGGACGCTGACGGAGATCCGACCCCCGATGCCCTCGCAGGGCGAGGCGGACGCGTTGCGGCCGGCTGCACGAGTGGCCCGACGGAAAGTTCACCGCCCGCCCGTAGCAGCGCAGGAGGAAGAGACACGTCCGGGCATAACCGGCGTGCCCCCGGCGGCAGTTGAGCTTGGCGTGAAGAAACACAACAGTCGCACCGAGGGCCCTGACGGCCTTGCCTGCACCGCCCGCCTGCCGCTGTCGAGCGCCACCTCGAACTACCTCGCCGAGGTAATACGCGGCCACTGCAAGAAGATCCGCTCGCCGTGGCGGGCGCTGCCCGCCGGGAAGATCGCCGGCATCGTGCTGGCGGTATTGCGCTGCGACCAGCGGCCCGGCGATCTGGCCGGTCGAGCACAGCTTCGCCCATCTGAAGAACTGGCGCGTCCTCGGCAAAGTCCGCACGAATCCGAGGTGGGCGACCGCGCTGGTACGGCCCTGCTGGTGCTGACGAACCAGGAAGTCGCCGCTGACGGGTGATCTTGTCGGTGGCCTTCCGACCCGGGCCTGCCCGAGCCTCCCGGCACCTACGCACACCAGGCCGACTGACGTGCAGTCTTCACAATGCACCGTGCTCAAATAAGCGCCGGCCCCAGCTCGGGCTGCTGCCGAGTCACCGGTCAGGGGCCCGGGTCCGCGCGTCGTCGCGGATGACGTGGACCACCCCTCTCGATCCTTCCGCAATCGCGGCGGTCGTGTACCTCGGTCGCGGCGGAGGCGATATCCCTAAAACTTCTTGACACGTTTCTGACATTTGCGGCTTACGGTCGGAGCGTGCCGCGGCACCGGTCAACAGCACGGTCGACGAGCTGCCCCCTTTGGATCGAGACATCCGGATGGAGACATCATTTTGCGGACAAGTAGATGGCTGGCGCTGGCTGCCGTTGCCGGGCTGACCCTGACAGCGACGGGTGAAGGAACAGCCGGCGCTGCAACGGATATGACTCAGCGTGCCTTGGTGGGAAACACGCCCCTGTGGACCACGTCGGCTGAGCACCTCGGGCATGCGGACCCGGGCGGGACTCTTGAAGTAAACATACTGTTGGCCGGCCAGGATCCCGCAGGGCTGGCCCGTCATGCTCAAGAGGTTTCGGATCCGCACAGTCCCTCCTACCGGCATTTCCTGACCGCACAGCAAGCTCTTGACCGGTATGGGACCAGCCATGTGCAGTGGGAACGGGTCACAACGTGGGCGCGTGCCGCGGGCCTGAAAGCTACGGTCAGCGGACCTCACTCGATTTCTGTGCGGGGAAACACAAGCCGGATTGAGGCAGCCTTCGGCACCCGCATCGACAAGTACCGCGTCGACGGACGCACAGTGCGGGCGCCCGCCCGTTCCGTCAGCGTTCCGCACTCCCTCGCAGGCGACGTCTTCGGAATAACCGGACTGGACACGAGGCAGCTAGCACATCCTATGAGTGTGCACAAGAACGCCCCTTCCACAACCGACAGTAAATGCTCGTCGTTCTACGGGGAAAAAACAGCGGCCAACCTCCCGCAGGCTTACGGGCGGACCGTCTCATGGGAGCCGTGCGGCTACACGCCGGCGCAGATACGCAGCGCCTACGGCATCAAGGGGACCGGGCTCACCGGCAAGGGCACCAAGGTCGCGATCCTCGCCGCCCTGGTCTCTCCCACCCTTCTGGCGGACGCCAACACCTACGCCGCTCATCACGGTGAGCAGCCCTTCGCCCCGGGACAGCTGACACTGCGCCTGCCGCCGGGCGCGCCTCAGATCGTGGGTGACGACGAAGGGGCGATGGATCTCGAAGCGGTGCATGCCGTCGCTCCGGACGCCGCGGTCACCTTCGATGTCGGGACAGGCGACGTGACCGGTAACGCGGTGCTGGACGCGCTGACCGACGTCGTCGACCACCGGCTCGCCGATGTGCTGACGAGCTCCTACGTGGAGGGCGTGCTGCCCGGTGGGCAGGGTGAGGACCCGGTGGATCCGGCGATTGTGAAGGCGACCGAGCAGTCCCTCCAGCAGGCCGCCGTTGAAGGCATCAGTACGAACTTCTCATCGGGCGACGGCGGCGGTTTCAACGACGGCAACGCTTCCCCCCATGGGGCTCCGCAACTGGAATATCCCAGTTCCAGCCCCTGGACCACCGCTGTCGGCGGGACGAGTCTGGCCATCGGGGCCAAGAACGAGTATGAGTGGGAGACCGGTTGGGAGAGTGACGCTTCGACACTGGCCGACGACGGTAAGTCCTGGGCTCAGCCTTTGCCCGGAACCTTCTCGGCTGGTGCAGGCGGCGGTGTGAGTACCGTCTTCCCCCAGCCTGCCTATCAGCGCAATGTCGTACCTGCCGCGCTGAGCTCACCGGACGGCAAAAAGCCGATGCGGACAATGCCCGACATAGCTGCTGTGGGCGACTTCCATACCGGCATCCGCGTCGGCGTGTCACACCCGTCCACTACCGGCCAAAAGCCCCAGTACCGCGAACAATCCGACGGAGGCACAAGTCTGTCATCCCCCCTCATCGCCGGCATGGAGGCCCTGGCCGTCCAAGCGGCAGGCGGAAAATCTCTGGGTTTTGCGAATCCGGCTCTCTACGCTCTGCAGGGGACGGGGGCCTACCGTGACGTCACCGACCACCCCAGTGGGGCGCACGAGAAGGAATCCCTCGCTGCGGAGATGGTGAACCCTCGAACGCAAGAAAAGTACACTCAGCTGTTTACTCTCGGACAGTCGGCCGACTCGGGTCTGGTATCAGGCACCGGCTATGACACGGTCACCGGTCTGGGCTCACCGACAGGAAACTTCTTCAAAGCCCTGGCAGGTAAGTAACGCACATAAATCTGTACGCGCGTGAAAACAGGACCTCTTGGCAACTCGCGGTTATCAATTCCAGCGAGCGGCAAGAGGTCCTGTGCCTCCATCTGGCGGGTGAGCCGCCCCGAGTTCCGCAGAGTCGGTGATCTTGTTTCAGCCCGGATCCACCGCCTTGATTCCGGGGTGATCGTTTCGGGGCCGTGGAGGCCGCGTCGGGGCGGTGCGGGATGAGCAGGACCGCCCGCCCGGCCACCCGCGCCGCTACCGGAGCGACAGCCTCGGCACCGGCCTGGACCTGCTCGGCCAGATGGTTCAACACCCGCTCCGGGACCGCCAGTTCGTGCCGCTCGACCTGGACTTCATGAAGCTGCTCGGCCAGCTGCTCCGCGAGGGCGTCCAGCTCGCTCCGGCGAGCGGAAATCCACTGCCGCTCCTGCATCCCCGGCGCGCACACCAGACCCGTGAACTGCGACTTCACGATGCACACCACTCACTGACACAGATCGTCAACTGATTGATTCTCACGGGTCTGGTCGCTGTCCCGGTCCTGCGTAGGGTTTCAAGGAGACGGCAGTGCGGCAATTGCGCACTCGATCTGCTGCAGCGCCGAGTGTTCAGGCGCACCCACGAGAGAAGGAAACACACCCCTTATGCGCGCCCTTGTGGTCGATCACAGTGAGGCCGGACCCGTCCGGTTCGCCGATGTCGATGAGCCCGTACCGTCCGCCGGTGAGACGTTGGTGGAGATACGGCACATCGGTCTCAACTTCGGAGAGCTGAATTACGTGGACCAGTGGCCGGCCGGCGCTGTGCACGGTCACGACGCGGCCGGCGTCGTGGTGCGCGCCGCGTCCGACGGCTCGGGGCCGCCCGAAGGTACGCGCGTCGCAGTGGGAATGGCTCCCCACGCGTGGGCGGAGCGGGTGGCGGTCAGCCCCGCCTCGCTCGGCACCGTCCCCGAGGGCGTGGACCTGGCCGACGCCGCCGCGCTGGGGATCGCCGGAGTCACCCCATTCCGGGTGCTGCGCAAGCGTTCCCTGCTGGCGCGCAACGTTCTGATCACCGGCGCCAGCGGGGGCGTGGGGCACTTCGCCGTCCAGCTGGCGGCGCTGGCGGGCGCCCGGGTGACGGCACTCGTCGGTTCGCCGGAGCGGGCCGCCGGACTCCGTGAACTCGGCGCCGACAAGGTCCTGACCGCCTTGGCCGAGACCGGGGACCGGTTCGACCTCGTCCTGGACACGGTCGGCGGACCACTGGTGGCCCAGGCCTGGAGTTCCCTCGCCGAAGGCGGCACCATCCACCTGGTCGGTTACTCCTCGGGGCAGGAAACCACGTTCCCGTCAGGGACCTTGTTCGGCTTCGGCGAACCCCGCAGTATCGCCACCTACGGCGACATGACGCCGACCAGCGGGGAGCTGACGGACCTGCTGGGCCTCATGGCCGCCGGGAGGCTCTCGGCACCGGTCGGACTGCGAGGCGACTGGCAGGACGTGGACGACGCCGTCCAGGCGCTGTTCGCGCGGAAGGTGCATGGAAAGGCCGTTCTTGACGTGGCCTGACGCTGTGGACGAGGACACATGCGCCTCGCCCGCCGGTGGGCGGTTCGCCGTGGTGGACGAGAATGGACCCATGGATGTGCTGGCGGAGGTCTTGCGTGTTTCGGGTGCGCGTGGGGCGCTCGGGGTCATGCTGAAGGCCGGAGGAACCTGGGGCCTGCGGCTGGACTCCTCTCCAGGAGCGGCACTGCACGTGGTGTCCCGCGGCACCATGTGGCTCCACGTCCCGGGCGAGAAACCTCTTCAGGTGCAGGCCGGAGACGCCGTCCTGGTGTCGCCGGGCACCGCACACGGGATAGCCGGCGGCGCCGGCGTGACGATGGGTTCCTGCGACCGTGAGGCGGCGGCCCGGTCTTTTGGCGATGGCCGGGCCCTGCGGCTGGGCTCGGCGCCGGTGCAGACGGAAGTGATCGTGCTGCGCTACGAGCAGGACCCGGAGGTGCGCACACCGGTGCTTACCTCCCTCGCTCGGCCGATGCACGTCACAGCCCGGGAGAACGCGCAGCTCAGAAGGGCCGTCGGACTTCTCGCTGCGGAGCTCGCACAGCCGCAGATCGGCACCACCGCCGCCATCAACAGCATCATCGACCTTCTGCTCGTCCAGTTCGTACGCGCCTGGCTGGCCCGCCACCCGCAGGAGCAGTCCGGCTCATGGCTGGGAGCGATGCGTGATCCGGTCGTGCGCGACGCTATGGCGTGTGTCCACGCCCAACCGGAACACCCCTGGACCACGGAGACCCTGGCCGCTGCGACGAGCGTCTCCCGGGCGACGCTGTCCAGACGTTTCCGGTCCGCCCTCGGACAGACGCCGGGCGCGTACGTGACGCAGTGGCGCATCGACCTGGCGTCCGTCCGGCTCCGCGATACCGATGAGCCGGTCGAGTCGATCTCCGGCGCGGTCGGATACGGCTCTCCGCACGCTTTCAGCCGTGCCTTCAGACGTGCCCGAGGCACGGCCCCTGGCGAGTACCGTTCTCGACTTCGCAAGTGATCCGGCCTCGGGACTGGTGGGCTCGCCTGTTGAGGTGTCGCGTATTCCTCGTTGAGGCCGTGCCTGGTGTCACCGTGTGTGGCCGCCGGAGGCGTATCGGCTCCAGGTTCCATCGGCTTCAGTGACCAGGCGGGTAGCTGTCTTGTCGTGGTAACCGAGCGTCTTCGCGATGACGGGGCCGGGGCTTGGATGACGAGTTGGCGGATCGCGGGGGCCCTGCCGCGCTGTGGCGGGACGCCGATCTCCCGCAGGTGGACTGGGAGACTGCCCGGATTCATCGCCTGTCCGGGCCGGCGGCCGGGGAAGAGCCACTGTGAACTTCTGCCGCTGACGCAGGGCAAGTGCTGGCAGGACTGGACGTACGCCCGCATGAGGTCAGCGAAGGGCTCCGGAGGCGGAGACGGCGGGTCTCCCAGCCGGACGGCGACGGTGGACCCGTCGTCGGCAGTGAGGCGGCACGACGTCGAAGTCGAGCACCTCCCACGTCCCCCTTCCCCGGGTGCTGAAGGGGGCCACTTCGTGATCAATTCCTCAGTCCGGAAAAGAGAGTTGAGGAGCGGGGAGCCGCAGCCGTCAGGGCTGGAGGGGCGGGGTGGCGCCGCTGCGACGGCGGGCGGCCACCGTCCACAGTCGTTGCGGGGGCACGGAAAAGCCCGCCGCCTCAGGTTTCCCCGAGCCGACGGGCTTCCGACAGTATCTGTCGGGACGACAGGATTTGAACCTGCGACCCCTTGACCCCCAGTCAAGTGCGCTACCAAGCTGCGCCACGTCCCGATGCCCGTCCGCCGGTTTTTCCCCGGCTGACCGCGCACGAGAACAATACCGCATGTCAGAGGGTGCGCGTTGCCATATCCCGGACGGGACGGGCGGACGAGGGCCGGACCGGGGCCGGGGCGAGTACCCGTACCGGCGGGGCAGGCCCGATCCGGCAGGTCCGGGCCCCGGCTGCGGGTCGGGCGTACGGCGTGGGCCCACGGGGCCGGACCCGCAGCCGGGTGGCGCGGTGGTTCAGATGCGCTTGTCGAGCCAGGCCAGCAGGTCGGCGTGGACCTCGTCGCGGTTGGTCTCGTTGAGGATCTCGTGCCGGGCGCCCGGGTAGGCGCGCCAGGTGAGGTCGCGGGTGCCGAGGTAGCGGAAGTCCTCCAGCAGCTCGCCCACCAGGGTCAGGCCCTGGTTGCAGGGGTCGTCGGCGCCGACCGCGATGTGGACCGGGAGGCCGCGCGGGATGCGGGCGAGGTCGGCCGGGTCGTTGATCTTGCGGACGGCGCGTACCCAGTCGATCACCAGGCCCGTGCAGAACGGGAAGCCGCAGTCCTCGTCGGCGGCGTACCGGTCCACCTCGTTGCGGTCGCGGGAGAGCCATTCGTAGCCGGTGCGGTGGGTGAAGGCGTCGTTGAAGGAGCTGAAGGCCCGCGGGATGAAGTCGGAGAGCGCGGCGCGGCCGTGCTCGGCGATCTCCGCGTCCAGCTCCGCGAGCGCGCTGTCGATTTCGAGTCCTGGCAGGGTGCGGAAGGTGCCGGACAGGATGAGTCCCGCGAGGTCGGCGCCGTACTCCTGGGCGTAGTCGCGGGCCAGCATCGACCCCAGGCTGTGGCCGAGCAGGACCAGCGGGATGCCGGGATGGGCGGCGGCTGTGTGGTCGCCGATGCGCTTGAGGTCGCCGACGATGGCCCGCCAGGCGTCGTCGCCGACCACGCCGCGGCCTCCGGTGGACGGGGCGGTGGCACCGTGGCCGCGGTGGTCGGAGGCGAGGACGCCATAGCCGTGGGCGGTCAGGAATCGGGCGAACCGGTCGTAGCGGCGGGCGTGTTCGGCCGCGCCGTGGGCGATCTGGACCAGGGCCCGCGGATGGCCGGACTCCGGGAGCCAGGTGTAGGTGGCGATGCGGGCGCCGTCGGGGGCCCGGTGGAAGTCCTGCTGCATGGCCTGCATGACGTCATCTCCTGACTGCGGGGCGGTGGCCGCCGTGACCTCGGTCGCGTGCGCGGAGTGCCCGTCGCCGCCAGGACCCGGGCTGCCGGCGCGCCGGGCGGGCCTGGCCGGCACCCGCTGGGCGCCCACTCTTCCCTCCCGGACCACGGCGCGCCAAGAGGCCGGGCCGTCATCCGGATTCCGGCGAGCGGCGGGAATCCGGACGACACCCCGTCGCGGTGGTTGACCGGTCGCTGACACGACGTGACAGGATCGGCCGGTTCTTGTCGGCGTCACGTCCCAACCCCCTGCCACAGGAGGAACGTTGGACACCACAGACCGATCCGAGACCCCAGTCGCTACAGGCCCTGCCTGCCCCGCGGGCACGCCGGGCCCGGTGCCGCTCAGCCGCCGCAGGTTCCTCCAGGGCACCGCCACGGTGGCAGCCGCCGCCGGGCTGGCCGGCGCGGCCGGGCCGGTGGCGGCGCAGCCGGCCGGCGCCGAGGGCGCGGCGCTCGGCTTCACCGCCGCCACGAACGGCGCGGGATCCCTCTCGCCCGACGGCGGCCACCTGATCGCCGAGATCCAGAACGTCCTGTGGTCGATCCCGCGGGCGGGCGGCGCCGCGCAGGCCCTGACCCCGGCCGACCTGGAGCCCACCCGCCCGGTGTACTCGCCCGACGGCCGCCGGATCGCCGTCTGCGCCTACCGCGGCGGCACCTTCCACCTCTGGACGCTGCGCCCGGACGGCTCGCAGCTGCGGCAGGTCACCGAAGGGCCCTGGGACGACCGCGGCCCCGCCTGGTCACCTGACGGCCACCGGCTCGCGTTCGCATCGGAGCGGGGCGGCGACCCGGTGGCCGGCGGCGGGTACCGGATCTGGGTGCTCGACCTGCGGACCGGGCGGCTGACGCGGGTGACCGGGCTCGACGGGCAGGACGGGCCGCATCAGGACGGCGCCTGGGAGGACTTCGACCCCTGCTGGACGCCGGACGGCTCCCGGATCGTCTTCGTCCGCGGGCGGCCGGTCGACGGCACGCTGGTCTCGCGCACCGTCGCCTCGGCCCCGGCCGACGGCGGCGGCGCGGTGCGCACCGAGCACACCGAGACGGCCGCTGCGCAGGTCATGACGCCTGCGCTCGCCCCGTCCCGGCGGCTGGCGTATCTGCGCACCACCAGTGGTCCCGGCGCCACCTGCACGCTGGTGGTGGACGGCGCCGCGGTTCCGGTCGACGGCGATGTGGAGCCGGTGCCGCCGCGCTGGGTGTCGGGGGACGAGCTGCTGGTGACCGTCGGCGGGCAGTTCCGCATCCTGCGGGCCGACGCTCCCGAGCGGGCCGAAACCGTGGCGTTCACCGCGCGGCTGCCGCTCGACCGGCCGCGCTACCGCGTCAAGGACTACGGCTTCGAACGGACGGCGGTGCGGCCGGTGCGCGGCGTGCATCTGCCCGCGCTCTCCCCCGACGGCCGTCAGATCGCCTTCGCGGCGCTCAACTCGCTGTGGCTGGCGCCGGTTTCGGGCGGCGGTCGGCCGCGTCGCATCGTGCGGGCGTCCCCGACGCGGTACGTCCTCGCGCCGAGCTGGTCCAGGGACGGCCGTGCGCTGCTCTACGCGGACGACCGGGACGGGCTGTTCGCGGTGCGCCGCCATGAGGTGGCGTCCGGCGACGAGACGGTGCTGGCGGCCGGCGGGCGGGTGCATCCGGCGCTGTCGCCCGACGGCCGGCGGCTGGCCGCGCTCGACATGGCGGGCAATCTCGTCGTACGGACCCTGGCGGACGGCACGGAGACGGTGGCGGCGGAGCCGATGGGCGGCGGCGGGCTGCCCGGCAGACCCAGTTGGTCACCGGACGGCAGATATCTGGCGTACTGCGACCGCAACCGGCTCAACCAGCGTTTCCGTGAGGGCTACAACCTCATCCGGGTCGTCGACACCAGGACCGGCAAGGACCGGCTGCACGCGCTCGCCGACCACGTCTCGCTCTCCGACCGCTACGACTCAGGACCCGTGTGGTCGCCCGACGGCCGCTGGATGGCGCTGATCGCCGAGTCCGCGCTGTGGGTGCTGCCGGTGGCGGCCGACGGCAGCCCGGACGGCGCGCCGCGCCGACTCACCGACGAGAGCGCCGACCACCCCTCCTGGTCGGGCGACAGCCGCAGGCTGCTGTACCTGTCGGCCGGCAGGCTGCGGCTGACCGGTGTGTCCGGCGGCCCGGCGCGCAGCGTTCCGCTGGCGCTCGACCACCGTCCCGCACGGGCCAGGGACACCGTCGTCCACGCGGGCAGGTTCTGGGACGGTACCGGCGAAGAGGTCCGTGAGGACGTCGACGTGGTGGTGCGCGAGGGCCGGATCGCCGCCCTCACCCCGCACCGCGCCCACCGCTCGGGCCGGGGCGCGGCCCGCCGGGTGGACGCGTCGGAGCAGACCGTGCTGCCTGGCCTGTGGGACGCGCACACCCACCCGTGGCAGACGACCTACGGCGGCCGGCAGTCCGCGCTGCAACTCGCGTACGGCATCACGACGACGGTGTCCTGCGGCGGCTTCTCGTACGAGCAGGCCCGGCTGCGGGAGGCCATCGCCGCCGGGGTGCTGGCCGGTCCTCGCCTGCTGACCTGCGGGGAGCTGCTGGACGGTGACCGGGTCGCGTACAGCATGGGGCGGGCGCACCGGACCCGGGCGGGGCTGCGCCGCTCGCTGGAGCGGGGTGCGGCGCTGGACTGGGACTTCGTCAAGACGTATGTGCGGGCGCCCGGCTGGGTGATGGAGGAGGCCGCGCGCTTCGCGCACCGGCGGCTTGGCGCCCGCGCCGGAAGTCATCTGCTCACCCCGGGACTTCAGATGGGCCAGGATCTGACGACCCATCTGCAAGCCACGCAGCGGCTGGAGTTCGGGCATGCCATCAGTGCCTCCGGGCACGCCTATCAGGACGTGGCGGAGATCTACACCGGCACGGATTTCCACCTGATCGCGACTCCGTTCTCCGCCACGCCGCTGCTGGGCGAGGATCCGGCGCTCGCCGGGGACGCACGGGTGACGCGGCTGATGCCGCCGTGGGACACCGCCGTGGTCCAGGAGGGCGCGGGGCACCGGCCGACACCAGCCGAACTCGCCGCCATCGCGGTCGAAGTGGAGGTCTACCGGCGGGTGCTGGACGGCGGCGGCGCGGTGGCGCTGGGGACGGACCAGCCGCTGACGCCGGTGGGTCTCGGCCTCCATCTGTGCCTGCGGGCGCTGCACCGCGGCGGTCTGAGTGCGGCGGCGGCGCTGCGTACCGCGACGGCGCTGCCCGCCAAGGTGTTCGGCGCCGAACGGGACCTGGGCACCCTGGAGGTCGGCAAACTCGGTGACATGACATGTGTGGACGGTGATCCGTTCACCGATTTCGCTTCGCTGGTGCGGACCACGGCGGTTCTGCGCGGTGGACGACTGTTCGAGCAGCGAAAATTGGTGGCATCTTTTCCCGCACCGGCGGAATTCGCCGGCGCACAGGGCATGGCAACGCTGCGTACCGGTGACACGTCTGTCAACTGGCTGAAAGTAGGCCACTCACAGCGGCGGGAGACCTGCTGCGACACGGCCCGCTGACCCGGCAACGGGCCCCGGCGGACGGCGCGCCGGGGCCCGGAAGGATCACGGACAGTGCCGGAATCAAGCCTTCCTGTCGCGTAACGGTCATTCGGCCTTATGTTTCATGCTTCAACTCGGCGCATAAATGCAAGGAGTTGATGTTTTATGCGTCATGAAGCAGGTATGCCAACGGGTGTTGCGCCCGGTGAACACTGGACTATGTTGCGAAAAAACGGTGCGCACGACACCACCCGTGCCGCCGCCAGGCGGACGCAGAAAGCGCGGGAATGTACGTGGAGGAGGGCTCGTCTTGCCTCGCTATTTCACCGACCAGCGACATGAATCACTCCGGCAACAGGTGCGGGACTTCGCAGAACGCGAAGTACGCCCCCGCATTGCGGAGATGGAGGCGAGCCGCACCGTTTGCCGTGACCTTTCGCGGCTGATCGCCCGGCAGGGCTGGATAGGAGTGACCGTTCAGCGGGCTTATGGCGGCATGGGCGCCGGACACCTGGCCAAAACCGTGATCATCGAGGAACTGTCCCGGGTGAGCGGCGCGATGGGCGCCATGGTCCAGGCATCCCAGCTCGGCGTGGCCAAAATCGTGCACTTCGGCAGCGAGGAGCAGAAGCGCACCTGGCTGCCCGCCGTGGCCGCCGGCGCCTGCCTGCCGACCATCGCCGTCACCGAACCCGACTCCGGCGGCCACGTCCTCGGCATGGCGAGCCGCGCCGTACGCGACGGCGACGACTATGTGCTCAACGGCCGCAAGATCTACGTCGGCAACAGCCACGTCGGCGATCTGCACGGCGTGATCGTCCGCACCGGCGAGGGCCCCAAGGGCCTGTCGGCGTTCCTCGTGGAGTCCGGCAGGCCGGGCTTCCGGGTCGGCGGGCAGCAACCCGCCATGGGGCTGCACGGCTTCAGCTTCGGGGAGCTGTTCTTCGACAACTGCCGTGTCCCGGCCGCGAACATGCTGGGCGCCGAGGGCGACGGGCTGTCCGTCGCGTACTCGTCGAGCGTGCTGTACGGACGGCCCAACCTGACCGCCGTATCGCTCGGCATCCACCAGGCGGTACTGGAGGAGACCACGCGGTTCTGCGCCGAACGGCGGCGCTACGGACAGCCGTTGGCCGAACTGAACAACATCAAGCTCAAGCTGGGCCGCATCCAGTCCCGGCTGCTGATCGCCAGGCTCTGCGCCTACCACGCGGTGGACCTGCTGGACCAGGGCGAGCCGTGCGACGCGGAGCTGATGAACGCCAAGCTGGTGAACGTGGAGTCCTGCCTGGAGTCGGCGCGCGACGCGATGGAGATCCACGCCGCGTGCGGGCTGTTCACCGACCGGCCGGTGGAACGCTTCCTGCGCGACGCGCACCACATCTTCGCACCGGCCGGCACCTCCGACATCCAGCTGCTGCGGCTGGGCGAACTGGCCCTGGGGCAGGGGAAGGGCGAGTGGTCGAAGCGGCTGTCCCCCCTGCTGCGCCTGGAGTCCGCGGAACGCGGCGGCGACGGGCGCCCGGACGACGGCGCGGCGCCCGTCGTCCCGTCCCCGCGCGCCGCGCCGGAAGCCGAACGGTCCCCCTGCGTGCCGCTGAGCTGAGCACGGTGGCCCGGCCCGCCGCGGGCCGGGCCATGCGCATGCCGGGCGCCGGCATCCGTATACGTCAGACCAAGCTCTTCAGAGCAAGCCGCTCTGCTGCTGTTCCATCCGGTGGATCTGCTCGACGAGTTCGGCGGCCATCGCCTTGATCGTCTCCAGCCCCGCCCGCCCCCAGGGACGCGGTTCGAGATCCACCACGCAGACCGTGCCCAGCGCCATGCCGGTACGGTCGATCAGCGGCGCACCGAGGTAGGAGCGGATGCCGATCTCGTCGACGACGGGGTTGCCCGCGAAGCGCGGGTAGTCGCAGACGTCCTCCAGGACGAGTGCCTTGCGGCGGACGACGACATGCGGGCAGTAGCCGTGATCGCGGGCCATCACCCGGCCCGGCTGCGCGCTCGCCGGGGCAGGACCCAGCTCGATGGGGGCCTGGTCGTCCGACGGGGTGTAGAGCCCGGCGAAGTACTGCTGCCGCTCGTCGATGAAGTTGACCATGGAGTACGGGGCCCGGGTGGTCCTGGCCAGCTTGCGGGCGAAGTCGTCGAAGGCGGGCAGCGGCGACTGCCCGATGCCCAGGGCCCGCAGCCGGGCTACCCGCGCCGGCGCCTCCTCGTCCTCCGGCGTGAGCAGCAGATGACGCGTCGGGTCGTAAGTGGCGTACGGGGTGCGCGAGGCGAGATGGCTCATGGCAGCTCCGGGGTGGCGGCGAGGACGGGGGTGAGCAGATGCTGAACGAGGGCGACCAGGACATTCGTCGCCGAGCTGAACTGGCGGGCGTCGCAGAGCACCACGGGAATGTCAGGGGAGAGGTCCATGGCGGCGCGCACCTCGTCCGGCCCGTAGCGGTGGGAACCGTCGAACTCGTTGACGGCGACGATGAAGTGGATGCCGCGGCGTTCGAAGAAGTCCACGGCGGCGAAGCACTGGTCGAGGCGGCGGGTGTCGGCGATGACCACCGCCCCGAGCGCGCCGTTGGACAGCTCGTCCCACAGGAACCAGAAGCGTTCCTGGCCCGGCGTCCCGAAGAGGTAGAGGACGTGCGCGGGGCTGAGGGTGATCCGGCCGAAGTCCATGGCGACCGTGGTGGTGCTCTTGTCCTCGATACCCGCCAGATCGTCGTGCCCGATGCTGATCTGGGTGAGCAGCTCCTCCGTGCTGAGCGGTTCGATCTCGCTGACCGCTCCGACGAAGGTGGTCTTGCCCACCCCGAAGCCGCCCGCCACCAGGATCTTGAGCGCGATCGGAAAGTCGGCCGGGGCATCGCCCGTGGTCAGGGGGTCACAGTCGTTTGCGAAGGCCATGCAGCACCGCCTCAAGAAGGTCGCGGTCGGTACGGGACGCGGGCCCTGCCGACACGGACGCGGGGGCCCGCGCGGTGAGCGCGCCGCAGTCGACGAGGTCGGCGAGCAGCACCTTGGTGACCGCGGCCGGAAGGCCTATGTGGGCGGCGATCTCCGCCACCGACACGGGACCGCCGCACAGCCCGAGCACCTGGGCGTGGTCGGGCCCGCAGGCCGCCGACCGCTGTCCGGTGGCCATCACCATCGTCAGCAGGTCGAGGTGCGCCGTGGGCCGCGTCCGCCCGTTGCTGACGGTGTACGGGCGGACCAGCCGTCCTGCTTCGTCGTCGTACCATGCGGGTTCCTGGCCCTCCTGCCGTCTTCGGCGGCGTACCGCCATGGTCAGCGACCACCCGCTGACGCCTGTTGGCGAGCCGGGGTGGACAGATACGGCCGGACGCTCTTGACCAGCATCCCCATCTCGTAGCCGAGGACCGCCACATCGGCGTCCCGGTCGGCCAGTACGGCCAGACAGGCGCCGGAGCCCGCGGTGGAGACGAACAGGAAGGTGGACTCCAGCTCGACCACGACCTGGAGGACGTCACCGCCGTCCCCGAAGCGCACCCCCGCGCTGCGGGCCAGCGAGTAGAGGCCGGAGGCCAGGGCCGCCATGTGGTCGGCGCTGTCCGGGTCGAAGCCGTGGGCCGCCTTGACGAGCCCGTCGGAGGACAGCAGGAGCGCGCTGGTGGCGTGCGGCACGCGCTGTACGAGACCGGTCAACAGCCAGGACAGATCGGTCTGCTGACCTCCCGTCAGCTGCGTATGTGCCTGCGTGTGCAGATCACTCACCATGGTTGTGGTCGTCTCCTAGAGCGCGGGCCGACGGGGCCTCGTGGTCGGGTTCGTAGAACAGGTCGTTGCCGCCCAGGCCGCCGAAAACGCCGCTCTGGGTGGGACTGAAGTCGTTGCCGCCGGCGGAGTGGCCGGCTTCGTAGGCGTCGTCGGCGAGGCTGATGCCGCGCCGGAATGCGGCCATCAGGCCGGGGTCGTGCTCAGGTTCGGGGCCCGCGCGGTCCGTGGGGCCCGGCAGGACCGGGTCACCGCGCAGTTCGGGCACGAGGTGCTCCTGCTTGCGGCGGTGCGGCAGGAGGGGCTTGCTGTCGTCGTCGTGCGATGCGGTCGGCAGGGCGACGGGGCCTGGGTCTGCGGACCGCTCCGCCGCGGGCGGGTAGGCGGTGCCGTCGGCCGGATAGGCGGCGCCCGCGTGCGGGTTCCCTTCGCCGTCGCCGCTCTCGTCCGTGGGGTCGGTCGCCGGGGCCCGGTGCCCGGCGGCGGGGGTGCGGACCGGCAGCGGAGGCAGTCCGCCAGGTCCCGGGTGTGGAGTGTGGGTGTCCGGGCTCTCCTCCCGGGGCTGCCGGGGCGCGGCGAGCGGGCCGTCCGCCGCGGGGGCGGGGTGCGGCAGCACCGGCCGGGCGGTCCGCTCCGCCGGTGCTCCGCGCTCCCCCGCCGCTTCGTCGAGCCGGGCGGCGGTCCGGTCGACCGCGCCGCCGGTGTGCGATTCCGGGCCGAGCAGCGACTTCGGCAGGACCAGGACGGCCTGGACGCCGCCGTAGATGTTGCCCTGGAGCCGGACCACGATGCCGTGCCGCCTGGCGAGCGAGGAGACCACGAACAGGCCGATCCTGCCGTCGCTCAACAGCTCGGCCACGTCGATGTGTTCGGGGTCGGCGAGCAGGGCGTTCATCCGCGCCTGTTCGTCCGGCTCCATGCCGAGACCGCGGTCCTCGACCTCCACGGCGAGGCCGGCGGTGACCAGCTGGGCGCGGAGCAGGACGTGGGTCTGCGGGGCGGAGTAGACGGAGGCGTTCTCGACGAGTTCGGCGACGAGGTGGATGACGTCGGCGACGGCGTGGCCGCGCAGGGTGCCCTCGATCGGCGGGACGAGCTTGACCCTGGGGTACTGCTCGACCTCGGCGATGGCCGAGCGCAGCACCTCGGTCATGGTGACCGGACGGCTCCACTGGCGGCGGGAGATGGCGCCGCCGAGCACCGCGAGGTTCTCCGCGTGCCGGCGGGTGCGGGTGGCGAGGTGGTCGACCTGGAAGAGGCCCTTGAGCAGGTCCGGGTCCTCGACCTTGTTCTCCAGATCGTCCAGCAGCTCGATCTCGCGGTGCACCAGCGACTGGAGGCGCCGGGCGAGGTTCACGAAGACCTCGACCTTCTGCTCGCTGCCGCTGGCGTTGCTGCGGGCGATGGCGACCGCGTCGACGACGGCGGACTCGGCGGCCCGTCCGGCCGCCGCCACCTCGTGGGCGAGCAGGTCGAGGGTGTCGCCCGCGGGCGGCGGGGCCGGAACCACGTCGCGGTGCTGGAGCCATTCGCCCTGCCGTACCCGGTCGAGCAGGTTGTAGAGGTCGGACTGGCTGCGGGCGCACACCTGGCGCAGCCGGGCGTAGCGGGCGGCGGTGGCGCGGGCCTCGGAGCCGGCGACGGCGACGGCGGTGAGCACGATGACGACGGTCACCGCGAGGCCGCCGCCGAGCACCGCCCCTTCACTGCCGGTGAGGGCGACACCCGCGCGGGCGACGCAGGCGGTGACGGTGACGCAGACGGCGGTGACGAGCAGGCACGGGATGAGGGTGAGCCGTACCAGCCTGGACCGTATCGCCGAGTCGGCGGCCGATTCCGGGAATGAGGCCCGGCCGTGCCGCCCGCCCTCACGCTCCCGCCGCCGCGCGGTCATCGGTACAGGAGCAGCCCCCGGGGAGCTCTGGGGCCCGGTGGACCTCTGAGTCTCCTGGGACGTCTCGGGCCCCTGGGGGATTGCGGTAGGCATCGGCGCCCTCCGGATCGGCCGTTGGCAGTTCACGGAGCACGCACGCTAGTTGTTGCAGGGGTGGGGTTCAGACCCCCTTGGGCGTTTCGCTACCCCACGCCACCTCCCTAGGAGGGCGCCGAGGGCACAGCCGTACGAATCCAGGAGAACTGGCGTTCCGATGGAGGGAGTTCAGCCACGTTCGAGGACGCCCGCCGGCGTCCGCCGACTCGCACGGAGATGCGCGGGAGCCGGGGCCGCCGCCCGCGCGCCGCCGCGGTCCCGCGAGAGGTGCGCAGGGCGTCCTCGGGGAGTCAAGGGGATATCCGGTCGGAACCTCGGCTCCGCCGACGGCACATGACACGCGTGAGGCGTCGGCCGCACCCTCGCCGGAGCTGCGTCCGGCAGGCGTTTCCGCCACGGAACAGGCAGGGCACCCGCCGCGCCGGCCCGTCTCCCCCATGGCCGAGTTCCGCGCCGCTCCACCCGCCAGGTCACCGCGAATGTTCGGCTTCGAAGGCAGGTAGTTGAAAGCGGGGCGATAGCGTACCCACGCACCCGGGCGCCGCGTCAAGGGCCAAAAGTGCCGCCCTGAAGACCAGTTCTCCCCTCCCCTGATGACCATTGACAGGCTATTGGCGCGTGATCAATTATCGCCGTGCGCCCGGCGTCCCCAGCGTTTCGCTCCTGCCGTCCGGCGCGAAGTCCGTCCGTCCGCCGTGCGGCTCACGAGGAAGCTGGTACCCCTGTGCAACTCCGCCCCGGCGTCCACGACCTGCGTTGGCAACGTTGTCGGCTCCTGCCGTGAGCGCGCCCGCAGATGACCGTGCGCACCTCCCCCTCCGGCGTCGGCGTCAGGTGACCTGAACGGTCCGCCGACCAGCGTTCCCGGAGCCGTCCGGGCGGGCCGCTCCTCCCTCATCCCCGCACACCCGACACCCCACCCCCTTCCCGACTTCGCGCGCCCCGACAGCCGGATGTCTGCGCGAACGTCCCATTCTCCGCAGAGGGGAAGAACACGCCTTGCCGTCTCCGCACACCCCCCACCCCGTTCCCTCCCGCCCGTCCGCCCTTCTCCCGGCCGACCCCGCCCCACCTGCGGCGGTGGCGCCCTCGTCCTTCCCGCAGCAGCGCATGTGGTTCCTGTCCCAACTGCCGGGCGCCGGAGCGGCGTACAACGAGGCGATGGCCTTCCGGCTGCGCGGGCCGCTCGACCGGCAGGTGCTCGGGCAGACGCTCGACGCGCTGGTCCGCAGGCACGAGACGCTGCGGACCCGGCTCGCCGAGGTCGGGGGCGAGGTGCTCCAGCACATCGATCCGCCCGGGACCGGCTTCGCGCTGGTGGTGGAGGACCTCACGGGCCGTGCCGACGCCGGAGAGCGGCTGGCCGCCCGGCAGCGCGAGGAGCTGACCACCCCCTTCGACCTGCACCGGGGGCCGCTCGGCCGGGCCCGTCTCCTGGTCATGGGCGAGCGGCAGCACGTCCTGCTGCTGACGATGCACCACTCCGTCTTCGACGGCTGGTCGATGGAGGTGTTCTACCGCGAACTGGGGCTCTGCTACGCGGCGTCGGTGAGCTGTGCCCCCGATCCGCTGCCGGCGCCGGAGCACCAGTACGCCGATTACGCCCGCGCGCAGCGGGCCGAGGCCACGGGCGACGAGTCCGCCGCGCAGGCCACGTACTGGCAGCAGCACCTCGCCGGCGCGCCCGCCCTCCTCGCGCTGCCCACCGACCGTCCACGCCCGCCCGAGCAGGACCACCGCGGCGGTCGCGTCGGCTTCAGCCTGGACAAGGAACTCACCGCGGCGCTCAAGTCGGTGGCGCGCAGGTCGGGCGGCACGCTGTTCGTCGCCGCGCTCACCGGCTGGTCGGTGCTGCTGTCCCGGCTGACCGGGCAGCACGACATCGTGGTGGGCACCCCGACGGCCAACCGCGGCCACGGTGACGTGAAGGGGCTGATCGGCTTCTTCGTCAACTCCCTCCCGCTGCGCGTCGACCTGTCCGGCACGCCGACGGCGGCGGACGCGCTGAAGCGGGTGCGCGGGGTCGTCCGCGGCGCGCTCGACCATCAGGACCTGCCCTTCGAACGCATCGTGGAACTGGTCAACCCGCCGCGCAGCCCCGCGCACACCCCGCTGTTCCAGACCATGTGCGCCTGGGTCTCCGACCAGCAGGGGATGCTCGCCCTGCCGGACATCGAGGTGGAGCCGCTCGACATCCCCGGCGCAGCCGCCAAGTTCGACCTGGCGCTGTCGCTGACGGAGACCGACGGGCGAGTCGTCGGCCATCTCGACTACGCATCCGCCCTGTTCGACCGGGCGACGGTCGAGCGGTACGCCCGGTACCTGCACCACCTGCTGGCGGCCATGGCCGAGCGGCCAGGCACCTGCGTCGCGGACCTCCCGCTGATGGCCGACGAGGAGACCAGGCGGCTGGTGGCGGACTGGGACGCCGGACGCCCGGACGCCGTACCGGACGCGCCCTGTGCCCCGGACGGTCTGGTGCGGCGTTTCGAGGACGGGGTACGGCTGCGGCCCGACGCACCGGCGCTGGTCTGCGGCGGCGTCCGGCACAGTTACGCGGAGCTGGACCGGCGGGCCAACCGCGTCGCGCACGCGCTGGCGGCCCGCGGCGCCGGGCCAGGACAGGTGGTCGGCGTGCACGCGGGGCGTACCGCGGAGCTGGTGGTGGGGATTCTCGGGGTCCTGAAGGCGGGTGCCGCCTGGCTCCCGCTCGATCCGGCGCAGCCCGCAGCCCGGCTGGACGCGATGGTCGAAGACGCGGCGCCCGCGCTCGTCCTCAGCGACCTCGGTGACCCGGACGCGCGGCCGGGTCCGTGGCGTTCCCTGCGCGCGGTCGAGGCGGAGGCCACCCGCGAGGACGCACCCGGCGTGCGCATACCGGCCTCACAGCCGGCCTACGTGATCTACACGTCGGGGTCGACCGGCCGCCCCAAGGGCGTCGCGGTGACGCAGGCGAGCGTCCTGAACCTCTTCGACACCTGGTCGGCCCGGATGGGGGCAGAGCCGGGTGAGGCGTCGTCGGCGTGGTCCGGCATCGGCTTCGACGCGTCCGTGCACGAGCTGCTGCTGCCGCTCACCACGGGCGGCGTCCTGCACCTGGTCCCCGACGAGCTGCGGGGCGACCCCGAGGCGCTGCTGGGGTGGATGCGGGAGCACCGGATCGGGCAGGCGTTCCTGCCGCCCGCGTACATCAAGTGGATCGACGAGGATCCCGCGCGGCGCCTGGCGGGGCTGAGTCTGCGGCGGCTGCTGACCGGCGTGGAGTCGCTGCCCGAGATGGCGCTGTACCGCATGACGCAGCAGCTGCCGGGGCTGCGCGTCTGTTACGGCTACGGCCCCACCGAGGCCACGCTCTACAGCACCGCCTACTACGACCCGCAGCCGCTGGAGCGGCAGTGCCCGATCGGCAGGCCGCTGCCCGGCACGCGGATGTATCTGCTGGACGACCGTCTCCTGCCGGTGCCCGCCGGGGTCGCGGGTGAGGTGTACCTCGGCGGCGCGAGCCTGGCGCAGGGCTATCTGCACCGGCCCGATCTGACGGGAGAACGGTTCGTCGCCGACCCGTTCGTCCCCGGCGGGCGGCTGTACCGCACCGGTGACCTGGCCCGGCGGCTGCCCGACGGCAACGCCGAGTACCTGGGCCGCACGGACGACCAGGTGAAGCTGCGCGGCTTCCGCATCGAGCCTGGCGAGGTCGAGGCGGCGATCCTGGCGCTCGACGGGGTCCGGGAGGCGGCGGTGCTCGCGGACCGCGCGGCGGACGGCCGGCTGCGCCTGGTGGCCGGTGTCGGCAGGGGCGACGCGGCCCCGCGCCCGCCGCACGAATGGCGCGCCCTTCTGGCGGAGCGGCTGCCCGACTACATGATCCCCGCCCGCTTCGTGGAGGTGGCGTCCCTGCCGCTCAACCGCAGCGGCAAGCTCGACCGGGCGGCCCTGCTGGAGCGGGCGCGCGCCACGGCGAGCACCCAGGTCAACACGGCGAGTCCGCGCGACCACATAGAGCTGGGCCTCTATCAGATGTGGCAGGAGATCCTGCTGACCGACGACATCGGCATCCGCGACAGCTTCTTCGATCTGGGCGGCACGTCGCTGTCCGCGATCAAGATGGCGCACGGGGTGCGGGAGCGTCTCGGCGAGGCGGTCGCGGTCCGCGACATCATGCTCCACCCGACCATCGAGGATCTCGGCGGGCTCATCAGGCGGGGCGCGGCCGGGCGGCCTTCGAGCAACCTCATCGCGTTCCGGGCCGGTTCGGACGGCCGTCGCGTGGTGTGCGTGCATCCGGCCGGCGGGACCGCCTTCTGCTACCTGTCCCTGGCCAAGGCGCTGCCGGACAGCGTCGGTCTGTACGGCATACAGTCACCGGGCATCAACCCCGGCGAATCGTTCCTGCCGAGCGTCGAGGCCATGGCGGAGGCGTATCTGCGGCTCATCGAGCCGCTGGGCGACGGCCCGTTGGTGCTGACCGGCCTCTCCTACGGCGGTCTCGTCGCGCACGAGATGGGGCGCCGGCTGGCCGCCGCGGGCAGGACCGGCGTCAGCGTGGTCCTGCTCGACACACAGGCCACCGACGACCCGGCCGAGCGCGCCGCCGTCACGCCGGTGGACATGGCCGAGTTCCGCGACAAGCTGGTCCGTTTCAACGGCATGTACCCCGGCATCGACGACGCGCAGATCGAGCAGTACTTCCGCGTCTACAACCACAACCGCATGACGGCGCGCGTGCACGTCCCCGCCCGTTCGGCGGCGCGGCTGGTGCTGTTGCAGGCGGTCGGCGGCGGCGCGGACGAGACGTTCACCGACGCCGTGCGGACGTTCTGGCGCGAGCGGGCCGACGGCGGTTACGACGTGGAGCCGGTGGACTGCGACCACTGGGAAATGCTGGAGAGCGCCGGGACGCCGCTGATCGCCGCCGTGATCGAGCGGGAACTGGCGCGGTGCGCGCCGCCACCACCCGGGCCCCGTCCCGCGCCGCAGGACGCCACCGCCCTTGTCCGGGAGGCACGATGACCGGCCACTCCCCCGAGACGCCCCCTCCCCCGGCCGCGGCAAGACTGGCGGACGCGGTGGTCGCCGGGCTGCGGCGCGCGCCGCACACCCCCGCGATCGTGGACGGCGGGCGGGTGACCGACCGTGCCGGGCTCGACCGGCTGAGCGCGGCGGTCGCCGCTGCCCTGCGCCGCCACGGGGTCAGCCCCGGCCAGTCCGTCGCGGTGTGCCTGCCGCGTTCCCTGCAGTTGGTCTGCGTGCTGCTCGGCGTGCTGCGGGCCGGCGCCGTGGTGGTGCCCCTGGACGCGCAGAGCCCGCCCGAGCGGCGGGCGCACATGCTGCGGGATGCGGGCGCCACGGTGCTGGTGCACGAGGACACGGCACCACAGGAGGCGCTGCCCCCTGCCGTCACCGGAATCGCGGCCTCGGCGCTGCTGGCCTCCGCCGACGAGCCCAGCGGCCTCCCGCCCGAACCGGACGCTGTGCCGGCGGAACCGTCCGCGCGCACCCCGACCGCCCTCCTCCTCTACACCTCGGGAAGTACCGGGCGCCCCAAGGGAGTTGAGGTGCCGGACGCCGGTGTCCTGCGGCTGGCCCGCGAGGGCTACCTCGACCTGCCCGACGGCGCCCGCTACGCCTGCCTGTCCAACCCCGCCTTCGACGCCCTGACCTTCGAGATATGGGTGCCGCTGCTGACCGGCGGCTGCTGCGTGATCCTGTCCGACGCGGACGTGCAGACGCCTGACGCGCTGGCCGCGGCGGTGCGCCGGGAGGCCGTCGACACCCTGTTCGTGACGTCCGCGCTGTTCAACGCGGTGACCCACGAGGTGCCCGACTGCTTCTCCTCGGTGGGGCAGGTCCTGATCGGCGGCGAGCAGCTCAACGCCCGTGCGGTCGGCCGCTGGTACCGGCACAACGCGGCCAGGTCCGCGACCCGGCTGTTCAACGTCTACGGGCCGACCGAGTCCACCACGTTCGCGCTGTGCCATCCCGTCCCGCGTGACTTCGACGCCGACGTCGTCCCGCTGGGCGAGGCGCTGCCGGGCACCGGCGCGCTCCTCGTCGCGGACGGCACCCGGCAGGCGCGGACCGGGGAAATCGCGGAACTCTACCTGTCGGGGGACGGGCTGGCAGCCGGGTACCGCAACCTGCCCGACGAGACGGCCCGCCGCTTCGTGACGCTGCCGTGGCACGACGCGGGACGCACCCGCTGGTACCGCACCGGCGACCTCGTGCGCCGGGACGGTGCGGGCCTGCTCACGTACGTGGGCCGCGTCGACCGGCAGGTCAAGGTGCGCGGCTTCCGCATCGAGCCGGGTGAGATCGAGCGGTGCCTGGAGTCCCACCCGGCGATCCGGCAGGCGTACGTCTGCGCCCGCCGCGACACCGCGGGCGCCCAGGAACTCCTGGCCCATCTCGTCCCGGACGGCGAGCTGTCCTTCGAGCAGTGCGACCGTCATCTGGCCGCCGGGCTGCCCGCCTACATGCGCCCGCACCACCTGTTCGTCGTGGACGCGCTCCCCCTCACCGCCAACGGCAAGGTCGACCGGGACGCGCTGCTGTCCGGGGGCGGCGCTCCGTGGCGGCCCGCCGGTGGCGCGGACACCGGCACCACGCCCTGGCAGCGCGAGCTGTTCGACCTCGCAGGTGCCGTGCTCGGCACCACGGACCTGCGGCCCGACGACCGGTGGATCCCGCTGGGCGGCGACTCCATCAAGGCGCTGCGGCTCCGCTTCGAGGTGCGCAGGCGCTACGGCTGCGACGTGCCGCAGTCGGTGGTGCTCGGCTCCGATCTCGCCGCGCTGGCCGCCGCCGTCGCGGCGGGCCGCGCCGCGGGCGACCGCGTCCACCCGCCGCTGCCCGCCCCCGAAGCCGGTCGCGACAGCGCACCTGCCACCGCCGAACAGCAGCGCCTGTGGCTGCTCCAGCAGCGCGCCCCGCACTCCCGCGCCTACGACGTGCCCCTCGCCTTCCGGGTCAGCGGCGACCTCGACGTCCCCGCGCTGCGCCGGGCACTCCGGCAGCTGGTCGCACGCCATCCCGCGCTGCGCACCGGGTTCGCCGCCACGGCCGGCGGGCTCGTGCAGCGGGTGGCCGAGCCGTACGACCCGTGGCAGCCGCTCGGGTCCGCCGACGGAGCGGACGAGGAGGCGGCGGCCCGTCAACTGGCGGGCGCGCCCTTCGACCTGGCCGATCCCCGGATGCTCAGAGCGGGCCTGCTGCCGCGGGACGGCGGCGGGACGCTGCTGCTGTACCTGCATCACATCGCCGTCGACGGCTGGTCGCTCAACGTCCTGTTCCGCGACCTGTCCACCGGCTACACCGCGGCCCTGTGCGACGGTGCGGAGCCGGAAGCAGGACCGGCGGCGGACGGCGGCGCCCCCACACCGCTCGACCTGGCACTCTGGCAGGCCGGCTGGCACACGCACGACGCCTACCGCACCCAGCGCGAGGAGCTGCGGGCGTACTACGAAGGACTGTCGCCCGCCTCCCCCGCCCTGGAGCCGCTGCACACCGCGGGGCACCCTGTGGCCCGCCTGGTGCGCACCTCGCTCGGCCCGGCGCGGCGCACGGCCCTGGACCGGCTGACCGCCGAACTGGGCCTGACCCGCTTCCACGTGCTGCTCAGCGCGTACGCATGGAGCCTGTACGGCGTCACCGGGCAGACCCGTCCCGTCATCGCCGCCCCGGTCGCCGGACGGCCGCTGCCCGACTTCGAGTCCAGCGTCGGCATGTTCGCCAACACCGTGCTGCTGCCGGTCACCCTCGACCCGGGAGCCGAACTCGGCGTTCAGGTACGGGAGTTGTCGGCCGGTGTGCAGACGGTGCTTGACCGGCAGGACGTGGGGCTCGCCGACGTCCTGGAAGGCCGGGGCACCCGCACCGGAGGGGCGCCCTTCGACTTCCTGTTCGTCCTGGAGAACACCGACTTCGGGGCGCTGGCGCTGGCGGGCTGCGAGAGCCGTCCGGAGTTCCTGCAGCCGGCCGAGGCCAAGTGCCCGCTGACGCTGTCCGTGGTCGAGCACGAGGACGGCATCGACTGCCTGTGGGAGTACGCCGACGACCACTTCGGCCCCGCGGACATCGAGTCCCTCGCGGACCTGTTCGTCCAGGGGCTCGACCGGCTGGCCGCGGGCGGTGGCGGCACCCTCGCCGACGTCGTGGCCCCCTACCGGGGTGCGCTCGCCGACCCCGGCCGCGGTACGCCGGGCACACCCGCCTTCACCACCGTGGCCGACGGCTTCGCCCGCCAGGTGCGGCGCACCCCACACGCCCCCGCGGTGACCTGCGGCGACCGCACGCTCAGCTACCGCGAACTGGACGCGCAGGCAGCGGTGTTGGCCGCCGAGCTGCGCACCCGGTACCCGCTGCCGGCCGCTGAAGCGCCCGCCTGTGTGGCGCTGCACCTGCCGCCGTCCGTCGAGCACGTGGTGGCGCTGCTCGCGCTGGCCCGCCTCAACGTGACCGCGGTGCCGCTCGACCCGTCCTATCCGCCGGCGCTGCTGCGGCAGGTGCTCGGGCGCGTCGAACCGCTCTGCGTGCTGCTGTCGCCTGGCGCGGATTCCGCCATCGACGCCGTCGCAGGTGCGGATCTGCCGCGCCACCCGGTCGCCCTGCCGCAGGATCCGCCCGCCCCGCAGGCTCATGAGCCCCACCAGGGCCTGCGACCGCTGTACATCCTGTTCACCTCCGGCTCCACGGGCACGCCCAAGGGTGTCCAGGTGCCCGACCGGACCCTGTGCAACCTGCTGTCGTGGCAGGCCGAAGAGGGCGGCCTCAAGGGGCCCGCCGTCACCCAGCAGTTCGCGATGCTGTCCTTCGACGTGTCCTTCCAGGAAATCTTCACCACCCTGTGCGGCGGCGGTCTGCTGCATCTGATCCGGCCGGGCCTGCGCCAGGACGTGCCCGCCCTCCTGGAACAGCTGGAGACCGCCGCCGTCGAACGCGTCTTCCTGCCGTACGTGGCCCTGAACCTGCTCGCCGAGCACGGCCTGCGGCTGGGCCGCTACCCGTCGCGGCTGCGGGAAGTGGTCACCGCGGGCGAGCAGTTGGTGTGCACCGACGCGATCCGCCGCTGGTTCGCCGGGCTGCCCGGCGCGCGGCTGTGCAATCACTACGGGCCGACCGAGACGCACGTGGTGAGCGGACTGTGCCTGGACGGCGACCCCGCACGCTGGCCGGACCGCCCCGCCATCGGCCGCCCGGTGGCGCACGCGCACCTCCGGGTGGTCGACGACGCCGGACAGCCCCTGCCGCCCGGCCGCACGGGCCACCTGCTCATCGGCGGCCCCATGGCCGCGCCCTGCTACGTCGGTGACGCCGCGCTCAACCGGGACCGGTTCACGGCCGCCGGGGACGCCGGCACCTACTACCGCAGCGGTGACCTCGCCCGCTTCGACCGGCAGGGCCTGCTGCACTACGCGGGGCGCGAGGACGAGCAGGTCAAGATCAGCGGGCAGCGCGTCGAACCCGGCCAGATCGAGGCCGCGTTGCTGCGCCACCCCCGGGTCGTCCAGGCCGTCGTCGTTCTCGACGGCGGGCAGCTGGTGGCCTGCCTCCAGTGGCGTGACGGGGCGGCCCTGCCACCTGACCTCGGCGCCCACCTCGCGGCGCTGCTCCCTGCCCACCTGCGCGTCCACCGCTTCCGCCGCCTGCACACGCTGCCCCGTACCCCCAGCGGCAAGCTGGACCGCAGGGCGGCGCTGGAGGCGAGCACGGAGGAGCCGGGCACCGCCGTCGGCGCCGAGCGGGTGTCCGGCGTCCCGGCGCACGAGGCGCGCCTGTCCGAGCTGTTCACCGCGGCCACCGGCCGGCGCGTCTCCCCCGAGCAGCGCTTCTTCGACGCCGGTGCCACCAGCCTCGACCTGATGCGCTTCCACCTGCGCTGCGTCGGCGAACCCGGCCTGGACTTCACCATCCCCGACCTGTTCGCACACGTGACGATCCGGGCGCTGGGCCGCTTCCTCGACGACCGGTCCCGCGCGGGCGACGCGGCGGCGGCCGTCCCCGCGCCCGCCGCCCCCGGTAACGAGCCGATCGCCGTCATCGGCATGGCCGTCCGGCTGCCCGGCGCCCGGGACCTGGGCGCCTTCTGGGACCTGATCGACTCCGGCGCGGAGGGCATCGAGCACTTCGACGCCCCGGACGGGACGGTGGGCGCCCGCAGCCAGATGGACGGCCTGCTGGACTTCGACCCCGGCCACTTCGGCATCAGCCGCCAGGAGGCCAGGCTGATGGACCCCCAGCAACGGCACCTGCTGATGAGCTGCGTCGAGGCGCTCGCGCACGCCGGTATCGCCGATCCGGCGCCACGGCGCGTCGGACTCGTCGCCGGGTGCGGCGAGAACACGTACTTCCAGACGATGCTGCGCGAGGGCGACCCGGCGGCGCTGCCCGACTCCTTCCAGCTCGCCCTCCACCACGACAAGGACTTCCTCGCCACCAAGGCCGCGTTCCATCTGGGACTCACCGGCCCGGCGCTCACCGTGCAGGCCGCCTGCACCAGTTCACTGGCCGGCGTCCACATCGCCGCCGGGCTGCTGCGGCAGGGCGACGCCGACGTCATGCTCGCCGGCGGAGTCCTGGTCGACACCCGGCTCCGCGACGGCTACACCTACCGGCCGCAGCACGTCTTCTCCCCCGACGGCCACTGCCGGCCCTTCAGCGACGACGCGGGCGGCACCATCGGCGCCAGCGGCGTCGGCGTGGTCGTCCTGAAACGGCTCTCGCAGGCCCGGCGCGACGGGGACACCGTCTACGCCGTCGTCACCGGCTCCGCCCTGAACAACGACGGCGCCGACAAGATGAGTTACAGCGCCCCCTCCCTCGCGGGGCAGCGCGAGGTCATCCGTACCGCGCTGGAGCGCAGCGGACGCAGCGGCGCCGACATCGGCTATGTGGAGGCGCACGGTACGGGCACCCGGCTGGGCGACCCGGTGGAAGTGGGCGCCCTGCGCCAGGCGTTCGGGCCTGCGGAGTCCGGGCGCTGCGCGCTGTCGTCCGTCAAGAGCCAGATCGGGCACCTCGGCGCCGCCTCCGGTGTCGTCGGGCTGGTGCGGGCCGTCCTCGCGGTGCACCACGGCCGGATACCACCCAACGTCGGCTTCCGGCGCCTCAATCCGCACATCGGCGACGACGCGGCGCCGTTCCACATACCGGGCAGGTCCGCTCCGTGGCCGCCCGGCAGGCCGCGGGTGGCGGCCGTCAGCAGCTTCGGCATCGGCGGCACCAACGCCCACCTGATCCTCGAACAGGGCGCGCCGGACCGCCCCGCGCCTGACCTCGACACCGTGCCCTGCCTCGTCCTGTCCAGCCGCAGCGAGGCGGGACTGCGGGCCGAAGCGGCGCACATCGCGGACTACTTGAGCATCCGCCCGGAGCGTTACGCACAGGTGCTGCGCCACCTCCAGGCGGGCCGTCCCGCGCACCGGTGGCGCGCCGCCGCCGTCTGCCCCGACGCCGCGTCGGCCGTCGCGTGGCTGCGGACCGCCACCGGCACCCCCGCACCCCCCGACGACGAGGCGCCGCCAGGCCCCGGCCTGCCGACCGGTCCCGGCCTCACCCCGGAACAACGGGCCGCCGCCTGGACGGCAGGGCACCCCGTCCGGTGGCCGGCCGGCCCCGCCCAGGCCCCCTGGGACTTCCCGCCGCCCGCCTTCGACCTGTCCGAGCACGACTTCCCCCGGCCCGCGCCCCACGCACCGGACGGGCCCGGCGAGGCACACAGGCTCCCCGGCGACCGCTGGCTGCACCAGCCCGCCTGGACCCGGCTGTGCCGGGCCAACACCGTCACGGATCAGGCGAGTTCACGGACGCTGGCCGTCATGACCGCCACCCAGGACGATGCCACCGACTGGCACGCCCTGGCACCGGCGTACGGACGGGTGGTCCAGGTCACCGCCGCCGACGGCTTCGCCCGGTGCGCCGACGACGTCTACACCGTCGATCCCGCCGACGCCGCCTCGCTCGGCCTGCTGCTGCGCGCCCTGCGGGAGGCGGCGCCCGACGGTATCGACTGGCTGCACGCGCTGCCGCTCTCGGTGACGGGCGAGGTCGGCGACACGTCTCTCGCGCGGGCCCGCTGGGCGTGTCTCGACACCCCGGCCGCGCTGGTGCGGGCACTCGCCGAGAACCCCGAAGCCGCACCCGCGACGCGCGTCCGGTGGCTTTCGCACCGCGCCCAGCCGGTCGAAGGCCCGGTCGGGCGTCCCGAACTCGGCCTGCTCGCGGGGGCCGTTGACGTACCGCGTCAGGAGACCGGCCTGGCCGCGCACTGGCTCGACCTGCCGACCTCACGGCCCGCGGACTGGGCCGCGGCACTGGCGTCCGTGCCGGCCGGCGAGCCCGGAGACGACCCTGATGCGCTGCCCCGGCGGCTGGCGCTGCGCTCCGGATACTGGTGGCACGCGACACCGCAGCCCGTCACGGCTCCCGCGCCGCGGCCCCGCCCGTCCGGCGGCGAAGCGGGCTGCTGGCTCGTGCTGGGCGGCACCGGCGGTATCGGCAGCAGCATCGCCGCGCACCTGCTGGAGACGACGGACTGCCGCGTCGCCCTGCTGGCCAGGCGCGCCAACCTGCCGCAAGCGCTGGCACGTTGGGCGGACCGCGTCGAGCTGATCGAGGCCGACCTGGCCGCCGAGCCGCCCGAGCGGATACGCGCCCGCATCGACGGGAACGGCCCGCCCATCGACGGCATCGTCCACGCGGCCGGCCTCGCCTCCGGTGCCCTGCTGGTGCGGCGCGACGCCGACGCCATGCGGCACGGGACGGCCGCCAAGCTGCGCGGTGCCCTGCTGATGGAAGAGCTCATCGCCACGCACCGCCCCGCCCACGCCGTCTACTGCTCGTCGATGTCGGCCTGGTACGGCGGCACCGGACAGTTCGACTACGCCGCCGCCAACGGGCTCCTGGACGGTTTCGCCCAGTACCGTCCAGGGCCGCCCGACGACACCGTCCGCATCGCCATCGACTGGGACATCTGGCGCGACGTGGGCATGGCCGGGAACGCCCTGCCGCACGACACCAGGCACCGCGCCCACCTGGCGGTCGGTCTGACCACCGACGAGGGCCGGCGGGTGTTCGCGGACGCGCTGCGGCGCCAACTCCCGCACCTGATGGTCTCGACCACGGACCTCGGCCACGCCCGGTCGTTCTACGAGCGGGCCGAACCCGCCCCGGCTCCGGACACGGAGGCTTCGGGCCCGGCCCACGACAGCCCGGCTCACCACTCCGTCCCGACCGCCGACGAACTGTCCGGCCTGCTGTGCCGGTTGCTGGGGACGGACTCCCTCGACCCGTCGGCCTCGCTGTACGACCTGGGCGCCGACTCCCTGGCGTTCCTCGAACTGATCACGGACATCCACGACCGGTACGGGATCGAGCTGGAACTGTCCCGGTTCAGCCACCGGGTCAGCGTCGACGAGATACGCGGACACCTCGGTGCCGCGGCCCGCGCCGGGGCTCCGGACGACGATCCGGTACGGCTGGAGATCTGGCAGGAAGGCACCGGCCGCGACGTGCTGTGCCTGGTGCACCCCGTGGGCGGCGACATCCAGGCGTACCGGCCCCTGGTCACGGCCCTCGATCCCCGGCTGACGGTGTGCCTGATCGCGGACCCCGCGCTGCACGACCCCGGGCTGCCCTCCTGGACCCTCGCCGAACGCGCCGCGCGCTACCAGGCGGCGCTGGAGGCCCGCTTCCCGCACGGCACCTGGCGACGGCGCCTGGCCGGCTGGTCGTTCGGCGCCTGGGTGGCCCTGTCCATGGCGGCCACCGCCGAGGCGGACGCGCGGCCCGTGGACCACGTCTACCTGCTCGACCCGCCGCCGCCCGGCGCGGGCCCGCTACTCGGCGGCTACGACGAGCAGCAGATCCGCACGGTCTTCGCCCACGAACTGGCCCGGCAGGACACCGGCGGCCCGCCCGGCGCCGAGGCACGGCAGTACGCGGACCGGCTCACCCGGTGCTGCCGCGCGAATCTGCACAGCATGGCGGACCACCGGCTGCCGCGGCTGCGCCGCACGGCGAGCACGGTGTGGCTGGCCGTACTGCCCACGCCTGGGCTGCCGTCGCCGGGATCGCCCGACGCTCAGGCCACGGCCTGGGAGGCGCTGCTGCCCCGGCCGTCGGGCCTGCACCACCTGGAGACCGGCCACTACGACATCGTGCGGGAGCCCCAGGTGAAGCACGTCAGCGAGGCCGTCAACGCGGACACGCCCCGCACGGACGGGAGTTGACCACGTCCGGCCACGGCCACGGCCTGTGACCACCACCCCACCGCACGCGTCCCGCACGAAGGAGACAACCACCGTGGAACAGTTCGCACTCGACGCCATCGAGCGCCTCACCACACGCCCGAGGGAGGACGGCACGTCCTTCACCGTCGACCCGCTGACCCCCGTCCTGGGCGCGGAGGTGTCCGGCCTCGACCTCACCAAGGAACTGACCCCGGAACAGACCGCCGACATCAAGCGGGCCTTCCTGGCACATCACGTACTGGTCTTCCGCGACCAGCAGCTGACCGACGAGGACCACAAGCGTTTCGCCGCGCTCTTCGGCCCGCTGCACCCCGTCGCCGCCCCCGTAGACGGCTCCGACCCGTACATCCTGGAGATCAGCGCCGACAAGGACTCGCGGGCCGTCGCCGGCAACGGGTGGCACGCCGACGGCACCGCGGACGCCGAGCCCTCGCTCGGGTCCATGCTCCACCTCACCCGCATCCCCGAGGCGGGCAGCGGCGGCGACACCCTGTTCGCCAACATGCACCTCGCCTACGACATGCTCTCCCCGGCGATGAAGACGTTCCTTGAGGGCCTGACCGCCGTCCACGACGGTGCGCTGCCCTGGAAGGGACAGACCCCGCCGGCCGGCTACGAGATCCCGCGGAACGAACACCCGGTCGTGGTCCGCCACCCCGAGACCGGCCGCAAACTCCTCTTCGTCAACGGCCCCTACACCTCGCACATCGTGCAGCTGTCCCGCGGCGAGAGCGACGCGGTGCTGGAGATGCTGTACGCGCACATCGCGCGCACGCACCTGCTGCACTGCCGGGTCCGCTGGCAGCCAGGCACCCTGGTGTTCTGGGACAACCGGTGCGTCCAGCACCACGCGGTCTGGGACTACTACCCGCACTCGCGCTACGGCCGGCGCATCGCCGTCGACGGCACCCGCCCGACGGCATGAACCGCCAGGGACGGCCTCACGCCTCGGCCACGAGGCCGTCCTCGGTCAGGGCGGGGCGCTCGGTGACGACCGGCGTGGGGTATCCGTGCCGGGTCGTCGCCGCCGGCGGCCAGCTCGGCCACCCGTGCACGGGCGGCACCGCCACCGCACGCCACCACGGATCCACGACCTGCTCCTGAGCGGGCTCGAACGGCTCGCCGGGACGCGGTGCCGCGGTGGCCACGCCGACCGCGTGGGCGGCGTACATGGTCCACTCGGCGGGCTCCGCCCAAGGGTGCGGGGCGAGTGGGAAGGTGCCCCAGTGGATCGGCAGCATCAGGCCGCCCGGCTGCCCACCCTGGAGGTCCAGGTGCGCCCGCACGCCCTGGTCGGGCGGCATGTGGATGTCAGGCCACAGGCCCGGAAGCGGCTTGCCCGTGGGGCGGTCCTTGGGCCAGAACTCGCTGTAGGCGCCGATCTGGATCATGGTCACGTCGAAGGGGCCGTGCCGTTCGCCGATCTCCGCGAACCCGGGGAAGTAGCCGGTGTCCCCGCTGTGGAAGACGCGGTGCACGGGGCCGCTGACGACCCAGGAGGCCCAGAGGGTGTGCTGCGGGCCGCGCAGCCCCCGGCCGCAGAAGTGCTGGGCGGGGGTGGCGGTAAGGGTCAGACCGCCGACGCGGGTGGCCTCGTGCCAGTCCAGTTCGGTGATCCGCTCGGCGGGCACGCCCCAGAACTCCAGGTCGGCGCCGATGCCGAGCGGGACGACGAAGTGCGCGCCGGTGGCGGTCAGGGCCCGGACCGTCGGCATGTCGAGGTGGTCGTAGTGATCGTGCGAGATCACCACGACGTCGACCGGATCCAGCTCCGCGAGGCCGATCGGCACGGGATGCATCCGCTTGGGCCCCACCCAGGTGAACGGCGAGCAGCGCTCGCCCCAGACGGGGTCGAAGAGCACCCGGGCACCGTCGATCTCGGCGAGCACGCTGGAATGGCCCATCCAGGTGACCCGCAGACCGGAGTCCGGCGGTCCGCCCCGGCTGCCGACGGCCGGGCCGTGCACCGGAATCCGGCCGACCGGGGCTCTGCGCAGCCGGCCATCGCGGCTGAACTGCGTACGGGCCATCGGCAGCGCCGACCCCGGCGGATTGCGGCGGGGCGGCGTCGGGTTGCGGAACTCCCCGTCCACGAACTGCGGTGACCTGCGCATCCTGGCCAGCCGCTCGCCGGTGGGCTCGGCGCCGAAGCTCGCGGGGCGCAGCGCACTCCGTGGTGTGCGGCGGGGTCGGAAAGCGGTCACGGCACCTCCAGTGTCAGGGCGGTCGCGAAGTGAACGGACCGCGCGGGCGGCGGGTTCCGGTACACCGGATTCCGCGGCCCCGTCTCCCGGTGACGAGACGCCCGGACATCCACACCCTCTCCCTGGGCCCTCAACGGCGCGAGCCGCGCGGGCATTCCGGAACGGCCGGATCCGGCACCCCGGAGGTCAGCCGGCCCCCGGCCCCGCCCCGTCGAACTCCAGCACCAGGTGGTCATCGACCGGCCGGTAGCCGAGACGCCGGTACAGGGCGTTACTGGTGGGGTTGGCGAGGTCCGCGAAGAGCAGCAGGGTGTCCACCCCGGCGTCCCGCGCACGCTGCGACAGGGCCGCGGTCACCGCCCCTGCGTAGCCGCGTCCCCGCAGGCCGGGCGGGGTGTAGACGGGGGCGATGCTGCGCCGCGCGCGGCCGTGTCAACGATGGTTTGCGCCAACTCCGTTACTTCGGCGCGCACCGGGGCCGTCCGGCGGACCGTTGAAACATGTCTTCTCGGACATCTGTCGCTCCCCTGTCGTCCCGCGCACCTCCGACGTCCCTTTTCGGGGACGCCCTGCGTCTAGACTCCGGCCTGCGGATGCCTGCCGTCCGCCCATCGCCTCACCAGCAAGGGACGCAAGGACGCCTTTGAATCCTCCCCCTCCTGAAGGAGGGGGATTCCTGGCTCACGCTGCCTGCGGACCGGCGGCCCGGCAGGTCTTGCACGATCAGCACCAGCCGGGTGGAGACCAGCCCGGACCAGCATCACGCGAGCGGAGTTCTCGTCCCTGGGCGAGACAGCCCCGCACGCGGTACAGGCGTACGATCGCTCCGAAAGAGGTAGTGCGTGCTTGGTTCTCGCTCCGCACCGTGCACAGTCCATCGTGGTGTGCGCGGGATGTATGAGGTGCAGCTCACGGCCGTGCTTGCGCGCCATGTGGATCAACGCTTGCTTGGTCGCGCCGATTGCCGCGTCGGCTGCCTTGCGGGCCATGCTGGTCTTGGCGAGGAACTTCGGGCGGAAGTCCTCAACCGCGAGCCGGTCATGGTCACGGACAACGGCCTTGGCCCACTTACGCCCCGCGTCCTCCCGCTGCCGGGCCACCTTCTTGTGCAGCTTCGCGGCCTGCCGCTTCGCCTCCCGGTACCCCTTCGAGGCCGCTTGACCGCACCGGGGCTTCCGGCGGGCCATCATCCGCTGATAGCGGACAAGCTTCTGCGCAGCGCTCTTCCCGTGCTGCGCGTGGGGCAGGTCATGGTCGTCGGATGTGGTGGTCGCGGTCTCCCTCACACCCCAGTCGATGCCGATATCCCGGCCCGTGACAGGCATCTCCTCGACCGCCGCCGCTACCACGAAGGACACGTACCAGTGGCCGATACCGTCCCGGTACACGCGTACCGACGAAGGGGGCCCCGGAAGCTCCCGCGACCACACCACGGTTACGGCGACACCGCCCGCCAGATGCAGACGACCACCCTTCAGCCGAAACCCACGCCGCGTGTAATTCAGCGTCGGCAACGCTGCGCGCTTCTTCTTGTACCTGGGCATCCCGGCCCGCTGCCGCATCGGCAACCTCGCCTTGATGTCCCCCAGGGCCTTGGCACGAGACCTGCCGAAGTCGCGTATGAGCTGCTGCTGCGGAACCGAACTGCCTCCACGCAGCCACACCGTACGGGCGCGAGCCTCCGTCAGCATCCGATCCAACCGCGCCGGACCACACTCCTCCCCCTCGGCGTGGGCCTTCTTCGACCGTGCCACGCACTCGTTCCACACCCACCGGCACCGGTCCCACTCAGCCTCCAGCGCCGCACGGGCCGACGACGACACACGCAAGCGATAGGTGTACCGGGCGTGCCCGGCACCCTCACCCCTCTGCGCTTGCGTATCCATGAACCTCAACCTACCCAGGAGGTATGACAGTTGAGATTTCTCGATCATTCCGGGTTGCCTCACCATCGGGGCGACCTGACGACGAACCACCTCTGCGATGCCCCCTCTCCCTCTGACCTGCTTCGCAGGGGGCCGATTCCTCCTCGGCCTGAAGGCCGGGGCAACCTCGGAGGAACCAGGTGACACTTCAGACGGGAACCGAACCCTACGACGTCCTGGTCATCGGCGGATCGGGGGTGGACACCCTGGTGCGGGTCGGCGCGCTGCCGGTGCCGGCCGCCGATTCCTACGCGGTGCCGCCGGTCCGGGAATGGGCGGGCCACACCGGCACCGGCGTGGCCCTGGGCTGCGCCGCGCTCGGACTGCGCACCGGGTTCGTGGACTTCATCGGCGACGACGCTCCGGGCGCGCTGGTCCGCGAACGACTGGCCGGCGCCGGCGTCGACTTCCGGCCACTGATCTCTCCGCACGGCACCCGCCGCGCGGTCAACCTGGTGGCGCCGGACGGACGCCGCACCTCCTTCTACGACAGCCGCGACCCGGACGACCTCCGGATGCCGCCCGAGCACTATCTGCCCGCGCTACGGCGCGCCCGGCACGTCCACCTGTCCATCACACACTTCGCCCGCTTCCTCTACGACGACATCGCCGCGCTGGGGCTGCCCGTCTCCACCGACCTGCACGACTGGGACGGACTGACCACCCACCACCGGGAGTTCGCACTCCGCTCCGACCTGGTGTTCCTCAGTACGGCGGGGGCGGGCGAGCGGATCGGTCCTGTGATGCGGGAGATCCTGCACGACGGGCGCGCCGAGGCGGTGGTCGCCACGGCCGGGGCCGGCGGCGCGTATCTCCTCGCCCGCGACGACCGCTCGCCCCGGCACGTCCCGGCCGCCGTGCCGCCAGGACCCGTCGTCGACAGCAACGGCGCGGGCGACGCCTTCGCCAGCGGCTTCCTCTACGGCCGGCTGGCCGGGCTGAGCCTCGACGAGTGCGCGCGCCGTGGCGCGGCGGCGGGCGCGTACGCCTGCACCGCGCACGGCACCCACGCGGCGCTGGCCGACCCCGGCACCTTGCGGGCGACGCTGGACGGCGGCGAGCCGCACCCGGAAGCCGCCCCGGACGGTCAGTCCTTCCGGCCCACCGCGCCGTAGAAGATGGTGTTGTTCAGCTCCCCCGCGCTGGGGAGCGCGCCGTCGGGACGCCACAGCGGCACCCGCACCACACCGGGCTCCAGGAGGGTGAAAGGCCCGAAGAGCGGCTCGACTTCGGCCTTGGTGCGGAGGTTGAGGGTGGCGGTGGCGGTCTTGTAGACGTTGACGACGCCGTCGCGCGCCCGGACGTCCGTGCGTCCGCCGGGGAACGCCTCGTAGGGCTCGCCGGTGGCGTGCGACAGGACAAGATGGCTGCCGGCGGGGAGCGCGTCGGCGAGGGTGGCGACGATGCCGGCCGGGTCCTCGTCGTCCCGGACGAAGTGCAGCACGGCGAGCAGCAGCAGCGCGACGGGCCGGTCGAAGTCGATCAGCTCGCGGACAGTCGGGTGCTCCAGGATCGCCCGGGGGTCGCGGACGTCGCCCAGGACGAAGCCGGTGTGCGGGGTGCCGGTCAGCCGGGCCTCGGCGTGGGTGGCGACGATCGGGTCGTTGTCGACGTAGACGACGCGGGTGCCAGGGGCCGTCCCGCGGGCCACTTCGTGGGTGCTGGGCGAGGTGGGGATGCCGGTGCCGATGTCGATGATCTGGCGGATGCCGTCGGCTGCCAGGCCGCGTACCGCGCGCCGCAGGAAGTCGCGGTTGGCGCGGGCGCTGAGCCGGACCTGTGGGTGGACCTCGATGACGCGGTCAGCGGCGAGCCGGTCGACCTCGTAGTTGTCCCGGCCGCCGAGGTAGTAGTCGTACATCCGGGCCGGGTGCGGCCTGCTGGTGTCGATCTCGTCGGCCGTGAAGCCCGCGTGGTCCGCGCCCTCGGGCAGCAGCGGGCTCAACGGCCCGGCGGCGATGTCCTGTTCGCTCATACCGTCCTCTGTTCGCTGTGCCGGCCGGGCGCCGCGGAGAGCAGGAAGTCGGCGTCCCCGGCCTTCGCGCCCTCGATGAAGCTGACGATCTCCCGGTGGGTGTAGATCAGCGCGGGGCCGTCCGGGTCGGTCGACTGGCGCAGCGCGACCCGTCCGTCCCCCAATCGCATGGCCTCGACGCATTCGCCGCCGTTGCCGCCGCTCCAGGGCTTGTGCCAGCCGTCGCTGCCCAGTTCCTTGGCGGGCATGCCGTTGTAGATGCCTATGCGATCCATGGTTCAGATCTCCTTGCGAAAGCCACCCAGAATGGCCTCGGTGGTGTGGGCCGGCGCGGCCTGCGCGCACATCCGGTCCAGGGCCTCCAGGAACTGCGAGACGTCGTTGCGCTGATCGAAATACCCGGCCCCGACGAGGCTCTCCGTGTAGGCGATGTCGGGGAGTTCGGGGATCGGGAACCGGAAGATGTGGAACGGTCCGTACATCGCGGGGTGCGGGCCCGCGGCGAACGGAATGATCTGAAGGCGGACGTTGGGCAGCGCGGTGGCTTCCATCAGCCGGCTGATCTGGCCGTGCATCACCTTCGGGCCGCCGATGGGGCGGCGCAGCACGGTTTCGTCCATGACCACCCACAGCATCGGCGCGTTCTCGCGGGTGAGCAGCGACTGCCGCTCCCTGCGCAGCGCCACCGCCCGGTCGATGTCCGCACCGGGCGCGTGCGGCATGCCGGCCCTGAGCACCGCCCGCGCGTAGTCCTCGGTCTGCAACAGGCCGGGTACGTAGGCGGGCTGGTAGGCCCGGATGAGGTTCGCCTCGCTTTCGAGGCTGACGTAGGCGCTGAACCAGTCGGGCAGCACGTCGCGGAAGTTGTGCCACCAGCCGGGGCGGTTGGCCTCCCGCGCGAGGGAGAGGAACCCGGCGATCTCGTCGTCGTCACGGACGCCGTAGGTCGCCAGCAGCTTCTCCACGTACGGGATCTTGAGGCCGACCTCGGCCTTCTCCATGCGCCGTATCGTCGCGTGGGTGACATCGAGGGCCTTGGCTGCCTGTTCGTAGGACAGTCCGGCCTTCTCGCGCAGGTCCTGCAGTCGCTTTCCCAGCACCACCCGCAGGACGGTCGGCGCCCCGGCCGACCGTGCTTCCGCCACGTCTGATCCCTCCAACCAGCTTCACTGGTCAGCAGTGTGTCATGCCGTCAGTACGTCGAACAGGCTGCACTTACGATTCTGTAATTTGCAGAATGATCCTTGCCATCGGTGACCAACATCGCACATAGTTACGACGTGGCTTCCTCCAACAACGCTCCTTCGTTAGGGCGCTGTGGCGGCTTCGTCGCCGAGCACCCCCAGGACGCGTTCCATTTGCCGGCGCGACGCACGTCCGTGCCCGAGGCGCGCAGACGCGTCACCGCGCTGCTTCAGGAATGGGGCGCGGACCAACACGTGCGTGACGACGTGGAGTTGGTGATGTCCGAGCTGTTCACCAACGCACTGCGGCACACCGCAAGCGAGAAGGTCGGCTGCGAGCTGACGCTCTTCGGCGCGCACGTCCGGATAGCCGTCACGGACGAGGGCGGCGGGGGCATATCAGCCCCACAGGTACAACCGGGCAGCGTGGACAAGGAGTGCGGCCGAGGGCTGTTCCTCGTCGGCGCCTTGTCCGAAAACTGGGGCACCAGGCCCGATCCCGGCGGCGGTCGCGTGGTGTGGGCGGATCTGCCCTACGCGGCCACCGACGACTGAGGCCCCGGCCCCCGGTGACGGGAGTCGGGACCTCGGACGGTGCACGCGGCGGCACGGGCGGATGGCCGCCCCGGGTGCCGCGGCAGGGGCGGGCGGCTACGGAGTGCGGCCCCCACCGGTCACAGCGGAAGCAGGTCTGGCCGCTTCGGCTCGACGTGATCACCGGAGGACTCGCCGCGCAGCCGGCGGCCGATCCACGGCACGAGGTGTTCGCGCGCCCAGTGGATGTTGTCCCGCCGCGCCTCGGCGGCAGACCGCTCCGCCTCCGGGGGCCACGGCTGGTCCGGCTCGGCCGGCACCTGGAGCCCGAGCACCTGCCCGGCGCGCAGCGCGACCCGGGTGTGCCCGTCGGCGGACAGGTGCAGCCGGTCGTCGCTCCAGGCCCGCCGGTCCTGCACCGACTTCAGCGACCACAGGTCGAGAACCGGGCAGTCGTGCCGGTCGGCGATGGCGCGTACGTGCGCGGTGTAAGTCGCGATCTTGCCGCGCAGGTGCTTCAGGACGGGGATGCCGCGGGTGTCGAAGCCGGTGCACAGCAGCACCGCGCCGACCGACTCGCGCAGGTCCGCCACGGCCGCCTCGTACCGCTCGGCCACCGCGTCGGGGTCGGAACCCGGCCGCAGAATGTCGTTCCCGCCGGCACAGAACGTCACCAGCTCGGGGGCCAACTCCTTGGCCCTGGGCACCTGCTCCTCGATGATCTGGTCCAGGAGCCGGCCGCGGACGGCGAGATTCGCATAGCGAAAGTCGCCCTCGGCACGCTGGTCCGAGAGGAGGACCGCGAGCCGGTCCGCCCAACCGATGTACGCCCCGTCACGGCCGGGATCCCCGACTCCCTCGGTGAAGCTGTCCCCGACGGCTGCGTACGACCCGATGGCGCGCAGGGCGCCGCTGCTGATGTTTTTCGAATCGTCTGCCACGTCAGGACATACTTCACCTTGAGAAGTGACTTACGCCACCGTAACCAGGGGTTGACGGGTGGTGATTAATGCCACCTGGTCAAATTCTCTTCAAGTCGGAATACGGATCGGTCACCGAAAGTCGTCAATCGACTCCGGATCATCATCGAATTACCGCACGCTACGGCTTGATTGCCCAGGGCACCGGTGTCGTAGGGTCGAAGGTGGCCCCGCCCGCCGGCGAACAGCGTCGGCCGCCGATCCCGAGGAGCGCCCGTGACGCAGACGCCGCAGGTCCCACCGGCCGATTTCCCGCTCACGGAGGTGCGCAACTTCCGCGACGTGGGCGGGCTGCCGACCGTGGACGGGCGTCGGGTACGGCAGGGGCGCCTGTTCCGCAGCGGCCACCTCGCGCACGCGACCGAAACCGACACCGCATTCCTCGCCGGGCTCGGCCTGCACACCGTCTTCGACTTCCGCAATGCCTCGGACATCAAGCTGGAAGGCCCCGACGTCACGCTCCCCGGCGTACGGAACGTGAACATCCCGCTCACCGACCCCGCCGACGGCGCGGAATTCTGGACCATGGTGCGGGACGGCGAACTGGACGAGCTGCGGCGCGTGCTGGGCGACGGCAAGGCCGCGGCCCGCATGGCCAAGTCCTACCGCCACATCATCACCACCCGCACCGATGACCACAGCCGCCTGCTGCGCGCACTCGCCGACGACAGTGTCCCCGCGCTGATGCACTGCGCGGCGGGCAAGGACCGCGCGGGCCTGTCCATCGCCGTGACGCTGCTGGCCATCGGCGTGGAACGGGACGCGATCGAGCAGGACTACCTCAAGTCCAACGACCCCAGCAGGCGTTACAAGATCCGCCGCTCGGACAACTCGGCCGTCGGCATGTCCCCCGAGGTCATGGAGCTGCTGTCGCCGCTCTTCGGCGCGCACACCGACTACCTCACGGCCGCCTTCGACGCCATCACCCAGACCTGGGGCTCCACGGAGACGTACCTGACCGAGGGCCTCCGCCTCACCCCCGAGGTCCGCGAGCGGCTGCGCGCCCAACTGCTGGACGACTGACCCGGAAGGACGACCGGCGCCCGGATCCGTACCGACCCGGCCGCCGGTCCCGCCGTCAGCGCAGCGCCAGCGCCATCTCCCATCCACTGGCCGACGGGGCGTCCGACGCATAGCTGTGCAGCGCCAGCGCGACGCCTGCGGCGCCCATGAGGAACCCGGCGAAGTGGCCCGGCGACTCCTTCGGCTCCTCGCTCCGGCCGGCGAGGAAGCCGAACGGCAGCGCCGGGTCGTAGCCGGCCAGGACCCGGGCGGCGAGCCGGTCACGGTGGGCGGCCAGGCGGGGATCCCCGGACGCCCGGCCGAGCAGACCTGTCAGGTGCAGCAGGCCGCCCCAGCCGTGGCAGAGGCTGTTGTCGTGCACCCTGACCGGCGCCGCCAGCTCGCTGACCAGGCCCGCCACGGCGGCCTCCCGCCAGTCGGCCCGGTCCAGCGCCTCCCCGGCCCGGTGGAGTACGCAGGCCACCCCGGGAGTGCCGTAGCACCAGGCGGTGCGGCTGCGCAGCGGGGCCGCTCCGTCCTCGTACCGCTGGACGGTCATCGACCCCGGCCAGCCGCCGTCGGCGGTGCGCCAGGTGAGCAGCAGGTCGCCGATCTCCGTCATCGCCCGGTGCTGGCCGGGAACCCGTACGCCCTCCTGGTACGCGGCCGTCAGGACGGCGAGGGTGCCGGGGATGCCGTGCGCGACGCCGAAGTTGAGATGGCCGCGGCCACCGGGAAAGTCCGCTTCGCTGTCGATCTGCGGCCCGGTGGGCGACCACCAGCCCGGTACCTGCCCGCCCTGCAGCGGCAACGGCTCCAGGAGCCGGATCAGCGACGCCAGTGCCTCGTGCAGCAGCTCGGGGTGTTCGGCCCGCCGCGCCAGCAGCAGCCTGGTGAGTCCGGTGGTGCCGCGGATCAGGTCGACGTCGTGGTGGAAGGCCGTCCCGTCCTGCGGTGCGGCCCGTCGTGTCCGCTCCGCGGCCAGCCGGGTGCGGACGATCCGGTCGAGTCCGGCGTCCAGGCTGCGCAGCAGGCCGGCGTAGTCGTCAGGCGCCCGCCGGGCGGTGTGCGCGGCGAACGCCAGCGAGGGCGCCCCGGCGTACAGCCCGTCGCCGTCGGAGCCGGGCAGACCGCCGGCCGCGGCTGCCAGGTGCGCGTGGACGGTGGCGCGGTGCGCCGGGTCGTGGTGGGCGAGTTCGGCGAACAGCAGGGCCGCCCCGGGGTACCCCTCCGAGAGGCCCAGCACGTTCCAGAAGTCCGCCGTGGCCGCCACCCGCCGCGGATCGGCCAGCCGCTCCGCCACGCCGGCCACCACCTGGGCGGCGCGCTCCCGCAACACCGCCGGGTCGGCCGGCACCACGTCGTCGCGTACATCGGTGGTCATCGGCCGTGCCTCCTGCGGTCGGTGTGGGCCTGCGCCGCCCCGCGGGCGACCGCGAGCGCGAGGTTCTCGGCCTCCCGGTCGATGCCCACGAGCCGGTTGTGGTGCATGTGCAGCACCGAGTGGAGTACCTGGTCGGGTTCCGACCAGGACCTGGCTCCGAGGTCGCGCACCAGCTGTCCGTAGGCGCCCACCGCCTGCGCACGACGGGCCCAGACGGTGCGCAGCACCTCGTCGGCGGCGGGTCCTGGTCCTTCGCGGTACGGGTCGACCAGCGCGAGAGCTTCGCGCCGCCGCACACGGAACGCCCGCTGCCGCTCCTCGTCCTTGGGCACCGCGCGCAGCAGCCAGGCCGCTCCTTCGCCGCCTGCCGTCCCGGTGCCGTCCAGGCCGCGGTGGAAGGCGCGGGCCAGATCCGCGTAGCCGGCCGCGGCCGACAGCGGCGGCGCGGTGTCGTCCTGCCGCCGGTACCTGCGCCTGAGGTGTTCCAGGACGGCGACGCTGTCGGCATGGAAGACGCGCTCCGCCGCGGCGATGGCCTCCGGCCCGCCATAGCGTGCCAGCTCCGGCTCATAGGTGTCCCACACCACCCGGCCCACCAGACCGGCGCCGCGCAACGCGCCGGTGGCCGTGTGCAGTTGTGGCAGCAGCCGCCCGGACAGCACATCGGGCGGGGCGTGGAACCTGAGGCGCAGGTGCGCCCCGTGAGCGTCCCGGTAGCGCAGGAAGAACCAGCGGTCCACCTCTGTCGGCAGGTCGTTCAGCAGCGCAGGCAGGTGGACGGCCAGCAGTTCCTCGTGCCGTTCGGCCGGGGCGTACAGCGCGGCGTACAGCCACTCACCGCCCGGGAGGTGGACGTCGGTCCCGGTGCGCTCCGGGGCGCGGGGCACGGCCACGGAAGGCAACGGGCCAGGCCGGTCCGCCGGGCGGGCCGACCGCAGCGGGATCACCACCTCGGTGTGGTGTGCCCCGTCGGCTCCGCCGAGCCAGCCGTCCGGGCGTCCGGCGGCTTCGGCCGGCACCTCCCGCAGCTCGGTGTCCTCGTTGCGCAGCAGTTCGTGGCGGAGGATCTCGGGATGGCCCGGCAGGTCCAGATCGAGCTGGACGGCGCGGTCGTGGGCGGCCACCCGGACCCGGCTCGGCACCCGCCACCGTTCCCGCCAGCGGTGCAGGGCGAGCAGCCAGTCGGCGAACGGCAGCTTCCCGTCCCGGAGTTCGGCGGCGGGTCGCCAGCGCGCCGTGGCCAGTACGGTGCGCCCGTAACGGACCCGTGGCAGGTACGGCAGCGCGCTCGCGGCCTGTCCCCAGTGCCACGTCCGCCAGGCGCGCACGCCGCTTCCTGCGATGTCGCAGACGAAGCGGGCGGCGTTCGGCAGGTTCGCCCGCAGGTTGAGCACGTGGAAGACCGTGGGCTCGACACGGCGTCCCGAAACGGTGTCCACCAGGAACATCCGGTGGTGGTCGGCGCCGACGGCGAGGTGGCGCGGGTCCAGCACCCCGGGGTCGTCCGGGTCGGCGAAGCAGCCCACCGGGAGGAGGTGCGGCAGCCAGGGCGGCACCTGCGCCACGTTGCCGTCCCGGGACCTGCCGGTGCGGAAGGCCACCTGCGCGGGCACCGCCCCGCCGTCCCCGGTGGCGGCCTCCCGCGCCACGGCGGCCAGATCGGCGGCTGCCGCGTCGTCGAGGAGGTAGCCGAAGCGGCCGAGCAGCGCCCCGGCCTGCTGGGATCCGCCGACGGTCACCAGCCGGAAGTCCCCCGCGTCCAACGCCGCGCAGGAGTCGGCGAGCAGGCTCGCGTTCAGCTCCAGGGACTTCGGCGGGCGGCCTTCGGTGCGGGACAGGCGGCGCACCACCGGGTGGGTGTCGTCGAGCACCACTTCCCGCGACCCGTCCATGAGGGCCTGCTGCGCCAACTCGGCCAGCGCCAGGTCGCGTTCCCTGTCGGCATCGGCGGGCGTGGCGCGCCGGGGGCTGGGCGGCCGGAGATAGCCGGCCGGCGCCGCGAGGCCGGTGTCCGGGTCGAGCAGTTCGGTGAGCGGGACGAGACGGTCGGTGCCGTAACGCTCCACGAAGGCTTCGCGGTACTCGCGCAGGTGGTCGGGTTCCGTGTCCTGGGGCCCCATCCGCCAGAGCAGCCCGGCCGCGCGGGCGGCCTCGTCGGCGACGGCGGCAGGGAGCTGCGCCTCGGCATCCAGTGCGAGATCGACCTGGAGCGGCCTCGGCAGGTCGTACAGCCTGCGCATGCGCGCGGTGACGTCGGCCAGCGCGGCAGGGCCGTCTTCGGCCGAGGCGGCGGCGTACGTCTCCAGGGCCGTGCCGATCGCGTCGAGTTCGTCGAGTTCGGGCAGGTCGGCGCGGGGCACGTCGGCGCAGGTCCGCTGGATGTGCCGCAGCGGGTCGGCGGCTTCCAGCGGCGGGCGGGCGTCGGTGAGCAGGATTTCCTTGCCGGTCAGTTCGCTCAGCACCCGGTCCACCGCCTCGTCGGTGGCCCCCGGGAACCGTCCGAGCAGCGCCCCGGCCAGCTCCGCGCCGCGCACCGGCCGGCGGGCCAGCTCCCGCACCGCCTGTACGACCACGGTGTGCCGCACGCTGACCTCGTGCACCAAGCGCAGTGCCGCGTCGCCGGAACCGGCTTCCGGCGGGTCCTCCCGGACGGACTGCGGGACGTACGGCAGCACGAGCCGGTCGCCGCGTACGGAGCACAGTGCGTTGCCGGTCACCCGCAGGTGCCGCAGCACGCCGGGGCGTCGCTCCCAGGAGGCGATGAGTCCGGTGAGCCATTCCCGGTCCGGGCGTACCGCGCGGGTGTGAGCGCCGCCCCACCGCACCTTGGCCGCCTCGCCCTGTCCGCCGAAGCGCGCCGGGGCCACCCCTGCCATCAGTCCGAACGGCGTGGCCCGGGTGCTCATCCGCAGCCGGTAGGACGCCAACGCCCTTACGGAGCGCCTGAGTTGGGGTAGCGGTACGGGCTGCGAGCCTGAAAGAACGCGGTGCAGGACCGCGGCCAGCGACGGGCTGGAGAGCGCCACCGCCTCCCGCACCAGCGGTTCGTCCGCCAGCTCCCGGAGCGTCCTGGTCAGCCGGGCGGCCTCGTCATCGCCCGGTCCGGTGTCCGGGCGGACGCCGGCGGCTGCGCCCACCGGGTGGACCGGTGCGCGCACCATGGCGATGCCCGCATCCCGGAACAGGGCTCCGCCTGAAGCCTCGGACATGCCTGCCCACTCCTCATCGTCGTCATCGCCCCGACCGGCCCCGGGCCTGCGACGCAACCGCTCCGTCACAAGCCCCGGGGCCGGCCGGTGTCACCTTCGCGGTGTCAGCAGCCCCGGGCGCCGGGAGCCATACAGGCGGTGCAGCAGTCGGATCCCCAGTAGCCGGAGGGGTGGACGGTGACGAGGTTGTTCGCGGGCTCCGCGGCCTCGGCGACCACCTCGCGCACGTCGAGGTCGAAGGCGTCGAGCAGTTCGTTGGGCATGGGAATTCTCCGTTCATGACGGGGGTTCGTGAAACGGGCAGCCCCGGCGCCCACCGGTCCGGACGCACGACATGCCAACCGGTACGCGGGCAGCGCCGGGCATCCGGCCACCCTAAGATCACGGTAGCCGGGAGGACACACCCAAGTGGATATGCCTATAAGGGGACACCACCGTCGTCCCCGAATCACCCGCCCCCCTGTCACCGAAGGGCGACCGCCTGCTTCACCAGCGTCCGCCCGAAGTCCCACATCAGCCCGCCGCCGCCGTGCGCGTCGTCCATGACGGCCGTGAACGCCTCGACGAAGCGGTCCACTTCGGGCTCGCCGATGGTCAACGGCGGGATCAGTTTGATGACTTCGAGATGGTCACCTGACACCTGGGTCAGGATGCGGTGGCGCTGGAGCAGCGGCACCACGACCATCTGCGCGAAAAGGCCCTTGCGCGCCGCCTGCAACATCGTCCAACGGCTGCGCAGGCCCAGCGACTTGGGCCGCCCGAACTCGATGCCGATCATCAGGCCGCGACCGCGGACGTCGTGCAGCAGCTCGTACTTCTCGGTGAGAGCGGCGAGCCGGGTCCGCAGCAGGTCGCCGGTGTGCCGGGCGCTGGCGACGAGTTGCTCGTCCTCCATGACCGACAGCACGGCGAGCCCCGCCGCCATCGCCTGGGCGTTGGCACCGAAGCTGGCGGAGTGCACCAGCACCCGGTCCATGGACGAGTAGACCTTCTTGAAGATCCAGTCCTTGCCGAGGGTGGCGCCGACCGGCACATAGCCGCCGGAGAGGGCCTTGGCGACGCAGACCAGGTCCGGCTCGACGCCGCGCTCGTGCTGGTAGGCGAAGAAGTCGCCGGTGCGGCCGAGGCCGGTCTGCACCTCGTCGGCGATCAGCAGGGCCTTGTGCCGGTGCAGCAACTCCTGTGCGGCGCCCAGGAATCCGGGCGGCGCGGCCAGCACCCCCTTGCCCTGGATCGGCTCGACGACCAGCGCCGCCACATCGCCGCGCCGCAGTTCCCGCTCCAGCGCCCCGATGTCCCCCATCTCGATGGCGGTGTCCGGCAGCAGCGGCGCGAAGCCGTCGCGGAAGCCGTCCTCGCCGTTGACGGAGAGCGAGCCCGTGGTCAGGCCGTGGAAGGCGTGCGTGCAGTACAGGACGCGGGGTCTGCCGGTGGCGTAGCGGGCGAACTTCAGGGCGGTCTCGACGGCTTCGGTGCCGCTGTTGCCGAAGAAGACCCGGTCCAGGTGGGGGGCGTGGGTCAGCAGCCGCTCGGCGAGCAGGCCGGGCAGCGGCGCGCAGTCGAAGCGGGTGAGGTCGGGCAGTTGGGCGTCCAGCACGTCGTGCAGCGCCTGCCGTACGACCGGGTGGTGCCGCCCCAGGCCCATCACGCCGAAGCCGGCGAGCATGTCGAGATAGTCCTGCCCGTCCGCGTCCCAGAAGTAGGCGCCCTCGGCCCGCTCGTAGACCTTGTCGAAGCCGATGGTGTGCAGCATCCGCGGGAGCTGGTGGTTGAGGTGGCGGGTGTGCAGGTCGTAGCGCTCGCCGCCGCGTTCGGCGAGCAGCCGGGCCAGGTCGAATCCGGTCACGAACGGTTCTCCTTACGGGCGAGGCCGGCGCCGATGCGGCCGGCGATCTCGGCGGGGGTGAGGCCGAGGCCGGCCAGCAGCTCCCCGCGCTTGGCGTGCGGCAGGAACTCATCGGGGATGCCGAAGGTCCGCAGCGGCACGTCCACATCGGCGTCCCGCAGCGCCTGCCCGACGGCCGAACCCACTCCTCCGCTGCGGACGTTGTCCTCGACGACGGCCACCATGCCGTGTCCGGCGGCCAGTTGGACGAGCGCGTCGTCGACCGGGCGGACCCAGCGCGGGTCGACGACGGTGGCGCCGATGCCGCGGTCCGCCAGGAGTTCGGCGGCCCGGATACAGACGGGCGCCATCACGCCGACGGCGACGAGCAGGACATCGGGCCCGGCCTGCTCATACAGGACGTCGACGCCGCCGGTCCGCCGCACCGCGGCGATCGGCTCGCCCACCGTCTCCTTGGGATAGCGGACGACGGTCGGCGCGTCATCGACGTCCAGCGCCTCCCGCAGCTGGGCCCGCAGTTGCTCGGCGTCGCGCGGCGCGGCGATCCGCAGCCCCGGCACCACGCCGAGCACCGACATGTCCCACATGCCGTTGTGCGAGGCCCCGTCGGTGCCGGTGACTCCCGCCCGGTCGAGCACGAAGGTGACCCCGCACCTGTGCAGGGCCACGTCCATCAGGACCTGGTCGAAGGCCCGGTTGAGGAACGTCGCGTAGACCGCGAAGACCGGGTGAAGACCGCCGGTGGCAAGCCCCGCGGCGCAGACCGCGGCGTGCTGCTCGGCGATGCCGACGTCCCAGATCCGCTCCGGGTACGCCTCGGCGAACCGGGAGAGCCCGACCGGATCGCGCATGGCCGCCGTGAGCGCGACGACGTCGGGCCGCTCGGCGCCGATCCTGACCATCTCGTCGCCGAAGACGGACGTCCAGGACGGCGGTCCCGGCGGGGCGGCCGGCTCGAAGGCCGGGGGGCACATCCCAGCGGTGGCCGGGGGAAGGGCCATCGCGCCGATGGTGTGGAAGCGGTCCGCCTCGTGCTCCAGGGCGGGCCGGTAGCCGCGGCCCTTCTCGGTCAGGCAGTGCACCAGCACCGGGCCGTGGAATCCGGCCGCGCGGCGCAGCGCGGACTCGACGGCGGCGATGTCGTGCCCGTCGACCGGACCGACGTACTTCAGCCCGAGGTCCTCGAACATGCCCTGCGGCGCGAAGGCGTCCTTGAAGCCCTTCTTCGCGCCGTGCAGCGACTCGTACAGCTGCCGTCCGACGACCGGGGTGCGCTGGATCATGTCCTTGCCCCAGGAGAGGAACGCCTCGTAGCCGTCGGTGGTGCGCAGAGTGGCGAGGTGGTCGGCGAGGCCGCCTATCGTCGGCGCGTAGGAGCGCTCGTTGTCGTTGACGACGATGATCAGCGGACGGTCCTTGGCGGCGGCGATGTTGTTCAGCGCCTCCCAGGCCATGCCGCCGGTCAGCGCGCCGTCGCCGATCACCGCGACGACGTGGTCGTCCTTGCCACGCACCTGGTTCGCCTTGGCGAGGCCGTCGGCCCAGCCCAGCACCGTCGACGCGTGGCTGTTCTCGATGACGTCGTGCGCGGACTCGGCCCGCGAGGGGTAGCCGGACAGGCCGCCCTTGATGCGCAGTTTGGAGAAGTCCTGGCGTCCGGTGAGGAGTTTATGGACGTAGGACTGGTGACCGGTGTCCCACAGGATCCGGTCGGCAGGTGAGTCGAAGACGCGGTGCAGGGCGATGGTCAGCTCGACCACGCCCAGGTTCGGCCCCAGATGCCCGCCGGTGCGGGCCACGGCCGGAACCAGGAACTGCCGTACTTCCGCGGCGAGTTCGTCCAGGCGTTCCGCGCCGAGCGCCTTGAGGTCGCGCGGTTCCCTGATGCTTTCCAGCATCGTCATGCTCGGTCCCCTCCACTTGCTCGTTCGGCTGGTGGCGACGCCAGAAGGCCGTCTCCCACCCTTCCGCGAGGGTGGGAAACGGCCTCCACGGCCCCTTACGTCAGCCGCGGTTCCCCGCGATGGTCTCCTTCGCCGCGCGCAGGGATTCCTTCAGCGAACCCATGGTGGCCAGGACGGCGGTCGGCTCGTATCCGCAGTGCGCCATGCAGTTGGCACACCGCGGGTCCTTGCCGCGCCCGTACTTGTCCCAGTCGGTCTCCTCGATCAGCTCCCGGTACGTGGGGACGTAGCCGTCGCTCATCAGGTAGCAGGGCCGCTGCCAGCCGAAAAGCGAGTAGTTGGGGATCGCCCAGGCGGTGCACGGGAAGTCCGCCTTGCCCTCCAGGAAGTCGAGGAAGAGCGGGCTGTGATTGAGCCGCCAGCGCCTGCGGTTGCCCCCGGCGAACGCCTTCTTGAAAAGCTCCCTGGTCTGCTCGACACCCAGGAAGTGCTCCTGGTCGGGGGCCTTTTCGTAGGCGTAGGCGGGCGACAGCATCATCTCGTCGACCTTCAGGTCGTCGTTGAGGTAATTGAGCACCTCGATGATGGTCTGCGGGGTGTCCGTATTGAAGAAGGTGGAGTTCGTCGTGACGCGGAATCCGCGCCGCTTGGCCTCCTTCATGGCGGCCACCGCCTCGTCGAACACCCCCTCCTTCGCGACGGATTCGTCGTGCCGTTCGCGCATGCCGTCGATGTGCACCGCGAAAGCGAAGTACGGCGAGGGCGTGAACTTTTCCATCTTCTTGCGCATCAGCATCGCGTTGGTGCACAGGAAGACATATTTCTTCTTGGCCACCAACTGCCGCACGATTTCGTCGATCTGCGGGTGCATCAGGGGTTCGCCGCCCGCGATGGAGACCATCGGGGCGCCGGACTCCAGCACCGCGCCGACGGCCTGCGCGACCGGCATGCGCTGCTTGAGCACACCCGCAGGATGCTGGATCTTCCCGCAGCCCTCGCACTTGAGGTTGCAGGCGAAGAGCGGTTCCAGTTCCACGATCAGCGGAAACTTCTCACGTTTCCTGAGCTTCTGTTCAAAGAGATAGGTCCCGACCCTGATGGACTGGCGGAGCGGCATAACCATCTGGCTCACCTCCTGGGGAGCAGCAAAGAACGGTGCCATTCGAAGAAAACAGGAAGGACGGACCGCAGGACGCGGAAGGCCGATATTCCTCCGCGCACGGTCGCAATGCGTACGAGTTCATGTTCTGGAGCGTCCACGACCACCCGGACGGCCGCAACCGGACGGACAGGGCCGTCACCCGAGCCGGCCGCCGCCCGGAGCGTCGCCGCGGACTCCATGTCCACGGCGACGGCGCCCGCGGCATGCAGCTCGGCCCGCTCGGCGCCGCGCACGACGTGGTCGCTGCCGCACAGCAGCCCGGTGTGCACGGTCAGCCCGCGGGCGCGCAGAGCCCGGCGCAGCATGTCGTTGTCGTGGCAGGTCACCTCGGGTGCGCCCGGCCGGTGATCGCGCGTCCGGTCGGCCACGACGAGGTCCCCTGGCCGCATGCCGGGGGCGAGCCCGGCACAGAATCCGCTGGCGATCACCGGGGAGTGCTCGGTGACGGCCCCCTGCCGCAGGGCCTTCGCCATCGCCCGTTCGGCCGATTGGGGGCCCATGCCGGTACGCAAGGTGACCACCGGGGTGCGGTCCCCGCCACGGCCGCCGCGCAGTGCGAACCGCTCGATGCCGAGCGCGCAGGCGACCAGCAGCGGGGGTCCGCCCTCCGGCGGGGGCCGTCTCGGCATCAGTCCCCCAGCGCCGCGCCGGCCGGCCCGCCGTTGACGTAACGGCCCAGCGCCGTCAGCGGGAACACCTGCCGGTAGAGGTGGTAGTTGATGGAGAAGTCCCACGGGAAGCCGGTGCCGGTGAAGTACGGCTCGTCCCAGGACCCGTCGTCGAGCTGGGTGTCGGCCAGCCAGCGCACCCCGCGCCGTACGGCTTCGCTCTCCCGCTCGCCGGCCGCGAGCAGCGCCATCAGCGCCCAGCCGGTCTGCGAGGCGGTGGAAGCGCCGCGTCCCGCCCAGCTCTTGTCCTGGTAGGACCGCTGGTCCTCGCCCCAGCCGCCGTCCTCGTTCTGCACCCGCTCCAGCCAGCCGACGGCGCGGCGGACGGCGGGGTGCGAGGCGGGGACACCGGCCGCGGCCAGCGCGGGCAGCACCGACCCGGTGCCGTAGACGTAGTTGGTGCCCCAGCGCCCGAACCAGGCGCCGCCGGGCTCCTGTTCGGCCAGCAGCCAGTCGATGCCGCGGCGGGTGCGCGGGTCGTCGGTGCGGCCGACGTCGGCGAGCATCTCGACCACGTGGGCGGTGACGTCGGCGGACGGCGGGTCGATGACCTCACCGAAGTCGCAGAACGGCAGGCGGTCGGGGAACGGGCTGGTGTTGTCGGCGTCGAAGGCGCCCCAGGCTCCGTTCTTCGACTGCATCCCGGCGCTCCAGCGCACCCCGCGCTCGACGGCGGCGGCCACCCGCTGCGGGTCCGGGTGCTTGATCCGGCGCAGTGCGAGCACCACTTCGGCGGTGTCGTCGATGTCCGGGTAGTTGTCGTTCTCGAACTCGAACGCCCAGCCCCCGGAGGGGAGTTGGGGCCTGCGGACCATCCAGTCGCCGGGTCTCTCGATCTGTTCGGCGAGCATCCAGTCGGCGGCCTTGACCAGCTGCGGGTGATCGGCGGGAAGCCCGGCGTCGGCAAGTGCGATGGCGGCCAGGCAGGTGTCCCAGACCGGGGACTGACACGCCTCGATCATCCGGGCGCCGTCCTCGCGCCACACCGCGAACCGGTCGAGCGACGCGAGGCCGGTGCGGAGTACCGGGTGGTCGAGGTCGTACCCGAGGAGGTGCAGGGCGATGACGGAGTAGACGGCGGGTGGCTGGATACCGCCCCAGCAACCGTCGTTCTCCTGGCGCTCGATGATCCAGCGGGCCGCCGAACGCATCGCCGCGCCGCGCAGCTTGCGCACCGCGACCTTGTGGTAGAGGTGCAGCCCTTTGTCGAGCCGCTGGAAGATGCCGTCCCAGCTGGTCGCGGGCGCGAGCGGCTGCGGGGGATTGGGGCGGCGCGGATCGGCGTGCAGCTCGTCCAGGGCGAACGGCGCGGGGCGTACCGGGCGCTTGGCCGAGACGATGGTCAGCGGCACGATGGTCTGCCGGGCCCAGCAGCCGAAGTCGTAGATGTTGAGCGGGAACCACTTCGGGAAGTAGATGAGTTCCGGCGGGAGTTCGGGGAGGTCGTCCCACCTCCACCAGCCGAAGAGGGCCAGCCAGATGCGGGTGAAGACACGGGACGCGGCGACGCCGCCGCGCTCGCGCACCCAGGCCGAGGCCCTGGCCATGTGCGGCGCGTCCGGGGCGTCACCGGCGAGCCGGAGCGCTACGTACGCCTCGATGGTGGTGGAGATCTCGCCTGGGCCGCCGTAGAAGGTGGCCCAGGTGCCGTCATCGCGCTGCTCGCCGCGGATGAATCGGGCGGCGGCTTCGGTGAGTTCCGGGTCCTGGATGCCCAGGAACTGACGGAGTAAAAGGTCCTCGGCGTCCATCGTCACATTGGTGTCGAGGTCGCCCTTCCACCATCCCGCGGAGTCCTGGGCGGCGAGGAGGTGGGCGGTGGCGCGGGTCGTCGCGCGCCGGGCGGCGTCCGCCGTACCGGACGGGGCGGTGGGCCGCGCATCTGCTGGTGCTGCGGTGTTTTCGGTTGTCTCAGCGGTAGCATCGCTGGCCGAAGGGGCCCGGGGCGGCAGCGCCCCGGTGCTTCCGTCGGTCGTCGCTGTCATGGCTTCCCCTTCTGCAGTGAACTGTGAAGCGTGCTCAGGGATTCCGTCGACCGGCGCCCGGCTGGCACCGGCCGGCGACTGCGATCAGTTCGTGTCGATGGTGATCATCTCTCTCGTACGACGACGAAGTCCGCGAGCGCGACGAGCTGCGCGCGGATCCTTTCCGGCATGTCCACCTCGTCCAGCGCGGCGATGGCCGTGGCGTGCTGGCGGCGGGCCTCCTGGGAGGTCCACTCGCGACCGCCGGCCTCCTCGATCAGGGCCGCGCGGGAGGCGAACTCCTCCTCGGTGAAGTCGGCGATCTCGGTCTCGCTCTTCTTCGCGTCGGCCGCGAGAATGCCGGCGAGGCGCTCGGAAGCGGAACCGCCGGCATCCAGAGCCGCGACGACCGGCAGCGACTTCTTGCGCTGGCGCAGGTCGCTCCAGGTCTGCTTGCCGGTGGCCTCCGGGTCGCCCCAGATGCCGAGCAGGTCGTCGACCGCCTGGAAGGCGAGGCCGAGGTGGTAGCCGTACTTTTCGAGGATGTCTGCGGTGCGGTCGTCGGCACCGCCGAGCACCGCACCGATGGAGACGGCGCAGGCGAGCAGGGCGCCGGTCTTGTTGCCCTCCATCTCCAGGCACTCCGCGACGGTGACCCGCTCGCGGTGCTCGTAGGAGATGTCCTGGGCCTGGCCGTCGATCAGCTTGCGGGTGGCCACGGTGAGCCGGCGCGTCGCGCGGCCGGCCTCGACCGTGCCCAGCTCCAGCAGGATCTCGTTGGCGAGGGCGAAGAGCGCGTCACCGACCAGGATGGCCTGGGCGGGGCCGTGCACCTTCCACACCGTGTCGCGGTGTCTGCGCTGCTCATCGCCGTCCATGAGGTCGTCGTGCAGCAGCGAGAAGTTGTGCACCAGCTCGACGGCCACCGCGCCGGGAATGCCCTTCTCCGGCGCCGCTCCCGCCGCCTCGGCGGACAGCAGGGCCAGGGCGGGCCGAATCGCCTTGCCGCCGTCGGCCGCGGAGGGCCGTCCCTCGGCGTCGATCCACCCGAAGTGATAGGCGGCGACGGTGTCCATGGGAGGAGCGAGCCGGTCCACGGCGGCACGCAGCACGGGAGTGGCGAGTGTCCTTCCACGCTCCAGCAGCGCGGTGACGCTCTCGGTGTCGATAGCTGGGGAAGCCGGGTTCACGGTTTCTCCTCTGTTTCCGATGCTCGTGCTCGTGCGAGCGCTGGTGCTCGTTGTCATGCTGCCTCCTGGGGCAACTGGCCCTGGGGGAAGCCGAGTTCGGTGAGCGCCTCGCGCGCGGCTACGGTTCCGCTGCGCACGGCGCCTTCCATGGTCGCGGGCCACCCGGTGGCGGTCCACGCACCGGCCATGTACAGGCCGGCGGTTCGGGTACGGGCGGCGGGGCGGAGCCTGCCGACGCCCGGTTCGGGTGCGAACGTCGCGGTGCGCTCGCGGGTGACGAAGAAGTCGCGGATCCGGGCGCCGCGCGCGGCGGGCAGCAGCCGCTCCAGCTCCGGAAGGTAGCGGGCGCGCAGCTTGGCGACCGGCTGCTCGATCTCCTCCTGCGCGGCGGACTGCGAGAGGGCGAGGTACTGGCAGCCCGCGCCCTCGGGAAGCCGGGCGATACCGGAGGCGTCGGTGCGGTCGAAGACCCACTGGACCGGGGAGCCGACCGCGGCGAAGAAGGGGCGGTGCAGCACCTTGCGGTCGTAGACGACGTGGACGTTGAGGATCGGCGCGGTGCCGATGCCGAGCAGCCGGTCCTTGTCGTCCAGCGCGCCGTCCGGGAGCAGGGCGTGCGTCTCGCGCTGCGGCAGGGCCAGCACGACGGTGCCGGCGGTCAGCTGCTCGCGGTCGTGCGGCCCGCTGCTGACCGAGACCTGCCAGCCGTCGTCCGTACGGGCGACGCGGCTCGCCCGGGTGCGCAGGGCGAGGCGCACACCGGCCTTCTCCAGGGCGGTGCGGGCGAGGGTGTCGTGGACGTCGCCGAGCGGTACCCGGGACCAGCCGATGTCGGCCGCGCCGGGGTCGGAGAGGAGCCCGGTCTTGAAGACCTTGGCCGCCAGGCCCAGCGAGGCGTCGCCCGCGGTGGCGTTGAGGGTGGCGACGCCGACGAGGTCCCACAGCGCCTCGACGGCACGGGCCGACTGGCCGTACCGGCGCAGCCAGCTGCCGAAGTCCACCGCGTCCAGCGCGGGGTCGTCCGGGTCAAGGCCCTTGAGCGCCAGGGTGGCGCGCACCACGCCGGCCCGCTCGGCGGGCGAGAGGTGCGGGTACAGGGCGAGGCTCTTGGCGAGGTGCAGCGGCACGGGCAGCGCGGTGCGCCGCAGCCGCCCGAGCCGCATCCGGTCGGCGTCCAGGACCGGTACGTCCATGCGGTCCTGAAGGGGCACCAGGTGGGTGGCCCCGAGCCGCTCCAGGAAGCCGCTGTAGGCGGTGCAGCAGCGCAGGAAGACGTGCTGGCCGTTGTCGACGCTCAGGTCGCCGCCGCCGAAGCCGCGGCGGAAGGAGAAGACCAGCCCGCCGAGCCGCGGCCTGCCCTCGACGAGGGTGACCCGGAGCCCGGCGTCGGCGAGCGCCAGCGCCGCGGTGGTACCTGCCAGACCGCCGCCGACGACGACCGCGCTCGCCCCTTCGGGACGGCCGGCCGCCGCAGAGTGCCCGCGGCCGTTCCGCTGCGCTCCCGCTGTCATGAGTTCTCCCCCCGTACGACACTCAAGGACGCGGGCGTCCCGGGGAGGGTTGCCCGTGGGGCCGACACGGAAGAGTGAATTCCGGGAGCGGGCCGATGGCTCATCCACGCCCCCCGGCCGGCCGGCGGCGGCCGATCGCGCGGGCGTCGAGACCGGAGAGCCCGCGCACCGCGACGAACGCCTTCTCCCGGCCGGGCAGCGACACCCTGCCGCGCAGGACGGCCTCCGGGTCGGCCTCGATGCGCGCCAGCAGACGGTGGTAGATACCGGCCATCGCCGCCACACAGGCACCGCTGCGCCGGTCGAGCATCGGCAGCAGCCTGAACCCCTCGGCGAACAGCGCGCGGGCGCGGGCCACCTCGAAGTGGACCAGTCCTGCGAAGTCGGCGCCCGGCGGCGGGACGGGACCGTCGAATCCGGCCGAGCAGCCGAACTTCGCGAGGTCATCGGCCGGCAGGTAGACGCGGCCGTTCCCGGCGTCCTCGCGGACGTCGCGCAGGATGTTGGTCAGCTGGAGGGCGAGGCCGAGGGTGTCGGCGTACTCGGGGGCGCGTGCGACATCGCGCGCACCGGGGACGGTGCCGAACACGCCCAGCGAGAGCCGGCCGATCGCCCCGGCGACGCAGCGGCAGTAGACCTTCAGCTCGTCCCAGGTCTCGTACGTCTCGCCCGCCACGTCCATGAGGACGCCGTCGATCAGCTCGTCGAGTCCGCCGAGGGGCAGCGGGAAGCGACGGGCGGCATCGCTCAGCGCGACGGCCACCGGGTCGGTGTCGTCCTCCTCGACCTCGCCACCCTTCACCCGGGCCAGCACCGCCCGGGTCTCCTCCAGGCGGCGCCGCTTGTCGGCCGGCTCCAGGGCGCCGTCCCCGATGTCGTCGACCCGGCGGGAAAAGGCGTAGAGCGCCGACATGGCCTGCCGCTTGCCTGCGGGCAGCAGCCGGATGCCGTACGCGAAGTTCCGGGCCTGGTGCCCGGTGACGGCCTCGCAGTAGCGGTATGCAGCGAGCACCGGCGCGGATGTGTGTGCGGTTGCCTCCACGGTCCGACTCACCCCTCTCTTCGCAATGTCGCCCCCACCTCGCGCAGCAGGCTGAGCTTGGTCGGCTTGGGCGGTCCGGGGAGTACGTCGTGATCGGCGGCGGCGACGGCCCGCAGTGCGGCGCGCCCGCCGCCGACGAAGCCGGCGAGCAGCAGCCTGAGCCTGCCGTGCACGCTGCCCACCAGCGGGGCACCGGCGTCGAGCAGGTCACCGGCGCGCGCCGCCTCGTGAGCGATCAGCGCGCGCACCGCCGCGCTGCCGCTCGGGGCGGCCAGATCCGCCTCGGTGACACCGAACTGTGCCATGTCCTCCGCGGGCAGGTAGATGCGGTCGCGGGCGAGGTCCTCGGCCACGTCCTGAAGGTGCTCGACGATCTGCAGGGCGGTGCAGATCTCGTCCGAGCGCCGGATGCGCTCGGGGCTGGTGGTGCCGGTGATGCCGAGGACCAGCCGGCCGACGGGGTTGGCCGACAGTTCGCAGTACGCGGCGAGGTCGGCGTATCCGGCGTAGCGGGAGACCCGCTGGTCCTGGCGGTTGGCCTCGATCAGGCCGACGAAGGGTTCCGGCGTGAGCGCACAGTGGCGGACGGTGGGGCCGAGGCGGCGCATGAGCGGGTGCCGGGGGCCGGGGGCACGGTCGCTGAAGACACGGTGCAGGTCGGCTTCCAGGGCATCGAGCATCGCCAGGCGGTCGTCGCTCTGTGTGCGTTCCAGGCCGAGCAGGACCGCGTCGCCGCCGCCGGGTGCGAGGTCGCCGTCCCCGATGTCGTCGACGAGCCGGGCGAAGCCGTAGACGGCCATCAGGTCGCCGCGCCAGGCGCGGGGCAGGAAGAACGGCGCCACGGGGAAGTTTTCGTGGGCTGCCTGGTCGAGGACGGTGCGTGACTGTGCGTCCGTCGGCCGGCCGGGGGCCTCAGCCGTTCCTCGGCTCACCGAAGGCTGCCCGGCGCGCTTCGGAGCCGGAGCGATCCAGTAGCCATTGCCGTCACGTCTCCCGTTCTACACCGCCAAGCTAAAACATCCCATTTCGGACACGCCGCAGGTCGCGACGCGCCCGACCGGGCCGTGAACCGCCCGAAAAGTGAGCATTGCCCGACTTATACCACTTGTGCCGTTCAGTACCCGTACAGCTTACGCCGTAGATCTCACCGGCGTCCGACCGGGTGTCGAACACCCGGACAACGATCAAGTCAACATCGAATCGGCGCCAACTGTTCCCCGCCGCGGCCGAGTTGACCAATCCTTCACGAAGCAGGCCCCCGCGAGCCGTACTCGCGGGGGCCTCGACGACGCTGCGGGCTACTTGCCCGACTCCTTCTCGTACGCCTTGATCACTTCGTCGGTCGGGCCGTCCATGAGGAGTTCGCCCTTCTCCAGCCACAGCACCCGGTCGCAGGTGTCCCTGATCGACTTGTTGTTGTGGCTGACCAGGAAGACCGTGCCGGCTTCCTTGCGCAGTTCCCGGATGCGGGCCTCGGAGCGCTTCTGGAACTTGCGGTCACCGGTGGCCAGCGCCTCGTCGATCATCAGGACGTCGTGGTCCTTGGCCGCCGCGATGGAGAACCGCAGCCTGGCCGCCATGCCGGACGAGTACGTCCGCATCGGCAGCGAGATGAAGTCACCCTTCTCGTTGATGCCCGAGAAGTCCACGATGCCCTGGTAACGCTCGCGTACCTGGTCGCGGGACATGCCCATCGCCAGGCCGCCGAGCACCACGTTCTTCTCGCCGGTCAGGTCGTTCATCAGCGCGGCGTTGACCCCCAGCAGGGAGGGCTGACCGTCGGTGTAGACCTTGCCGCGCTCGGCCGGCAGCAGCCCCGCGATGGCCCGCAGCAGGGTCGACTTGCCGGAGCCGTTCGAGCCGATCAGGCCGATCGCCTCGCCGCGGTGGGCGGTGAAGGTGACACCCTTGACCGCGTGCACCTCGCGGACGCTGCCGCCCGGCTTGCGGCGGATGATGCGGTTCAGTGCGGCGGTCGCGCTGCCCTTGCCGCTGCTGCCTCCGTAGACGCGGTAGACGATGTGCAGATCGTCGGCGATCACGGTGGGGGTGGCCGTGACGGCCGGCGCCTGCGCGCCGTTGTCGTTCTGCTGCTCAGCCACGGCCGTAACGCTCCTCAGCCTTCCAGAAATACACAAAGCCCAGGACTCCGGCGACCACGGCCCAGCCGAGCGCGAGCGCCCAGACGTGCGGCGGCAGGTCGGCCCTGTCGAAGCCGTGGTTGATCAGCGAGAACCGCATCAGGTCGATGTAGACCGACGCCGGGTTGGACGCCAAGGTGTCGATCAGCCACTCCGGGGCGTTCTTGCCCCGCAGCTGCTCGGTCAGGTTGTACATGACACCGGACGCGTACATCCAGGTGCGCATGATGAACGGCAGCAGCTGGGCCAGGTCCGGGGTCTTGGCGCCGGCCCGCGCCATGAACAGCGCCAGGCCGGTGTTGAAGACGTACTGGAGGGCCAGCGTCGGGAAGATCAGCAGCCAGGACCAGGACGGGTAGTGGCCGAACCCGATCAGGATCAGGAACAACACGATCATCGAGAAGAGCAGCTGCTGGAGCTGCTGCAACGCGAACGAGATCGGCAGCGAGGCGCGCGGGAAGTGCAGCGCGCGCACCAGGCCGAGGTTCCCGGCGATCGCCCGGACACCGGCCATCGCCGAGCTCTGGGTGAAGGTGAAGACGAACACACCGGTCACCAGGAACGGAATGTAGACGTCGTTCTTCATCGATCCCCGGCCGCCCATGAGCATGCCGAAGATGAAGAAGTACACCAGCGCGTTGAGGAGTGGCGTCGCCACCTGCCAGACCTGGCCCAGCTTCGCCTGGCTGTACTGGGCGGTCAGCTTGGCGCTGGAGAAGGCGGCGATGAAATGCCGCCGGTCCCACAGCTGCTGGACATATTCGAACAGGCCCGGCCGTGCTCCACTCTGCGACAGCCCGTACTTATGGGCCAGCTGGGCCGGGGTGAGCCCGTCGTCGGGAGATGGCGGGGCACTCATGGCGACCGCACTGTCGTGCGTGGTCTCGCTCACAGTTGACACTTTCGTCCTCAAGGTGCGCTGCCGGGGCCACGCCCCGGATCGCGCCTGATGCTCTCAGATATGAGCTTGTCAGATGACGGGAGGGCGGCCCAGCCGGGTCAGGCGCCAAACGGTACGCCACTTCATGGGGCGCCTGGGACCGCACGGGGTCGTCCAGCCCTCCTTGAAGCCGCCCAGCCAGACGCGCAGCGCAGGCCATGAAGGACGCCGGGCGAGGGTGAGCAGAAACCAGACACCGAGATAGACCGGAACCAGCAGGACGGGCAGATTGCGCCGGGCCAGCCAGACGCGGTTGCGGGCGACCATGCGGTGGTAGACCGCGTGCCTGCTGGGCGCCATGGTCGGGTGCAGCAGCAGCATGTCCGACCGGTAGTCGATCAGCCAGCCCGCGTTCAGGGCGCGCCAGGCCAGGTCGGTCTCCTCGTGCGCGTAGAAGAAGTCGTCGGGCAGCCCGCCGACCTCGTCGAACACCTTCGTGCGGGCGGCATTGGCGCCGCCCAGGAAGGTGGTGACACGGGAGGACCGCATCGGGTCCGACGCGCGCAGCCGCGGTACGTGCCGGCGCTGGGTCTCGCCGGTGTCCGGGTCGGCGATCCGGAAGCTGATGATGCCGAGCCTGTCGTCCTTGGCGAACGCCTCGCGGCACAGCTCGGCGGTGTCGGTCCTCGCCAGCAGCCCGTCGTCGTCCAGGAAGAGCAGGATGTCGACGTCGGTGCCGCCGGGCCCGAACGCCTCGATGCCGACGTTGCGGCCCGCCGGGATGCCGACGTTCTCCGGCAGCTCGACCGTCCGTACGCCATCGGGCAATTCGGGCAGCGGCGAACCGTTGCCGACGACCACGACCTCGACGGGGTCGCCGTCCTGCTTGGCGACCGAGTCCAGCAGCGCGCGCAGTTCCTCGGGGCGGTTGCCCATGGTGAGGACCACCGCGCCGACCGTCATCTTCTGAGGGGAGTTCGTCACTTGAGCCTGCTGGAAGCGAGGATGGACACGAGGTGGAGCACGGTCTGGAGGAGCGCGATGCCGGCCAGCACGGCGACACCGAGGCGGGAGAAGAACAGATCGCCCCGGGCCGTGTCCACGATCGCCAGGACCAGGATCAGCAGCGACGCCTCGACGCCGAGGACGAGCCGGTGGAACTTCAGCGCCGCGGCGGCCTTGCGGGCCAGGGCCATACCGGAGGAGCGCGGCTCGGACGCCGTCTCCTTGACCGGCGCCATGCCCTGCTGGTGACGGGCGACGCCGACGAGGTCGGTCTCCGCCTTGATCAGGATCGCGCCGAGAGCGGCGAGGGTGCCGAGGAAGGCCCACAGCCAGTCGATCCGCCCCGGGCCCCACAGGTCGGCGGCGCGCAGGCCGAAGCCGACCAGGACCGCGGCGTCGCACAGGTAGGCGGCGACGCGGTCCAGGTACACCCCGGACATCGAGTACTGCTTCTTCCAGCGGGCGATCTCGCCGTCGACGCAGTCGAACAGCAGATAGAGCTGGACCATCACCACACCGAGCACGGCGCCCCAGATCCCCGGCACCAGAAGGGCGGGGGCGGCGAGGGCGCCGGCGACGGTCATCACGTAGGTCAGCTGGTTGGGCGTGACCTTCGTGGTCACCAGGTGCCGGTCGATGCGCAGCGAGACCTCGCGCATGTAGAGCCGGCCGGCCCAGTGCTCGCCGCTCCGCCGGTCCTTCACGCCCGGAGGGTGAACGACCGGCCGGAGTTCAGCTACTGATGGTTTTGGCATAGTCGGCGTATGCGTCCCTGATCTCGTCGGTGGACAGGTCCAGGTGCTCCAGGATGGTGTAGCGCCCGGGACGGGTCTTCGGTGCGAACTCGACGACCTGGACGAACTCCTCGTCCGTGAAGCCGATCTCCCCCGGCGTGACCGGCAGGCCGTGCCGCCGGAGCACCTCGACCATCAGCGCCGACGTCTCCTTGTCCCCGCGCAGGTACGTGGCGAACGCGGCACCGAGGCCGCACTGCTCGCCGTGGCTCGCGGCCCGCTTGGGGAAGAGGATGTCGAAGCCGTGGTTGATCTCGTGGCAGGCGCCGGAGGCCGGGCGGCTGTCGCCCGCGACGGACATCGAGATGCCGGTGAGGACCAGGCCCTCGGCCAGCACCTGGAGGAAGTTGTCGTCGCCGACGCCGCCGGGGTGGCGCAGTACGGCCTCGCCCGCCTGGCGCGCCATGGCGGCGGCGAGGCCGTCTATCGCCTCGCCGTTCTCGCGGTGCGCCAGCTCCCAGTCCGCGACCGCGGAGATGTTGGAGATGGCGTCGCCGATGCCGGAGCGGACGAAGCGGACCGGTGCCTCGCGGATGATGTCGAGGTCGATCACCACGGCGATCGGGTTCGGCACTCCGTAGGAGCCGCGGCCCGCGTCGTTGTCGAGGGTCGCGACCGGCGAGCACAGGCCGTCGTGCGAGAGGTTCGTCGCGACGGCGACGAGCGGCAGCCCGATGCGCGCCGCGGCGTACTTCGCGCAGTCGATGATCTTGCCGCCGCCGAGGCCCACGACCGCGTCGTAGTGCCCCTTCTTCATGGCGTCGCCGAGCTTGATCGCGTCGTCGAGGGTGCCGCCGCCGACCTCGTACCAGTCGGCGCCGGGCAGCGCGGGGGACAGCCGCTCACGCAGCCGCGCCCCCGAGCCACCGCTGATCGCGATGGCGAGCTTGCCGGACGCGGAGATGCGCTGATCGGCCAGCAGACCCGCCAGGTCGTCCAGGGCGCCGGCGTTGATGTCGACGACGACCGGGGACGGGATGAGGCGGGTCAGTACTGGCATGCGATCTCACGGCCCTTCGCGAGGTCGTCGTGGTTGTCGATCTCGACCCACTTGACGTCGCCGATGGGCGCCACGTCGACGGTGAAGCCGCGGTTGACCAGCTCCTGGTAGCCGTCCTCGTAGTAGAGGTCGGGGTCGCGCTCGAAGGTGGTCTTGAGCGCGTCGGCCAGCTCGGCCGCGGCCTCGCCCTCGATGAGGGTGACGCCGATGTACTCGCCGGTGGCCTCCGCCGGGTCCATCAGCTTGGTGATCTTGCGGACGCCCTTGTCGCCGTCGACGACGACCTTCATCTCCTCGTCGGCGAGCTGCTTGACGGTGTCGAGCGCGAGGATGATCTTCTGGCCCTTGCCGCGGGCGGCGAGCAGGGTCTTCTCGACGGAGACCGGGTGCACGGTGTCGCCGTTGGCGAGGATCACGGTGTGCTGGATCGCGTCACGGCCGCACCACAGGGAGTAGGCGTTGTTCCACTCCTCGGCCTTGTCGTTGTCGATCAGAGTGAGCTTGAGGCCGTACTTCTGCTCCAGGGCCTCCTTGCGCTCGTACACGGCTTCCTTGCGGTAGCCGACGATGATGGCGACCTCGGTCAGGCCGATCTCGGCGAAGTTGCCGAGGGTCAGGTCCAGGATGGTCGTGGCCTCCCCGTCCTGTTCAGGGCCCACCGGCACCAGAGCCTTGGGCAGGGTGTCGGTGTAGGGACGCAGACGCCGTCCGGCGCCGGCTGCCAGCACGAGGCCGATCATGCGGGTTCTCCTTCATCGTGTACGGCGGGTGCTCCGGAGGACACCCAGAAGCCGATGCTCTCGACGAGCACCAGCAGGGCCACCGCGACGGCGAGCGCCGTGAGCGCGATGGTGAAACCTGAGGGGGACAGCAGGGCGGCGAGGACGGTGACCACGAGGATCCGTCCCTCACTGCCGCCGGCCGCACGGACCAGCCACCGCGGCGGCGCTCCGCTGCCGCCGCGGATGCGGTAGACCGCGTCGTAGTGATGGTAGGCGACCGCCGCGACCAGCCCGAACGCCGCGGGCAGCGCACCCGGCACGTCCGCGCGGGCGGCCAGAACCAGGATCGTGGTGTATTCGGCGACGCGGAAGAACGGCGGCACCAGCCAGTCCAGGACGCCCTTGAGGGGGCGGGCGACGGCCACGCCGGACAGCACCGCGGCGCAGGCGGCGACGCCCACGGTCAGCCAGGAGGCCGGGTCGTCCTCGAAGAGCACCCAGACCAGCAGGACGGCGGCGGAGAGGAAGGCCATGGCCGGCGCGAGGAAGGAGCCGGCCCGGCCGCGGCCACGCATGGTGCCGGCGATCAGCTCGGCGAGCGGTCCCGAGTCGGCGAGGTCGGCGAGCGCCTGCGCCGCGCGGTCGGTGCGCCTGGCCCTGCGGGTCAGCGAGCGCAGCACCCGTCCCGCCGTGGTGTAGCAGGCGGCCAGCGCGCAGCCGATGAGCAGGGCGTAGAAGACGATGCGCGGGGTGGTCAGGGCGGTCAGCACGGCGATCATGGCCCAGCGTTCGCCGATGGGCAGCACGATCATGCGGCGGGCCCAGACCGTCCAGCCGACGCTGTCGAGCTTGTCGGAGAGCGCGGCGGTGGGGCTGGTGTTGGCGCTCGCGTCGTGGTTCGCCTCGTTGAAGGAGAAGTCGACGATGTGGCGGCAGGTCTGGAGCACCATCGCGCCGAGCGCCAGCGCCCAGACGTCGTCGCCGCCGCGGGCCGCGCCCAGCGCCAGGCCCGCGTAGTAGGCGTACTCCTTGGCGCGGTCGAAGGTGGCGTCGAGCCAGGCGCCCATCGTCGAGTACTGGAGCGAGTAGCGGGCGAGCTGCCCGTCGGTGCAGTCCAGGACGAAGGAGAAGAGCAGCAGGACGCCGGCCGCGATGAAGCCGCCGCGGCTGCCGGTGGCCGCGCAGCCCGCGGCGATCAGCGCGGTGAGCAGCGAGGCGGTGGTGACCTGGTTGGGGGTCAGCCCGCGGCGCGCGCACCAGCGGGCGAGGTAGCGGGAGTACGGGCTGATGCAGTACGTCGTGAAGAAGCCGTCGCGGGACTTGACCGCGGTGCGCAGCCGTACCGCCTCGCCGTCGACGGCGGCGACCGCTTCGCCGGCGTCCTCGCGCTGGGCGGGGGTGAGCGGTACGGCGGCGACCAGGCTGCCCAGCTCGATCCGCTGGAGGCCGATGTCCGCGCGCTCCAGCGCGTCGGTCAGGGTGCCGGTGAGGACGTCGGTGAGGTGTGCGGTGCCCGCGCCGACCGGGATCTTGGTGGCGGCGTGGTTCAGTGCGGCGCGTGCCTCGGGCTGCGCGGTGAGCGCGCCCGGCACGGCGGCTGCCGGGAACCGGGGGTCGGTGAGCGCCAGCCGGAGGGTGTGCCGGTGTCCGACGAAGCGGGGGTCGACGACGGCGACCCGCTCCTGTGCGGGCACCGCGGCGATCAGCTCGGCGGCGGAACGCGGATCATCGGCGGTGCGGACGTCGAAGCCCAGCGCGCGCAGGTCGCCTTCGAGCGGCGACCCGGCGACCGGCGGACCGGTGAGGATGGCGGTCGACAGACGAACTCACTCCTTGGATGCTGACAAGGCAGCGCCGGTCGGTCCGCATTCGAAACGAACTACCCGGGCAGCGGGCGTGGCACACCTGGCCTCCGGCGGGCCGGGTGGCACGTCGGCAGAGGCTATCGGATCGCGGGATGCGGCCGTTCACCGCGCATTCACCGCACGATCGAGTGACCGACGGCTGCGCCTGCCGCGATCATCATGGTGGATCGGGTGGCGCATGAACAACTGCCGTCCCCGCCGGGGCCGCGAACCGGTGCCGGTTATGAGCGGGCTGGTCACGGGTGGGGCGGGTTGGTCCGTGGCGGTTGTGGTGAGGACCATGCCAGGTCAGGCGACCCGGCGGTGCCCCGGCTTCCGTAGCGGTGCGGCCCGCGGCCGGTGTGCCCCGGTGGGCGTGGGCCGCGATGCGGGCTGTGGACCTTCTCACGGGGCAGGGGCTCGGGGCGGGCCCGCTCCGGGACGGTGGCGCGTACGCCGCCGAGGCGGTCCGCCTCCCGGTGTTCATCCGGCGTCCGGCGCCGTTTCACGGCCCCCAGGGGCCACTTCCGCGCCGCCGCGCACCACTGGACCTCAGTTGGCCCATGTTGCCCACGCGCCTAGGGCAGACTTGGCCCCGAAGACCGACGACAAGGATGGGCATGCCGATCACACCTGCCAACGGACAGACCGCCGGGACCTCGGCGGTGAACGCACCGGACGGCGCCGCCGAACCGATCATGCTGGAACTGGTCGACGAGGACGGCACGACGATCGGCACCGCGGAGAAGCTCGCCGCCCATCAACCCCCAGGACAGCTGCACCGCGCCTTTTCGGTCTTCCTCTTCGACGAGATGGGCCGGCTGCTGCTGCAGCGCCGCGCGCTGGAGAAGTACCACTCCCCCGGTGTGTGGTCCAACACCTGCTGCGGCCACCCGTACCCCGGCGAGACGCCGTTCGCCGCCGCCGCGCGCAGGGTCGCCGAGGAGCTGGGGCTCGCCCCGTCGCTGCTCGCCGAGGCCGGCACGGTGCGCTACAACCACCCGGACCCGGCGTCCGGCCTGGTGGAGCAGGAGTACAACCACCTCTTCGTGGGGCTGGTGCGTAACGATCCCGCGCCGAACCCCGACGAGGTCGGCGAGATCGCGTTCGTGACGCCCGACGAGCTGGCCAAGCGGCATGCGGACGTGCCGTTCTCGGCGTGGTTCATGACCGTGCTGGACGCCGCGCGTCCCGCGGTGCGGGAGCTCACGGGACCGTCGGCCGGCTGGTAGGCAGCGGCGGTCCTGCCGGGAGGGGGAACAGCGGCAGTTCGGCCCAGATGGCCTTGCCGCCGTCCGCGGTGTGCTCGACGTCGCACTTGCCGCCCGCTTCCGTGGTGATCACCTTGACCAGCCACAGGCCCCGGCCGCCGACGTCGCCTTCGTCCGCCTCCAGGGCCTTGGGCCGGTAGGGGTGGCTGTCCTCGACGGCGACGCGCAGCCAGTCGGCCCCGATGGTGACCTGTACGGCGATCTCGGGCGAGAGCAGGGCGGCGTGCTGGACGGCGTTGGTGACGAGTTCGGAGACGATCAGCAGCAGGCCGTCCAGGACGGCGGGGGCGACGGGCACCTGCTGCTCGTCGAGCAGGTCCCTGACCGCGTGGCGCGCCAGGGGCACCGATGCCACCTCTGGCGGGGTGGTGAACCGCCAGCGGCCTTCGTACACGAGCGGAGCGGTCAGCTCCTCGGGGGGTTCTGCGGGTGATCCGGAAGGCATCCTCACATGTCGAGTGTTGAGAATGCATCGGTCCGGATCGGCCTGCTGAACAGAAGTCAGCACGTATCGGCGCCTGTTGTCCGGTTGAGCCCGGCCTGATCACTCTTGGGACCGATTATGTCCCTTTTGTTTCTTTCTCAGGGGGCGCCAGGGCGCGGTCGGGGACTGTTCCGAGCCATTCGCCACACCTTCCCGCGCCCAGCTCGGTCCGTGCTGCTCACCGGCCTCCGGGTCCTCATCGATCATGCCGATGATCCGGCGCCCGACGAACCCCATCGCGAACAGCCCGAGACCGTCGAAGAGCAGCGCGAGCGCGAAGAAGCAGCCCAGCACGTACCGGCTGCTGTGCGGCCAGTCGCTGAGCACCAGAACGCCCAGCAGGATGCCGAACGCGCCCTGCACCAGCGTCCAGCCGAACTGCGGCCCGCGCACCACCACCCCGCCGACCAGCCGGAAGACGCCGCCGGTCAGGAAGAGCAGGGCGGCGAACATGGTCAGCGCGGCGGCCGTGACCCCCGGCCTGAGGATCACCACGACACCGGCCGCGATGTTCAGCGCCGCCACGATCACCGCGAGCCAGAAGAAGTTCGAGCCGCGTGCCTGGATCGCGTGCAGCAGGCCGACCACCCCGCCGATCAGCAGCAGCCAGCCGAACAGCAGCATCGAGGTCAGCGTGGCCACCCCCACGTAGACCAGGCCCACCACACCGGCGATGACGAGGATGACGCCGAGCGCCATGAGTCGTCCGAAGCCGCGGCCGAGCCGCCGGGTCTGCCGGTCGCGGGTCCGGCCCGACGCCCGCTCGCGGGAGGATCTGCCGATCATTGCCGTCTCCTCAGTCCGCTACTTTTGTCCCGGTATACCGCGAATCAGCGGGCGGGGCAGGACGAGGGGGACGGGCGGGGCCCGGGGAACGCAGACGGCAGCAGGCCCGGTGCCTGAGCACCGGGCCTGCTGCCGTAAGGAGTAGCGGGGACAGGATTTGAACCTGCGACCTCTGGGTTATGAGCCCAGCGAGCTACCGAGCTGCTCCACCCCGCGTCGGTTCGCCCCACACTACGGGCCATCCGCCACAGGGCCAAATCGGTGACCCGGCACCCGTCACGCGGCGGCGCTCACACCGGCCGGTCGGTGATCCGCCCGTCCGCGACCTCGATCCTGCGGGTGGTGTGCACCGCGTCCAGCATCCGCCGGTCGTGCGTGACCAGCAGCAGCGTGCCCGGGTAGGACGCCAGCGCGGACTCCAACTGCTCGATGGCCGGCAGGTCGAGGTGGTTGGTCGGCTCGTCCAGGACGAGGAGGTTGACGCCGCGCCCCTGGAGGAGTGCCAGTGCGGCACGGGTCCGCTCCCCCGGCGAAAGGGTGCGCGCGGGACGCAGTACGTGCGCCGCCTTCAGCCCGAATTTCGCCAGCAGGGTCCGCACGTCGGCCGGGGCCATGTCGGGTACGGACTCCCGGAAGGCGTCCATCAGCGGGGCGTCGCCGAGGAACAGCCCGCGCGCCTGGTCGACCTCGCCGACCACCACGCCGGGGCCGAGCGACGCCTGCCCCGCGTCGAGCGGGAGCCTGCCGAGCAGCGCGGCGAGCAGCGTCGACTTGCCCGAGCCGTTGGGCCCGGTGATGGCGACCCGGTCCGACCAGTCGATCTGAAGGTCCACCGGGCCGAAGCGGAAGCCGCCGCGCTGCGCCTCGGCGCCGCGCAGGGTGGCCACCACCGCGCCGGCCCGCGGCGCCGCGGCGATCTCCATCCGCAGCTCCCACTCCTTGCGCGGCTCCTCGACGACGTCGAGGCGCTCGATCAGACGCTGGGTCTGCTTGGCCTTCGCCGCCTGCTTCTCGGTCGACTCGACGCGGCCCTTGCGGGCGATCTTGTCGTTGTCCGTCGCCTTGCGGCGGGCGTTCTTGACGCCCTTCTCCATCCAGTTGCGCTGGGTGTGCGCGCGGGTCTCCAGGGCCGCCTTGGTCTCGGCGTACTCCTCGTACTCCTCACGGGCGTGCCGCCTGGCGCGCTCGCGCTCCTCCAGGTAGGAGGCGTAGCCGCCGCCGAAGGTGTTGACCTGCTGCTGGGCGAGGTCCAGCTCGACGACGCGGGTGACCGTGCGGGTCAGGAACTCGCGGTCGTGGCTGACCAGCACCGTGCCGGCGCGCAGGCCACCGACGAAGGACTCCAGGCGGCGCAGCCCGTCCAGGTCGAGGTCGTTGGTCGGCTCGTCCAGGAGGAAGACGTCGTAGCGGGAGAGGAGGAGTGAGGCCAGTGAGGCGCGAGCGGCCTGGCCTCCGGAGAGTGCGGTCATCGGCTGGTCGAGGCCGACGGCCAGGCCCAGTTGGGCCGCGGTCTCCTCGGCCCGCTCGTCGAGGTCGGCGGCGCCCAGCGCGAGCCAGCGCTCCAGCGCGGTGGCGTACGCGTCGTCGGCGCCCGGCCGTTCGTCGACCAGTGCCTGGGTGGCGGCGTCCAGGGCGCTCTGGGCCTCGGCGACGCCGGTGCGCCGGGCGAGGAAGGCGCGGACGGACTCGCCGGGGCGGCGGTCGGGTTCCTGCGGGAGGTGGCCGACGGTGGCGGTGGGCGGGCTCAGCGCGAGCTTGCCGTCCTCCGGGGCGTCCAGTCCTGCGAGCAGCCGCAGCAGGGTGGACTTGCCCGCTCCGTTGGCGCCGACCAGGCCGATCACGTCGCCGGGGGCGACGACCAGGTCAAGGCCGGAGAACAGGACGCGCTCGCCGTGGCCGGCGGCGAGGTCTTTGGCGACGAGGGTTGCTGACATCAGACCAGCGATCGTAGCTGCCCGGCCAGCGGGCGGTCGCTCTAATATCCGGGGCATGGAACCGGGCCTGAAGACGCATGTCAGCGACGGCACAGCGACCGTCACCCTCAGCAATCCCGCCAAGCGCAATGCGATGACGGGGCAGATGTGGCGGGAGCTGCCGCCGCTGCTGGAGCGGTTGGCGGACGATCACGCCGTGCGGTCGCTGGTGCTGACCGGCGAGGGCGGGACGTTCTGCGCGGGGGCGGACATCGGGGCGCTGCGGGAGACGGCCGGGGAGTCGCAGGGGCTCGCGGTGGCGGCCGAGGAGGCGCTGGCCGCCTTTCCCAAGCCGACGCTGGCGGCGGTACGCGGCTACTGCGTGGGCGGCGGCTGCCAGTTGGCAGCCGCCTGTGACCTGCGGTTCGCGGAGGAGGGCGCGCTGTTCGGGGTGACTCCGGCGAAGCTGGCGATCGCCTATCCGGCGTCCGCCACCCGGCGGCTGGTCCGACTGGTGGGAGGTTCGGCCGCCAAGTACCTGCTCTTCTCTGCCGAGTTGATCGACTGCGCGCGGGCACTGCGTACCGGCCTGGTGGACGAAGTGCTGCCCGAGGGTGAACTCGGCAAGCGGGTCGCGGAGTTCACCGCCGTACTGGCCGGGCGGTCGCTGCTGACGCAGACCGCGGCGAAGGAGCTGGTGGACGGCGCCTGGGACGTGCCCGCCGGGGAGGCCGACGAGCGCGGCGCCCACTGGGCGGCGGTGGCGCACGCGAGCGGCGACACCGCCGAGGGCGCCACCGCCTTCCTGGAGCGCAGGGCGCCGCGCTTCACCTGGCCGGCGGGCTGACCCCGAGGCGTACGGCGGACCACCGCGCGGCTATTCATCGCCGCGGCCGGGGAACCGGCTGCGTTCCCTGAGCTGCGCGGTGATCCCGGCGGGGGCCTTCTGCGGGGAGCCCGCGTCGTACGGCGGCTGCGGGTCGTACTCGATGAGGAGCTGGACGGTCTGCGCCACGGCGTCACCGGCGATGCGGCCCACCAGGCTCAGCCCCATGTCGATGCCGGACGAGACACCGGCGGCCGTGACGTACTTGCCGTCGAACACCACCCGTTCACCGGTCGGCTCGGCGCCGTACGCGGGCAGCTGGTCCAGGGCCAGCCAGTGGGAGGTCGCCCGGCGGCCCTTGAGGAGTCCGGCGGCGGCGAGGATCAGCGAGCCGGTGCACACCGACGTGGTCCAGGTGGTACCTGCGTCCACCGCCCGGATCCACTCGCGCACCGGCCCGTCCTCCATCAGACCGCTCTGCCCCGGGCCGCCGGGCACGACGAGGATGTCGGGCGCGGTGACCTCGGACAGGGTGGCGTCGGCGACGAGGCCGAGCGCGCCGCTCTCGTTGCGGTACGTGCCGGTGCGCTCGCCGGTGAAGACCAGCTCGGCACCCGGCATCTTGCTGAGCGTCTCGTACGGGCCCACGGCGTCGAGCGCGGTGAAGCCGTTGAAGAGCAGGATGGCGATCTGCATGGCGGGTCCTGTCGGTGGTGGTGACGGATGCCGCGCGCGTCATGGTGACGGCGGGCTGCGGGAGAACACGGGGCGGGCGCCGGTCAGAGGGCGGGTCCTGCGGTCCGGAAGCGGCGGCGGTACTCGGCGGGCGCGGCGCCCAGGACGCGGACGAAGGCGCGGCGCATCGCCTCGGGTGTGCCGTAGCCGCAGTGCCTGGAGACCTCCTCGATGCCGTCGACGGTGTCCTCCAGGCGGCGGCGCGCGGCCTCCAGGCGCACCCGGTCCACGTAGCGGCCCGGCGTCATACCGACCTCCAGGCGGAACGCGCGGGCGAAGTGCCGCGGGGAGAGGCCGGCCCGGCAGGCGAGCGTGTCAACGGACAGGTCGGCGGACGGGTTGTCGATGATCCACTGCTGGACGTCGCGGAGCGGTCGCCGGCCCGCCGTCTGCACCGCGAGCTGGGTGCTGAACTGGGTCTGGTTGCCGGGCCTCCGGAGGAAGACGACGAGCCGGCGGGCGATCCACAGCGCGAGATCCCGGCCCAGGTCCTCCTCCACCAGCGCGAGCGTCAGGTCGATGCCGGCCGTCACCCCCGCTGACGTGACCACGTCGCCGTCCCGCAGGTAGATCGGCTCGGGCGCGACCTCGATGGCGGGGTACTGCGCGGCGAAGCTCTCGCACAGCGCCCAGTGGGTCGTCACCCGGCGGCCGTCCAGCAGTCCCGCCTCGGCGAGCAGCAGCGCGCCGCCGCACACCGAGACCTTCCGCTGCGCGTGCGGGGCGTGCCGCCGCAGCCAGTCGGTCAGCCGCGGGTCGATCGTGCGGCTGCCCTCGCCGCCGGGGACCAGGAGGGTGTGCGGCACGGGGGCGTCGGCCAGTGCGAGGTCCGGGGTGAGCCGCAGTCCGCTGGAGGTGGTGACGGGCCCGCCGTCGAGGCTCGCGGTGCGGATCCGGTACGCGTCGGGCACCCCCCGGTTGGCGCCGCTGAAGACCTCCACCGGGCCGCTGACATCAAGGCTCTGGACATCGTCGTAGAGGACGACCAGCACGTCACGCGTCTCCATGGCCCCATCCTCGCCAGTGGCGGGGACGGCGGCAATGACGAATTTCCCACCTTTCCTGCCATCGACGCGTCCCGGCAGGCGTGTCCGCGTCCGGTGGCGGGCCTGGATCCCGTCCGGTGGCGGGCGTGGTGTCCTTCCGGTGGCGGGCCTGGCCTCCCGGCCATACCGACGGGTCGGTAACCTGCTCGGCATGACCTCTGCGACCCCGCTGCCGCCGCGCGCCGGACGGCACTGCCACAACGTGATCAACCCGTTCCACTCGACGCACTACTTCTCGCCCGACCTGCACGACGAACTGGCGAAGATCGGCATCGAGAGCCGCAGCGCAGGCTACTTCGCGGTGCGCGGCGCGGCCATGGGCCCGGTCGGCCCCGGAACCATCACCGCGACCTTCTACAACTTCAGCCACCGCCTGGTCTCCCGGCACGTCCCCGCCGTCTGGTCGGTGGCCTCCCCCGAGACCGTGCTGGCGGCCCGGCTGCGCGCGGCCGACACCACCCTGCGCCGGCTGCTCGGCGACGCGGCGCTGGAGTCGCCCGAGATGGCCGAGGCGGCGGAGCTGGCGCTGCGGGCCGCGGAGGCGGGCAGCCGGCCCGCCAGGCCGCTGTTCGCCTCGCACGCCGACCTGCCGGTTCCGGACGCCCCGCACCTCGCCTACTGGCACGCCGCGTCCCTGCTGCGCGAACACCGCGGCGACGGCCACCTGATGGCGCTGCTCGACGCCGAACTGGACGGCCTGGAGGCGCTGGTCACCCACAACGCCAGCGGTCGCGGCATGAGCCACCTCGGGATCATGAAGACCCGCGGCTGGTCGCAGGAGGAGTGGACGGACGCGCAGGAGCGGCTGCGCGACCGCGGACTGCTGGACGCCGAAGGCGAGTTGACCGACGCAGGACAGCAGCTGCGCAAGGACCTGGAGGACACCACGGACCGGCTGGACCGGGCGCCGTACGAGCACCTCGGCGCCGAGGGCGTGGCCCGGCTCACCGAGCTCGCGGGCGGCTTCACCACCGCCGCCATGGAAGCGGGGGCGTTCCCGGCGGAGATGTTCGGCAAGTAGCCGCGGATGCGCGTCGGCCGCGGGGTGTGCGTGCGCCTTCTCACACCCCGGCGCCGCTGGCCGGGCGGCGCGACAGTGCGACCTGCGACCCTGCACAATGCAGGCTCAAGCAAGCGCTGGAAGGCGGGGCAGGATCAACGTGACGGCATCCACCGAGCCCATCGGGGCCCTCGGGACCATCGAAGCGAGGATCGCCGGGGAGCTCGGCGTCAAGGAGCGGCAGGTGAAGGCCGCGGTCGAACTGCTCGACGGCGGTTCGACCGTGCCGTTCATCGCGCGCTACCGCAAGGAAGCCACCGAGATGCTCGACGACGCGCAGCTGCGCGCGTTGGAGGAACGGCTGCGCTACCTGCGGGAGCTGGAGGAGCGGCGGACCGCGATCCTGGAGTCCGTACGGTCGCAGGACAAGCTGGACGCGGCGCTCGAAGCGCAGATCCGGGGCGCCGATTCCAAGGCGCGGCTGGAGGACATCTACCTCCCGTACAAGCCCAAGCGCCGCACCAAGGCGCAGATCGCCCGGGAGGCGGGCCTCACTCCGCTGGCCGACGGGCTGCTGGGCGACCCGTCGGTGGAACCGGCCGCAGCCGCCGCCGCGTTCGTCGACGGGGACAAGGGGGTCGCCGACCCGGCCGCCGCCCTGGAGGGCGCGCGGGCGATCCTGACCGAGCGGTTCGGCGAGGACGCGGACCTGATCGGTGAGCTGCGCGAGCGGATGTGGTCGCGCGGGCGGATCGCGGCGAAGGTGCGCGAGGGCAAGGGCGACAGCAAGGAGGGTCCTGGCGCGAAGTTCGCCGACTACTTCGACTTCGCCGAGCCGTTCACCGCACTGCCGTCCCACCGGGTGCTCGCGATGTTCCGCGGCGAGAAGGAGGAGATCCTCGACCTCGCGCTGGAGCCTGACGACCCGTCGGCGGTGACGGAGGGGCCGAGCGCCTACGAGCAGGCCATCGCGCACCGCTTCGGCATCCGCAACCAGGGCCGCCCGGCCGACAAGTGGCTCCAGGACACGGTCCGTTGGGCCTGGCGCACCCGGGTCCAGGTGCACCTCGGGATCGATCTGCGGCTGCGGCTGCGGCAGGCGGCCGAGGACGAGGCGGTACGGGTCTTCGCGTCGAACCTGCGCGATCTGCTGCTGGCGGCGCCGGCCGGCACGCGCGCCACGATGGGCCTTGACCCCGGCTTCCGTACGGGCGTGAAGGTCGCCGTCGTCGACGCGACCGGCAAGGTGGCGGCGACCGAGACGATCTATCCGCATGTGCCGCAGCAGAAGTGGGACGCCGCGCTGGCGACCCTGGCGCGGCTGGCGAAGGAACACGACGTCGAGCTGATCGCGATCGGCAACGGCACCGCATCCCGCGAGACCGACAAGCTGGCGGCCGATCTGATCGCCGCGCAGCCGGAGCTGAAGCTGACGAAGGTGCTGGTGTCCGAGGCCGGCGCCTCGGTGTACTCCGCGTCCGCCTTCGCCTCCCAGGAACTGCCGGAGCTTGACGTGTCGCTGCGCGGCGCGGTCTCCATCGCCCGGCGGCTCCAGGACCCGCTGGCCGAGCTGGTCAAGATCGACCCGAAGTCGATCGGGGTCGGGCAGTACCAGCACGACCTGTCCGAGGTGAAGCTGTCGCGTTCGCTGGACGCGGTGGTCGAGGACTGTGTGAACGGTGTCGGCGTGGACGTCAACACCGCGTCGGCGCCGCTGCTTTCGCGGGTGTCGGGCATCGGCTCGGGCCTGGCCGAGAACATCGTCGCGCACCGCGACAACAACGGCCCGTTCCGCTCCCGCAAGGCGCTCAAGGACGTCGCGCGGCTCGGCCCCAAGGCGTACGAGCAGTGCGCGGGCTTCCTGCGGATCAGGGACGGCGATGACCCGCTGGACGCGTCGAGCGTGCACCCGGAGGCGTACCCGGTCGTGCGCCGGATGGTCACCGCTGCGGGCAGCGGCGTCGGCTCGCTGATCGGCAACGCCACGGCGCTGCGCGCGCTGCGGCCCGCCGACTTCGTGGACGACGCCTTCGGGCTGCCGACGGTCACCGACATCCTCCAGGAACTGGAGAAGCCGGGCCGCGACCCGCGTCCGGTGTTCAAGACCGCGACCTTCAAGGAGGGCGTGGAGAAGATCGGCGATCTCCAGCCGGGGATGCTTCTGGAGGGCGTGGTGACCAACGTCGCCGCCTTTGGGGCGTTCGTGGACGTGGGGGTCCACCAGGACGGCCTGGTGCATGTCTCGGCGATGTCGAAGACCTTCGTCAAGGAACCGCGCGAGATCGTCAAGCCCGGTGACATCGTGCGGGTCAAGGTGCTCGACGTCGACATCCCGCGCAAGCGGATCTCGCTGACGCTGCGGCTCGACGACGAGCCGGGCAAGGGCGGCGCGGCAAGCGGCGAGCGGCGCGGTGGCGCGGCCGGCGGCGAGCGGCGCGGCGGCGCGGGCGGCGGGCAGCGGTCCGGCGGCGGACGCGGTGGCGCGCAGCGGCCGTCCGGTGGCGGGCAGCAGCGCGGCGGCGAGCGCAGGGGCGGCGGCCGGGAGGCCGCGCCGGCCAACGACGCGATGGCCGACGCGCTGCGGCGGGCCGGACTCCTGGGCGGCAAGGACGCCAAGCGCCGCACCTGAGCGGAGGCGGGGGCGGCCGTCCGGTCAGGTCAGGCCGCTCCCGCATAGCCGCGCATGCGCTCCAGTTCGGCGGCCACGTCGGTGAGGGTCGCGCAGTCGGGCACGGGTGCCACCGCCTGCTCGTGCACACCGGGCGTCCGGCGGCCGGCCCCGCCCAGGGCGTCCGCCATCGCCGACAGTGCCGCGCACAGCCGCTCGGCCTCCACCGCGCTCGGCCGGCGCGCGCCGTGGTCGAGACGTACGGCGCAGGCGGTCGCCGCGTCCACGATGCGTTCGGCAGCGGTGACGACGGTCAGCCAGTCGGGGTTGCGGTCGCGGGCGGCGAGGAGTTCGGCGGCGGCGGTCTCCGCGGCCGTCCTCGCCTCGCCGAGCGCCCGGTACGCGGCCCGGCGCAGCGCCAGCCGCTCGGCGGTGTCCTGTCCCGGCTCGGCCGCAAGGACGTGCCGCAGGAACCGCTCGGTGGCGCGCAGCGCGGACGTGACCCGCTGGCCGACCCGGCGGCGCGGGTCCGCGAGGCGCGGCAGGTGGCCGACGACCAGCACGATGCCGCAGGCGATGGCGGTGTCGGCGATCCGCTCGGCGGACGCCTGCGGATCGCCGCTGACCCAGACGAACGCCAGCACCATGAAGGTGATCGCGGAGGTCTGGAGGGCGAAGTGCCGGGTGGCGAACGGCAGCAGCGCGCCGCCGATCCCGGCAGCCACCGGCGGCCACCACGGTCCTGGCAGCGCCAGGGCCGCCAGCGCGAACACCACGACTCCCGCCAGGGTGCCGGCGAAGCGGTTGACGGTGCGCGAGAACAGCGGGCCGAGGTCCGGCTTGACCAGGAAGGTGGCGGTCGCCGGGAGCCAGTACCAGTGGTTGGCGTGCAGCAGCAGGGCCACCGCGGTGCTCGCGCCGATGCAGACGGCGACCCGCAGACCGTAGTCCCGTGCGGCGGGGCCGAGGAGGTTGCGGCCACGGCGGGTGCGCCGGCCGATGAAGCCGCGGGCCCGGCGGGCCAGGGTGCGCCACGAGGCGCGGGGCCGCGGGCGGGCGGCGGGTGCGGCAGGCTCCGTACGCGCGAAGACGACGGCGGCGTCCAGCAGCGCGCGGTCGAAGGCGCCGCGGCCGGCCGAGCTGGTTTCCGGGGCGGAGATACGGCCCGGCGGGCGGCCGGTGCGCAGCGCATCGGCGAACTGCCGGGGGCTCTCGGCGACCCGGGCGGGCAGCGGCCGTGCCTCCCACAGGAGCGCGACGCTCGCCTCGCACAGGGTGGTGGCGGCGGCGAACCGCTCGGCCAGCAGGAGTTCGTCGCGGCGGGGCGCGCGGCGCAGCAGCCGGTCGGTGAGCCTGCGCAGCCGCAACGCCTCGTCGGCGCGGTCGAGTGCCGCGGTCAGCCGGCGTCTGGCCGGTTCGGCGCCGGGCCCGCCGGCCGCTCCCAGGGCGACGGCCAGCGCGTCGAAGACGGTGGCGACGGCGGCCCGCTCGCCGCCCAGCGCGCCGCCCGCAGGCCGGGGGCTGCGCAGCACCACGCGGAGCAGCAGCAGCCACAGGCACCCGGCGAGCAGGTAGAGACTCTTCATCCAGGGCGCGCCTGGCAGCGGCATGCCGGCCCCGAGGACGGTGGCGGCCAGCATCTGCATCCCGGCGGTGGACCGGACAGGACCTGCCACGCTGCCCGCGCCGGAGACGAAGCCGACGGCGAACAGGGCGGGCACCAGCCACCAGCCGGCGCCTGCCGTCTGGAGGGCGGCGCCCATCAGCATGCCGAGGGCGGAGGCGAGCGCGGGCAGGCCGATGTGCACGATGCCGGTCCTGCGGGTGCCGGGCCGGTCGTTGACGCCGGCCAGCATCGAGCCGAGCCCGGCCAGCACGCCGGGCGCGGGATGACCGGTGGCGACCCCCGCACCCAGCAGCGGCCCCGCGCAGAGCGCCCCGCGGGCCACGGCGGGCCACGGGACGGGCAGCCGCTGCCAGCGGAACGGGTGGGCGAGCCAGGCGGGCACGGCGCGCGGGGCGCGGGGCATGGGCCTCCTCAGACGACGGCGGACGGACGGGCGGAACACGATCCGAGGGGCGTCATCGGCCGACGGTGCTGCCTACCAGCCTAAGGTCCGGGTTTGTCCTGGCCACTGCCGGTCGGCTACCTCAAGATCACGAACGGGTTGCGGGCGCCGCCCACCCGGGCCGTCACGGGGACGGCGGACGCCGCGCGCCGGGCGCCGCCCGCTCCCCCGCCCCCTGTCGTCCCGGCCCTCCCTCGCCCGCCGCGGCGCCAGCGGTTAGCGTCCGGATATGAGGATCCATGCGAGCGAGGTACTGGTCATCGGTGGCGGCGTGGTGGGGCTCACGTCGGCCATCGCGCTGGCGGAGGACGGACACCGGGTGCGGGTGGTCAGCCGTGACCGCGCGGACGACACCACATCGGCGGTGGCCGGCGGGCTGTGCTGGCCCTACCGGATCCAGCCGCGGGAACAGGCGGTGCGCTGGTCGGTACGCGGCTTCGATGTGCTGGCCTCGCTCGCCGAGCGCCCGGAGGAGACCGGCTCCCGGATGGTGACCGGCACGATGACGGAGACCGTCGCCGATGAGCCCGCCACGTCCGGCACCGCACCCGCCGACGATGCGCTGGCCGCCTGGCACGACGCCGTGCCCGGCCTGCGGCGGGCCCGCCCCGACGAGCTTCCGGCGGGGCACACGGCGGGGTGGCGGGCCCGCACCCCTCTGGTGGACATGCCTGCCCATCTGCGGTATCTGGAACGGCGGTTGGCGGCGGCGGGCGGGACGCTGGAGCGCCGCCCCTTCACCTCGCTCACCGAAGCGGGCGAGGAAGCCGGCACGGTCGTGAACTGCTCGGGCCTCGGCGCCCGCGAGCTGGTGCCCGATCCGCAGGTGCAGCCGGTGCAGGGCCAGTTGGTGGTGGTGGCGAACCCGGGGATCGAGGAGTGGTTCGTCTCGGCCGACGGGGGCGCGTCCGACACGACGTACGTGCTGCCGCAGCCGTTCGGTGTGGTGCTCGGCGGCACGGCGCGCGAGCACGCCTGGTCGCGGGAGCCGGATCCCGCGGTGGCCGAGGCGATCGTGGCGCGCTGCGCACGGCGCTTCCCCGCGCTGGCAGGTGCCAGGGTGCTGGAGCACCGGGTGGGGCTGCGCCCGGCGAGGACGGCGGTACGGCTGGCGGCCGAGCGGCTGCCGGGCGGTGCGTGGTGCGTGCACAACTACGGGCACGGTGGCGCAGGGGTCACCGTGGCCTGGGGGTGTGCGGACGAGGTGGTGCGCAAGGTGCGGGAGGCTCCGGCACAGTAGCCGGAGCGGCCGGGCGACGGGCCCGCCGCGATACTGCCGCGACGGGCCCGTCCCCCTTCAGCGTCCGTCAGTCCTCCGGGCCGCCGGGCTTCCCCGAGCCATCGGGTTCGTCGTCAGGGCCCGAGCCGACGGCCGTGGCGCCCGTGGTCTCGCTGCCAGGACCGATCCGGAACTCGAAGTCGCCGTCGTACTGCTCGTGACCGGCGATGACGGCCATCTCGACGGCTTCCTCGCCCCGCTGGCCGCGCACGATCAGCGGATCGCTGCGCAGGTCCCGCATCAGGGCCCAGCACATGACGATCATCACGATCATGAACGGCACCGCGACGAGGATCGTCAGGTTCTGCAGACCCGTCAGGGCGTCGCCCGAACCGCCGCCGATCAGCAGCATGATCGCCGCGACCGCGCCGGTCACCACGCCCCAGAAGATCACCACGGGCCGGCTGGGCTCGAAGGTGCCCTTCTGCGACAGCGTGCCCATGACGATCGAGGCGGCATCGGCTCCGGAGACGAAGAAGATGCCGACCAGGATCATGACAAGAATGCTCATGACCGTGGCGAGCGGGTACTGGTGCAGCACGTCGAAGAGCTGCCCCTCGGAGGTACCGGCCCCGCTCAGCTGCTTGTCGGCCTGGAGCTTCGTCGCCGACCCGCCGAAGATCGCGAACCAGATGAGGCTGACCACGCTCGGCACGAGGATGACGCCGCCGATGAACTGCCGGATCGTCCGGCCACGGCTGATGCGGGCGATGAACATGCCCACGAAGGGCGTCCAGGAGATCCACCAAGCCCAGTAGAAGACGGTCCAGGTGCGCAGCCAGGTGTCCACATCGGCACCGCTGCTGGCCTCCGTACGGCCGGCCAGCTGCGGCAGTTCGCCGATGAACGAACCGATGGACGTGGGCAGCAGGTTGAGGATCAGGACGGTCGGTCCGACCACGAAGACGAAGACGGCCAGGATCAGCGCCAGCACCATGTTGATGTTGGACAGCATCTGGACGCCCTTGGCGATGCCGGAGACCGCGGACAGGATGAACGCGAGCGTCAGCACGGTGATGACGACGACCAGCAGTGTGGTACTGACGCTGTCCATCCAGCCCAGCACCTTGATGCCGCTGCCGATCTGCAACGCGCCCAGACCCAGCGAGGCGGCGGAGCCGAAGAGGGTGGCGAAGATGGCCAGGATGTCGATGACCTGGCCGCCCCAGCCGTTGGCCCGCCGCCTTCCGATCAAGGGGGTGAACACCGCCGATATCGTCTGCCGCCTCCCCCGCCGGAAGCAGCTGTAGGCGATGGCGAGCCCCACGACCGCGTAGATCGCCCAGGGGTGCAGCGTCCAGTGGAACAGCGTGGTGGCCAGCGCCGTGTCCATCTTCTGGGCCGCGTCCGCGGGGTTGGTGCCCGGCGGCGGGTTGATGAAGTGCCCCAGCGGTTCGCTGACGCCGTAGAACATCAGGCCGATGCCCATGCCCGCGCTGAACATCATCGCGATCCAGGACACCGTGCGGAATTCGGGTTCCTCCCCTTCCTGTCCCAGCGTGATCCGGCCGTACTTGCTGACGGCGAGCCAGATCGCGAAGACCACGAACCCCGATGCGGCGATGACGAATGCCCAGCCGAGGTTGTCGATCACCCAGTGCAGCATCGTTGTCGAGACGTTCTTGAGCGACTCCGTGGAGGAGGCGCCCCAGACGATGAACGCGAGGGTCAGCAGCGAGGTGACGCCGAAGACCACGCGGTCGGTCTGTGGAGGGCCGGTGCGGTGCGGGTCACCGGAGGAGTCCACCGCGATCGGCGAACGTCCCCCGTCCCCCGGTTCCTTGGCTTTGTCCGACACGTGTCGACCTTTCCATTGGCCAATTTTTTCCGACCGTTTACCCCCTACCACACCGCAGCGGCCCGCCGCCGGGAACGCGACCGTACGGTGATATGCGGATTGTGTGTGCGGAGCGGCTCACCGTCCGTGAGGCAGCCGGCTGAGCATGCGCGGCGGTGCGATACCCGCACCGGAGTCCGCGGTCGCCGGACGGGCCCCCGCGAGCGCCCGCGCGAGCGCCGGGGCGCCGCCCGTCACCGGCAGGTCCGCCGAGGTACGCGCGAGGTCAAGGGTCAGCGTCGGCCGGGTGGACGGCGGATCGATCAGCCCGGCGTCCGTACCTGCCACGACCAGCGCGAGCCGGTGCCCCGCGGGCACGACGTGATCGCTCGCCGCCAGATCCAGGGTGAGGGTGTACGGCGTGCCCGGGGTGAGCGGACGCCCCTTGTGCGGATCGGCGTAGGTGCCCAGATCCGCCCAGCCACGGCTGAAGACGGTGTGCCCCACCTTCTCGGTGTCAGCGGCGGTCTCCCGGAAGCAGCCGGTGTCACCCTTGGTGCCCTGCCCCCAACAGGTGCTGCGGTCCAGGGTGGTGATGCCTTCCCCGGAAGCGGCGTAGTTGCGGATGGTGTCCGGGCCGATGTCGATCAGGACGGCCGAGAGGTGCGCGGTCGCCGTCGTCGGCGTGGCCGTCACGGTCACCTTCCCCGAGCCGGACAGCCGCAGCGGAGCGGTCAGCTTCCCGGTGGTGAAACCGGCCTTGGACGACGTCGGCCGGTCGATGGCCGCCGCCCAGTCCTCCTCGCTCAGCTTCGGGTCGTCGGTGAACTTCTCCGTCGCGCCCTGCGGAGCCGGCGCGGCCCCCAGCGTGCCGACGCCGGGCGCGCCGCCGTTGCCCGGGTGCAGGGTGGTCGCCGCCGTCCCGTCCGCCGGCCAGTGCGCGTCCGTGGACCACTGGTCGGGCGCGCGTTCCACGTCCGCCATCGGCGCCCGCTCAATGCCGTTGTCGTAACCCATCAGGTAGTGGTCGAACCACTGGTGGAGGGTACGGACCCACTCGGGGCGCCGGTAGTCGAACGGGTCGACGTGACCGGTCTGCGAGAGCCAGATCTTGCGCTCCACACCGTGCCTGGCGAGCGCATCCCACCACCGACCCGCGTGCTGGGTACGGACGTTGAGGTCCTGCATCCCGTGCACCATGAACACGCTGGCGCGGACCTTGCCCGCGTCGGGAACGTAATCGCGCTCGCTCCACAGGCCGGTCCAGTCCCCGGAACGCGGGGCACCGTCGACGAGCTTCTGCTGCACGGCGGCGCACCGCTGGTGCGCACCGGAACTCTCGACGGCGTCCGCGAGCCCGTCGGGCCCCGAGCCGTACAGCGGCGCGCCCCGGGAGAAGTAGTAGTCGTACCAGGACGAGATGCCGGCGATCGGGACGATGGTCTTGAGGCCCTTGACTCCGGTGGCCGCGACACCGTTGGCGATGGTCGCGTCCCAGCTCTTGCCGATCATGCCGGTACTGCCGTCGGTCCAGCCGGCGGTGACCGCGCCGCCGCCCGCCGGGGCGTCGTAGGCGCGGCCACGGCCGCCAAGCCAGTCGACGACCGCCTTCGCCGAGCCGATGTCGGAGCGCCCGCCGACGTCCACACAGCCGTCCGAGCGGTTGGTGCCCGCCAGATCGACGAGGACCGTCGCATAGCCGCGCGGCACGAAGTAGTTGTCGTAGTGGAGCGGGAACTGGACCGGCCGGCCCTGCGCGTCGTAGGTCTTCTTCTGACCGTCGTTGCCGCGCCCGCAGCAGGAGTAGTAAGGGCTGGCGTCCATGATCACGGGGATCTTGCGGCCCTGCTGCGCGGGCTCGCTCGGGCGCACGATGTCGACGGCGACGCGGTCGGTCCGCCCGTCCCCGTCGCCGTCCAGCCGGGTGTCCACCCAGACCGTTTCGCGGACCGCACGGTCGTAGGAGTAGACGGGTCTGCTCTCGCCCGGCGGGCCCGCCGTGCGCGGGATGCCGGAGTCCGCCCTTGCGGGCGGCGAACCGGCCAGCGCGGCCAGCAGGGCGACGACCGCCGCCAGCGCGAATGCTTTCCAGGGGATGCGGGTGGCCCGCGCGGGATGCGTCACGGCGGGAAGGTAGCGCGCCGCAACTCCCGTGCGTAAGGGGGCCCGTGGGACGCAGCGCACCCCACGAGGCCGAAACCGGTGGTACGCGACGTGCACCGGGGGCCACCGCGCCACATGACGGTCATGTGTCAGATGAGGCCATGGACATGATGACACCCGGGCGAGTACATAGGCTCTGAACAGATCCACCTCTTCTACGAGTTGGAGGACTCGTGCGTCACAGACTCCTCGTCCCGGGCGCCGCTGCGCTCAGCCTGCTGCTGGCGATCCCGGCATCGGCGGCCGGCTTCACCCCCGGCGCTCCGGGTGCGGGCGACAGCTACTACCCCGAGAGCGGAAACGGCGGATACGACGTTTCCCACTACGACCTGCGGCTCAAGTACCAGCCGAAGACGGACCTCCTGGAAGGCACGGCGACCCTGCTCGCCACCACCACCCAGGACCTCTCCCGCTTCAACCTGGACTTCGGCCTGAAGGTCAGCGAGATCCGGATCAACGGCAAGAAGGCCACCTACGCCACCTCCGGCAAGCACGAACTGGAGGTCACCCCCGCCACGCCCCTGGAAAAGGGCAAGCGGATCAGCGTCGTCGTGCGCTACGCGGGCAAGCCGTCCGAGCTGAAGATCGACGGCTTCACCGCCTGGGCCCGCACCCCCGACGGCGGCGTGGTCGCACAGGAACCCGACTCCGCCGTCTGGTGGTTCCCGAGCAACGACCACCCCACCGACAAGGCCACCTACGACATCTCCGTCGCCGTCCCCGACGGAACCCAGGCCCTCAGCAACGGCGTCCTGGCCTCACAGACCTCCAAACTCGGCTGGACCCGCTACAACTGGCGCTCGGACAAGCCGCAGGCGACCTACCTGACCACCCTCGCCGTCGGAAAATTCGACATCACCACCGACAAGACCGCCAACGGCCTGCCGGTGATCAACGCCGTCAGCAAGGACCTCGGCGCGAACAGCGGCTCGGCACACGCCAGCATCGAGCGCACCACCGAAGTCACCGAATGGCTGGAGAGCGTCTTCGGCCCCTACCCGTTCAACGCCGTCGGCGGCTACGTCCCCAACGTCCCCGCCGGATACGCACTGGAGACCCAGACCCGCCCCTTCTACGGCAAGAAGGCATTCGACCGCGGCGCCAACGTCTCCGTCGTCGTCCACGAACTCGCCCACCAGTGGTACGGCGACAGCGTCTCGCTCAAGGACTGGAAGGACATCTGGGTCAACGAAGGCTTCGCCGCCTACAGCCAGTGGCTCTGGTCGGAGAAGGAAGGCGAGGGCACCGCACAGGAACTCGCGGACTACGTCTACGACCAGCACCCCGCCGACGACCCGTTCTGGACCGTCAAGCCCGGCGACCCCGGCGCGGACAAGCAGTTCGACGGCGCCGTCTACGACCGCGGCGCACTGGCCATCCAGGCACTGCGCAACAAGATCGGCGACAAGGTCTTCTTCGACATCCTCAAGACCTGGCCCACCGAGCACAAATACGGCAACGCCTCCGTCGCCGACTTCGTGAAGTTCGCCGAGAAGAAGACCGGCACCCCGCTCGCCGACTTCTTCGACACCTGGCTCTTCCAGCCCGCCAAACCCGCCACCGGCGCCACCAAGCGGACCCTCGGCGCACCGCGGACACCGGTCGCCCAGCCCAAGTCCTGGAAGCAGATCGAAGCCACCCACCAGGTACACGCACACGAGGCGGGGGCGCACTAGGCACCAGGCGTCCGCCCGAGACACTGGAGCGTGCGCCTGAGGACCCTCGGGGGCTCGGGGCCTGCCGCGCTCCCCGAGCGCGGAGCCTGCCCGGCGCTCCCCCGCCCCCTCCCCCCTCTCCCCCCTACGGGGGGAGGGGGCGGGGGTGGGTTCGGGGGTGGGGGGTGCGTGACGAAGCGTCAGAAACGCCTCAGAGGACGCCAAGCCGCCAGACGCCCCCTCCCACCCCCAGCCGCCCGACGGGCCCTCCGCGCCGTGGGCAGGTACCGCAGCCGCTCAGGAAGCGTCGGCACCACCACGCGGACCACCCGGCCGAAGCACCGCAGCCGCCGTTCCTGGGCGTCGCTCCACCGCAGCCCGATGGCGAGGCGCGCGTCGGGCGGCAGCAGGCCGATCGCGAGAAAGCGCCGGCAGCGCACGAACAGGGGCCGCACCGCAGGCCAGGCGACCCGCAGCAGCAGCCGCAGCGGGAGCGGGCCGACGTCAGGCGCCGGGACCGGCAGGCCCGTGGAAACCAACTCCCTTACCACGGGCGTCGGTTCAAGGTCATTTTCGAGCACCTTGCGGTAGTACGGCCAGAATTCCTCGACGGTCTGCGGCATGTCGCCGTCACTGATGCCCAGCACCCGGCCGACCTGGAGCCATTCCGCGTACAGCCGCCGTTCCTGCGCCTCGGTGAACGGGCGGCCGAGATAGCGCCGCCCGCGCCGGAAGACGGGGTAGCCGGTGGCGTGCACCCAGACGTAGGCGGCCGGCGTGAGGACGTGGCGCGCAGGCCCCCGCGCGTCGGCGCCCCGGACGGTCCGGCGCAGCCTGCGGCCCTCCGCTGCCGCCGCATCGCCGCCGTAGACCCACAGCTGGAAGGAGATCAGCGACCGCCGGCCGCGCCCCCAGGGGTCCGTACGGAACACCGCGCGGGCGTCGGTGCCCGCGCTCACCTCGGGGTGCGCCACCTGAAGGGTCATGACGGCCGGCAGGGTCAGCAGGGTGCGGATGTCCCCGGCCATCGACCACAGAAGGCTGCCCGGTGGCGGGGGTTGCGGGTCGTTGTGCACCGCCGTCATCGCCTTTGCCGTACCACGCGATATTCCTCGCGTTTCTCCATGATACGACCGTCCGGCCGTCGCCTCCGCACCGTCCGCTGCGACCTCACGGGCAAGCGCTACGCCCCGTGAATCTCGTGCACACCGAGTGGTTACCAAGAGGTAACCACAGCTGATTTGATGTGCCTCGCCGGATCATGTCCCCACCCCCACAGGGAGATTCAGTGCCGCACCCCGCACCGCGCACCCCACGGGCCGTCGCGACCGCCGCGGCCCTCGCCGTCGTCGCCACCGCCGCCGCGTCCCCCACCGCGTCGGCGACGCCGCCCCCGCATCTGAAGGTCCTGACCTACAACACCTTCCTGATGAGCAAGAACCTCTACCCCAACTGGGGCCAGGACCACCGCGCCGAGGCCATACCGGCGGCGGACTTCTTCCAGGGCAACGACGTCGTCGTCCTGGAGGAAGCCTTCGACAACTCCTCGTCGGACGCCCTGAAGTCCCGTGCCGCGGCGCAGTACCCGCACCAGACTCCGGTGGTCGGCCGCAGCAAGGACGGCTGGGACGCCACCGGCGGCGCCTACTCCGCCGCCACCCCGGAGGACGGCGGGGTGACGCTGCTGAGCAAGTGGCCGATCCTCCGCAAGGAGCAGTACGTCTACAAGGACGCCTGCGGCTCGGACGCCTTCTCCAACAAGGGCTTCGTCTATGCGGTGCTGGACGTGAACGGCGCCAAGGTGCACGTGGTCGGCACGCACACCCAGTCCACCGACTCGGGCTGCAAGGCGGGCGAGGCGGTCGCCGACCGCGCGGCCCAGCTCAAGGAGATGGACGCCTTCCTGGACGCCCGGCACATCCCGGCCGGCGAAGAGGTCATGGTCGCCGGTGACATGAACATCGACTCGCACGGCTCGGAGTACGACGCGATGCTCGCCAACGGCGACCTGGCCCCCGCCGACAGCCGCACGGGCCATCCATACTCCTTCGACACCCAGGAGAACTCCGTCGCGAAGTACCGCTACCCGGACGATCCGCGCGAGGACCTGGACTACGTCCTGCACCGCAACGGCCATGCCAGGCCCGCCGGCTGGCGCAATGACGTGATCATGGAGGAGTCCGCGCCCTGGACGGTCTCCAGCTGGGGCAAGAAGTACACCTACACCAACCTCTCCGATCACTACCCGCTGCTCGGCGGCTGAGCGCGGCGGTCCCCCGCACGCGCGAGGGCGGTCGCGGACGCCTCTCCGGCTTCCGGCGACCGCCCCTGTACGTCAGGCGCCCGAGCGCTGGTCTACGACGCAGCCTCGCGCTCCTCGGCGATGCGCCGCACCCGGCCGCGGACCGCGTACCAGCCGGCGACCAGCGCGACGGCGAGTACCGGAATCAGCAGCACGGTCTGCCGGCCGACACCGTCGTCGAACCACATCAGCACGATGACGCCGAGCAGGAAGGCGATCGTCACGATGTCGGTGACGGGCGTGCCGGGCAGCCGGAAGCGCGGCCGTCGCACCTGCCCCTCCTTGGCGCGGCGCACGAAGACCAGGTGGCAGATCATGATCGTGCACCAGGTGCTGATGATGCCGAGCGCCGCGATGTTCAGCACGATCTCGAACGCCTTGCCCGGCACGACGTAGTTGAGTGCCACGCCGAGTACGCAGACGGTGGAGGTGAGCAGGATGCCGCCGTAGGGCACCTGGTTGCGGTTCATCAGCCCGGCGAACTTGGGTGCGGAGCCCGCCATGGACATGGAGCGCAGGATGCGGCCCGTCGAGTAGAGCCCGGAGTTCAGGCTCGACATGGCGGCGGTCAGCACGACGAGGTTCATCACATCGCCCGCCGCCGGCACCCCGACGTTGGAGAGCACGGTGACGAAGGGGCTCTCGCCGTCGGTGTACTTGTTCCACGGGAGCAGCAGCGTCAGCAGCAGCACCGATCCGACATAGAAGACGCCCACCCGCCACATGATGGAGTTGACGGCCTTGGGCACGACCTTCTCGGGCTCGCTGGTCTCGCCCGCGGTCACGCCGACCAGTTCGACGGCGGAGTAGGCGAAGACGACGCCCTGGAGGACGATCACCACAGGCAGCATGCCGGTCGGGAAGAATCCGCCGTTGTCGGTGAGCACGTCGAGGCCCGGCGGGTGCCCGCCGACCGGGTGCTGGGTGGCCAGCAGGAAGATGCCGATGAACATGAAGATCACCAGTGCGGCGACCTTGATGATCGCGAACCAGAACTCCAGCTCGCCGAAGATCTTCACGGAGATGAGGTTCACGGTCAGCACCACGGCGAGCGCGATCAGCGCCATCACCCACTGCGGGATGTCGGTGAACAGGCTCCAGTAGTGCGTGTACAGCGCGATGGCGGTGATGTCGGCGATGCCGGTCGTCGACCAGTTGACGACATACATCCAGCCGGCGACGTACGCGCCCTTCTCGCCCAGGAATTCCCGGGCGTAGGAGACGAACGAACCGGAGGAGGGGCGGTGCAGCACCATCTCCCCCAGCGCCCGGACGACGAAGAAGGCGAAGAGGCCGCAGACGGCGTAGGCGACGGCCAGCGCGGGTCCTGCGGAGTGCAGCCGGCCGCCGGCGCCGAGGAACAGACCGGTGCCGATCGCGCCACCGATCGCGATCATGTTGATGTGGCGGCCCTTCAGGCCCTTGCTGTATCCCTCGTCCCCCGCGTCCTGCCGTGCCCCGCTCCCCCCGTCCGGTGGCCCCTGCGCTTCATCCGTGACGGTGTCTGTGGTCACTGCTGATTCATCTCGCTTTCAGGCAGGTGCTGGAGACGTGACTGGTATTCCGCGGATCGCACGGGCAGTCGACGGCACACCTTCCCCGAAGAGGGCCCCTCCGTCTGTGCGCTGGATCACATCCATTACGCGCCACTTATGTTTTGGGGGGTTTTGACCTTATTAATCCCGCACCGGACATACGGTGACGTCGAAATTTCGGCCCCGTCCGACCGCCACTTCGCCCGTCACGGGGAAATCGCATGACCTGTTCCGTACGGTCAGCGGGGCGCCGGCGGCCACGGCACGCAGATTCGCGGCGGGTCCGCGGCCCTCCGAGAGGTTTCACAGGAGTGGTGAGACAGCAATACTGTTGAACATGATGGAGCCCGCCACCGGCCTGACGGTCGACGAACTGGCCGCCCGCGCCGGCGTCACCGTCCGCACGATCCGCTTCTACAGCACGCGCGGACTGCTGCCGCCGCCCGAGATCGGCCCGCGCCGGGTCGGCCGTTACGGCCCCGACCATCTCTCGCGGCTGGCGCTGATCGAGGAACTCCAGCACCAGGGCATGACGCTGTCCGCGATCGAGCGCTATCTGCGGCAGCTGCCGCCCGACCTGAGCGCCCAGGACCTGGCGATCCACCGGGCGCTGGTGGCCGGCTGGATCCCGGACACGGCCGAGGACACCGCCCGTGACCAGCTGGAACGCCGGGTCGGCCGGGAGCTGACCGAGGACGACCTGGACCGGCTCGCGGCCATGAGCGTGCTGGTGCGGACCGACGACCCGGACGTCTTCCGGGTGGATCCCGGGCTGCTGCACCTGGGCACCCGGCTGCTCGACGTGCCGATCGCCCTGGAGACGATCCTCGCGGCACGCACCGTCGTCATCGAGCACACCCGCTCGGCGGCCCGCGAGCTGAGCCGGCTTTTCAAGGACGAGGTGTGGGAGCCCTACCGCGGCGGCGGTCCTGACGCCGAGGAGATGGCGCGGATGAAGTCGCTCTCCGCCCATATGCAGCCCATGGTGGTGCAGGCGCTGGTCACCGCTTTCCAGCGGTCGATGAAGGAGGAACTGCGGGAGTGGTTCGGCGACACCGGGGCGTGAGGGGGCGGACCGCCGCGGCAGGGCCGCCCCCGCCGTCCGTCAGCCGTCGCTGAACTTCTCGCCCTTCCCGGCCTTCTCGACCAGCAGCGCGGGCGGCGCGAACCGCTCGCCGTAGGCCGCCTCCAGCTCCCTGGCACGGGCCACGAACCCGGGCAGGCCGCCTTCGTAGCCGTTGATGTACTGGATCACGCCGCCCGTCCAGCCCGGGAAGCCGATGCCGAAGATGGAGCCGATGTTGGCGTCGGCGACCGAGGTCAGCACGCCCTCCTCGAAGCAGCGGACGGTGTCCAACGCCTCGGAGAACAGCATCCGTTCCTGCATGTCGATGAACGGAACGTCGGCGTCCTTCTTGGTGAAGTGCTCGCGCAGCCCCGGCCACAGGCCGGCCCGCTTGCCGTCCTCGCCGTACTCGTAGAAACCGCCGCCGCCGCTGCGCCCTGGACGGCCGAACTCGTCGACCATCCGGTCGATGACCGCGTCGGACGGATGCGGCTGCCAGCTGCCGCCGGCCTCCTCGACCGCCCGCTGGGTCTCCTTGCGGATCTTGCGCGGCAGGGTCAGGGTCAGCTCGTCCATCAGCGACAGGACCTTCGCCGGGTAGCCGGCCTGGGCCGCGGCCTGCTCGATGGAGGCCGGGTCGAGGCCCTCACCGACCATCGCCACGCCCTCGTTGATGAAGTGGCCGATGACGCGGGAGGTGAAGAAGCCGCGCGAGTCGTTGACCACGATCGGGGTCTTGCGGATCTGGCGGACCAGGTCGAAGGCGCGGGCCAGCGCCTCGTCGCCGGTCCTCTCGCCCTTGATGATCTCCACCAGGGGCATCTTGTCGACCGGCGAGAAGAAGTGCAGCCCGATGAAGTCGCCGTCGCGCTCGACCCCTTCGGCCAGTCCCGAGATGGGCAGCGTCGAGGTGTTGGAGCAGAGCAGCGCATCGGGAGCGACGATGTGCTCGATCTCCTGAAAGACCTTGTGCTTGAGCGCGACGTCCTCGAAGACCGCTTCGATGACCGCGTCACAGCCGGCGAGATCCTGCGGGTCGGCGGTGGGGGTGATGCGCGCCAGCAGTTCGTCCCGCTTCTGCTCGGTCGTACGGCCGCGGGCGAGCGCCTTGGCCAGGAGCCCTTCCGCGTACGCCTTGCCCTTGGCCGCGGCCTCCGGGGAGATGTCCTTGAGCACGACCTGCATCCCGGCCTTGGCGCAGGAGTAGGCGATGCCCGCGCCCATCATGCCGGCGCCGAGCACCGCGACCTTCTCGACCGTGCGGGGCGCGATGCCCTGCGGGCGATTGGCGCCGGAGTTGACGGCCTGGAGGTCGAAGAAGAACGCCTGGATCATGTTCTTCGAGGTCTGGCCGGTGACCAGCTCGACGAAGTAGCGGGCCTCGATGGTCTGGGCGGTCTCGAAGTCGACCTGGGAGCCCTCGACCGCCGCGGCGAGGATGTTGCGAGGCGCCGGGTAGGGCGCGCCGTTGACCTGCTTCTTGAGGTTGGCGGGGAACGCCGGGAGGTTGGCGGCGAACTTCGGCTGGGCCGGGGTGCCGCCGGGGATGCGGTAGCCCTTGACGTCCCAGGGCTGCTGGGACTCGGGGTGCGCGTCGATGAAGGCACGGGCCTTGGCCAGCAACTCGTCGGGAGAGGCGGCGACTTCGTGGATCAGGCCGTTGTCCTGGGCGCGGGTGGCGTTGTACTGGGTGCCCTGGAGGAGGACCTTCAGCAGGGCGTCGGCGATGCCGAGCAGCCGGACCGTACGGGTGACGCCGCCGCCCGCGGGCAGCAGGCCCAGGGTGACCTCGGGCAGGCCGATCTTGGTGCCGGGGGTGTCGAGGGCGATGCGGTGGTGACAGGCCAGCGCGATTTCGTAACCGCCGCCCAGGGCCGCGCCGTTGATGGTCGCGACGACGGGCTTGCCGAGGGTTTCGATACGGCGCAGGTCGCGCTTGATGCCGTTGCTCACGTCGAATGCCCGCTGGGCATCGGCCGGGGTGATCGCGATCAGGTCCCGCAGGTCGCCGCCGGCGAAGAAGGTCTTCTTGGCGGAGGTGAAGATGACGCCGCGGACGCTGTCCTGCTTGGCCTCCAGACGGTCGGCGACCGCGGTGAGGGAGGCTTTGAAGGCGTCGTTCATGGTGTTGGCGGACTGGCCGGGGTCGTCCAGGACCAGGGTGACCACGCCGGTCTCGTCCTGCTCCCAGCGGATGGTCGACATCGCAGAGGTCTCGCTCACTGTGGCTTCTCCGTAAGGGGTGGGGCGGCGGTCAGAGGCGCTCGATGACGGTGGCGATGCCCATGCCGCCGCCGACGCAGAGGGTGGCCAGGCCGTAGCGCTTGTCCTGGCGTTCCAGTTCGTCGATGAGGGTGCCGATGATCATCGCGCCGGTGGCGCCGAGCGGGTGGCCCATGGCGATGGCGCCGCCGTTGACGTTGATCTTGTCGAGGGAGAGCCCCATGTCCTTGGCGAAGCGCAGCACGACGGCGGCGAAGGCTTCGTTGATCTCGACCAGGTCGATGTCGCCGATGGTCAGTCCGGCCTTGGCGAGGGCCTTGCGGGCCGCGGGCGCGGGCCCGGTCAGCATGATCGTCGGGTCGGATCCGGAGACGGCAGCCGCGGCGATCCTGGCCCGCGGCGCCAGACCGTAGCGCTCGCCGACCTCGGCGTTGCCGATGGCGACCAGGGCGGAACCGTCCACGATTCCGGAGGAGTTGCCCGCGTGATGGACGTGGTCGATCTTCTCGACCCAGTGGTACTTCTGGAGCGCCACGGCGTCGAAGCCGCCCGCCTCACCGATCATCACGAAGGACGGCTTGAGGCCGGCCAGCGATTCGGCGGTGGTGCCGGGGCGGATGTGCTCGTCGCGGTCGAGGACGACCAGGCCGTTGCGGTCGCGTACCGGGACGACGGAACGCTCGAAGCGGTTGTTCTTCCATGCCTCGACGGCGCGTTCCTGGGACAGGGCGGCGAACGAGTCGACGTCGTGCCGGGAGAAGCCCTCGATGGTGGCGATGAGGTCGGCGCCGATGCCCTGCGGGACGAAGTTGGTGGCGAAGTTGGTCATCGGGTCCATCGCCCAGGCGCCGCCGTCGGATGCCATGGGGACGCGCGACATCGACTCGACGCCGCCGGCCAGGACCAGGTCCTCCCAGCCGGAACGCACCTTGGCGGCGGCGAGATTGACGGCTTCCAGGCCGGAGGCACAGAAGCGGTTCTCCTGGACGCCGGCCACCGTGTCGGGCAGTCCCGCGGCGATGGCGGCGACCTTGGCGATGTCCGAACCCTGGTCGCCGACCGGGCTGACCACGCCGAGCACGATGTCGTCGATGGCCGCCGGGTCCAGGCCGGGGAAGCGGCTGCGGAGTTCGTGGATGAGACCGACGACGAGATCGACGGGCTTGGTGCCGTGCAGTGCGCCATGGGCCTTGCCGCGGCCACGCGGGGTGCGGATCGCGTCGTATACGTACGCTTCGGTACTCAAGTCAGGCAGCCTTTCGCATGAGGGTGGAGCGGTCGCGGCGGGTGCGGACCCAACGGTCCCGGGTCAGCCGAGCAGGGACCGGCCGATGATCTCCTTCATGATCTCGGTGGTCCCGCCGTAGATCGTCTGGATGCGGCCGTCGGTGAAGGCTTTGGCCACGCGGTATTCGGTCATGTAGCCGTAGCCGCCGTGGAGTTGGAGGCAGCGGTCGGCGACGCGCTTCTGGAGTTCGGTGGCCCACCACTTGGCCATCGAGGCATGCACCGCGTCGAGTTCGCCCACGGAATGGTCGGCGATACAGCGGTCGATGAAGGCGCGGGTGACGGCGCACTCGGTGGCCATCTCGGCTATCTCGAAGCGGATGTGCTGGAGCTTGGCCAGCGGCCTCCCGAACGCCTCGCGCTCCTTGACGTACTGGCGGGTGATCTCCAGGAGGTGTTCGGCGCCCGCGATCCCGGCGACGGCGATGCCCATCCGTTCCTGCGCGAGGTGGGTCATCAGGTGGACGAAGGCGCCGTTCAGCTCGCCGAGCAGATTTTCCTTGGGCACCCGGACGTCGCGGAAGAAGAGTTCGGCGGTGTCCTGTGCCTTCTGGCCGATCTTGTCGAGGTTGCGGCCACGCTCGAAGCCCTCCATGCCGCGCTCGACGACCAGCAGGCTCAGGCCGTGTGCCCCGCCTTCGGGGGTGGTCTTCGCGACGACGATCACGAGGTCGGCGAGGATGCCGTTCGAGATGAAGGTCTTGGAGCCGTTCAGCAGCCAGTGGTCGCCGCGGTCCTCGGCGCCGGTACGGATGCCCTGGAGGTCGGACCCGGCGCCCGGTTCGGTCATCGCGATGGCGGTGATGAGGTCACCGCTGCAGAATCCGGGCAGCCAGCGCCGCTTCTGCTCTTCGGTGCCCAGTGAGGTGAGGTACGGGCCGATGATGTCGTTGTGCAGCCCGACCGCGAGTCCGGCCGCGCCGGCCCGGGTGAACTCCTCGGCCAGCACGGCGCTGTAGCGGAAGTCGGCGTTCCCGCCGCCTCCGTACTCCTCGGGGACGGCCAGGCCGAGCAGCCCCTGCCTGCCCGCCGCCCGCCAGGCGTCCCGGCTGACGATGCCGTCCTTCTCCCACTGTTCGTAGTGCGGGGTCACCTCCTTGGCGAGGAAGGTGCGTACCGTCCCGCGGAAGGCTTCGTGGTCCTCGGTGAAGATCTGACGCTTCATCTGTCCGGGCCCTCCTCAGAGCCAGTTCTTGACGGTGGCGGGCGCTTCCCTCAGCTGTCCGTGTCCTGCTGCCCGTCACGGTCCGGTGCCGCGGACGGCGTGGCCGGGTCACCGCCCGCGAGGAGGCCGGGGGCCTGCCAGTCGCGGGCGACTTCTGCGGTGTCGGCGCCGGGCTGCGCGGGCGGTCTGCGCACCGCGCCCGGGGTGCGGGAGAAGCGCGGAGCGGGCGCGGGCTGGGTGAGGCCGCCGTGGTCGATGAAGGTGCCGCGGGCGGCGAGATGGGGGTGGGCCGGTGCCTCCCGCAGGGACAGTACGGGCGCCACGCAGGCGTCGGTCCCCTCGAAGACCGCGGTCCATTCCGCGCGCGTGCGGGTCCTGAAGCGAGCGGCGATGGCGCTGCGCAACTCGGCCCAGGCGGCGAGGTCGTTGCGGTCGGGTGCCTGGTCCTCGATGCCCAGCAGACGGATGAACTCGGCGTAGAACCGCGGCTCCAGGGCGCCGACCGCCATGTGGGCGCCGTCCGCCGTCTCGTACGTGCCGTAGAACGGCGCGCCGCCGTCGAGCAGATTGGCGCCGCGCCTGTCCTGCCAGCCGCCGGCCGCCAGCATGCCGTGGATCATCGAGGAGAGATGGGCGGTGCCGTCGACGATCGCGGCGTCCACGACCTGGCCGCGGCCGGTGCCGCTCCTGGCGTGCTGGAGCGCGGCGAGGATGCCGATGACGAGGTAGAGGGAGCCGCCCGCGTAGTCACCGAGGAGGTTGGCGGGGGCGACGGGAGGGGCGTCGGGTACCCCGGTCATGCCGAGGGCGCCGGTGATGGCGATGTAGCCGATGTCGTGCCCCGCGGTGTCGGCGAGCGGGCCCTGTTGTCCCCAGCCGGTCATCCGGCCGTAGACGAGCTGCGGGTTGCGGGCCAGGCAGTCGTCAGGGCCGACGCCGAGGCGTTCGGCGACGCCGGGGCGGTAGCCCTCGATCAGTACGTCGGCGCGCTCGGCCAGTTCCAGCACCCGGGCCGCTCCGTCGGCGCTCTTCAGGTCGATGACGACCGAGCGTTTGTTGCGGTTGGTGAGGTCGTATGCGGGGTCGATGCCGAGCCCCGTGCCCCCGGGCCGGTCGACCCGGACGACGTCGGCGCCGAGGTCGGCCAGGGTCATGGCCGCGAAGGGGCAGGGGCCGATGCCTGCCAGTTCCACCACGCGCACCCCGCTGAGCGGGCCGTTGCCTGATTCCGCCATCACGCCCCTCGCTCCTGCGCCGCACTGTGACACTTCTGATGTAACACTCGTGATGTTAAGAACGTGTTCCACTTTCCACAAGCCCCCTGAGTCAAGACCCGCCACGGAAAAGGCCCGTGGTGACGATGCTCAACTGCCATCGCCGCCACGGGCCTCTGCGCACTGCCGACCGTGCGCCGCTATCCCCCGTCCAGCTCGGCGATGAGCCGCTTCGGGGCTATGACGCGGTAGGACTCCTCCACCCAGTCGCAGAGCAACTCGGCGGGTGGCGCGCCCCGTTCCGTCAACGGAACCGTCACCCAGCCGGCGTTGCCCAGGCCGTAGCCGGCCGGCTCGGCACCGGGGGCGGTGAGCGCATGGGCGTGCGCCTCCGGGTCCTTGAGCTTGAGGGTGACTCTCGGCGGGCGGCCGTCATCCTCCGCCCCGAGGAAGACGAAGACCTTTTTGTTGACCTTGACGACGCTCTCGCCCCATGGGAACTCCTCCGCCGCGCCGGGAAGGCGCAGCGCGTACCCGCGGATCTGCTCCCGCACCTCCACCGCGTCCGCCGCCTTCGCCATGCGAACCTCCATGTCACGCTCCCCCGTCGGTACCGGTCGGCAGCACCGGAATGCCGTCGTCCCGCGGCGCCTTCGCGCACGCCACGTTCCATCGACCACCACGCTAACGGCGACCACTGACAACGGCCTGCGGAGCGGGGATTCCCCGCCGGCGGAGGGACAATGCCTGCATGCCACAGCCGTATCTCGCCGCCGACTTCTTCAACATCCACAACGGTCAGGGGCCGCGCCAGTTCGCCGAGCTGGCGATAGCGCTGCTGCTGTCGTCGCTGATCGGGCTGGAACGGGAGGCACGGCAGAAGAGCGCAGGACTGCGCACCCACACGCTCGTCGGCGTGGGCAGCGCGCTGTTCATGGAGGTGTCGATCCATGGTTTCGGGGCGCTGCTGGGGACGGACGGCGTGGCACTGGACCCGTCCCGCGTCGCCGCGCAGGTCGTCTCCGGCATCGGCTTCATCGGCGGCGGGCTGATCTTCGTCAAGAAGGACGCGGTGCGCGGGCTGACGACGGCCGCCACGATCTGGCTGACCTGCGCGATCGGCATGGCGTGCGGCGGCGGCCTGCCGCTGCTCGCCGCCGGCGCGACGGCCGTGCACTTCCTCATCGTCCGCGGCTTCTCGAAGGTGTCGGAACGCATCGGCACCACCCGCCTGCCGGAGACCGTCGAGCTGCGCCTGACCTACCGCTCCCAACGGGGGCTGCTGGGACGGATGCTGGAGATATGCACGAGCAGCGGGTTCCGGGTGACCGACGTCCAGGTGGAGACCGGTGCGGAGGAGGAAGAACGGGTATCGGCCGAGGTGCTGCTGCGCCTGGAGGGCACCACATCGGCGCACTCCCTGGTGGAGGCGCTCGCCGAACTCGGCGGTGTGCGGGGAGTGGCACTGGGGCGGCAGGGTGACAGCACGGAATGACGCTGCCCGAGCGGCGCCACCGGAGAGGGCTCCGCAGGAGGGGCCGCAGGGCACGACCCGTCGGGCACCGGGGCGGCGGGGCAGCACCCCACCGCGCCGAAAGGGCGTCACCACACACCAACCGCGCCTGCGGGAAGGCGCTTTGATCTTTGACCGGTGGCTGCCCAGGGTCCGGAACCCCAGGCGAAAGGACGCGCGATGCGACGGCAGGACACTCCAGGACGGGCCCACGACCTCGTCCTTTTCGGCGCGACCGGGTTCGCGGGCACGCTCACCGCCGCATACCTGGCCGCGCACGCCCCCAAGAACTGCCGGTGGGCGCTGGCCGGGCGCGACACGGCGAAACTGGAGCGGCTGCGTGCCCGCCTGGCCGCCATCGACCCGGACTGCGCGCGGCTGCCGCTGCTGCGGGCCGACACCGCGGATCCGGAATCGCTGCGCGCGCTGGCCGCAGGCACCCGGGTGCTGGCCACCACCGTCGGCCCGTACCTGACATACGGCGAACCCCTGGTCGCCGCCTGCGCCGAGGCCGGCACCGACTACGTCGACCTGAGCGGCGAGCCGGAGTTCATCGACCGGATGTACCTGCGGCACGACGCGACGGCCCGCGCTTCGGGCGCCCGCCTCGTGCATTCCTGCGGCTTCGACTCGGTACCGCACGACCTCGGCGTGCTCTTCACCGTGCGGCACCTCCCGGAGGGCGTCCCGTTGCGCATCGACGGCTTCGTGCGGGCGCGGGCGATGTTCTCCGGCGGCACCTTGGCTTCGACGCTGACCGCCATGTCCCGCCCGCGCGACATGGCGCGGGCGGCCCGCGAACGCCGGCTGAAGGAACCGCCGCTCCCTGAGGGCCGTACGGTACGGGCGACTCCGGGCCCGCCCCTCAGGAGCGGTCCGACGCACCCGTGGGGCGTGCCGCTGCCGACCCTCGACCCCCAGGTGATCGGCCGTTCCGCCGCCGCCCTGGAGCGCTACGGACCCGACTTCCGCTACCGCCACTACGCCGGGGTGCGCCGGCTGCCGGTCGCGGTGGGGGGCGCGCTGGGCGCCGGTGCGCTGGCTGCGCTGGTCCAGCTCCCGTCCGCGCGCCGGTGGCTGTCGGGGCGCCTGGAGCCGGGCGACGGACCGGGCCCTGAACGGCGGGCGAAGAGTTGGTTCACCGTGCGCTTCGTGGCCCGAGGAGGCGGGCGGCGGCTGCTCACCGAGGTGGCCGGCGGCGATCCCGGTTACGGCGAGACGGCCAAGATGCTGGCCGAGTCGGCCCTCAGCCTCGCCTTCGACGAACTGCCCAGGACCGCGGGCCAGGTGACGCCTGCGGTCGCCATGGGAGACGCTCTGACGACGCGGCTCCAGGAGGCGGGCATCACCTTCCGGGTCGTACGGGGCTGATCCGCCCTCCCGCCTGGGGCCGCCCTCCGCTGCGGGACGGCTGCCGGTGGCCGCGGCGTTCAGACGTCGGCCAGCGCCCGCCTGCACAGTGCGTCGGCGGCCCGAGTCGTCTCCGGGAGGCGGTACTTGGGCGCCAGACGGAGGGTGTGCGCACAGGCCCGGTCGAGTCCGACGCGGTGCCCCACGGACACGAAGACCGGCTTGACACCCTCCTGGGTGCGCAGCGCCCGCCCCACTTCTTCGGCGGCGCCCTCGGGGCCGTCCAGAAGCGGAGCGGTCGCACCCCGCTCCGGCCCCGGGGCGTCGTAGCGGAAGGTGAAGGGGTTCTTGGCGACGCCGATGGTGGGCAGTCCTGTCAGGACGCCGAGGTGGCTGGCGAGTCCGAAGCGACGCGGGTGCGCCCGTCCGTACCCGTCGCAGATCACGAGGTCCGGTGTGCGGGCGAGGCGGGCCAGGGCTTCGATCACCGTGGGGATCTCACGGAAGGCGAGCAGCCCGGGGACGTAGGGGAAGCTGACCCGGCCGACCGCGGTGGCCTCGTCGACGACGGTGAGGCTGCGGGCGTCCAGCGCGACGGCCGCGGCGGCGACGACATCGCGTGCGTCGTCGTAGGCGACATCGACACCCACGACGGTGCCGTCGAAATCCACCTGCGGGCCGGGCTCTTCGAGGCACACATGGCGCCGCAGCCGGTCCTGGATGGCGCGGGCCTCGGCTTCGCCGGACGGCCAGTTCCGCAGTTCGTCGTCGCAGGAGAGCGTTCCGGGAATGTGCATGGTGGCACCACGCTATCGCGTCGGCCGGGCCGCCCGACGCGGTGGCGGAGAGGCAGGGGATCCCGGCCCGTGACGCGCGTGAATGCGTCGCGTCCTGCTGCTCGTTGACCGGTTCCGTCAGGAGAGCACAGGATGAGGGACCTGCCCGACCCGCGCACCCTGCCGACACGAGGCCGTCATGACCGACGCTCTGCACACGCTCGACGCCACCGATCTCGCAGCCGGGCTGCGTCGCCGGGAGGTGTCCGCCCGGGAGGTGGTCCAGGACCACCTGGATCGCATCGCGCGCGTCAACCCGGCCGTCAACGCCGTCGTCACCCTCGATCCCGAGGGCGCCATGGCCGAAGCGGCCCGCGCGGACCAGCGGCTCGCCCGGGGTGCGGACGTGCCGCCGCTGCACGGCTTGCCGGTCGCGTTCAAGGACACCCACCTCACCCGCGGCATGCGCACCACCTTCGGGTCACCCCTTTATGCCGAGTACGTGCCCGACCAGGACGAACTCCTCGTCAGCCGGGTGCAGGAGGCCGGGGCCATCCGCATCGGCAAGACCAACGTCCCGGAATTCGCCGCCGGCTCCCACACCTTCAACCCGGTGTTCGGGACCACCCGCAATCCGTACGACACCGCCCGCTCGGCCGGTGGCAGCAGCGGGGGTGCAGCCGCCGCACTGGCCGTCGGGCTGCAACCGCTCGCCGACGGGAGCGACATGGGCGGTTCACTGCGCAATCCTGCCTCCTTCTGCAATGTCGTCGGGCTGCGGCCGACACCGGGCCGGGTGCCTTCCCACCCATCCGGCGACCTGTGGGACACCCTGGCGGTGGCCGGGCCGATGGCACGGACCGTGGCCGACACGGCGCTGCTGCTGTCCGTGATGGCCGGCCCCGACCGGCGTTCCCCGCTCAGTCTCGAAACGTCCGGCGAGGCGTTCCGGGTTCCCCTCGACCGCGATCTGCGCGGAATGCGCGTCGCCTGGGCCCCCGACCTCGGCGGGACGGCCCCCGCCGACCCGGAGGTACTCGCCGTCCTGGAGCCCCAGTTGGCGGTCTTCACGGAACTGGGCTGCCACGTGGACACCGCCTGCCCCGACCTCACCGGCGCCGACGAGACGTTCAGGACCATGCGGGCGCACGCCTTCGACCTGGCCTTCGGTGCCCTGCTCGACACCGATCGCGCGTCCCTCAAACCGAGCCTGGCCTGGAACATCGAGGAGGGGCGCCGGCTGACGACGGACGATCTCCACACTGCCACCGCGACCCGCAGCCGGCTCCACCTGGACACCCTCGACTTCTTCTCCCGCTACGAGCTGCTGCTCGCGCCGGTCAGCCAAGTCGTCCCGTTCGACGCCGCGTCGGAGTACCCGGAGACGGTCGCCGGCCGTCCCACGCAGACGTATCTGGACTGGATGCGGTCCGCTTACGTCATCTCCGTACTCGGCGTGCCCGCGCTGTCCGTCCCGGCGGGCTTCACGCCCGGCGGCCTTCCCGTGGGCCTGCAGATCATCGCCGCTCCCCGGGCGGATCTGGCCCTCCTCCAGGCCGGCCACGCGTACGAGAAGGCGACGCGGCACGGGCGACGGCGCCCGGACCTGTCCGCATTCCTTTAGCGCGCGCCGCCGCGACGGCTCCGACTCGGCCAACGGGTGGCGGACGAACGGCGCTGCCACCGCCACACCCTGCTGCGCACCGCCTCCGGCCTGCGCCTTCACCGCAGGAGGCGGTGGCAGCGACGCCTGGGGGCTCCTCTATATTTCCTTCATGTTCGTACTTGAACTGACCTATACCGCGCCCCTCGAACGCGTCGAAGCGGCACTGGCCGACCATGTGGAGTGGTTGCAAGAGCAGTACGCCACCGGGCGCTTCATCGCCGCCGGCCGCAAGGTACCGCGCGACGGTGGCGTCATCCTCGCCGTCGGTATGGACCGCCCGGAAGTCGAACGGCTCGTGGCCGAGGACCCGTTCTCCCTCGCCGACGTCTGCGACTACCGCATCGTCGAGTTCCAGGCGACGACCACGGCGCCGGAACTGGAGCGCTTCCGGGAGCAGCGTCCTTCCTGAAGTGCCCCTGGAAGGCCCGCGACCGACCGCTCCTCCTGGAGGGGCGGTCGCGACGGGCCGGTATCCGCGCGCCTGCCGCAGCCTCGCCGTCCCCGCGCCCTCGTCAGGGGGCCACCTCCGGGGCAGCTGTCTCCGGTGCCGCCTTCTCCGCTGCCGCCTTCTCTACTGCTGCCTTCTCCGGGGCGGCCGTCCCCGGAGAGGCGTCTCCAGGGGCCGGTGTGGGCCAACGGCCGCCGTTGCTCCAGTACCCCTGGATCTCTTCCAGTTGCCGGCCCTTGGTCTCCGGGGCGGTGACCGACGCGAAGACCAGCGCACCCAGCGCCAGGACGCCGAGGCCCGCGAACGTCAAGCCGGCTCCCGCCCAGGCCAGTACGGACGGGAAGAACTGCGCGATCAGCAGGTTGGCGACAAGGTCGGCGCTGAGCATCGCCGAAGCTCCCGTGGAGCGCAGTTGCGCCGGGAACGCCTCGCTCGCGTAGACCCAGATCAGCGACCCGAAGCCGAAGTTGAAGGCGGCGGTGAACAGCAGGATCGCGCCGAAGCCCACCCAGATCATGTCGCCGTGCAGGCCACCCGTGCCGAAAACGGTGGCGAGCACGGCCAGCATGACGACCATCGTGCCGATGCCGGACAGCAGCACCACCCGGCGCCCTATGCGGTCGATGATGAGAATGGCGAGCACGGTCGCGGCCAGCGACGCGAGCTGCACGAACGAGGGGAGCAGGAAGTTCAGGCCGTTGCCGGTGAACCCCATCTCCTCGAAGATCTGCGGGCTGTAGTAGGTCACGGCGTTGATGCCGGTGATCTGGCAGAAGAAGCCCAGTCCGATGACGAAGAGCGTGGCGCGGACGTACGGCTTGCGCAGCAGTGAGCCCGCCGATCCGCCGCTCTCCTCCGCGAGCGCGGCGCGCACCGCTGCCACTTCCGCGCGCGGGTCGACATCCGGGTCGGTCGTCGCCATGACCTCGATCGCTCGCTCCGTATCACCCTTGAGCACATACCACCGGGGCGTATCGGGCAGCCGCCACAGCGGAATCATCACCAGCGCGGCGGGGAGCGCGGCGATGCCGAGCATCCAGCGCCAGTGGCCGCCGCCGGACAGGCCCCAGTTGACGAAGTACGTGATGGCGATCCCGGCGACCGTGGCGACCTGGTACGCGGCCACGGACGCACCCCGTATGCGGGCGGGCGTCGACTCGGCTATGTAGAGCGGTGCGGCGACGATCGAGATGCCGATGGCGACCCCGAGCAGCAGACGGACGGCGTCGAGCACGATGACATTGGGCGCGACCGCGGACAGCGCGACGAACATGGCGTAGGAGCCCGCGACGATCAGCATCGCGGCCTTGCGGCCCAGGGCGTCGGCGAGCTTGCCGCCGATCAGCGCGCCGATGATGCTGCCGAACACCAGGATGCTGTTGACCAGGCCCTTTTCGGCCGCGGTGAGATGGAAGTCCTCACTGAGGAACACCAGGGCGCCGGAGATGCTGCCGGAGTCGTAGCCGTAGATGACACCGACGACGGCGCCCGTGAGCGCGAAGAGACGGCCGGTTCGGCGTGCTTTCGCGGGTGGTGGCGGGGGCATCTCGGAGAGCGTTGCAGTGGACATGATGAGTCCTTTGTGCGGCGGGGCGGCCTGCTCATGACTGATCATGCGAGTATTGGCGGCGTTTCGCGCAAGTGTCAACAGTCACAGGCTACCGCGGCATTCCACTCACCCGCCGTCTCCGGAGGGCCAGTCGAGCGAACCGAGCAGCCCTCCTCTCTGCCGCAACCACCCGTACGAGCTATGGAAGCGATCCAAGATCTTGCGTACAGTTGCTTGCAACGGAACATGAAAATGCAGTTTTGTGCATCACGACGGCATTCACGAGAGGGTGGCCATGAGCGAGACCTCATACATGGAGCAGGAGCTGCGCAGCCAGCCGGAGACCTGGCAGGAAGCCGCGCGGATCGGAGCCGCGGGCGGCCCCCTGCCCGAGCCCGGACAGCGGGTGGCCGTGGTCGGATGTGGCACGTCGTGGTTCATGGCGCAGTCGTACGCGGCACTGCGCGAGAGCGCCGGTGCGGGCGTGACCGACCCCTTCGCCGCCTCGGAGGCATTCCTCGGCAGCGCACGCGGATACGACGCGGTGGTGGCGATCACCCGTTCCGGCACCACGACCGAGGTGCTGCGCATTCTGGAAGCCGTGAAGGGCCGCATCCCGACGGTGACGATCATCGGCGACCCCGGGACGCCGGCGACGGACCTCTCCGACGCGACGGTGGCCCTGCCGTTCGCGGACGAACGGTCCGTGGTCCAGACCCGCTTCGCGACCACCGCGCTGACGCTGCTGCGCGCACACCTCGGCGAGGACGTCTCCACCGCGGTGCACGACGCACGCGAAGCCCTCGCCGCCCCGGTCGCACAGGAGTGGGTCGACGCCGAACAGTTCTCGTTCCTCGGTACGGGCTGGACCTTCGGGCTGGCCAACGAGGCGGCCCTCAAGATGCGGGAAGCCTCGCAGAGTTGGACGGAGTCCTATCCGGCGATGGAATACCGCCACGGCCCGATCGCGATAGCCGCCCCCGGCCGCGTGACCTGGCTGTTCGGCGAGCCTCCCGAGGATCTGGAGGCGGATGTGGCCAGGACCGGGGCGCACTTCGTACGCCACGACCGCGATCCGCTGGCCGACCTGGTGCTGGTACAGCGGGTGGCCCTGGAGCGGGCCCGTGCCCGCGGCCTGAACCCGGACAGCCCGCGCAGCCTGACCCGTTCCGTGATGCTCGAAATTCCGGCGGCCCGGTAGCCCGCCCCACCGTCTCACGTCACTTCGTACGCAAGGGAGTCAGCATCCCATGCCCCTCGTTCCGACCTCATCGATCATCGACAGCGCGCGTGCCGCAGGCATCGGCGCCGCGGCCTTCAACGTCATCCATCTGGAAACCGCCGAGGCGCTGGTCACTGCTGCCGAACGGGCCGACGCCCCGCTGATCCTCCAGATCAGCGAGAACTGCATCCGGTACCACGGCAGCCTGCGCCCGATCACCCGCGCCACCCTCGCCCTTGCGGAGGATTCCAGCGCCCCCGTCTCGGTGCACCTCGACCACATCACCGACGCGGAGCTGGTCCGGCAGGGCGCCGCGGCGGGAGTGAGTTCGTTCATGGTGGACGCCTCGGCATTCCCCTACGACGAGAACGTCGCCACCACCGCCGCGCTCACCGCCTGGTGCCATGAACGCGGTGCCTTCGTCGAGGCGGAACTCGGCAAGGTCGGCGGCAAGGACGGCGTACACGCGCCGGGCACCCGCACCGATCCGAACGAGGCGCTGGCCTTCATCGACGCGACGGGTGTCGATGCGCTCGCCGTGGCCGTCGGTTCCTCCCACGCGATGCACGAGCGCACGACGGTGCTGGACAAGGAGCTGATCGGCCGGTTGCGGGCGGCGCTTCCGGTGCCGCTGGTACTGCACGGTTCGTCCGGCGTGCCGGACGAGGAACTGCAGCGCGCCATCGCGGCAGGCATGACGAAGATCAACATCTCGACGCACCTGGTGTCGGTCTTCACGCACTCCATCCGGGACGTCCTGGGGGCGGACCCCGCCCTCGTCGACTCCCGCAAGTACCTCAAGCCGGCCCGGGAAGCGGTGGCCAGGGAGGCGGCCAGACTGCTGGAGGTGCTGGGCACCCCGATAGCGGCTCCCGACCGGTACGCGGCACCGGCATCGGTCCGGGGGTGAGGAGAGGAGCACCCGTCACGGCCCGGCTAGGCTCGCCGCATGAAGCGCCATGAACGGATGAACGCACTGCTCGAGCTGCTCGGCGAGAGAGGCCGGGTGGATGTCGAGGAGGCGGCGACCGAACTGGAGGTCTCGGCCGCCACGATGCGGCGCGACATGGACACCCTCGCCGAGCAGCAGCTGCTGACCCGCACCCGGGGCGGGGCAGTGCTCAGCTCGGTGGCGTACGACCTGCCGATCCGGTACAAGCACGCGCACCGGTCCGAGGAGAAGGAGGCAGTGGCACAGGCGGCGGCGAAACTGGTCGAGCGTGGCGATGTGGTCGGACTCAGCGGTGGCACCACCACCACGGCCATCGCGCGGGTGCTGGCCACGCGTCCCGACTTCTCGGAGGCAGGCCCCCAGCCGCATCTGACGATCGTCACCAACTCTCTCAACATCGCCAACGAACTGGCCGTGCGGCCACAGATCAAGATCGTGCTCACCGGCGGGGTGGCACACTCACGCTCCTTCGAACTGGTCGGTCCTTTCAGCGAGTTGGTGCTCCAGCAGATCTCCGTCGACATCGCTTTCATCGGGGCCAACGGCATGGACCCGATCATGGGTGCCACGGTGCATGACGAGGCGGAGGCCAGGGTCAACCACCTCATGGCGGAACGAGCACGGCGTGCGGTGATCGTCGCGGACTCATCGAAGATCGGCGAGCGCTGCTTCGCCCGGATCGGCGGTGCGGACGTGTTCGACACCCTCATCACGGACAGCGGGGCGACGGAAGCCACGCGCCGCGAGTTCACCGACCGTGGCCTGAAGGTGGTAACGGCCCGTCCGGGCGCCACGGTCTGACCTGTCTCCACCCCTGCAAGCCACCTATAGCCCACTGCCCTTGCCCGCCCATGGGCCCGTGCCCGTGCCCATGCCCCAGCTCAGGGCTCCACCGTTACTCATGCGGCGCTCGCGTCACCGCCGTCGGGGCTTGGACGCCGGTGGGCGGGGCTGTGTCGGCGGTCAGAAGCGGGCTCGTAGGGACGTCAGGCCGGTGGCGTAGATCGCGTCCCCGAAGAGTTCTTCGACCTGGGCTACGGCCTCGTCGTCGCCGATATAGGTGGCTGTCCAGCGGACCTCTGTTCCGGTGGCGTGGGGCAGGGCCGTGAGGGTTGCTTCGTAGTCGGATATCGGAAGGAAGGGATCGAGCACGGTGTAGCGGTACGCGCGGGCGGCGTGATCCAGGGCGAGCAGGCGTTCGCGGGCGACGACCGTGCCGTCGAGCATGAACGCCCGGACGGCGCCGGGGATTTCGGGGTCGGCTCCGTTTTCGATGATCAGAGGGGGGATGTGCGGATGCCAGTCGGGGAGGCCGTCGAAGCGGCCTATGGTGCGCCAGACCGTGTCGGGGGTCGCGGGCAGCACGATGGTGCGGATGAGATTGCGCATGTTTCACCGGATCCTGTCTGTGCCCGAGTGGGGCCGGGTCGTGAGTGTGGGACGACGGGCGGGGTCGTGAGTGGTGGACCGGCAAGGACCAAGACCAGAACCAGGGCCAGGACCAGTGCCATGGCCAGTGCCGTAACCATGGCACGGAGGCGATGGGGAAAGCCGGAGACCCGGGGCCGCCCGTTCTCCTCCCCCTCCCCCTCCTCCCCCTCTACCGTGCTCCATAGACCGGCTGCGGTGGCTCGGCGGCGGCGAGGAGTCGGCGGGCGGTTTCGCCGGCCTCGGATGGAGTCCAGCGGGCCGACTTGTCGGCTGCCGGGCCGGGGCGCCATCCCTCCATGACGGTGATGCGGCCGGCTTCCGCCGCGAAGACCCGGCCCGTCACACCCTCTGACCCTGCCGAGCCCAGCCAGACCACCAGAGGGGAGACGTTCTCCGGGGCCATGGTGTCGAAGGTCCCATCGGCGGGGGCGGCCATGGTGTCGGCGAAGGTCTGCTCCGTCATACGGGTGCGGGCGGCGGGCGCGATGGCGTTGACCTGGACGCCGTAGCGGCCCATCTCCGCGGCGGATACCAGCGTCAGGCCGAGGATGCCGGCCTTGGCCGCGGAGTAGTTGCCCTGTCCGACGCTTCCCGAAAGGCCGGCACCGGAGGTGGTGTTGATGACCCGGGCCTGGGGCATGCGGCCGTGTTTGGCCTCGGCGCGCCAGTGTGCCGCCGCGTGTTTGAGGGGGAGGAAGTGGCCCTTGAGGTGAACGCGCAGCACCGCGTCCCATGCGTCCTCGTCCAGGTTGACCAGCATCCGGTCGCGCAGGAATCCCGCGTTGTTGACGAGGGTGTCCAGGCGGCCGTAGGTGTCGAGGGCGGCGGCGATGAGTGAGGCGGCACCCGCACCGGTTGCGATGTCGCCGCCGTGCGCGACGGCTTCGCCGCCCGCCGCGCGGATGTCCGCGGCCACTTCCTCGGCGGGGCTTCCGGGGGCGGTACCGCCAAGGGCCTGGCCGTCGGAGCTGCCGGGGCCGGGGGCGCCGCCCGCGCCGTCAAGCCCGACGCCGAGGTCGTTGACGACGACGCGGGCACCCTCCGCGGCGAAGGCGTGGGCGTGGGCGCGGCCGAGACCGCGGCCCGCGCCGGTGACGATGACGACGCGGCCCTCACAGATTCCGGGCATCTCGGGTCTCCTTGGGGGGAGTTGGAGTGTGAAGTGGGAGTGGGTTGACGAAAGAGAAGCGAAAGAGAAGCGGGGTGAGGTGAGAGAAGCGGAGCGGCGTAGGGGGTGGAGGAGCGGAGGGGCGTGAGTGTGAAGAAGGGGAGGCGGCTGGCAGGGGCGGGGAAGGCAAAGGGCTGTTCGCGGGTGTGACGTGGGGAGGTGGGCCGGGTCGGCGAGTGCGGGGTTCAGTGCGGTGGTGGGTTCGTGGCCGGTTGGGCGGCTTCCAGGAAGGCGGGGCGTTCGCCGCCGCCGTGGAGCAGCAGGGCCGCGCCGCTGACGTAGGACGACAGGTCGGAGGCGAGGAAGGCACAGGCTTCGCCGGCTTCGGCCGGGGTGGCGAGCCGTCCGAGGGGGACGGTGCGGCCGACGGCGGCGACGCCGGACTCGTCTCCGTAGTGGAGGGAGGACAGTTCGGTGCGGACCATGCCGAGGGTGAGGGTGTTGACGCGGATCTTCGGGGCCCATTCGACGGCCATGGAGCGGGCGAGGTTGTCGAGGCCCGCCTTGGCCGCGCCGTAGGCGGCGGTGCCGGGTGAGGGGCGGGTGGCGCTGACGCTTCCGATCATGATGATCGTGCCGCCGGACGGCTGGGCGGCCATCACCTCGTAGGCGGCGAGGGACGCGGTCAGCGGCGCGAGCAGGTTCAACTCCACGATGCGTGCGGCTTGTTGGGGGCGGGAGTCGGCGAGGAGGCGGTACGGCGTGCCTCCGGCGTTGTTGACGAGGAGGTCCAGGCGGCCGTGTTCGCGGCGGACGCGGCGGAAGAAGGCGGTGACCGCTTCGGGGTCGCGCAGGTCGAGTTGCCGGAACAGCGCGGTCCGCCCGTCCGCCTCCAGGGAACGTTCGGGCGGCCTGCGGGCGCAGGCGATGACCTGCGCGCCTGCGGCCAGCAGTGCGGTGGTGATGCCCGCGCCGACACCGCGCGTGCCGCCGGTGACGACCGCGACGCGGCCCGTCAGATCGATGCTGAGCGCCATGCGACACCTCCCGCAGCGCGCGTCGCGCTGCTACCTTCTCATTCAACAGCACCTAACAAACGTTTGGTGGAAAGGTAGCTGATCTGCTGATGGGTGTCTCCACCTCCCGCCCCTGCGCGCCACCGGGCAGTCGCGGTATAGCACTGGTCACGGTGGACTTCCCGCCGGTCAACGCCCTTCCCGTGCAGGGCTGGTACGACCTGGCCGATGCGGTACGGGACGCCGGCCGGGATCCGGACATCCGGTGTGTGGTGCTCGCCGCGGCCGGGCGAGGGTTCAACGCCGGTGTCGACATCAAGGAGATGCAGCGGACCGAGGGACACGCCGCGCTGATCGGCGCCAACCGGGGCTGCTACGAGGCGTTCGCGGCGGTCTACGACTGCGAGGTGCCGGTGGTCGCCGCGGTGACGGGGTACTGCCTGGGCGGCGGCATCGGCCTGGTGGGCAACGCGGACGCGATCGTGGCGAGCGACGACGCGACGTTCGGGCTGCCGGAGCTGGACCGCGGCGCGCTGGGAGCCGCCACCCATCTCGCCCGGCTCGTGCCGCCGCATCTGATGCGCACGCTCTACTACACCTCGCGCACCGTCACCGCCCAGGAGTTGCGGCAGCACGGTTCGGTGTGGGACGTGGTGCCGCGTGCGCAGGTGCGGGACGCGGCGCTGGCGCTCGCCGGGGAGATCGCGGCGAAGGACGGTGCTCTGATCCGGCTGGCGAAGGCCGCCATCAACGGTATCGATCCGGTCGATGTGCGCCGCAGCTACCGCTTCGAGCAGGGCTTCACCTTCGAGGCGAACCTCAGCGGGATCGCCGACCGGCATCGCGACGCGTTCGTGGGCGCCCGTGGGAACCCGGACGCCACGCCGACCGGCACCGGCACCGCCACACCCACCGCACCGCGCCCCCCATCCAACCAACCAGCCGTCCCCCCACCCGACCCACCAGCCGACCTCCTCCCCCCGTCCACCCCACCGAAGGAGCCCCGTTGAGCGACAAGACCATGAGCGCCGATGAGGCCGTCGGGCAGCTGGCCAGCGGCATGACGATCGGGATCGGCGGCTGGGGGTCGCGGCGCAAGCCGATGGCGCTGGTCCGTGCGGTGCTGCGATCCGAGCTGCGGGAGCTGACGCTGGTTTCGTACGGCGGGCCCGACGTCGGTCTGCTCGCGGCGGCCGGCAAACTGCGGCGCGTCATCGCCCCGTTCGCGACGCTGGACTCGATCCCCCTGGAACCGCATTTCCGTACCGCGCGCCAGAACGGCAGCATCGGCTTCACGGAACTGGACGAGGCGATGTTCATGTGGGGGCTGACCGCGGCCGGTCAGCGGCTGCCCTTCCTGCCGGTGCGGGCCGGTCTCGGCTCCGACCTGCTGCGCGTCAACCCGGAGCTCCGTACGGTCACTTCGCCGTATCCGGACGGCGAGGAGCTGGTGGCCGCGCCCGCACTGCGGCTGGATGCGGCGCTGGTGCACCTGCACCGCGCGGACACCAGGGGCAACGGGCAGTACCTGGGGCCCGACCCGTATTTCGACGACCTGTTCTGCGAGGCGGCCGACGCCGCGTACCTCTCCTGTGAGCGGATCGTGGAAAGCGCCGAGCTGACGGCGGCGGGCGGGCCGCAGACGCTGCTGGTCAAGCGGCCGTTCGTGCGCGGCGTGGTGGAGGCACCGAACGGCGCGCACTTCACCGCCTGCGATCCGGACTACGGCCGGGACGAGACCTTCCAGAAGGCGTACGCGACGGCGGCAGCGGATCCGGCGGAGTGGGCGGAGTTCGCCGCGCGCTTCCTCTCCGGCGACGAGCAGGAGTACCAGGACGCGGTCGCCGCCTTCCATGGCCGCAGCGGGCACCACGAGCGGAGGGGCGCGTGACCATGGCCGAGACGAACGCGGCGCGGACGGGCACGGCGGAGCAGGCGGGTACCGGCCCGCAGCGGCAGGGCGCGGGCGGGCGCGCCGGGCCGCGGGCCGCCGCCGGGGCGCCGACCCGCGCCGAGTACTGCGTGCTGGCCTGCGCGGAGGCGTGGCGGGACGCCGGCGAGATCCTGGCCAGCCCGATGGGCACCGTGCCGTCCATCGGGGCGCGGCTGGCGCGGCTGACCTTCTCGCCCGATCTGCTGCTCACGGACGGGGAGGCGCTGCTGATCGGCGATGTGCCGGCGCTCGGGGCGCGGGCGGAGGTGACGGAGGGGTGGCTGCCCTACCGCGGGCATCTGTCGCTGGTGGCCACCGGCCGCCGGCACGTGATGATGGGCGCGAGCCAGATCGACCGGTTCGGGAACCAGAACATCTCCTGCATCGGCGACTGGTCAAGGCCCGGCCGGCAGCTGCTCGGCGCGCGCGGTGCGCCGGCCAACACCGTGAACAATCCGACGAGTTACTGGGTGCCGCGGCACTCCCCCAGGTCCTTCGTCGAGCGTGTCGACATGGTCTGCGGGGTCGGCTACGACCGGGCGGCGGCGGCCGGGCCCGCGGCGAGCCGCTTCCACCGGATCCCCGAAGTCATCAGCGATCTGGGGGTCTTCGACTTCGCCACGCCCGACCACACGATGCGGGTGCGCTCCCTGCACCCCGGCGTGACCGTCGAGCAGGTTTGCGCGGCGACCGGTTTCGCGCTGACCGTCCCGCCGAACGTGCCCGCGACCCGGAAGCCGACGGCCGGGGAACTGCGGCTGATCCGCGAGGTGATCGACCCGCAGGGGCTGCGCGACCGCGAGGTGCGGACGTGACGGCCGGGCGGCAGCCGGAAGCGGCCGGGCCCGTGCTGCGTACCGCCCTGACCGATCTGGTGGGGGTGCGGCATCCCGTCGTCCAGACCGGCATGGGCTGGGTGGCCGGGCCGCGGCTGGTGTCGGCGACCGCGAACGCCGGTGCGCTGGGGATCCTGGCATCGGCGACGATGACCGTGCCGGAGCTGCGGGCCGCGGTGCGCGAGGTGCGTGCGCGTACCCGGGCGCCGTTCGGGGTGAACCTGCGGGCGGATGCCGGGGACGCGGCGGAGCGGGTGCGGATCGTCATCGAGGAGGGGGTGCGGGTCGCGTCGTTCGCGCTCGCGCCCTCGCGTGAGCTGATCGCCCGCCTCAAGGACGCCGGTGTGCTGGTGATCCCTTCGGTGGGGGCGCGGCGGCACGCCGAGAAGGTCGCCGCGTGGGGCGCGGACGCCGTACTGGTCCAGGGCGGCGAGGGCGGCGGGCACACCGGCGAGGTGGCGACGACGGTGCTGTTGCCGCAGGTCGTGGACGCGGTGGACATCCCGGTCATCGCCGCGGGCGGGTTCCACGACGGCCGGGGTCTGGTGGCGGCGCTGGCGCTCGGCGCATGCGGGGTGGCCATGGGGACGCGGTTTCTGCTGACGTCGGACAGCACGGTGCCCGACCCGGTCAAGGAGCGCTATCTGGCGGCGTCGGTCCGGGACGTCACCGTCACGACGAAGGTGGACGGGCTGCCGCACCGGATGCTGCGTACGGATCTGGTCACCGCGCTCGAACGGTCCGGGCGGCCGGCCGCGCTGCTGCGCGCCGTGCGGCACGCGGCGGCCTTCCGCAAGCGCTCGGGGCTGCGCTGGTCGCAGCTGGTGCGTGACGGTCTGGCCCTGCGGCGCGGCAAGGAGCTGAGCTGGAGCCAGGTGCTGCTGGCGGCGAATACGCCGATGATGCTGCGCGCGGCGATGGTGGAGGGCAGGCCGGATCTGGGGGTGATGGCATCGGGCCAGGTGGCCGGGCTGATCGAGGATCTGCCGTCGTGCGCGGAGCTGGTGGAGCGGATCATGGCGGAGGCAGGCGCGACGCTGGGGCGGCTGCCCGTGGCGCCCGCGGGTGTGGCCGCTCCCCCGGAGCGCTCCGGCAGGCGGTGCTGATTCCCGGTGGGCACCCGTGGAGAATGGAGAATGCACGTGCGAGGGCCGCTGCGGTCTTCGCAGGGGGTTGTCCACCGGGGGAGAGATTCATCTATGCGGAAGTTCCTGGCCACGGCGTTGACCGTGCTGGTGTGCAGCGCTTCGCTGACCCTGTCGGCCACGTCGGAAGCGGCGGCGGCCGGGCCGCCGACGCAGTGCGTCAAGGTGCGGAAGTTCTTCACCAAGGGCCAGCAGCGGGCGGTGCGGCTGACGAATCTGTGCACCCGCCGCTCGGCCTGCTACGTCATCGTCATACCGCACCACGACGACCCGCACGGGCGGCTCGACAAGGGCGTCACGAAGAACGTGTCCTACGCGACGGTGCGCACCCCTCGGGCGTTGTACGTCAAGAACGAGCGGTGCTGACCGGCTGACGGGGGGCGCCGGCCAGACCCGAGGGTCGGTCGGCGCCCCTTCGCTCACAGTCGCTCGATCACCGTGACGTTCGCCTGGCCGCCGCCCTCGCACATGGTCTGGAGGCCGTAGCGGCCACCGGTCCGCTCCAGCTCGTGCAGCAGGGTCGTCATCAGCTTGACGCCGGTCGCGCCGAGCGGGTGGCCGAGTGCGATGGCGCCGCCGTTGACGTTGACCTTGGCGGGGTCGGCCCCGGTCTCCTCGATCCAGGCCAGCACGACCGGTGCGAACGCCTCGTTGATCTCGACGAGGTCGATGGCGTCGAGCGTGAGGCCGGACTTCTTCAGCGCGTGGGCGGTGGCGGGGATGGGCGCGGAGAGCATCCGGATCGGGTCCTCGCCGCGTACCGACAGGTGGTGGATGCGGGCGCGCGGCGTCAGCCCGTGCCTGCGCACCGCCCGCTCGCTCGCCAGCAGCATCGCCGCGGCACCGTCGGACACCTGGGAGGAGACGGCGGCGGTCAGCCGTCCGCCGTCGACCACCGGCTTCAGCCCTGCCATCTTCTCCAGGGAGGTGTCGCGCCGCGGCCCCTCGTCCACAGCGACGTCCCCGTACGGCACGATCTCGCGGGTGAAGCGGCCCTCGTCGATGGCGTGCAGGGCGCGCCGGTGGGAGCGGAGCGCGAACTCCTCCATGGCGGGGCGGGAGATGTCCCATTTCTCGGCGATGAGTTCGGCGCCGTGGAACTGGTTGACCGGCTGGTCGCCGTAGCGTGCCCGCCAGCCCGCGCTGCCCGCGAACGGCCCTTCGGTGAGGCCGAGCGGTGCGGCGGCCTGCCGGCTGGCGAAGGCGATCGGGATCATCGACATGTTCTGGGCGCCGGCGGCGACGACGAGGTCCTGGGTGCCGGAGAGTACGGCCTGCGCGGCGAAGTGCACGGCCTGCTGCGACGATCCGCACTGCCGGTCGACGGTGACACCTGGCACCTCTTCGGGGAGCCCGGCCGCCAGCCAGCTGGTGCGGGCGATGTCACCGGCCTGCGGGCCCACGGTGTCAAGGCAGCCCATGACGACGTCGTCGACGGCTGCCGGGTCGATGCCGGTCCTGTCCATCAGCGCCGCCAGGACGTGGGCGCCGAGGTCGGCGGGGTGTACGGCGGCAAGACCGCCGTTGCGTTTGCCGACCGGGGTGCGCAGCGCGTCGACGATGTAGGCCACGGCCATGGCGATCAGGCTCCTTCGCGTGAGCGGGTCAGGTCATTCCCGCAGGGCGATGCCGTCCAGGACCATCGAGAGGTACTGGCGGGCGATCTCCTCCGGGCTGTGCTGTCCGTCCGGCCGGTACCAGCTCGCCGCCACCCAGACGGTGTCGCGGACGAAGCGGTAGGTGAGCCGGATGTCGAGGTCGGTGCGGAAGCTGCCGTCGGTGACGCCCCGCTCCAGCGTGCCGAGCCAGGCTTTCTCGAACTTCCGCTGGGAGTCGGCGAGATAGCCGAAGCGGGGCTGGGCTGCGAGGTGGCGGGACTCCTTCTGGTAGATGGCGACCGCGGCGCGGTGCCGGTCGATCTCCCGGAAGGACTCGGTGACCAGGGCTTCCAGGGTCTCCCTGGGGGCGAGGCCGGCGGCAAGTACCGCGTCATAGCCGTCCCACAGTTCGTTGAGGAAGGTGGACAGGATCTCGTCCACCATCGATTCCTTGGAGTCGAAGTGGTAGTAGAGGCTGCCGGCGAGGATGCCGGCCTCGTCCGCGATGCGGCGGACGGTGGTGGCGTTGTAGCCGTGGGCGGCGAAGACCTCGGCCGCGGTGCGCAGCAGTTCGCGGCGGCGCTCGGGCGAGGCGCTCACGGTCGTCGTCTTCTTCTTGGCTGCCGGGCTCTTCGCGGCCGGCTTCTTGGCGGTGGACACCAGCCCATTGTCGCTCCCGGCCTGTGGGCACGGTCCTGGCCGGTGGCGGCGGGCACCCTGGCGCATGAGGTCATCGCCGTCTCAGGCGTGCTGGCTGCTGACCGGGACGACCTCGCCGGTCATGTACGACGCGTAGTCGCTGGCGAGGAAGACGATGACGTTGGCGACCTCCCAGGGTTCCGCGTAGCGGCCGAACGCCTCGCGGGCGGTCAGTTCGGCGAGCAGGGTGTCGGTGGTGACCTTCGCGAGGTGCGGGTGCATGGCGAGGCTGGGTGACACCGCGTTGACCCGGACTCCGTAGGCGGCGGCTTCCACGGCGGCACAGCGGGTCAGTGCCATCACACCGGCCTTGGCCGCCGCGTAGTGGGCCTGGCCGCGCTGGGCGCGCCAGCCGACGACGGAGGCGTTGTTGACGATGACCCCGCCGGGTGTGCCGGGGTGTTCGCGCATCCGGCGCAGGGCGGTTCTGGTGCAGCGGAAGGTGCCGTTGAGGGTGACGTCGAGGACCGTGTCCCACTGTGCGTCGGTCATGTCGACGAGGTCGGCGGTGCCGCCGAGTCCGGCGTTGTTCACGACGATGTCGAGCCTGCCGTGCCGTTCTTCGGCCCGTGCGAAGAGCGCGCCGACCTGTGCCTCGTCGGTGACGTCGCAGGGCTGTGCGGTGACGTGGGCGGCGCCGAACTCGGCGGCGAGCCGGTCGGCCGATTCGGCCAGGCGGCGCGTGTGGGTGTCGGAGATGAGGACGTCGGCGCCCTCTTCCAGCAGCTTGCGGGCGGTGGCGCCGCCGATTCCTGCGCCGGCCGCCGCGGTGACGACGGCCGTCCGGCCGGCCAGCAGTCCGTGCCCCGGCACATACGAAGGCTTCTCGGTCGTCATGGCCGTACGCTAACCTACCAAACACTTGTTAGGGAACACTCGGCGCCGCACCGGACCCCGCCGGCGACCGCGCGCCCAGGAGCCGATCAGCAGAGAGGCCGCCCGCCGATGGATCTCGAACACACCCCGGATGACGAGGAGTTCAGGCGGACGGCCCGCGCCTGGCTCACCGCGCACGTACCGGCCGCTCCCCTGCCGTCCCTGGAGACCGCGGAGGGCTTCGCGGCCCACCGGGAGTGGGAGCGCACCCTGGCGGCCGACCGGTGGTCGGTGGTCTCCTGGCCCGCCCGGTACGGCGGCCGGGACGCCTCGCTCGCCCGCTGGCTGCTCTTCGAGGAGGAGTACTACGCGGCCGGGGCCCCGGGACGGGTCGGCCAGAACGGCATCAGCCTGCTCGCACCGACCCTCTTCGCGCACGGCACCGAGGCCCAACTCGCCCGCGTCCTGCCGCCGATGGCGGACGGCACGGTGGTCTGGGCGCAGGCGTGGTCGGAACCCGAGGCCGGTTCGGACCTGGCCTCGCTGCGCTCCACCGCCGTGCGGACCACGGGCGGCTGGCTGCTGAGCGGGCAGAAGACCTGGTCGTCGCGGGCCGCCTTCGCCGACCGCGCGTTCGGCCTGTTCCGCAGCCACCCGGACGCGGACCGCCCGCACCGCGGCCTGACGTACCTGATGTTCGACCTCGCGGCGCCCGGCGTGACCGTACGGCCCATCGGACGACTGGACGGCAAGCCCGCCTTCGCCGAACTGTTCCTGGACGGGGTGTTCGTCCCCGACGACGACGTGATCGGCGAGCCGGGCCAGGGCTGGCGGGTGGCGATGAGCACGGCGGGCAACGAGCGCGGCCTCACACTGCGCAGCCCTGGCCGCTTCACGGCAGCCGCCGACCGCCTCGTCGCGCTGTGGAACCACCGCGCCGACCCGTCCGACACGGCGCTGCGCGACCGCGTCGCCGACCTCGTCATCGGGGCCCGCGCCTACCACCTGTTCACCCGCGCCAACGCGGCGCGGCTCGCGGCGGGCGAGGATCTCGGCGCCGAGTCCAGCCTCAACAAGGTCTTCTGGTCCGAGCTGGACATCGCGCTCCACGAGACCGCGCTCGATCTCCTGGGCCCCGAGGGCGAACTCGCCGACACCGCGACCGAGGCCCCCGCACACGGCGGCTGGGCCGACGGCTGGACCTTCGCCCTGGCAGGACCCGTCTACGCGGGCACCAACGAGATCCAGCGCGACATCATCGCCGAACGGCTGCTGGGACTGCCCAAGGGACGGCGGTAGGGCCAGGGGTGTCAGGTGCATCGCCGGACACCCCCGCGCCCGCACCGCCGCCCGCCACGACAACGCAAGGGAAGGACCGGCACCTGATGACTTTTCTTCTCGACGACGAGCAGCGCGAGTTCGGGCGGACGCTGGGGCGGCTGCTGGGGGCCGCGGACACCCCGGCGGTGGTCCGCGCCTGGGCGGGCGGCGACACCGGCCCTGGCCGGAAGCTGTGGCAACGGCTCGCCGGGACCGGTGTGTTCGCGCTCGCGGTACCGGATGAACACGGCGGCACGGACTTCCTTCCCGTCGAACTCGCCGTCACCTTCGTGGAGTTGGGCCGTTACGCGGTCCCGGGGCCGGTGGTGGAGTCGGTCGCCGCCGCCGTCCTGCTGGGGCACCTCGACCGTCCGGAGTCGGCCGCTTCCTGGCTGCCCCGTATCGCGGCGGGCTCCGCCCTCGTCTCGTACGCGGACGCGGCGCACGGCCCGTACGCGCTCGACGCCGACGCGGCCGACGTGACGCTGGCGGTGGCCGGCGACCGGCTGCGGCGCCCGGCGGGGCACGGCGTCGTCCAGCCGTCGCTCGATCCGGCGCGGCGCCTGGCCCGCCCCGCCGGGGACGGCGAGCTGCTGGCGCACGGCCCCCGGGTGACGGCTGCCGCCGCCGCGGCGGCCGACACGGCGGCCCTGCTGACCGCGGCCCAGGCCCTGGGCACCGGCTGCCGCCTGCTCGCCGACACCGTGGACTACGTACGGCAGCGCACCCAGTTCGGCGTGCCGGTCGGCTCGTTCCAGGCGGTCAAGCACCGGCTGGCCGATGCGCTGCTGGCCCTGGAGTTCGCCCGGCCCCTGGTGTTCGCGGCGGCCGTGGCGCTGGCGCGGGCCGCGGACGGTACGGCGTCGCGCGACGTGGCGGCGGCGAAGGCCGCCGCGGGCGAGGCGGCGTACGGGGCGGCGCGGGCCGCGCTCCAGCTGCACGGCGCGGTCGGCTACACGGAGGAACTGGACCTGTCGCTGTGGATCCGCAAGGCGCGGGCACTGCGGACGGCCTGGGGCACGCCGTCACAGTGCCGGGCCCGGGTGCTCGCGGCCACGCAAGGCGGGGTGCCCGCAGCGGGCGATTCTTTTTACTGGTAAAACACCTGTTAACGTTTAGGGCATGGGAAAGCATGCCAGGCCGACGAGGACGTGGGTCACGCACGCGCCGGGAGGCGGCGTGCGCGCCCGGCCGCTGCCGGTGCGCAGCACCGTACGACTGCGCCGGCCCGTCGACATCTGGCACAAGCCCGCGCTCAGCGCGGTCGTCGCGATGGCCGTCCCCGACCTGACGCTGTTCGCGCTGGGCCGGATGGATCTGGTCCTCTACACATCGGCCGGGGCGATGTGCGCGCTGTACGGGCACGGCCTGCCGTACGCGGCGCGGGCCCGCACCCTGCCGTGGGTGGTGGCCGGCATGGTCGCGAGCCTGGGCGCCGCCCTGACGGCCGCGTCCCAGCTCACCTCCACCGCCCTGCTGGTGGTGCTGGCCTCGCTGCTCGCGGCGGTCCACAAGATGGTCTGCGACGCGACCCGGATCGGCCCGCCCGGCAATCTCATCTTCACCTTCATCGCGGCGTCGGCCTTCTTCGTGCCCCAGCGGACGGGCCAGATCCCACTGCACCTGGCGCTGGCGCTGGGAGCCGGTGCGCTGGCCTGGCTGGTCTGCACGGCACCGGCGCTGATCCGGCCGCGCGGCCCGGAGCGCATCGCCACCGCCCGCGCCCTGGAGGCGGCGGCAGCCCTGCTGCGCACGGACCCCGCGGGCGGACCGGCCGCACAGGCACGGCAGGCGACCGCGGGCGCCGTGAACGCCGCCTGGCACACCCTCTTCCTCGTGCCCGCCCGCACCCCCGCCAAGGCCGCCGCACGGACCGGACTCGAACGGCTGCTCATCCGCGCCGAATCGGCCCTGGAAGGCCCGGCCGGTCCCGGCGGCGGCACGGCGGCGGGAGAGGCGAAGCTGCTCGGCGGCTGGGCGCGCGAGGTACGCGGCGGCGGGCCGCTCCCCGATGTGCCGCTCTCGGCGGCGCAGCGCGAGGAACTCGACGGCGTCACCACGGAGTCCGCGGGCCTGGACCCGTATCCGACGGTCCCGGACGGGCCGCGGCGGCCCGCGCCCGGACGGCCGCGCGGATTCCGCGCCCTGGCCGCCGCGCTCGCGCCCGGCTCTCCGCTGCTGCCGGTCGGCCTGCGGGTCGCGGCGGGCTGCGCGCTGGCGGGCTGGGCCTCGATGGCGCTCGGCGTCGGCCACCCCTACTGGGCGGTGGTGACCGCGGCCTCGGTCTTCCAGGCCAACACCACACTGTCCTGGCAGCGTGCGCTGCAACGCACCCTGGGCAATCTGCTCGGGCTGCTGCTGTTCACCGCGCTGCTGCCGCTGATCCACGCCGGCCACCTCACGATGATCGGCCTCGCCCTGCTCTTCCAGCTCGGCGCGGAGGCGTGGATCACCCGCAACTACTGGCTCGGCTCGGTCTGTGTGACGCCCATGGCGCTGCTGCTCACCGAGTTCGGCAACCCGCTGCCGGCCCGCACGCTCGTCGCCGACCGCTGGATCGACACCCTGGTCGGCGCCGTGGTGGGCCTGGCCTGCTGCGTGCTGGTCACCAACCGCCGCGCCACCGACCGGATCCACGGCGCGCTGGACCGCGTCGCCTCGGCCACGGCCACGGCGCAACGGCTGCTCGCCTCGGATCCCGCGCCGGGTGCGGAGGACACGCTGGAGACCGGCTGGGCCCGCGACCGGCTCGCCGCCTGCCTCGCCGAGCTGCGGGAGGCCGTCGACGTGGCGTCCGGCGAGTGGTGGCAGCGCGCCCTCCCGGAAGAGCGGGTCACCCACGCCGAGCAGCAGGGGCACCGCACGCTGGCGCAGCTCGCCCGGCGGCTCGCGCGGCCGGTGCCGGTCGCCTGACCCGTGCGGGCACCCGCGTGCCCGACAGGCACAATTGGGGGACGTACGGCAGCCGAGGACGTACGGCAGGTGTGGGACGTACGGCGGCGGGCGAAGGCTCCGTACGGCAGGCCGAGAGGAGAGCCCGGGTGGCCGAGGACATCGTCGCGGGAGTGCTGCGTCAGTGGCAGCAGGTGCACCCGGGGCTCGACACCGGCCCGATGGCGCTGATCGGGCGGCTCAACCGCTGTTCGGCGCTGCTCCAGCAGGCGGCCGACGCCCCGTTGCGGCGGGCCGGCCTCACCCGCGCCGAGTTCGACATTCTGGGCACCCTGCGCCGGATGGACCGCGAGCTGACACCCGGCCGGATCGCCCGCGAGACCTTCGCGTCCGGCGCCGCCGTCACCAAGCGGGTGCGGCAGCTGGAGACGCGCGGCCTGATCGTCCGCAGGCCCGACGACCGGGACCGCCGGGTCGCCCACCTCTCCCTCACCGACGAGGGCCGCGACGTCATCGACCGGCTGCTGCCCGAGCAGCTGGGCTACGAAGCGGCCCTGCTCGACGGCATCGGCGCTCAGCGGCAGCACCAACTCTCCGACGGGCTCGCCGAGTTGCTGGTCGTGCTCGAAGGGCGGCTTGGCAGCCTGATGGACTGAGCGGCCCGGCCCGGGATTCGCGCCCCGCGCGCACCGCTCCGTGACGCAGCTCACTCAGGAATGCGGCGTAGGGGCGTGACGCGGCGGACACTCGCGCATCGAAGGGACAAGGAAGCGCACCGAACGCAAGGGAGCCGGCGATGCCCACCGTCATCGACCACGCCGTCCAGGCCCGCCTCATCGCGAGCGAGCCACGGTCCCAGCAGATCCCCACGGCGCTGCGTTACGACCCGGCGGACCCCTACGCGGTCCGGGTGGTGTTCCCGCCGCAGGCGTCCCTGGACGGCGCCGAGGTGGCGTGGACCTTCGCCCGCGAGCTGCTGACGGAAGGGCTGCGGGGGCCAGTCGGCGTCGGCGACGTGCACTTCTGGCCCTGCGGGCCGCGCACCGTCATGGCCGAGTTCCACACCGTCGAGGGGGTGGCGATGGTCCAGTTCGAGGCGCGGGATCTGCGGTGCTTCCTGTCCATGGCGTACGGGCTCGTCGCCCGGGGTGACGAGGCCCGGCATCTGGACGTCGACGGCGATCTGGCGGCACTGCTGCGCGAGGCGTAGCCGCAGGTCACGGGCCGGGTGCCGGGAGCGGGTCAGTCCGTGGCGTCCGGTGGCCTGGTGCCGAAGAGGTTCGCCAGGTGCAGGTCGAGGAGCTGGAGCGCCTTCTCGGGCGGGTGGACGTCCAGCAGGACGTAGGTGGCGAGGCCGTCGACGAGGCTGATCAGGAGCATCGCCTCGTCATCGGTGTCCCGGCCGGGCGGGAGTTCGCCGCGCTCCGCCGCGCGGCGCAGCTGGCCGGCGAAGAAGGCGCGGAGGCGGGGGATGCCTTCCTTCGCCTCCGCGCGCAGGCTTTCGTCGTGCACGGCGCGGACGAAGTAGGCGGCGCCGACGAGGAGTCCGGTGCGACTCTTGTCGTCGAGCGGGAGCATGCCCGACAGGCAGGCGCGCAGCACGGCGCGCGGCGTCGGTTCCTCCGCCATGGCGGCGATGCGGTCGCGGATCCGCCGGTCGGCCAGCTCGTTGATGTGCCGCAGGGCGAAGCCGAGCATTTCGTCCTTGGTGCGGAAGTAGTGCTGGAGCCTGCCGAGCGAGATGCCGGCCTCGGCCGCGACATCGCGCAGGCTCGCGCCGTCCAGACCCCGGGTGCTCGCGATCCGCCAGAGCGCTTCGGAGATCTCCCTGCGCCTGGTCTCGTGGTCCACCTTCTTGGGCACCCGCGCCCTCCCTCGGTCACGTCCCCCGCTTTTACAAGTCGCTCGTACCGTTATAACGTACCGCTCTCCAATACGATTGACTTGGAAACGGGGAGCTCGCCGTGCCACCTGCCGTTCCGCCCGCCACCGGGCCCGCCCGCCCGCAGCTGCGCCCACCGCGCCACCGCGTCGATCCCCGCGCCCGGCGCTGGTGGACGGCCCAGGCGCTGCTGACGCTCAGCGGACCGCTGCTGCTCACCGCGCTGGCGCTCGCCACCTGCGCCGTCCTGTTCTTCCCCGGCGCGCTGCCCTGGCTCGGCCCGCTGCTGTTCGTGGCGCTCGTACTGCCCGCCCTGGCATACCTCCTCGTGATGCCGCGGTGGCGGTACGCGGTGCACGCCTGGGAGCTGGGCGACCTGGCCGTGTACGCGTCGGCCGGCTGGTTCCGGCAGCGGCGCCGGATCGCCCCGCTGTCCCGGGTGCAGACGGTCGACACGCTGCGCGGCCCGCTCCAGCGCCGGTACGGTCTTGCCACGGTCACCGTCACCACCGCGTCCACCGCCGGGGACATCACGATCGCCGGGCTGTCCGACGCCGACGCCGAGGCGCTGTCCCAGCGGATCGGCGAGGCCGCGCAGGACATCCGGGGTGACGCGGCATGAGCGGCACCGCCCCCCGGAACCCCGCACCCTGGCGCCGGCTGGACCCGCGCACCCTGCTGGTGCACTGCGGCTGGCTCGCCGCGCCGCTCGGCTCGCTCGGGCTGACCGCGCTGGCCACCGGCGGCCGGATCACCACCGGCGCGTGGATCACGCTGGCCGCCGTCGCCGCCTCCTTCGCCGTCGTCACCTGCGTCGGCCTGATCCGCTGGGCCCGTACCGCATTCCGCGTCACCGACGAGTCGTTCGAGGTGCGCAGCGGGCTGCTGACCCGGCGGCTGCGCAGCGTGCCGCTGCACCGCATCCGCACCGTCGACCTGACGGCCACTCCCCTGCACCGCCTGCTGGGCGTCACCGTCCTGCGGGCCGGCACCGCGAGCCCGTCCGAAAGCGGCGGCGCGCTGTCCCTGGAGGCGCTCACGGTCGCCGCAGCCGGGAAGCTGCGCGCCGAACTGCTCGCGCGCGCGGACACCGGGGCGACCGCGGGCGATCCACTGCTGGCCCGGTTCAGCCCGCGGTGGCTGCGGTACGCGCCGCTGACGTTCTGGGTCGTCGGCGGCGTCTTCGTCGCGGTCGGCACGGTCTACCGGGTGCTGGACGGCATGGGCATCGAGCTGTGGAAGCTCGGCCCGGTCCGGCGCGCGGCCGAGGAGTTCGGCAGCAGCCTGCTGTGGCTGACGATTCCCGCGGCCCTGCTCGCCGTCCTCACCGCCGGCGCGATCGGCGCGACCGCCCTCTACACGGAGAACTGGTGGAACTACCGCCTGGAATGGGCGGATTCACGCACCTTGCGCATACGGCGGGGGCTCTTCACCACCCGCGCGGTCACCATCGAACGGGCCCGGCTGCGCGGCGTGCTGCTGCAGGAGCCGCTGCTGCTGCGGGCCGGCGGCGGCGCACTGGTCCGGGCGGTCGCGGGCGGCCTCGGCAACCGCGAGGAGAACCGCAGGCGCAGCGCGGTACTGCCGCCCGCGCCCCGCCCGGTGGCGCTGCGGGTGGCGGGCGGCACCCTGCGCTCGCCGTTCCCCGACCCGGAGTCCGCCGCGGATGCGCCCGGCGCGGAGAGGTCGGGCGCGGAGAGGTCAGGACGGCCCTCGCCGCCCGCCGCCGTTCCCGCCCGGCCCGTCCTGGCGCGGCACCCGCGGGCCGCGCTGCGCAGGCGGCAACTGCGGGGGCTGCTGTGGGCGGTGCTGCCCGGCGCCCTGGTGCTCGCCGGGTCGGGCCTGGCGCTCGCCGGGGCGGACCTGGCCTTCGCGCCCGTACTGCTGCACGCCGCCTGGATCTACGCCGCGGTGACCACGCCGGCCGTGCTGTGGCTGGCCCGGGACGCGTACCGCAACCTGGGGCACGGGGTGCACGGCCGTCATCTCGTCGTCCGCTCGGGCACGTTCAGCCGGGACACCCTCGCGCTGGAGCGCGCGGCCATCGCGGCGTGGACCTTCACCAGTACGCCGGCCGGCCGCCGGTCCGGCCTGGTGACGCTGACCGCGGCGGTGGCCGCAGGTGAGGGCGGGTACCGCATTCCGGATCTCGCCGCGGCGGACGCACCGGCCTTCGCCGCGGACACGGCGCCGGGCATCATCGACGCGTTCCTGCTGCACCCGGACCGGCCCGCGGACGGCTGACGCGCGGGCCGGTGAGCGGTTTCCCGGCCCCTGCGGTTACCCCGTTCCCCGGCGTCGATTCGTCCCATGACGCAGATCACACACCTGTCGCGTGCACGACGAGCCCGTCCCGACCGTCCTAGAGGGTGAGCCGTGCCCATGAACCGACAGCCGTGAGGGAGCAGCCGCGATGCCCACCAGTGTCATCGACCAAGCCGTACAGGTCCGTCTCATCGCGACCGCGCCCGGCCCGCACGCGGTACCGGCTGTGCTGCACTACCAGCCCGCCGACCCGCTCGCGGTCCGGATGTCGTTCCCGCCGGAGATCTCCCTCGACGGCGCGGCGGTGGACTGGGCGTTCGCCCGCGAACTGCTGGCCGAGGGGCTGCACACCCCCGCGGGCCGGGGCGACGTACGGGTGCGGCCGTACGGCCCGGAGCGCACGGTCATGGAGTTCCACGCGGACGAGGGCGTCGCCATGGTGCAGATGAGAACGGCCGATGTGCAGCGCTTCCTCGCCCGCTCGTACGCGGCGGTTCCCGCGGGGCAGGAGCAGGCGCATCTGGACGTCGACGGCGGGCTCGCCGCGCTCTTCGGCGCCGCGTGAACCGCCGCGGGCGGGCCACCGGCTCCCGCCCGCGGCGGCCCGGCACCGCGGCCGGTCCCTCAGCGCTGCGGGAAGCCGAAGCCGTAGCCCTGCTGCCGCAGCTCGGACAGCAGTTGGTCCAGGGCCACGACGGTCCGCGACCGGTCGCCGCCGCCGTCGTGGAAGAGCACCGTCGGCCCGTTGGGCAGCTCGCCGCGCACCGTCGCCTCGATGGTCGCGACGCTGCCGCCCTCGAAGTCCTTGCTGTCGATGTTCCAGCCCAGCGGGCGCATCCCGTGGCCGGCCGCCAGCTTCCGGCTGTACGGCGTGAACGCGCCGCCGGGGGCGCGGTAGTAGTCGACCCGGGTGCCGCCCGCCGCGTCCTCGATCATCTTCTGGGCGTCGAGTATCTGCTGCGCCTGGTAGCTCTCCGGCCGGTGGTCCATGCCGGTGTTGTGGCTGATGGTGTGGTCGCAGAGCCGGTGGCCCGCGGCGACCACCTGCTTGACGAGGTCGGGATGGGCCTTCGCCTGCGGCCCGATCATGCAGAACACCGCGGAGACATGGTGCTTCTTCAGGACCTCCAGGACCTTCGGCGTCCACACCGGGTCGGGTCCGTCGTCGATGGTGATGTTCAGGCTCCGCCCCGGACGGTCCGACGCGTGCACGATCGACGGGTCCACCTTGCGGGTCTCGGGCTGCGCGGCCTTCTGCCTGCCGGTGTCGACGCTCTCCGCCTGGGCCGTTTCGGAGCCCCCCAGCTGCGTGAAGGTGAGCACCCCCGCGACCGCGAGCGCCACCACCCCCGCCGCGGCTGCTCCGATGATGCTGCCTTCGACCCCGAAGCGCCGTGCCATGTCGATCCCGTCCCTCGCGCTGTGTTCATGTCCGTGTGCGGTCCGGCGGCTCCGCGTGCTGCCACCCACGCGCCGCCCTGCACTACGACAGATGCGCTGGAAACCGGTCAGGATGCTCCTGTTACCGATCCATCATGAAAGTTATTGATACTGGGCCCATGCCACGTGTACTTCTGATCGAGGACGACGCCGCCGTACGGGACGGAGTCTCGCTCGCGCTGCGGCGGCGCGGCCACGAAGTGGCGGCTGCGGGCAGTGGCGAGGAAGGGCTCGACGTCCTGCCGGGATTCCGGCCCGACATCGTCCTGTTGGACCTGATGCTCCCCGGCAAGGACGGCTTCGAGGTCTGCCGGCTGATCCGCGCCGAGCGGCAGCTGCCGATCATCATGCTCACCGCCCGCGGCGAAGACCTCGACGTGGTGCTCGGTCTGGAGGCCGGCGCCGACGACTACATCGTCAAACCGGCACGCGGCGAGGTCCTGGAGGCCCGGATGCGCGCGGTGCTGCGGCGCACCGCGCTGCCCGCCGACGGCAGCGCCGCAGCCGAGACCGGTCACGCCCCCGTCGAGTCGTACGGCGAGCTGGCGATAGACCGCGCGGGCCTGGTCGTCGCCAAGAGCGGCCAGGATCTGGCACTCGCCCCCTCGGAGATGAAGCTGCTGCTGTTCCTGTCCGCCACACCCGGCCAGGTCTTCAGCCGCCAGCAGCTCCTGGAGCACGTCTGGGAGCACAGTTACCACGGTGACGCGCGGCTGGTGGACGCCTGTGTGATGCGGCTGCGGACGAAGATAGAGGACACCCCGCGCAGCCCCCGCTACGTCCAGACCGTGCGCGGCTTCGGTTACCGCTTCGGTCCCCTGTGAGGCGCCCCCGCAGGCTCGTACCGCCCCGCTCGCTGCTGCGCGGCCTGCGGGCCAGGCTCGTCGTCGCCTTCCTGCTGGTGGCCGCCGTCAGCGCGCTGACCACCGCAGGTCTGACGTACCGCGAGGCCCGCAACGCCATCCTCCAGCGCTCCCAGGACATCGCGGTCAACGACCTGCGCGCACAGATCAACTCGCTGGCCCCCGAACTCGCGGTGCCGCCCGCGCGCGCGGACCTCGACTCGTTCCGGGGGCAGCTGGAGCGGTCGGGGAAGTCCCGCGACTGGGACATCTCGGTGCACTACCGCGGCGCGCCGGACGGCGGCGCGTCCCCGCTGAGCGGCAGCGTCGTGGTGCCGGCCGACCTGCGCAAGTCGGTCGAGACCCGCCATGTGCCCGCCTTCCAGCGCGTCGACCGCGGCGGCGATCCCTGGCTGCTGATCGGCATGCCGGTGCGCCAGACCGACGGCCGGGCGTCCGCGCTGTCCGTCTACGCGCAGCTGCCGCTGAACGCCGAGGAGGCCAACGTCGAGGCGCTGGTGAGCGCGGCGCAGCGAGGTGCGCTGCCGGTGCTCGCGCTGTCCGTGATCCCCGCGCTGCTGGCCGCCCGGGGCGTGCTGCGTCCCGTACGGGGGCTGCGGCAGGCGGCCGGGCGGCTCGCCGAGGGGAAGCTGGACACCCGCTTGGAGGTCAAGGGAACCGACGAACTCGCCGATCTTTCCCGGTCGTTCAACGACATGGCGGCGAAGCTGGAGGAGAACGTGGCGGAGCTGCGGCGTCTTGAGTCCAACTCCCGGCGGTTCGCCGCCGATGTGTCGCACGAGCTGCGGACACCGCTGGCGGCGATGACCGCGGTCACCGACGTGCTCGACGAGGACGCCGACGCGCTGGACCCTGACACCGCGTCCGCCGTGCGGCTGATCAGCCAGGAGACCGGGAAGCTGGCGCGCATGGTGGAGGACCTGATGGAGGTGTCACGGTTCGACGCGGGGGCCGCGGCCCTGCACCCGGACGAGGTGGACGTGGCCGAGACCATCCGCAAGACCTTGCAGGCACGCGCCTGGCAGGACCGGGTGACGGCCGACCTGCCCGCCGCCGTGCGCGCCCGTCTTGACCCGCGGCGGCTCGACGTGGTGGTCGCCAACCTCGTGGGCAACGCCCTGCACCACGGCGGCGATCCCGTGCGGGTGCGGCTGTACGCCCCGGCGCCCGGGGACGACCTCCTGCGCATCGAGATCGCCGACAGCGGCCCCGGCATCGACCCCGAGGTGCTGCCGCACGTCTTCGACCGCTTCTACAAGGCCGATTCGGCCCGCGCCCGCTCCGAGGGCAGCGGCCTCGGGCTGGCCATCGCGCAGGAGAACGTCCGGCTGCACGGCGGCTCGGTACGGGCGGCCAACTCCCCCGAAGGCGGCGCGGTGTTCACCGTGGAACTGCCCCGGCACGCGACGGACGAGGACACGCCGGACGAGGAGGCACCGGACGGACACCCGGCGGACGGGCACGCGGCGGCGGATACCGGCACGGAGGCGGAGGCGGCCGGGCGGCCCGCGGCGCCGTCCACGACGGAGCCGGAGACCGCAGGCACCGGGGACGCGCCAGGACCGGCCCCCGCACGCCCCGGCGTCACAGGGAAGAAGGCCACCGCATGAGGGCGCCGCGCTCCCTGCGCACCGTGGGGATCACACTCGGCGGGCTGCTGCTGGCCGGCTGGTCCGCAGCCGCGCTGTCCGGCTGCGGGATCGCGCCGACCGACGTCATCGACGCCGGAGCGCCCGCCGCCGGGGTGAAGGCACCGGGCCGCCCGGACGCCGATGTCCAGCTCTTCTTCTACGGGCCCGCGGGGCTGCGCTCGGCGACCCGTCCGGCGAAGGAACCTGTCGACCCGCAGCAGGCGATCGACCTGCTGCTGGACGGGCCCAACCACGCCGAGCGGCAGCGCGGACTGACCAGCGTCCTGCCCAAGCTCTCCGACCGGCCGACCGCGGAGACCGGCGCCGGAAAGGTCGACATCGCGCTGCCCGTGACCCCGCGGAAGCTGGACACCGCGTCGCTGAGCCAGCTGGTGTGCACGGCGGCCAACGCCCGGATCCCCGGCGACAAGCCGCCGGGTGAGGTCATCGTGAACCTGACCGGCTCCGGTGACCGCGTCGGCCCGATGGTCTGCGGCGGCAACACCGCGTTCCCGGTGCTCCAGCCGACCCCGGCAGCGAGCTCGCCGCCCGCCTCGTCCGAATGAGGCGCGCGCTACCGTGAAGACAGGCACCCGCGTGCCAAGGAAAGGTCCGGCAGGCCCCTGAACCTTCGGGAGATTCACGCGATGACCGAGCGCAAACCACCCGGCGTCAGCTTCGAGTCCTGGATCGACAAGCAGATCCGCGAGGCCCAGGAACGGGGTGACTTCGCCGAACTGCCCGGCGTCGGCAAACCCCTCCCGCACCTCGACCAGCCGTACGACGAGATGTGGTGGGTCAAGGACAAGATGACCCGCGAGAGCCTGTCCTACCTGCCGCCCTCGCTCGCCCTGCGCAAGGAGGCCGAGGAAGCGGATGAGGCCGCGGCGAACGCCCCCACGGAGGCGGCGCTGCGGCGCATCCTCACGGCCGTCAACGAAAAGATCCGCGCCGCCCTGCGCACCCCGCTCGAAGGCCCGCCGCTCCGGCTCACACCCTTCGACATCGACGCACGGGCCCGCGCCTGGCGGGAGCGGCACGGCAAGTAGCGGGCGGGTCAGGGGCCGGCCGGTCCCAGCCGCACCCGGAGGAAGCGCGGCCGGTAGAGGCCGACGTTGTCGTTGAGGCGGCTGTCGGGCGACTCGCCTGGCGGGCCGATCCAGTTGATGTCGTAGCTGAGCAGCAGCTGCCCCGACGCGCTGAACTCCGGGTGTGCCTGCGGGTTGTAGACCGCGGTGTACCTGGGGTCGGCGCCGGGCGGGCGGGGCGGCGCGATGCGGCCGTTCGGGCCGTGCCAGGGGCCGTGCGGCGAGCAGGCCCAGTAGCTGGTGAGGTCCGACAGGCCGGCCGCGCCTGTCCCCCCGGTGTCCATGGTGACCAGCACCCAGGTGGCGCCGTCGCGCACCACGGTGAACGAGCTGCCCACCCCGCGCCGCCCGCCGTCCCGTAGCACCGGCGCCGCGCTCCCCGGCCCCCGCGCCCAGTGCGCGCCGTCCCAGAACCGCCAGGCGGCGCGGTCGGCGAGGCGCCCGTCGGGCACCCGCGCGAGGTAGGCGCTGGAACCCGGCACGGACGGCGGGTCGTCGCCGCCGAAGACGTACGTCCAGCCGCCGTCGCGGACCGCCGCGGTGCCGTAGAGGACCCGCTCGGCGGGGTCGGCCACGGCGCGCTGGCCGACGGTCTCCTTGATGCCCTCCAGACGCAGGCCGGGGAGGGAGAGGGTGGCGACCTCGGTGCCGCGCGGCTGCCCGAAGACCCAGGGCCCGGTGCCGGGGGCGCGGTCCCACAGCAGGACCCGGACGACCTTGTCGGCCGAGCCCGGCGCCCTGGGCTCCACGCTCGCGTGCACCGGCCAGCGCCAGCCGCCCCGCGGGTCGGGGAAGAAGGGCCCTGGAGCCGCCCCGCCGCCGGTCAGCGTCCGCTCCAGGTGCCCCGAACGGTCCATCACCACCACGGAGTTGTGCCGCAGGAAGGGGGTGCCGCCGTGGTCGGCCGTGCGCCAGGAGTACGGCTCGCCGCGGGGGTTCGGCGGCGGATGCACCCGGTCGAGGTAGGTGTCGGAGAAGAACCACAGCGTCCGCCCGTCGGGCAGCCGCAGCGAGTGGGTGCCGTCGCCGCCTGTCCAGTCGTCGGCGGGGGTGTCGTGGTCGCCGTAGCGGGCGAACTCCCCGGTGCGCGCCGCGTCGGCCGACCAGGAGGCGAGGGAGCGTCCCGCGCAGGCCGCGTCCCGCTGCCGTGCGGCTCCCGGCAGCGCCCGCGCCAGCGCCGCGACGGCGGCGAGCAGGGCGAGGGCGAGGAGGGCGACGGTCACCCGGCGCACGGTGGTCGTCCTGGACATTCCGCTCCTCGGTCGGGTGCCGCGCCCACCGTACCGGCCACCTCGGGGGCCACGGACGCGCGTTCCGGAGTGCGGACCGGCACCAGGTCAACGAGTGCAAGGTCACAGCAGGAGCCTCTGCTCCAGCTAACGGTCGTTCGCCTAGCCTGCTGCCATGACCGCCGAGTCCCCCGAACTCCCCCTGGCCGCCGCATTCCCGGACGCCGACCGTGCGCAGTGGCAGCGCCTCGTCGAAGGCGTGCTGCGCAAATCGGGTGTCACCCCGACGCAGGACGCCCCCGACGACGTCCTCGCCACCGACCTCCAGGACGGCATCCGCGTCCGCCCCCTGTACACCGCCGATGACGGCGGCACGGCGGGCGGCTACCCCGGCTTCCCCCCGTTCGTACGTGCCGGCCGCCCGGAAGGAACCACCGCGTCCGGGTGGGACGTCCGCCAGCGGCAGGCGTACACCGATCCGCGCCGCGCCAACGCCTCGGTACTCGCCGACCTGGAGAACGGCGTGACGTCCCTGTGGCTGACCGTCGGCGCCGACGGGATCCCGGTGGCCTCGCTCCCCCAAGCCCTTGACGGCGTCTACCTGGACCTGGCCGCGGTGGCGCTGGACGCGGGCGCGGACTTCGCCGCCGCCGCCGATGAACTGTGGCGGCTCTACGGCACCGCGGGGGTGCCGCTCGGCGCCGCGACCGGCACGCTCGGCGCCGACCCGCTGGGCATCGTCGCCCGCGGCGGCAGCGACGCGGCCCTGGACGCGCACCTGTCGGCCGCCGCGGAACTCGCCGTGCGCTGCGCGGCACAGGCGCCCGGCCTGCGGGCGCTGTCCGTGGACGCCCTGCCGTACCACGAGGCGGGCGGCTCGGCCGCCGAGGAGCTGGCGTGCTCGCTGGCCACCGGCGTCGCCTATCTGCGGGCCCTCACCTCGGCGGGCATGGACATCGACGCCGCCTGCGGCCAGCTGGAGTTCCGCTACGCCGCCACCGCCGACCAGTTCCTGACCATCGCCACGCTGCGCGCCGCCCGGCGGCTGTGGGCGCGGGTCGCCGAAGTGTGCGGCGCCTCGCCGGCCGCCCGCGCGCAGCGCCAGCACGCGGTCACCTCGTCGGTGATGATGACCCGTCGCGACCCGTGGGTGAACATGCTGCGCACCACGGTCGCCGGGCTTTCCGCCGGAGTGGGCGGCGCGGACGCGGTGACGGTGCTGCCGTTCGACGCGGCGCTCGGTGTGCCGGACGCGTTCGCCCGCCGGATCGCCAGGAATACCCAGTCGGTGCTCCTCGATGAGTCGCACCTGTCGAAGGTCATCGACCCGGCGGGCGGCTCCTGGTACGTCGAGAAGCTGACGGACGAGCTGGCCCGCGCGGCCTGGGCCTGGTTCCAGGAGATCGAGGGTGCGGGCGGCCAGGCCGCGGCCCTGCGGTCCGGCGCGGTGTCAGGCCGGCTCGCGGCGACCTGGGAGCACAGGTCCCGCGGGCTCGCCACCCGCCGCGAACCGATCACCGGTGTCAGCGAGTTCCCGCACCTGGCCGAACCTCCGGTGCACCGCGACCCGGCGCCGGTTCCGGCCCGCGGCGGGCTGCCGCGGGTGCGCAGGGACGATGCGTACGAGGCACTGCGGGCCCGTTCGGACGCGCATCTGGCGGCCACCGGGTCGCGCCCGAAGGTGTTCGTCGCGGCGCTGGGTCCGGCTGCGGCGCACACCGCACGGGTGGCGTTCGCCGGCAATCTCTTCCAGGCGGGCGGCATCGAGACGGTGCAGGAACCCCCGTCGGTGGACGCGCAGTCGGTTGCCGCCGCGTTCGCCGCCAGCGGCGCCCGCATCGCCTGCCTGTGTGCGAGCGACGCGCTCTACGCCGAGCAGGCGGCCGGTGTCGCGGCTGCGCTGAAGGCGGCGGGGGCGCGGCGGGTGGTCCTGGCGGGCAAGCCGGGCGAGTTGCGCGAGGAATTCGGTAAGGCAGGCGTGGACGCGTACGTCTTCGCGGGCTGCGATGCGGTCGAGGCCCTCACCTCGGCCCTGGATGTCATGGAGGTGGCGTGATGGACGGCACGACGCAACAGGCGGGCGTCATCCCGGACTTCAGCGGCGTGGAACTCGGCGACGCGGGCGCCGCCGGCGACGCCGCGCAGTGGGCCGACGCGGTGCAGCAGGCCACCGGCAAGGGTGTCGACGACCTGACCTGGGAGACGCCCGAGGGCATCGACGTCAAGCCGCTCTACACGGAAGCGGACCTGGCGGACGTGGACTTCCTGGGCACCTACCCGGGGATCGCGCCGTATCTGCGGGGCCCGTACCCGACGATGTACGTCAACCAGCCGTGGACCATCCGGCAGTACGCCGGCTTCTCCACCGCCGAGGAGTCCAACGCCTTCTACCGCCGCAACCTCGCGGCGGGCCAGAAGGGCCTGTCGGTCGCCTTCGACCTGCCCACCCACCGCGGCTACGACAGTGACCATCCGCGGGTCACCGGCGACGTCGGCATGGCGGGTGTGGCGATCGACTCGATCTACGACATGCGGCAGCTCTTCGATGGCATCCCGCTGGACAAAATGACGGTGTCGATGACGATGAACGGCGCGGTGCTGCCCGTTCTCGCCCTCTACATCGTGGCCGCCGAGGAACAGGGCGTGCCGCCCGAGAAGCTGGCCGGGACCATCCAGAACGACATCCTCAAGGAGTTCATGGTCCGCAACACCTACATCTATCCGCCGCAGCCCTCGATGCGGATCATCTCCGACATCTTCGCGTACACCTCGCAGAAGATGCCGCGCTACAACTCCATCTCGATCTCCGGCTATCACATCCAGGAGGCGGGCGCGACGGCCGACCTGGAGCTGGCGTACACCCTCGCCGACGGCGTGGAGTACCTGCGCGCGGGCATGGCGGCCGGCATGGACGTGGACTCCTTCGCCCCTCGCCTCTCCTTCTTCTGGGCGATCGGCATGAACTTCTTCATGGAGATCGCGAAGCTGCGCGCGGCCCGGCTGCTGTGGGCCCGCCTTGTCCAGCAGTTCGACCCGCAGAACCCCAAGTCCCTTTCACTGCGCACCCATTCGCAGACCTCGGGCTGGTCGCTGACGGCGCAGGACGTCTTCAACAACGTCACGCGCACATGCGTGGAGGCGATGGCGGCGACCCAGGGCCACACCCAGTCGCTGCACACCAACGCGCTCGACGAGGCCCTCGCCCTGCCGACGGACTTCTCCGCCCGCATCGCCCGCAACACCCAGCTCTTCCTCCAGCAGGAGTCGGGCACCTGCCGGGTCATCGACCCGTGGGGCGGCAGCGCGTACGTCGAGAAGCTGACCCACGATCTGGCGCGGCGCGCCTGGCAGCACATCGAGGAGGTCGAGGCGGCCGGCGGCATGGCGAAGGCCATCGACGCGGGCATCCCGAAGCTGCGTGTGGAGGAGGCCGCGGCCCGCACCCAGGCGCGGATCGACTCGGGCCGGCAGGCGCTGATCGGCGTCAACAAGTACCGGGTGGAGACCGACGAGGAGATCGACGTCCTCAAGGTCGACAACTCCGCGGTGCGCGCCCAGCAGATCGACAAGCTGCGGCGGCTGCGCGCGGAGCGCGACGAGAGCGCGTGCCAGGACGCGCTGCGGGCGCTGTCCACGGCCGCGGCGTCCCCGCCCGGCGACGGCCTGGAGGGCAACCTGCTGGCGCTCGCCGTGGACGCCGCCCGCGCGATGGCGACGGTCGGCGAGATCTCGGACGCCCTGGAGTCGGTCTACGGACGGCACTCCGGCCAGATCCGTACGATCTCCGGTGTGTACCGAGACGAAGCGGGCCCCTCATCCGGTGTCGAGCGCACCCGCGGTCTGGTGGCCGAGTTCGAGCGCGCCGAAGGCCGCAGGCCGCGCATCCTGGTGGCGAAGATGGGCCAGGACGGCCACGACCGCGGCCAGAAGGTGATCGCCACCGCCTTCGCCGACCTGGGCTTCGACGTGGACGTCGGCCCGCTGTTCCAGACCCCGGCCGAGGTGGCGCGGCAGGCGGTGGAGGCCGACGTGCACATCGTCGGGGTGTCCTCGCTGGCGGCCGGCCATCTGACGCTGGTGCCCGCGCTGCGCGAGGCGCTGGCGGCCGAGGACCGCGAGGACATCACGGTCGTGGTGGGCGGGGTGATCCCGCCCCAGGACGTGCAGACGCTGCGCGACATGGGCGCCGCCGCGGTCTTCCCGCCCGGCACGGTCATCCCGGATGCCGCGTACGACCTGGTGAAGGACCTGGCACAGGTCCTCGGCCACGAGCTGTGAGCCGGTGCGGCCGATGCCTGTGAGGATCGATGTCGAGCGGTACGCCGCGGGGGTCCGCGCGGGGTCAAGGGCGTGGATCGCGCGCGCCGTCACCCTCGTGGAGTCCACCCGCGCCGATCACCGCGCGGCGGCCCAGCGGCTGCTGGTCGAGCTGCTGCCGTTCTCGGGCGCGGCCCGGCGGGTGGGGATCAGCGGGGTGCCGGGGGTCGGCAAGTCGACCTTCATCGACGCGCTCGGCACGCGGCTGACCGGTGCCGGGCACCGCGTGGCCGTGCTGGCCGTCGACCCGTCGTCGAGCCGTACCGGCGGCTCCATCCTGGGTGACAAGACCCGGATGGAGCGGCTGGCGACCGACCCCGCCGCGTTCGTCCGCCCCTCCCCCACGTCCGGCACGCTGGGCGGCGTGGCACGGGCGACCCGGGAGTCCATCATCGTGATGGAGGCGGCGGGCTACGACGTCGTGCTGGTGGAGACGGTCGGCGTCGGCCAGTCCGAGACCACCGTCGCGAACATGGTCGACACGTTTGTGCTGCTGACCCTGGCCCGTACCGGCGATCAGCTCCAGGGCATCAAGAAGGGGGTGCTGGAGCTGGCGGACCTGGTGTCGGTCAACAAGGCGGACGGCCCGCACGAGCGGGACGCGCGCGCGGCGGCCCGTGAACTGTCCGGCGCGCTGCGCCTGTTGCAGCCGCCGGACGCGGCCTGGACGCCGCCGGTGCTGACCTGCAGCGCCCGCGAGGGCACCGGACTCGACACGCTCTGGGAGCGCGTCGAGCAGCACCGCACGCTGCTGGAGTCGACCGGCGCGCTGGCCGAGCGGCGCCGTGCGCAGCAGGTGGACTGGACGTGGACGATGGTCCGCGAACAGCTCATCGACCGGCTCCGGAACCACCCCGAGGTCCGCAAGCTGAGCCCGGGGATCGAGCAGGACGTCCGGGACGGCGCTCTCACGGCGACGCTGGCCGCCGAGCGGATCCTGGACGCGTTCGGACTGCCGGGCGCCGAAGGCTGAGCGGGGCGCCGCCCGGCGGGAGCGTGCGGCGCCTCACGCGGCGTCCGCTGCCGCCGCTTTGAAGTGGGCGACGGCGAGTTCCGCGAAGCGGGCGGCGGCCACCGAAAGATAGGTGTCCGCGCGGTGGACCAGGCTGAGGGTGCGCACGCAGTCGGGGGCGTCCAGCCGCACCAGGGACAGCGAGGTGTGGGCGACACCGGCCCGGGAGACCGCGGGCAGCAGGCCGACGCCGAGCCCCGCGGCCACCAGAGGGTGGGTGGCACCGGGTTCGTCGCCCTCGCAGGCGATCAGCGGCCGGCAGCCGATCCCGGCGAACAGCCGGTCGAGCAGGGCACGTTGCCAGTGTCCCTGCCGGGTGATGAGGAATGGTTCGTCGACCAGTTCGTCGACCGTGACCCGCTCCCTGGCGGCCAGCGGATGTCCGTCGGGCACCGCGAGCAGCACCTCCTCACGCAGCAGTTCCACCGCGCCGAAGCCGGGTCCGTACAGCGGCTGCGAGGCGACGCAGAAGTCGACCTCGCGGGCCCTGAGCTGTTCGGACATGACGTCGGCGGTGGACTGGTGGAGGCGGACGGTGACCTCCGGGTGCGCGGCGCGGAAGCCGGCCAGCAGGTCGGTGAGCGGCAGCAGCGTCTCGGCGGCGAGGCTCACGCTGCCCCGGCCAGGACCCGCCGCGTCGGCCAGCTCCCGCCGTCCGTCGTCGAGTTCGCCCAGCGCGCGGTCGACGCGCCGCAGAAAGGCGGCGCCATGGCGGTTGAGGCGGATGGTGCGGCCCTGGCGGTCGAAGAGCGGCACCCCCAGCTCGGCTTCCAGCCTGGCGATGGTGCGGCTCACCGAGGGCTGCGCCACCCGCAGTTCCTCGGCGGCCCGGCTGATGTGCTCGCGGCGGGCCACGGTCTGGAAGTAGCGCAGCGCCAACAGGTCCACGGCCGTCAGCCGCGGGAGGAGAGGGCGGCCCAGACCGTCTTGCCGGAGTGGTCGGGCGGCGTCCACCCCCAGGCGTCGCTGAGCTGGTCGACGATCTGGAGGCCACGGCCCGACTCGGCCAGCGGGTCGGGGGTGCCCATCACGGGGGCCGCGACGCCGCCGTCCGACACCGCGCACAGCACGCCGCCGTGCTGCCGGGTCAGGGCCAGCCAGGCCGGATGGACCGGGCCCTGCTGCGCTGTGCCGCCGGTGCCTGCGGCGACCTTCCTGATGCCGTACCGCAGTGCGTTGCTGACGAGTTCGGAGACGATCAGGGCCGCGTCGTCGGCGACCGTGGCGCACATCCGCCAGCTCTGAAGCGTCGCCCGGGTGAACCGCCGGGCGTCCGCGACGGTACGGCCCGAGACGCTGAGCGCGCAGGCGGCGAAGGAATCCGGGCCGGGCACCCACCAGGGGTCGTCACACGGCTCCTCCCACAGGCTGGCGTGCACGGTCTCTGCCGGATGTGTCGTCATCACGATCTCCGCGAAGGGGCTCTTTCTGGGGCTGGGCCGATGTGCCCAGGACAGCTAATATCCTCGTCAGCCGTCCCTCGCTGCAAGTGCATCTGCAAGTACATCGGTAAGGACGGCCGCACATGGGCTTGTTCACGCCAACGTGATCGCAGGCCGGAAAACGGTCGGAGGCGGAGCCTCCAGCAAGGAGGAGCAGTGATGGAGACGGTGCCCAACGGCATATCGGCGACCCGTATCGAGCACGCGAACTGGCGCAAGAGCCGTCGAAGCAACCCCAGCGGCAACTGCGTTGAGCTGGCAGTTCTTGCCGACGGCGGGGTGGCGGTGCGCAACTCACGGCATGTGACGGGCCCCGCGCTCGTCTACACCCGCGAGGAGATGGCGGCCTTCGTCCAAGGCGCCAAGGACGGCGATTTCGACGACTTGATCGGCCGTGACTGACGCATATGTCGGCTGGATAGTCGATCCGCTGTACGTATCCATCCGGCGGTGGGACACTGGGCGTTCGCCCGACCACCCTGGGGAGTCTGCATGATCGCCGCGCAGCCGAGTCGCGAGCCCTCTCTGCGCCACTATCTGGAGCACCCGCGTGGCGGACCGACGGTTCTGCGCATCGTCCTGGGTACCCAGCTGCGCAGGCTGCGGGAGGCCGCCCACATCACCCGCGAGGCGGCGGGCGACGCGATCCGCGGCTCGCACGCCAAGATCAGCCGCCTCGAACTGGGCCGGGTGAGCTGCAAGGAACGCGACGTCGCCGATCTCCTGACGCTCTACAACGTCACGGACGAAGCGGACCGCGCCGATTTCCTCGCGCTCGCCCGCCGCACCAGCACGCCGGGCTGGTGGCACCAGTACGGCGACGTACTGCCCGGCTGGTTCGAGACCCACATCGGCCTCGAAGAGGCGGCGTCGGTCATCCGCACCTACGAAGTGCAGTTCGTGCCCGGCCTGTTGCAGACCGCGGACTACGCCCGTGCGGTGACCAAGCTCGGGCATCCGCGGGCGTCGGCCGATGAGATCGAGCGCCGGGTGGCGCTGCGGATGCAGCGTCAGCAGCTGCTCAGCGTTCCGCACGCGCCGCGGCTGTGGGCCGTGATAGACGAGGCTTCCCTGCGGCGCCCGCTGGGCGACCAGAAGGTGATGGACGAGCAGTTGCGGCATCTCCTGACGATGTCGAAGCTGCCCAACGTCACCTTGCAGATCGCCCCGTTCAGCCTCGGCGGGCTGGCCGCCGCCGGTGGGCCGATCACCATCCTGCGGTTCCTGGAGCCGGACCTGCCGGACATCGTCTACCTGGAGCAGCTGACCAGCGCGCTCTATCTGGACAAGCGCGACGACGTCGACCACTACCTCGCCGTCATGGACCGGCTGAGCGCCCAGGCCGAGTCGCCGCGCAATTCGCTGGCGATACTGGAAAGGCTGCTCAAACAGGAGAGTTGAGCCACCGGACAGCGCATGCACGGAGGGGCGGGGCCTGCCGGGCCCCGCCCCTCCGTGCGTATCCAGGACTGCGCGGCGCTAGTTGATGCGGACCACGCCGCCGTACTCGATCCACTCCATGGTGGCCTGCTTGGGGCCGATGTTCCCGTCCGGCTTCCAGGTGGAGACCTCGACGAGACCGGGCTCCAATATCTCGAATCCGTCGAGGTACGCGGCGAGTTCGTGCTCCCTGCGCACCCGGCCCCACTGGTCCTGCGTGCTGACCCGCATGAACTCGGTGACGAAGTCGCGGGTCGCCTTGTCCTCACTGACCAGCTGGCACACCACCAGGAAACTGCCGGACGGCAGCTTGTCGGCGACCCGGCGCAGCAGGGCGCCGGGGTCGTCCTCGTCGGTGATGCAGTGCAGTACGGAGACGAACAGCGCGGCGACGGGCTGCTCCCGGTCGATGAGCCCGACGACCTCGGGGCTGGAGAAGATGCGGTCGGTATCGCGCATATCCGCCTGGATGACGGCGGTGTTCTCGTTCTCCTCCAGCAGCGCACGGCCGTGCGCCAGGACGATCGGGTCGTTGTCGACGTAGACGACGCGGGAATCCGGGTTCACGGCCTGGGCGACCTGATGGACGTTGTCCTGGGTGGGCAGACCTGAGCCGTGGTCGATGAACTGCCGGACGCCGTGTTCCTGGGCGAGCCAGCGCACCGCACGCTGGAGGAAGCGGCGGTTGTTGATGGCGAGCACCTGGGTGCTGGGGGCGACCTTGTCCAGTTCCCCGCACGCCTCGCGGTCGACCGCGTAGTTGTCCTTGCCGCCGAGGTAGTAGTCGTACATCCGCGCCACGCTCGGAATGCTGACATCGACGACGCCGGACAGCGGCTGTGATTCTTGGCTCATTGCATACGTTCCCGTCGCTTCGGCACCACCGGCACGGGCCTGCGGCCACAGCGGTGCGCCACCCGCGGCCGAGCCGGGCTCTGCCTCCCAACATACCCACGAAATGGCGGTCGTTGCAGGTCGGCGGCGGAGTCAATTGTGCGGCACACCGCGGTACCGCACGCGTGAAGGGCCGTCATGTCGCAATCGTCCCGACCCCGGGCGGCGCACCCGCCGCGTGGCCGCATCCGTACGGAGAACCGGGCCGGCCACCCGGCACCGCCGTCAGACCTTGGGGATGTCGAAGTAGCGGTTCAGGCCGGAGGCGAGGCCGAGGTCGCCGGTCGCCCTGACCTTGCGGGTGAGGAACATCGTCACCGGATTGCCGTTGCCGGAGACCAGCTTGAGGAACGCGGCGTCGCCCATCGCCAGCGTCAGCCGCGGCCGGTCCGCCGACCTGCCTTCCCGGACCGTGCAGCCGCCGTCGGCGATGATCGTCTCGTAGACCGCTTCGGACTCGCCGGTGATCTCCCAGCGGATCAGCGCACTGAGCGAGCCGGCGGCCTCCGGCCGGAACTGCCGGCCCATCCTCCCGAAGATCTCGCCGAGCACCCGGGCCCGCAGGTCGCCGGTGGCGATCTCGGTGATCTGCCGGGCGCTCAACCCCTTGACGATCCGGGCGAATTCGTCGGGAGTGACGCCGGCGAAGTCCAGTGCGGCCAGCCGGGCACGGACGCCATCGGTCACGAAAATCACCTTACTTTTCGGTAAAATTACTAATGCGTCAGATTATGCCTGCTGTGTCGGCCCGGCAAGGAAGAGCGGCCCGGCGCACGGAGCGGCGCGTCCCCCTGGCGCATCCCACGGCACCGGCCGCCGGCCACCCGCCCACAGCCACCGCCCGCGCCCGCACGGCTGGCCGGAACCGGCCACTCCGTTCCCTCCGCTGCCCCGGCACCCTGGTGGGTGTCGCGTCCGGCCGGTAGAAGGGACGGATGACCACAGAGATGAGTGAGCCGGCCGCCGGTGGCATACCGACCGTCGAGGAGATGGTGCGCGCCAATCAGGCCAACTGGGACGCGCGCACCCCCGTCCATGTGGCCAGCGCGTTCTACGGACTGGACGGAACCAAGACCGCGGATGACTGGTTCGCGCCCTTCGAATGGGACGACCTCGGCAGCCTCGAAGGCCGGGACGTCCTGCACCTCCAGTGCCACCTGGGCACCGAGACGGCGGCGTTCGCCGACCGCGGCGCCGCGCACACGGTGGGGCTCGACATCTCCGCAGCCGCGGTCGCCGAGGCCAGGCGGCTGGCCCGCGAGGGCGGCCGGGACATGGAGTTCGTCCGGTCCGACGTGCACCGGGCCGTGGAGGCGCTCGGCGACCGGCGGTTCGACGTGATCTACACCGGCAAGGGCGCACTCTGCTACCTCCCCGACCTCACCGCGTGGGCCTCGGTCGTCAGCGCGCTGCTGCGCCCGGGCGGCACGTTCTACCTCGTGGAGTTCCACCCGCTGCTCGACTCCTTCGGCCCGGCGCCCGACCCCGGCCGGCAGCAACTCCTGCTGCACCACGACTATTTGTCGGGCCGCGGGCCGCTCAGGAGCGATACACCCGGCACGTACACCGACGGGCCGCCGGTCGAGGGGGCCACGGTCAGCTACGAGTGGCGGCACGGCATCGGCGAGGTGGTGTCGGCGGTGGTCGCGGCGGGCCTTTCGGTGGAGGTGCTGCGCGAGACCGAGCTGCTGCCCTGGAAGCGCTTCGACACGATGGTGCCGTCCGACAACGGCTGGTGGCGCCTGCCGCCGTCGCAGCCGATCGTCCCGATGCTGTACGCGCTGCGCGCGGTGAAGAAGAGCTGAGCGCTAACAGGCCCGCCATGCGCCCACCGTGCACCGCTCCCCCGGTCTCACAGCCGACGGTACACCGACCGCAGCAGCTGCTCCTTGGCCGGGCCGCCGACCCGCCACTCCAGGTGCCATTCGTCCGGCCCGGCGACGGTGAAGGTGCCGTCGTAGCGGTCCGCCGCGCAGGGGTGGACGGTGTGCCACCGGCCGCGGCGCAGGTCCAGGTCGTGGAAGGGCCGGCCGTCGGCGAAGGACACCTCGGCGCCGCCGTCAGGACGCGGTCGCAGCCGCAGCGTGCGCGACGCAGGGTGCGCCGTCCCCGCCCAGGTCAGCTCGCCCTCCTCGACATGCAGCAGCACCTCACCCGCGTCGTCGGGCCGGAACTCCGCCGTGCCGCGGAAGCTGCCGGCGGCGCCGGACCGCACGTCGCGGACGGTGCGCTCGATGCTCCAGCGGCCGGTGAGATAGGCCGCGGTGTCGGGCACGGGGTGGCGGACGGGCGGCCGGCCTGGCTCGGGGGACATGCCCCCGATTCTCCCCCGGCGTCCGCCGCACAGGTACCGGGGCCCGCCCTGCGGCGGCGCGGGCCCCGGCGGCACGTACCGTGCGGACTCGCACCGCCGCCCCTACGCTCGGTATCGAGAGCGTCACCGGGGTGCGCTCCCCTGCCGCAGGCCGCGGTCGCACCCCGTCCCGTCGGCAGCGCCGCCGGCACCGCGTACGAGACCGAGACCGGAGGCACTCCCATGCCGGACCTGTTCATCGACGGTCGCTGGACCGCAGCGGCAGCCGGGCAGGTGCGCGAGATCCGCTGCCCCGCGGACGGCACCTTGGTGGCGACCGTCGACGAAGGCGGGCCGAAGGACGCGGCGGCGGCGGTCGCCGCGGCGCGGGTCGCCTTCGACGACGGGCCCTGGCCCTGGACGCCGGCGGCCGAGCGCGGGCGGCTGCTGCTGCGGGTCGCCGATCTGCTGGAGCGCGACAAGGACGCGCTGGCCCGCGCCGAGTCGCTGGACACCGGCAAGCGGCTCGTCGAGAGCGGCTACGACATGGACGACATCGCCAACTGCTTCCGCTACTTCGGCAATCTCGGGGCGGCCGGCGGCACCGACCGCGTGGTGGACACCGGCGCCGCCGAGACCGACAGCACGGTGCGGCACGAGCCGGTCGGCGTCTGCTCGCTGATCACGCCGTGGAACTACCCGCTGCTCCAGACCGCCTGGAAGGTGGCGCCCGCCCTCGCGGCAGGCAACACCTTCGTGCTGAAGCCCAGCGAGCTGACCCCGCACACCGCGATCCACCTGATGCGGCTGCTGGCCGAGGCGGGGCTCCCTGACGGCGCCGCCAACCTGGTGCTCGGCACCGGCCCGTTGGTGGGCGCGCCGCTCACCGAAGACCCGCGGGTGGACATGGTGTCGTTCACCGGTGGGCTGCTCACCGGGCGGCGCATCATGGCCGCCGCCGCGCCCACCGTGAAGAAGATCGCCCTCGAACTGGGCGGCAAGAACCCCAACGTCGTTTTCGCGGACGCCGAGTTCGACACCGCGGTGGACTACGCGCTGATGGCGATCTTCCTGCACTCCGGGCAGGTCTGCTCGGCGGGTGCCAGGCTGCTCGTCCAGGACGAACTGCACGACGCGTTCGTCGACGAGCTGGTGACCCGCGCCCGGCGCATCCGGCTCGGCGGTCCCTTCGACGACAACGCCCGCACCGGCCCGCTGATCTCAGCCGCGCACCGCGCCAAGGTCGAGGCGTATGTGGCGGCCGGTCTGGCCGAGGGTGCGGTACTCCTGTGCGGCGGGGCGGCGCCCGACGACCCGGCGCTGCGGGACGGCTTCTACTACCTGCCGACGGTGCTGGACGAGTGCACCCCTGACATGTCCGTGATCCGTGACGAGTCGTTCGGTCCTGTGCTGACCGTCGAGCGGTTCCGCGACGAGAACGAGGCGGTCCGGCTCGCCAACGACACCGTGTACGGCCTGACCGCAGCGGTGTGGACGCAGGACAGCGGGCGCGCCCACCGGGTCGCGGCCCGGATCCGCGCCGGAACGGTCTGGATCAACGACTTCCATCCGTACGTGCCGCAGGCCGAGTGGGGCGGCATGAAGCAGTCGGGTGTGGGGCGCGAGCTGGGGCCCGCGGGGCTCGCCGAGTACCAGGAGGCCAAGCACGTGTGGCGCAATACCGCGCCCCGGCCACAGAGGTGGTTCGAGTGAGCGAGGGGGGCCCGTCCCGGCCCGGCACCCGCGCGGACGGCAGCCACGACGACGATTCGCTCACCGAGTTCGGCTACAAGCCCGAACTCAAGCGCACCCTGGGCAACTTCCACACCTTCGCCGCCGGCATCAGCTACATCTCGATCCTCACCGGCACCTTCCAGCTGTTCTACTTCGGCGTGAACCACGGCGGCCCGGCGTACTGGTGGTCCTGGCCGATGGTCTTCCTCGGCCAGCTGATGGTGGCGCTGTGCTTCTGCGAGCTGGCCGCCCGCTATCCGGTGGCCGGATCGATCTACAACTGGGCCAAGCAGCTGGGCGGTCCGCACGTCGGCTGGCTCGGCGGGTGGATGATGCTCACCGCCACCATGGTCTCGCTGTCCGCCGTGGCTCTCGCCTATCAGGTGACGCTGCCGCAGATCTCGTCGTGGTTCCAGTTCATCGGCGACGGCACCGGCAGAACGGACACGGCGGCCAACGCCGTCCTGCTGGGCACCGTCCTCATCACCTTCACCACGCTGGTCAACGCCTTCGGCGTGAAGCTGATGGCGCGGATCAACTCCGCCGGTGTGGCCATCGAACTCATCGCGGCCATCGTGCTGATCATCCTCCTCGCCGCGCACATCACCCGCAGCCCCGTGGCGGTCACCGAGACCTTCGGCCTGGGCAGCGGCCAGAATTTCGGCTACTTCAGCGCGTTCCTGACGGCGTCCCTGGCCTCCGCGTACGTCATGTACGGCTTCGACACGGCGTCCTCGCTCGGTGAGGAATCCAAGGACCCGGGCCGCAACGCGCCCCGGGCGATCCTGCGGGCGCTGCTCGCGTCGTTCCTCATCGGCGGCCTGATCCTGCTGTTCGCGCTGCTGGCCGTACCGGACCTGCACTCCAAGCAACTGTCCGTGGACGGCCTGCAGTTCGTGGTGCTCTCGACGCTGGGCTCGACGGTGGGACAGGTCGTGCTGTGGTGCGTGGTCATCGCGATCACCGTGTGCGAACTGGCCGTGCACACCGCCGGCATCCGCCTCGCGTTCGCGATGGCCCGGGACAACAACCTGCCCGCCGCCTCCCTGCTCGCCAAGGTGAGCCCGCGCTTCCAGACCCCGGTGCTGCCCGCCGTGGTGATCGGTCTTGTGGCGGTCTGCATCCTGCTGATCAACGTCAACCAGCCGCAGATCTTCTCGGTGATCACCAGCATCGCGATCATCATGATCTACCTGGCGTACCTAATGGTGACGGTACCGATGCTGATCAAGCGCCTACGCGGCCAGTGGACACCGGCCGAGGGAAAATTCTCCCTCGGCAGATTCGGCCTCCCGGTCAACATCCTCGCCGTCCTGTGGGGCGCCGCAATGTCCCTCAACCTCGCCTGGCCCCGCGCCGCCGTCTACAACGCGACCGGCCCCCAGCACTGGTACCTGCGCTGGGGCGCCTTCCTCTTCATCGGCGTCGTGGCACTCGGCGGCTTCGCCTACTACTGGTTCGTCCAACGCAAACGCACCGGCGTCCTGGCGGGGCATGCGGCGGTGCCTACGTCGCCCGGGTCGTGAAACGAAAAATCCCCACGATCTTCGAGAGATCGTGGGGATTGCTCTGTGTCCGAGGGGGGACTTGAACCCCCACGCCCGATAAAGGGCACTAGCACCTCAAGCTAGCGCGTCTGCCATTCCGCCACCCGGACCGGGTGTGTCTTCGCGGGGCGTTCCCCGCGGCGACATGGACAACAATACCAAGGTTTCGGAGTGCCTTTCACCTGCGTATCCGTCCGACGCATAGCCTCACGTTATGGGCGATGAGGGACATATCCATCAAGAGTCGACGTCGCCGCGCAGGCCCCGGGCGCTGTCGCCGTTGCGGGAGCATCTGCGGGACACCTTCTGGTTCGCGCCCACGGCGGGGCTGGTGTGTGCGGTGCTGCTGTGGTGGGGGGCGTCGGCGCTCGATACCGAGATCATCGCGGTGTTGCAGCGGGAGCGGGAGTACGGCGCGGTCCGGGATCTGGTCGCGTTCGCGGATGACGCCAGGACGATCGTGACGACGGTCAGCTCGGCGATGATGACCTTCATCGGTGTGGTCTTCAGCATCTCGCTGGTCGCGGTGCAGATGGCGAGCGGGCAGCTCACGCCGCGGGTGGTGCGGATCTTCGTCAGGAGCCGGATCAGCAAGCTGACGCTCACCGTGTTCCTGGCGACGTTCCTGTTCTCGCTGCTGGTGCTGACCTCGTACGAGGGCGAGGCGAACGCACGGCAGGTCACCACGGTGCCGCTGGTGCAGAGCGTGCTGACCATGGCGCTTGTCGGCCTGAGTCTGCTGCTGTTCATCGCGTACGTGTCGTCGACGCTGCGGCTGATGCAGGTCGGCCCCGTCGTGGAACGGATCACGCGGGAGACGTTCCGGATGCTGGCGCGGCAGCCGGCGGGAGGCGGGGACGAGGGGCCGCCGGCCGCCGAGTCGGCGCGGGTCGCGCACCAGGGGCCGGCGGGGGTGCTGCTCGATGTGAACGTCGCGCGGCTGGTGCGGGCCGCGCGGCGGCAGGGGGTGGTGTTGCGGCTGATCCCCCGGGTCGGGGATTTCGTGATGCCGGGGACACCGGTGCTTGCGGTGCACGGCGGGACGGTGCCGCCGCGGCGGGCGCTGAGGTACACGGTGTCCGTCGGTGTGGAGCGCACCTTCCATCAGGATCTGGGGCTGGGGCTGCGGCAGTTGTCGGACATCGCGCTGCGGGCCCTGTCGCCGGCGGTGAACGATCCGACGACCGCCGTGCAGTGCCTGGACCGGATCGTGCAGATCCTGGCGGCGCTGGCGCACCGGCCGCTCGGGCAGGTGCGGCACCGGGACCGGAAGGGCGCGGTGCGGCTGGTGCAGAACGTTCCGGGCTGGACGGATCTGGTGGATCTGGGGCTCGCCGAGATCCGGGCCTGCTCGGCGCACTCGCCGCAGGTCACCCGGCGGCTGCTGGCGGGGATCGACGACCTGTTGCTGCTCGCGCCCGACGACCGCCGGGAGCCGCTGCGGCGGCAGCGTGCCCTCGTGGTCCAGGCGGTGGAGCGGACGGCGCCGACGGCGGCCGAGCGGCGGTTCGCGGAGCTTCCCGACCGGCAGGGCATCGGCTGACCCGGCTCCCGGGCGGGACGGCCGCCCCGGATGAGGAGGAGCGGGAAAAGGTTCCCGGCGACTGCCTCTCGGCCGCGCGGGAGCGGGCCGCCCGACGACTTTCGGCCGGGTCTCGGCCGCTTTTCGCTGTCCGTTCCGCCCTCGGCCGGGCCGATGGCGAGGTATCTGCCCCTGGCTCGCGGCGGCCCCGCCGGGTGCCGGGCCGCGCCGTGACGGCGGCCGGTGCGACGGGCCGGTGACGAGGCGGGCGCACTCCGCCGCCGAGGCCAACAGGCCCTGGAAGCGGCCGGGTTCCCGCGCCTGACACACCGTCGGCTTTCACAGATTTCTTGGCTCGATCGCTTCACACGGCTCTGGACATCGGGATGGGGATGCGGGATAACGGGATCCATACAGTATTCGTCGACTGTATGCAATCTGCTCGGGGCCGCCCGGCCGGTCCCCCATGAAGGGAAGCGATGCCCCATGCCCGAGGACGCCCAGGACCTCATCTCCGGCGGGCACTTGGTCGCCAAAGCACTCAAAGCCGAAGGTGTGGACGTCATCTACACCCTCTGCGGCGGCCACATCATCGACATCTACGACGGCTGCGTCGACGAGGGCATCGAGGTGGTGGACGTCCGCCATGAACAGGTCGCCGCCCATGCCGCCGACGGCTACGCCCGGATCACCGGCAAGCCCGGCTGCGCGGTGGTCACCGCGGGCCCCGGCACCACCGACGCGGTCACCGGCGTCGCCAACGCCTTCCGCGCCGAGTCCCCCATGCTGCTGATCGGCGGTCAGGGAGCGCACACCCAGCACAAGATGGGCTCGCTCCAGGACCTGCCGCACGTCGACATGATGGCGCCGATCACCAAGTTCTCCGCCACCGTGCCCGACACCGCCCGCGCGGCCGACATGGTCTCGATGGCCTTCCGCGAGTGCTACCACGGTGCGCCGGGGCCCTCGTTCCTGGAGATCCCCCGGGACGTGCTGGACGCGAAGGTGCCGCGGGAGGACGCCCGGATACCGCAGGCCGGACGCTACCGGGCCTCGACCCGCTCGGCAGGTGACCCGGAAGCCGTCCAGCAGCTCGCCGATCTGCTCGTGCGCGCGGAACGGCCGGCGATCCTGCTGGGCAGCCAGGTGTGGACGACCCGGGCGACGGACGCGGCCACGGAACTCGTAAGGACGCTGAACGTCCCCGCGTACATGAACGGCGCAGGCCGTGGCACGCTGCCGCCCGGCGATCCGCACCACTTCCAGCTCTCCCGCCGGTACGCCTTCTCGAACGCCGACCTCATCGTGATCGTCGGCACGCCCTTCGACTTCCGGATGGGGTACGGCAAGCGTCTTTCCCCCTCGGCCACCGTCGTCCAGATCGACCTGGACTACCGCACGGTCGGCAAGAACCGCGACGTCGACCTGGGGATCGTGGGCGACGCGAGTCTGGTGCTCGCCGCGGTGACGCAGGCCGCTTCCGGGCAGCTGCCCGGCGTTTCCACCCCGCGCAAGGAGTGGATCGAGGAGCTGCGGGCCGCCGAGCAGATGGCGATCGAGAAGCGGCTGCCGCAGCTGCGCTCGGACGCCGACCCGATCCACCCCTACCGCCTGGTCAGCGAGGTCAACGACTTCCTGACCGAGGACTCGATCTACATCGGTGACGGCGGCGACATCGTCACCTTCTCCGGGCAGGTCGTGCAGCCCAAGTCGCCGGGACACTGGATGGACCCGGGGCCGCTCGGCACCCTCGGCGTCGGCGTGCCGTTCGTCATGGCCGCCAAGCAGGCCAGGCCCGACAAGGAGGTCGTGGCGCTCTTCGGGGACGGGGCGTTCTCGCTCACCGGCTGGGACTTCGAGACGCTGGTCCGCTTCGACCTGCCGTTCGTCGGGATCGTCGGCAACAACTCCTCGATGAACCAGATCCGTTACGGCCAGAAGGCCAAGTACGGCGACGCGCGGGAGCGGATCGGCAACACCCTCGGGGACGTCCCCTACGACCAGTTCGCGCGGATGCTCGGCGGGTACGGCGAGGAGGTCCGTGACCCCGCGCAGATCCGCCCGGCGCTGGAGCGGGCCCGGCAGTCCGGCAAGCCCTCACTGATCAACGTCTGGGTGGATCCGGATGCGTACGCCCCCGGAACCATGAACCAGACCATGTACAAGTGACCCGGAAGGAGCGGGAGATGAGCAAGGCTCCGGAGGGGGACAAGGCCCTGAGCGGGGTTCGTGTCCTCGACATGACGCACGTGCAGTCAGGACCGTCGGCCACCCAGCTGCTGGCCTGGCTCGGTGCGGACGTCATCAAGCTGGAGGCGACCACCGGTGACATCACGCGCAAGCAGCTGCGCGACATCCCGGACGTCGACTCCCTCTACTTCACGATGCTCAACTGCAACAAGCGCAGCATCACCCTCAACACCAAGAGCGAGCGCGGCAAGGAGATCCTCACCGAGCTGATCCGGCGCAGCGACGTCCTGGTGGAGAACTTCGGCCCCGGTGCGGTGGACCGGATGGGGTTCTCCTGGGAGCGCATCCAGGAGATCAACCCGCGGATCGTCTACGCCTCCATCAAGGGCTTCGGCGAAGGCCCGTACACCAAGTTCAAGGCGTACGAGGTGGTGGCCCAGGCGATGGGCGGGTCGATGGCGACGACCGGCTTCGAGGAGGGGCCGCCGCTGGCCACCGGCGCGCAGATCGGCGACTCGGGGACCGGCGTGCACTGTGTGGCCGGCATCCTCGCGGCGCTCTACCAGCGGGAGCACACCGGGCGCGGCCAGCGGGTGAACGTCGCGATGCAGCACGCCGTGCTGAACCTGTGCCGGGTCAAGCTGCGTGACCAACAAAGGCTCGCGCACGGCCCGTTGGCGGAGTACCCGAACGACGACTTCGGGGACGAGGTGCCGCGCAGTGGCAACGCGAGCGGCGGCGGGCAGCCCGGCTGGGCGGTCCGCTGCGCACCGGGCGGCCCCAACGACTACGTCTATGTGATCGTGCAGCCGGTGGGCTGGCAGCCGCTGACCGCGCTGATCGGGCGTCCCGAGCTGGCCGCCGACCCGGAGTGGGCGACGCCTGAGGCCCGGCTGCCCAAGCTCTCCAAGATGTTCCAGCTGATCGAGGAGTGGAGCAGCACGCTGCCCAAGTGGGAGGTGCTGGAGCAGCTGAACGCGCACAACATACCGTGCGGCCCGATCCTCTCGACGAAGGAGATCGTCGAGGACGCCTCGCTGGCCGCCAACGAGATGGTGGTGCAGGTCGAGCATCCCGAGCGCGGCAGATTCACCACCGTCGGCTCGCCGCTGAAGCTGTCCGACTCGCCCGTCGACGTCGACCGTTCTCCGCTGCTCGGTGAGCACAACGAAGAGGTGTACGCCGGCGAGCTGGGGCTCGACGGCGAGGAACTGCGGCTGCTCAAGGCGAACGGAGTGATCTGATGGCTGATCGGAAAGAGGCCGTGCAGGCGGTGCTGGAAGCCGCGCGGGCCGAGGGCCGGGCGGCGCTGACCGCGCCGGAGGGCAAGCTGGTCGCGGACGCGTACGGCATTCCGACGCCGGCGGAGGGCCTGGCGGAGACCGCGGACGAGGCGGTGGCGCTGGCCGACCGGATCGGCTTCCCGGTGGCACTGAAGATCGTGTCGCCGGACATCCTGCACAAGACGGACGCGGGCGGGGTGCGCGTCGCACTGGCCTCGGCCGCGGAGGTACGGGGCGCGTTCTGCGCCATCGTGCAGAACGCCAAGGCGTACGACCCGCAGGCGCGGATCAGCGGGGTGCAGGTGCAGCAGATGGTGCCCGAGGGACAGGAGGTGATCGTCGGGGCGGTGACCGACCCGACGTTCGGCAAGATCGTGGCCTTCGGTCTCGGCGGGGTGCTGGTGGAGGTGCTCAAGGACGTCACCTTCCGGCTGGCGCCAGCGTCGGCGGACGACGCCGCGTCGATGCTGGACGGCATCCGGGCGGCCGAGGTGCTGCGCGGAGTGCGGGGCGCGCCGCCGGTGGACCGTGCGGCGCTGACCGACCTCATCGTGCGCACGTCCCAACTGGCCGCGGACTTCCCGGAGATCGCGGAGGTCGACCTCAATCCGGTGTTCGCCGCAGCCGACGGCGCGATGGCGGCCGACGTACGGATCCTGCTGGCGCAGGAGGCACCGGTGGCGCGGCGGCGCTACGGGAAGGAGGAGATCCTCACCGCGATGCGGCGGCTGATGCGTCCGCGGTCGGTGGCGGTCATCGGCGCCTCCAACGAGCCGGGGAAGATCGGCAATTCGGTGATGCGCAATCTCATCGACGGCGGGTTCGGCGGAGAGATCCATCCGGTGAACCCCAAGGCCGACGACATCCTCGGCCGCAAGGCGTACAAGTCGGTGGCGGATGTGCCGGGCGAGGTCGATGTGGCGGTGTTCGCGATTCCCGCGGCGTTCGTCCCCGCAGCCCTGGAGGAGGCCGGCCGCAAGGGCGTCCCGAACGCGGTGCTGATCCCGTCCGGCTTCGCCGAGACCGGCGAGCACGCGCTCCAGGAACGGATCGTGGCGATCGGCGAGGAGTACGGCATACGCCTGCTGGGGCCGAACATCTACGGCTACTACTCGACCTGGCACGACCTGTGCGCGACGTTCTGCACGCCGTACGACGTCAAGGGCGGGGTGGCGCTGACCTCGCAGTCCGGCGGGATCGGGATGGCCATCCTGGGCTTCGCCAGGACCACCAGGACCGGCGTATCGGCGATCGTGGGGCTCGGCAACAAATCCGACGTGGACGAGGACGACCTCCTCACGTACTTCGGCGAGGACGACCACACCACGTGCATCGCCATGCACCTGGAAGACCTCAAGGACGGCCGGGCGTTCGTCGAGGCGGCCCGCGAGACGGTGCGCAAGAAGCCGGTGGTGGTGCTGAAGGCGGGGCGCACGAGCGCGGGCGCGAAGGCGGCGGGTTCGCACACCGGCGCGCTGGCCGGGGACGACGCGGTGTACGACGACATCCTGCGGCAGGCGGGTGTCATCCGGGCACCGGGGCTGAACGACATGCTGGAGTACGCGCGGGCGCTGCCGGTACTGCCCACGCCGCAGGGCGACAACGTCGTGGTGATCACCGGCGCCGGGGGCTCCGGCGTGCTGCTGTCGGACGCGATCGTCGACAACGGGCTGCGGCTGATGGAGATACCCGACGATCTGGACGCCGCGTTCCGGCAGTTCATCCCGCCGTTCGGCGCGGCGGGCAACCCGGTGGACATCACCGGCGGCGAGCCGCCCTCGACGTACGAGGCGACGATCCGGCTGGGCATGGAGGATCCGCGGATCCATGCGCTGGTGCTCGGCTACTGGCACACCATCGTCACGCCGCCGATGGTCTTCGCGAAGCTGACGGCGCGGGTGGTCGAGGAGTTCCGGGCGCGCGGCATCGAGAAGCCGGTGGTGGCGTCGCTGGCCGGCGACACCGAGGTGGAGGAGGCCGCCGCGTATCTCTTCGAGCGCGGAGTGGTCGCGTATCCGTACACGACCGAGAAGCCGGTGGCGGCGCTCGGGGCGAAGTACCGCTGGGCACGGGCTGCGGGGCTGCTGACCTGACCCCGCTCTCCTGGAGCGCGAAAAAGGTTCGGACAGGGGGCGCTGACCGAGTTCTTTCGATTCCAAGGGGACCACATGAGCACAACGAACGACCGGAATGCGGCCGGCGGTGCCGCATTCCGGGAAGTCACGGACAGCAAAGGGCGCGTCTACCGGATCGGGGAAACCGACCGGGATCTGCTCGGGCATTCCCGCAAAATCATGGTGTACCTGCCGTGGATCGCGATGATCGCGATCAGCGTCTTCGAGTACGCCTACGGCTCAGCCGAGGACACCCTGTCGCACGCGCACGGCTGGTCGCAGAGCAACACCTTCTGGATCCTGAGCGTCTGGATCTTCTTCCAGGCGGGCATCGCCTTCCCGGCCGGCTGGCTGCGTGAGCGGGGCCTGCTCACCGCCCGCCAGGCCACCTACCTCGGGGCGGCGCTCTGCCTCATCGGCTTCGTCGCCCTCGCACACCTGGACAACGTCTTCCTGGCGATCTGCGGATTCGGCGTGGTCGGCGGTCTGGGTTCCGGTCTGGTCTATGCCACCTGCATCAACATGGTCGGCAAATGGTTCCCGGAACGGCGGGGCGCGAAGACCGGATTCGTCAACGGTGGATTCGCCTACGGCGCGCTGCCGTTCATCTTCATCTTCAACTACGCGTTCGACACCAGCAATTTCACCGAAGTGCTGGATCTGATCGGCGTATACGTACTGATCGTCGTGTCGATCTGCGCCTGGTTCTTCAAGGACCCGCCGAAGAACTGGTGGCCGGCCGACATCGACCCTTCCCCAAGCTCTCAGCACGATTCGAGCAGGGGAGACCCCAATCACTTCGCCGGCAACAAGAAGAGCGCGGCGAGCCTGGCGAAGAATCCTCCCGCGGCGAAGCAGTACACACCCAAGGAAGCCTTCCGCAGCGGCATGCTTCCGCTGATGTGGGTCACGGTCGTGATGACCGCGGGCGTCTCGATATTCGGGATCTCCTACCAGGTGGACTTCGCGAAGGAGGTCGGCTTCGGCCCGCTGGTAGCCGCCTCGTCGATGGGTGTGATGTCCGTCGTCAACGGCGTCGGACGCGGGGTGGTGGGCTGGCTCTCCGACCTGTGGGGCCGCAAGGCGACGCTGGTGTTCGTCATCGTCGTGCTGGGCCTCGCGCAGTTCGGCGTGATCTGGGCCGGCACCCTCCACAGCCAGTGGCTGTTCCTGGTCTTCGCCTTCCTCTCGGGGTTCGGCGGCGGCGCGTTCTACCCGCTGTTCGCGGCGCTGACCCCCGACTACTTCGGCGAGAACTACAACGCCAGCAACTACGGCCTGGTCTACAGCGGCAAGCTGATCAGCGGGCTGTTCGGCGGCGGCCTGGGGTCGATGGTGGTGCACGCCTGGGGCTACGACGGCGCCTACGCGCTGGCCGGCGGCATCTCCATGCTGGCGGCCGGCTGCGCGCTGCTGCTGCGACAGCCGGGCAAGCCGCGGGTGCGCAAGGTGCTGCCCAATCCGCGGCCGATCAGCCGTGAGCTGATCTGAGCCGGCCGGGCCGCGGCGGACAGCGGCCGGCAGGATGACGAAGGCGGACGGTGCCTCATCGGCGCCGCCCGCCTCGCCTGCTGTGCAGGACCTGCCGTACGCGTCAGCCTTCCGGGGTGCCGTTCTCCTCCAGCGTGCGGTCGGCAATCGCCCGGTGGTGCCGTACGACCTCGCTGATGATGAAGTTCAGGAACTTCTCGGCGAAGGCCGGGTCGAGCCTGGCGTCGGCCGCCAGGGTGCGCAGCCGCTCGATCTGGGCCGCCTCGCGGGCCGGGTCGGCGGGCGGCAGGCTGTGCCTGGCCTTCAACTCGCCTACCTGCTGGGTGCACTTGAAGCGCTCGGCGAGCAGATGCACCAGCGCGGCGTCGAGGTTGTCGATGCTACTGCGCAGGTGGAGCAGCCGTTCCCGGGCCGCCTCGTCGGCGACGCGGGCCGCGTCGCCGGCCGCCGCTGCTGTCCCTTCGCTCATGTACCTCTCGCCATTCGTCATCGGTGGTGCGTGAACGGGTGCACATTACCCGCCGATCGGGACGCCGCCGATGTGCGTCTCGGGAAGCGGACCGGACCGCCCGGAGCCGGGCGGCACGGAGCCGGACCGCCCGGAGCCAGGCAGCTCGGGTGTCAGGTCTGCGCGCGTTCGTGGTAGGTGCGGCGGGTGTGTTCGGTGTGCGTCCGCATGACGGCCGCGGCGCGGGCCGCGTCACGGTCGGCGATTGCCTCGATCAGCTCCCGGTGTTCGATCCAGGACTGCTTGCCGCGCTGTCTGGCCACCGGTGTGTAGTACCACCGCACCCGTCTCCCGACCTGCGCGGACAGTTCGGCGAGCACGGTGTTGCCGGCGAGTTCCATCACCTTGTCGTGGAAGGCGGCGTTGGCCGCGACCGCGCCGTCCACGTCGTCGTCGTGCACCGCGCGCTCGCCGGTGGCACACAGCGCCTCCAGCTCCGCGATGCCCGCGGACCCGCTGGCCGCCGCGGCAAGACCGGCCGCCTCGGCCTCAAGGAGCGTACGGACGGTCAGCAGCTGATCGGCCTCCTCCTCGGTCGGCTCGTGCACGAACGCGCCCTGCGCGGGCCGCAGATCGATCCAGCCGTCGGTGTTCAGCCGCTGCAACGCCTCGCGCACCGGCTGCCGGGATACGCCCAGGTGACCGGCGAGTTCGCTCTCGACCAGATGCTGCCCCGGGCGCAGCGCGCGGGTGGTGATCAGCTCCAGCAGCGCTTCGTAGACCCGTTCACGCAGCGGCCCCGGCCGTTCGAGCTTCGGGACGGCACCCTGCGGAAGTCCGGTGGACAGCATCGAGATCCCCCTCTGTGGACGTCTGCAGGAGCGTACGCACCTACAGGACCGCGGGCCGACGGCATCGGCCCGCGCGACGACGGAACGGCACAACACGGTGCGATGGGCTATCGCTCACGGCTCTCACGCGTGGGCTGTCGCAATTGGTTATCGTCTACAGTCTACCGACTCCCCCTCCCCCGCGCAGGACGACCACCGATCTGCCGCCCCTGCCCTCTCCCGCCCTCGCCAACTGCTGGGAGAATGAACCCCCTTGGGGCCGGCGGCACCGTCGGCAGGAAGCGCCGGATCCCCGGCGCCCGGCAGGGGGCGACAACCATGCGCAACAGCGGGTTCACGACGGCGGGGGCCGACATCGCGATCGTCGGCGGCAGCGTCGCAGGCTGCGCGACCGCGCTCGCCGCACACCGCGCGGGCGCCGGCCGGATCACCGTCTTCGAGCGGGCCGCCGGACAGCTGGCCGACCGCGGCGCCGGCGTCGCGGTGCACAACGACCGCTACGCCGAACTGGCCGCCGCCGGCTACCTCGACGCCTCGATGCCGTGGGTCCGGCTGACCACCCGCCGCTGGTACGTCAGGGACGGCCGCGCCCCGTTCGGCCGGGAGATCGCCGCCCTGCCGTTCCCGTTCCGCTCCTCCTGCTGGGGGCCGCTCTGGCGGGAGTTACGGCGGCGGCTGCCGGCGGACGTCACCTTCCGCGCCGGGGCGACGGTGCGCGAGGTCGCGGCGACGGCCGATGGCGCCACGCTGCGCTGCGCAGGCGAAGGCGCAGACGACACCCACCGCTACGACCTGGTCATCGGCGCCGACGGCTACCGCTCGGCGGTGCGGCAGGCGGCGTTCCCCGGTGTCCGGCCCGCCTACGCCGGTTATCTGGCCTGGCGCGGCGCGGTCCCCTGCGAGCTGCTCGCCACCCTCGACCTGCCCGGCATGCCGCCGTCCGGCTGGGCCGATGAGGACTGTGTCTACGCCGTCTTCCCCGGCGGCCACGTCATCATCTACCGCATTCCCGACGGCCGGGGCGGCCACCGCGCCAACTGGGTCCTCTACACCACCCCGCCCCCGGGCCTCGGCCTCCACCTGGACACCCCCACCAGCCTGCCGCCCGGCACTCTCTCCGACGCGCTGCACACCCATCTCCGCCATGTCGCCGACGAGTTGCTGCCCCCGTACTGGGGCGGACTGATCCGCCTGACACCCGCCGCGGAACGCTTCGTCCAGCCGCTCTACGACTTCACCGCGCCCGACTACGTCTCCGGAAGGCTGCTGCTGGCCGGCGACGCGGCCACCGTCGCGCGACCGCACACGGGGGCCGGCGCGGTCAAGGCGCTCCAGGACGCCGCCGCACTGGAGCGGGTGCTGCACACCGTCCGCGAGCGGCCCGGTTCCCTGGCGGCGTACGGCAGCGGGCGGGGCGCGACCGGCCGGTCGATGGTGGAGCTGGGTCGGCGGCTCGGCCGGTGGCTGGTCCTGGAGACGCCGGACTGGCCGGCGCTGGACCGGGAAGCGCTGGCGCGGCAGTGGGCCGCTTCCGATGCCTCGGGGACCTTCGGCGGGAACGAACTCCGTTCCTGAGAACGGGAGTTGACCGAAACCCTCCCCTCACCACACCCCTCACCTCCACCCCCTTGCCGGTCGCGGGCCGAATACTGTAGACAATGCCTGCTCACCTTGTCGGCCGCCCGGAGCGCCGGCGCACGCCGCTCATGGCGCCGTCCGCCGCCCCGTCCGGCACGTACAGGACAATGAGAGCGTCAAGGGCCGAGGCCACAGGGCCGCAGCACGGTCCGGTGGCCCCCGGCGGCCCCCGCACGGGAACCGCTTCGGCCGGCCGCACAGAGCGCACCGGACGAGCTGCACCGGTGAGGACGGGACTGATCAGACATGGGACGGGTCACCGAGCGACGCCGCGTCATCCGCATCCGCGACGGGGTGCAGACCACCACCCGCCCGGACACGCTCGTCGCCGAGGAGCCGATGGAGATACGGCTGGGCGGCAAGCCCCTGGCCATCACCATGCGGACACCGGGTGACGACTTCGCGCTGGCCGCCGGCTTCCTCGTCAGCGAGGGAGTCCTGGCGTCCGCCGACGAGCTGGCGCACATCGTCTACTGCGCGGGCGCCGTCGGCAGCGAGGGGACGCCCCTGGCCGTGGCCGAGGGAGGCGTGAACACCTACAACGTCGTCGACGTGCGCCTGGCGCACGGCGTGCCGGTCCCCGACATCACCCTGGAGCGCAACGTCTACACCACGTCGTCCTGCGGCCTGTGCGGCAAGGCGAGCCTGGACGCGGTGCGCACCACGGCGCGCTGGGCGCTCGACACCTCCGACGACACCCCGGTCCGGATCGACCCGGCGACCCTGAGCGTCCTCCCCGACCGGCTCCGGGCCGCCCAGCGCGTCTTCGACCGGACCGGGGGCCTGCACGCGGCGGCGCTGTTCAGCACGGACGGTGAACTGCTCGACATACGGGAGGACGTCGGGCGGCACAACGCCGTCGACAAGATCGTCGGCCGGGCGCTGCAACAGGGCCTGCTGCCGCTGTCGTCGAGCGTGCTGATGGTGTCGGGGCGGGCGTCCTTCGAGCTGGCGCAGAAGGCGGTGATGGCCGGCATCCCCGTCCTCGCGGCCGTCTCCGCTCCGTCCTCGCTCGCCGTCGACCTCGCCGCCGAGACCGGCCTGACGCTGGTCGGCTTCCTGCGCGGCGCCTCCATGAACGTGTACGCGGGCGAGCACCGGATCGCCCTGCCGGCCCCGGCAGGGCGGGCCTGAGGCCCCCCGCGACACGGACCGGCGGGCCGGCCGGCGAAAAGCGCGCCCCCTGCGCCGCCGGCCCGCATACGGCCCGCTCCCCGGGGCCACACCCCGGGTGGCCTTCAGCCCTCCCCGGGTCGCACGATCCGGGTGAGCAGGGCGACCAACTGGGCGCGCTCGTCCGGTGTCAGGGCCGCGGTCAGTTCCGCGTTGGCCTCATCGCCGAGCTTCTGCGTACGGCGCAGCCTGCGCCGTCCCTCGGCGGAGATCTCGACGGCGTTCTTCCGCCGGTCCCTGGCGTCGGGACTGCGGGTGACAAGACCGTCCTTCTGGAGGTCGTTGACGACGGCGACCATGTCCTTGGGGTCGATGCCCAACGTGCGGCCCAGGTCCGCCTGTGAGACCGGGCCGCTCTCGGCGACGGCCGACAGCACGGCGTGATGCATCATCCGCATCCCTTCGGCGGCCAGCGCATCGGCGACGAGCCGGTGCCCGCGGGCGGCGGCACGGCCCAGCAGCCAACTGGGGAGCACACGGATACGACTGGGGGCGTACGGGGTGTCGGCCATGGCGCCAGGCTACCGAGAATCCATGGGGACTCCCAACGGAAAAACGTTGGCGGTCCCCATGGATAGCGATTACCATTGGTCCCCCCAACGAAATCTCCGGAGGTATCCGCCCATGCGGCGCATTCGGCATTACACCTACGGCGGCCCCGAAGTCCTGCGCGCCGAAGAGGCCGAGCCGCCCGTCCCCGGCCCCGGCGAACTCCTCGTGCGGACGGCGGCGATCGGCGTCACGCTGCCGTGCGTGCGCCGGGTGCGCGGTGACGGCAACGGCGGCGGCGACCCGCTGCCCGGCGTCATCGGCGGCGAGATCGCCGGCGAGGTCGTCGCACTCGGCCCGGAGACCACCGGCTTCGCCGTCGGCGACCGCGTCACCTCGCTCACCCTCACCGGCTCGTACGCCGAACTCGCCCTCGCCCCGGCGCTCCTGGCCAGCCACATCCCCGACGGCGCGAGCGCGGTGCAGGCCGTCGCCCTGGTCCGCGGCGGGCACGTCGCGCTCGCCGCACTCGACACCGCGGCGCCGACCGGCACCGAGTCCGTCCTGATCACCGGCGCGGCCAGCGGTACCGGACACCTCGCGGTCCAGCTGGCCAAGCTCCGGGGCGTGCCGCGCGTGGTGGCGGCCGTCGGATCCGAGGCCAAGGCGGACTTCGTGCGCGCACTGGGTGCCGACGAGGTCGTCACGTACGACCAGGCATCCTGGGGCGAGCCGGCCGATATCGTCCTGGACGGCGTGGGCGGCGAGCTGCTGCCGCGCGCACTCGGCGCGCTGGCCACCGGCGGCCGGCTGATCTTCTTCAACTCCGGCGGCGGCACGGTCCCGGCGTACGAGCTGCTCGCCGGGTCCAAGACCCTCACCGGGCTGACGATGCGGCACTTCTCCACCGCGCACCGGGAGCTGTACGACCGGCACCACACCCAGCTGTGGGAGCTGGCCGGCTCCGGTCGGCTGCGGGCTGCTGTGCATGCCGAACTGCCGCTTGCCGACGCGTCGAAGGCGCACGCGATCATCGAGGCCCGCAGCAATCTGGGCAAGGTCGTGCTGCGGCCGTGACACCGTCGGGCGCCGGGCGCACGGCAGCGGTACGCGCCCGGCGTACGCGGCGCCGACGGCGCGCCCGCCACGGTCCGGGCGGGTGAATTCCGGTCCGGGACGGGCCAACCGGCGCACACTCCTTGTCGCGCTGTAGCGGCGGCAGTACGTTCCGTCACAGGACATGGGACGTGGGATGTCCTGTCCTGATGACCGACGCCCGACGCCTCGAAGGGCAGGCCGGACCATGACGTCAGTTCTCCGCGCACACTCCACTCCCCGCAGCAGACCCCGGCGGCGCGCCATCGCCGTCTTCGCCGCACTGGCCACCGCGGCGCTCACCCTGCTCCCCACCACCCAGGCCGGTGCCGCACCCGGCCGCACCGCCACGCTCCCGGCCTGGGCGCGGAGCACCGGCCCGGCGGGCGGGTTCGACCAGCAGGTCCTCTTCAGGGCGGACAGCGAAGAGGGCTACGCCTGCTTCCGCATACCGGCCGTCGTCGAGTCGACGCGCGGCACCCTGCTCGCCTTCGCCGAGGGGCGGGTGCACGACTGCGGTGACGCCGGCGACATCGACCTCGTCCTCAAGCGCTCGGCCGACGGTGGCCGCACCTGGGGCCCGCTCCAGGTCGTCAACGAGGGCGGCGGCGACACCCACGGCAATCCGATGCCCGTCGTCGACCGCCGCACCGGCCGCATCGTCCTCGCCGAGACCTACAACACCGGCCGCACCGACGGCCTCAACTGCGCCATCCCCTGCGACCGCACCCCCCATCTCCAGTACAGCGACGACGACGGCGCCACCTGGTCGGCGCCCCGCGACCTCACCCCCGCCATCCGGCCCCCGCAGTGGAACTCCTGGTACACGACGGGCCCCGTGCACGGCATCCAGCTCACGCGCGGGCGGCACGCGGGACGGCTGATCGTCGGCGTCAACGCCGAGAGCTACGCGGACGGCCGGGTCACCGCCAACCACGCGGCCCTCGTCCACAGCGACGACGGCGGTGACACCTGGCGGGTCGGCGCCGTCGACAGCTGGCCGATCGCCGCGGTCACCGCACCCCGGGTGCCGTCGACGAACGACGGGAGCCCGCAATGGGCCGGCACCTTCCGCCAAAAACCCTCCGAAATGGCCCTCCTGGAACGCTCCGACGGCTCGGTCTACGTCAACGGGCGCGAGCAGGACGGTACGGACCTCGGCCACCGCACCGTCGCGGTCAGCCAAGACGGCGGCGACTCCTTCAGCACCCCGTTCCGCGCACTCCCCGACCTCTACACCCCGATGGTGCAGGCATCGGCGCTCCGCCTTCCCCCGTCCCACACCACCGGCGGCCACGGCCGGACGCTGCTCGCGGCGCCCGCCGACCCCGAACGGCGCCGCACCATGACCATCCGCTCCTCCTGGGACGAGGGCCGCACCTGGGAGGGTGCCGACCGGGGCGCCCGCGTCACCACAGACTGGTCCGGCTACTCGGACCTGGTCGCCATCTCCCCCGACGTCACCGGCCTGTTCTACGAAGGCGGCGCCGCCGACGCCCGCGACGAACTGCGCTTCGCCCGCTTCACCCAGCAGTGGCTCGGCCCACGCCGCGCCCCCGATCCGACGACCCGGGACACCGCCCCGGGCGCTCCCGGCGCCCTGGTCCTGGGCGGGGCCAGGACCACCGACGGCGTCTTCGGCCGCGCCCTGGCCTTCGACGGCAGCGACGACGCGGTCCGCTTCCCGTTCCGCGCTTCGCTCCCCCTGGGCACCGACGCCTTCACGTGCAGCCTCTGGTTCCGTTACGACGCGACCGGCGGCGAGCAGCCACTGCTGTGGATGGGCGGGTCCGGCGCCGCGGCACCGCAGGTCACGCTGGTCGGCGACCCGGCGCACGGCAGGATCACCGGCCGGCTGACCGCCGTGGAAGGCGCGACGCGCCCGGCCACCGCCGCGGTCTCCACGGCGGGTTCCTACAACGACGGGCGCTGGCACCATCTCGCCCTGCGCCGCGGCGGCGGACGGCTGCGGCTGACCGTGGACGGCGCGGCGACCACGACGGCGCAGGACGTGCCGGGCTCGGTCAGCCGCGGCTCCGTCTTCGGCGTGCACCTCGGCCAACGGCTCGACGGCCGGGCGCAGTTCACCGGCGCGCTCGACGAGGTCGGCGTCTACCGCAGGGCGCTGACCGACCAGGAGCTGACCGGCCTGCGCACCACGGGCGCCGCACCGTCAGGGCCGACGGTGCTGCGGCTCCCGCTCGACCGGGTACGGGGCCGCTGACCGCGACCGGGCCCGGCGGTCCGCCGGGCCCGGGTACCTGCGATCCGCCGCTATCCCCGGGAACTCCCGGCGCCCACCGCGGCCTCGTCGGCGGCCGGCCGGCCGCTCACCGCCGGTGCGTCCGGGGCGACCGCTTCCTCCGCCGCCTGCGCCGCGTACCGCTTCGCCAGCACCGCGCAGACCATCAGCTGCATCTGGTGGAAGACCATCAGCGGCAGCACCGCGAGGCCGGCCTGCGCGCCGAACAGCACGCTGGCCATCGGCAGCCCCGCCGCCAGGCTCTTCTTCGACCCGGCGAAGGTGATGGCGATCCGGTCCTCGCGGTGGAAGCCCAGCTTCTTCGAGCCGTAGGACGTCGCGGTCAGCATCGCCGCGAGCAGCACGGCCAGCACACCCACCAGAATCAGCAGCCGCAGCGGCGACACCTGGCTCCAGATGCCTCCGACCATGCCGGCGCTGAAGGCGCTGTAGACGACGAGCAGGATCGAGCCGCGGTCCACGAAGCCGAGCAGCTTCTTGTGCCGGGTGATGAAACCGCCGATCCAGCGGCGCAGCAACTGGCCCGCCAGGAACGGCAGCAACAGCTGGCAGACGATCGAGACCAGCGAGTCGGCCGAGAAGCCGGCGCCCTCGCCGTCCAGTACCAGCGCGGCGAGCAGCGGCGTGACGACGATGCCGATGAGGCTGGAGAACGATCCGGCGCAGATCGCCGCCGCGACGTTGCCCCGCGCGATGGAGGTGAAGGCGATGGAGGACTGGATGGTGGACGGCACCAGGCACAGGAACAGCAGCCCGGTGTAGAGGTTGGCGGGCAGGACGTGCGGCACCAGCACGCGGGCCGCCAGGCCGAGCACGGGGAAGAGCACGAACGTGCAGGCCAGGGCGGTCAGATGGAGCCGCCAGTGGCGCAGCCCTGTCATCGCCTCGCGGGTGGAGAGGCGGGATCCGTAGAGGAAGAAGAGCAGCGAGACGGCGCCGGTGGAGGCGCCGTCCGCGACGGTGGCGGCCGGGCCGGACGCGGGCAGCAGGGCGGCGAGCCCGACCGTCCCGAGGAGCGCCAGGATGTAGCCGTCCACGGGCAGCCAGGAGGGCAGGGAAAACGAAGGGCGGCGCATGGATCTCACTTCAGGTCGTTCGGCGGTCACGGGTGGCATGGACGGTGCCCTCGCCAGATTGCCGGTCGCCCCGACGATCGGGAACCCCGTTTACCGTGGTCACTGTCATCACGAATGATGATGCCCGTCCGGCCTGCGGCTTCAAGAGGCGCGCCGCACTTCTACGCCATTGAGGTGGCCGATGTTCGACCCCGTACAACTACGCACTTTTCTGACCGTCGCGCAGACGCTGAGCTTCACCCAGGCCGCACAGCGCATGGGGCTGCGGCAGTCGACCGTGAGCCAGCACGTACGCAAGCTGGAGGAGGCGGCCGGGCGGCGGCTGTTCGCCCGGGATACGCACGGCGTCGAGCTGACCGAGGACGGTGAGGCCATGCTCGGCTTCGCCCGCACCATCCTGGAGGCGAACGAGCGGGCCGCCGGGTTCTTCGCGGGGACGCGGCTACGCGGCCGGCTGCGGTTCGGCGCGTCCGAGGACTTCGTGCTGACGCGGATGCCGGAGGTCCTGGAGGGGTTCCGCCGCGAGCACCCCGAGGTCGACCTGGAGCTGACCGTCGAGCTGTCGGGCACCTTGCACAAGCTGCTGGCGGCCGGCCGGCTCGACCTGGTGCTGGCGAAACGGAACTCCGACGAGGCCCGCGGGCAACTGGTGTGGCGGGACCGCCTGGTGTGGGTGGGCACCGACCGGCTGCGGCTCGATCCGCACCGTCCGGTACCGCTGGTCGCCTTCCCGCCGCCCGCCGTCACCCGCGCCCGCGCGCTGGACGCCCTGGAGCGCCAGGGCCGCGCCTGGCGCATCGCGTGCACCAGCGGCAGCCTGAACGGGCTGATCGCGGCGACCCGCGCGGGCCTCGGCGTGATGGCCCACACCCTCGGCATGATCCCGCCCGGCCTGGTACGCCTCCCGTCCCGGACCGGACTGCCCGAACTGGGCGACGTGGACTTCGTCCTGCTGTACGGCCGGCGCTCCGGCGCGGAGCGCGGACCCGCCGAGGCGCTGGCCGACGCGATCCTGGCCGGCGGCGACCGACTGCACCTCCCCTAGGCGGACGAGCGCACGGACAGATCTCCGCAAAACCCCCGAACCCCCCTACCCCTACCGTCGATTTCCAGCCGTCCCGAACTGTTGTGCCCTGCACGCCCCGGACCGTCGCGGCTACCACTCCCCCGGGGGCCGCTCACGACCCGTACCGGCCCGCCACAGTGGTCGGAACCCGCGCCGTAGAGCCGAAAACCCTGCAGAGATTTGGTGCAGATAAAGCCCCGGCGTGGTGATCGTTCCGCACCGAATCGACCGGATCATGTCCTGTCTTCTCCGGAGTGACCCGGTTTCGCCGGATGACCAAGGACTGTGCAACCGGGCGCGGGGCATGGTACGGACCTCCCGCGTGACGTTCCTGTGGGGTACGGTCGCGGCCCTGTGAGGAGTACCACGAGGAGCTGGGTCATTGCGCGAGTTCACCGTCCCGCCTTTGGCGACCGCGCCCCGGGTCGGCGGGCTGGCGGACGCCGTCTTCGACCACGCCGACACCGATCCCGGACGGATCGCCCTCGCGCGTAAGGACGACGAAGGGCACTGGAAGGACGTCACCGCGGGGCAGTTCAGGGACGAGGTGCTCGCCCTCGCCAAGGGCCTGCTCGCCCAGGGCGTCCGCTTCGGCGACCGGGTCGGCATCATGTCCCGCACCCGCTACGAGTGGACCGTTTTCGACTTCGCCCTGTGGTCGATCGGCGCCCAGACCGTCCCGCTCTACCCCACCTCGTCCGCCGAGCAGGTCTTCTGGATGCTGCACAACGCGGACGTCTCGGCGTGCCTGGTCGAGCACGAGGACCACGCGATGACCGTCGGCTCGGTCATCGACCGGCTGCCCCAACTGCGCAAACTGTGGCAGCTCGACGCGGACCCGGTGGCGGAACTGACCGCTGCCGGGGCGCACATCGACGACGACGTCGTGCACCGCCACCGGATGGCGGTCACCCCCGACGCCACGGCCACGCTCATATACACCTCGGGCACCACCGGCCGCCCCAAGGGCTGCATCATCTCGCACGCCAACTTCATGGCCGAGGCCGACAACATCGTCGAGCGCTACGAGTCGGTGTTCCACGCCAAGCCGGGCGACGAGGCGTCCACGCTGCTGTTCCTGCCGCTGGCGCACGTCTTCGGGCGGATGGTCCAGGTCGCGGCCGTCCGCGGCCGGGTCAAGCTGGGGCACCAGCCCGAGCTGAGCGCCCGCGCGCTGCTGCCCGACCTCCAGTCCTTCCGGCCCAGCTTCATCCTCGCGGTGCCGTACGTCTTCGAGAAGGTCTTCGCCGCGGCCCGGCGCAAGGCGGAGTCCGAGGGGAAGCTCGGCCCGTTCGACAAGGCCGTCGACGTCGCGGTCCGCTACGCCGAGGCCATGGAACACAAGGCGTTCGGCACCGGCGGCGGGCCCGGCGCCTCGCTGCGGATGCAGCACCAGTTCTTCGACAAGGTCGTCTACAGCAAGGTCAGGGAGGCGATGGGCGGCCGGGTCCGGCACGCGATGTCCGGCGGCTCGGCGATGGAACGCCGCCTCGGCCTGTTCTTCGCCGGCGCCGGAGTGCGGATCTTCGAGGGCTACGGCCTGACGGAGAGCACCGCCGCCGCCACCGCCAACCCGCCCGAGCGCACCCGCTTCGGCACCGTCGGCACCCCGATCCCCGGCACGACCGTGCACATCGCCGACGACGGCGAGATCTGGCTGCACGGCGGCCAGATCTTCCACGGCTACCTCAACGACACCAAGTCCACCGACGCCGTACTGCACGACGGCTGGTTCGCCACCGGCGACCTGGGCGCGCTGGACGAGGACGGCTATCTGACGATCACCGGCCGCAAGAAGGAGGTGCTGATCACCTCCGGCGGCAAGACGGTGTCACCGGTGGTCCTGGAGGAGCGGGTGCGGGCGCACCCGCTGGTGGCGCAGTGCATCGTCGTCGGCAACAACAGGCCGTTCATCGCGGCGCTTGTGACCCTCGACCCGGAGGCCGTCACACACTGGCTGACGATGCGGGGCAAGCCGGAGCTGCCGCCGACCGACCTGGTGCGCGACCCCGATCTGGAGACCGAGATCCGGCGCGCGGTGGTCGCCGCCAACACCCTTGTCTCGCAGGCCGAGTCGATCCGTACCTTCCGGATACTCGCCAACCAGTTCAGCGAGGAGCACGGGCTGCTGACGCCGTCCCTGAAGCTGAAGCGCAGGGCGATCGAGGCGGCCTACCTGGTCGAGGTGGACGCGCTGTACCGGAGCTGACCGGCCGGGCGGAGCCGACGGATCGGGTGATTCTCCGCATGTCGTGGGCCGGTGCGGGAATGCGGGAGCGCGGATGATCGTTGTCATTCGCGAACACGAAAGCCGACGTAAGGATCGCATTCCCCGTGAGCCAGGTCCCCACCATCACGCTCAACAACGGCGTCTCGATGCCGCAGCTCGGATTCGGCGTCTGGCAGGTGCCGGACGACGAGGCGGCCACCGCCGTCGGCCACGCCCTTGAGGCGGGCTACCGCAGCATCGACACCGCTGCCATCTACGGCAACGAAGAGGGCACGGGAAGGGCCATCGCCGCTTCCGGCATCGCCCGTGACGACCTGTTCGTCACGACGAAGCTCTGGAACTCCGAGCAGGGCTACGACTCCACTCTGCGCGCCTTCGACGCCTCTCTCGCCAAGCTGGGCCTCGACCACGTCGACCTGTACCTCATCCACTGGCCGCTGCCGGCCAAGGACACGTACATCGACACGTACCGCGCCTTCGAGAAGATCTACGCGGACGGCCGCGCCAAGGCCATCGGCGTCTCCAACTTCCGGCCCGCCCACCTGGAGCGGCTGCTGGGCGAGACGTCCATCGTGCCCGCGGTCAACCAGATCGAGCTGCACCCGCAGTTCGCACAGGCACAGGCCCGCGCCGTGCATGCCCGCCACCGCATCGCGACCGAAGCCTGGTCGCCGCTGGGCCAGGGCAAGGGACTCCTGGAGGATCCGTCGCTCGCCCGCATCGCGGACAAGCACGGCAAGACCCCTGCCCAGGTCGTGCTGCGCTGGCACCTCCAGCTCGGCAACGTCGTCATCCCGAAGTCGGTGACCCCCTCGCGCATCGCGGCGAACATCGACGTCTTCGGCTTTGAGCTGGACGACGCCGACCTCGCGGCCATCGCCGAGCTGGACAACGGCACCCGGCTGGGCCCGGACCCGGACACCTTCGACGTGGCCTGACCCGACCGTCCCCTCGCAACGGCGCCGCCGCCCCGTCACCGTGGAGCGGCGGCGCCGTCGTGTCCGTCAGCGGCGGCGGCACCGCCTGCCGCGCCGGGAGCCGGACGGGCAGCACCAGCGCACCCCGGAGCTGAGCAGGCCGAGGCCGATCCCCATCATCCAGGTGTCCTTGGCCAGCGGGATGCCGTCCGGGGTGGGACGCAGGCTGCCGGATTCACGCATTCCGGGAAGGCGCAGGTAGAGACCGACGAGGCCGGCGGAGAACCCGGTGAGGCCGAGACCGGCGATCCGGCTGGGCACGAAGGGGGCGAGCAGGGCGCCGCCGACGGCGAGTTCCGCGCAGGCCAGGAGCTTGGTGAACTTCTGGGCCTCGATCTTCTCCAGGAAGGGGTACGCCGTGCAGGCCATGCCGTGCACGCCCTCGGCCGTCGCCTGGTCGGCGTGGAGTTTGCCGAGGCCGGAGTTGAGGATGAACGCGCCTGTGGCGAGGCGCGGGGCCACGTCGCGCGGATCGGGCACCAGCTTCATCGGAGCCTCCATCGATCGGGTCGTCGGCCCCCTCACCGAGCTTAGCCAGCGGACTCCGGGGCTGCCACGCCGCCGGGAGACGGCCGGTCGGACCGGGCACGGACACCGCGCCGCCCCGCCCTCCGGACTGAGGGCGGGGTCGAACCGGCGGCTCGTCAGCGTGCGCGGGCGGTGTGCACGGTCTGGGCGGTGAGCAGGAAGACGTCGGGGCGGCGGGCGATGCCGGCCGGGTCGTCCGGGTCGGTGAGGCGGCCGATGGCGGCCAGGTCGTCGGGGGCGAGCAGGTCGCCGTGCATCTCGGCGCTGCGGGACAGGCCCTCCAGGACGTAGGCGCGGGCCTCGGCGGACAGCGGGGCCGGCAGGTCCAGCAGGAAGCTGCGGGTGCGCGGGGTGTGCAGGCCGGCTTCGGTGAGCATCGCGGGCCAGTCCTCGACGACGGCAGCGGCGCCCGGCAGCTCGGCCCTCATCTGCCCGAACCACTCCTCGGTCGCCGCTTCGAGCCTGGCCTGGAGGCCGGGGCGGCCGATGCCGATGTCGCGCGGCAGCGACCGCGGGGCCAGCCCGCCTTCCGATACGGCGAGCAGCCCGCCGGGCCGCAGGTGGCGGGCGAGGGCGGTGACGGCGCGCTGCTGGTCGCCCACGTGGTGCAGGGCCTTGCTCGTCCAGATCAGATCGGCGTCGCCGACCGGTCCGTACGCGGGGCGGTCGGCGGATCCGGCGCCGTCACCGGAGACCGGCGGCGCGTCCAGGCCGTCCGGGAGTTCGGCGACGTGGGTGCGGACGCGGTCGGCGAGCCCGAGGCGGTCGGCGCGGGCGCGGGCGCGGGCCAGCAGGGGTTCGCTGGAGTCCACCGCGACGACCTCGGCCTCGGGGAAGGCGCGGGCGAGGAGACAGGTGGTGACACCAGGCCCGCTGCCGACGTCGAGGATGCGGCGTACCGGGCCGCGGCCGTCCGCCGCGGGCGGGGCGAGCAGTTCACGGAGCCAGGCGGCGGCCTGTTCGAAGACCGGGGTGTGCAGTTCGGCGCCGCTCTCCAGCAGCGGGCCGAGCACCGCCCAGTCCATCTGCGTCGAGCCGTCGTGGGTGTGGTGGCGGGCGGCGGTGTGCGCGGGGGCGGGCCGGGAGCCGTGACGGTGGTCGTCGTGAGTCATGGCGCCGAGCCTGCGGTACCGGAGCGCCGGGGAGCAAAGTTCCTTGCCGGTCCGGCAACCACCCGGGCGCCGCCCGTACCGCCGGGCGCCGTAATGTCACTCCCGTGGGTACTCCGGGATGGATGCCGCCGACGGATATCGAGCGGCGGCTGTGTGAGGCGACGGCGCGTGGCGACCGGGACGGGCAGATCGCGGCCGTCGCGGGCGAGGACATGTATTTGGCGGTGCCGCAGCAGGGCCAGGATCCGCTGCCGGTCTACGACGACCCCGTGGCGGGCGGGAAGTGCATTCCCGTCCTGACCCGCGGGATGCTGCCGCCCTGGCAGCCGCAGCAGTTCTTCGACCGGGTCTCGGTGGAGGAACTGGCGCAGGACTGGCCGAACGGCAAGTGGCACCTCGCGGTCAACCCGGGCACGCCGTGCGCCGCGTATCTGGCCGCGACGGCCGCGCACCGCGCCGTCTGGCTACAGGCCCGCGGGCAGTTCGGCGTGCGGCCCGGCGGCCTGCTCAGCACGCACGCAGCGGGGCCGCTGCACGGCCCGCTCGCCCAGGGCCTGGCCTGCGGGGCGCCGATCGCCGTGCACCACAGCGTCCCGTGGAACGAGCTGGGCACCGTCTTCCTCGACCACGCGTCGGACGCGCAGACGCTGCGGGACCAGTGGTCGGTGACCGATCCGGCGACCTGGCAGCAGCGGCTTGACCAGCTGCTCGGCGGGCAGTTCGTCCCGGCCGGCACGGAGGAGGCACTGCGCGCCCGCGCCGCCGGCACACAGGACGCCCCAAAGGACGCCGCCCGCGAGGGGGACGAGGCGGAGCCCGCCGCGGTCCGCAAGGAGGACGACGGGGAGACCGGGGACGCCGATGTGCCCGAGCTGGTGACCCGTTACGAAGAGCGGTTCCGCGCGGACGGGTTGCTGCCCGCGGGCGGCCGGGTCGTCTCGCTCGTCGCGCTGGACCTCGCCCACGCCGTGAACCTCGTCCGCTGGGGCCTGGGCGCCAGGCTGTGCGCGCCGCCGCAGGCCGAGCAGGCGGTCCTGCGGGCCGGCGCGCAGGCCAGGGAGGCGTACGGCTCCTGGGACGAGTTCGCCGCCGGGTATGCGCTGGGCCGGATGCTCGCGTTCGACAACGGCTGGTTCGGCGCCCCGTACGCCGAGGCGCTGCACGTCCACCGGGTCCTCACGCAGGATCCCGCCTCGCCGTGGCGGGGGCTCGCCTTCGCCTGACCGGCCGGGCCGTCGCCGTACCGGACCCGTGCGGGAGAGGCCGGGGCCGGGGTGCGGTAAGGCTATGTCATGGATGTGACGATTTGTCTGTTCAGTTCTGATCTGCGGTTGCACGATCAGCCCGTCCTGGATGCCGCGCTGCGCTCCGGTACCCGGGTGGTGCCGCTGTTCGTCGTCGACTCCGGTGTCGCGGACGCGGGGTTCATGGTGCCCAACCGCGCGGCGTTCCTGGCAGACGCGCTGGCCGATCTCGCGGCCGGGCTCCGTGACCGCGGCGGGCGGCTGATCATCCGTACGGGTGAGGTGGTCGCCGAGACCTGCCGGGTGGCCGAGGAGACCGGGGCCGGTGAGGTGCACGTCGCGGCCGGGGTCTCGGCGTACGCGCTGCGCAGGGAGCGCCGACTGGGCGCGGAGCTGGCTGCGGCGCGGCGGGCGCTCGTGGTGCACGACGGGGTGATCACGGCGGTGCCGCCGGGCGCCGTACTGCCGACGGGAGCGCGGCGCGCGGGCGGCGGCAGCGGCCATTTCGCCGTCTTCACGCCGTACTTCCGGCGCTGGCGGGCCGAGGGGCTGCGCACGGTGCGGCCCGCGCCGCGCACCGTGGCGGTACCGGACGGGGTGCGCTCCGATCCGCTCCCGGCCGCCGGTGACCTGTGCCCCGGCGGGAGTCCGTCCCCGGCGCTGCCCGAAGGGGGCGAGACGGTGGGCCGCCGCCGCTTCGGGGCCTGGCAGCGGTCCGGTATGGCCGCCTACGAGAACCGGCACGACGACCTGCCGGGCGACGCCACCTCGCGTCTGTCGCCGTATCTGCACTTCGGCTGCCTCTCGCCGGTGGAGCTGGTCCGCAAGGCGGCCACCCGGGACGATCCGGGCGCGCGGGCCTTCGTACGGCAGCTCGCCTGGCGGGACTTCCACCATCAGGTGCTGGCCGCGCGCCCGGACGCGGCGTCCTGCGACTACCGCACCAGGGGCGATTGTTGGCGCCGGGACACCGCCGAGGTGACGGCGTGGCAGGAGGGCCGCACCGGCTACCCGGTCGTGGACGCGGCGATGCGGCAGCTGCTGCACGAGGGCTGGATGCACAACCGCGCGCGGATGCTGGTCGCCGGATTCCTGACGAAGACGCTGTACGCGGACTGGCGGGTGGGCGCGCGGCACTTCCTGGACCTGCTGGTGGACGGCGACCTCGCCAACAACCAGCTGAACTGGCAGTGGATGGCGGGCACCGGCACCGACACCCGCCCCAACCGGGTGCTCAACCCGCTCGTCCAGGGCAGGCGGTTCGATCCGCGCGGCGCGTATGTGCGGCGCTGGGTACCGGAGTTGGCGCGGCTGGAGGGCGCCGCGGTGCACCGGCCGTGGACGCTGGACGCGCGGGAGCGGGCGGCGTACGACTACCCGGAGCCGCTGGTGGATCCGGCGGACGGGGCGGCCCGCTTCCGCCGGGCGCGCGGGCTGGACTGACGGCCGGTGGGCGGGAATCCGCGGGCGGCCCGTAATCTTCCTCCCGTCGTCCCGCCCCGCCCCAGTACCCCGACCGAAAGCCGAATGCCGCCGTGCCCCGTCAACTCCGCCGCGGCGTGCCCGCGCTCCTGCTCATACTGGCCTGCCTCGCGGGGTGCACCCCCACCACCGGTTCCGGAGAGCCGCACTCCGGTTCGGCCGCCCCGACAGGGGCCGAGACGAAGGACGTACGGCAGCCGCGTGCCCACGCCGCGTTCGACTACCAACTGGGCGGCCCGTACCGGCCCGCGTCCGATGTGCGGGTGGTCTCCCGCGACCGCACCGCGAAACCCGCGGACGGCCGCTACAACATCTGCTACGTGAACGCGTTCCAGACCCAGCCGGGCGAACAGGCCCTGCGCTGGTGGCAGCGGAAACACCCCGATCTGCTCCTGCGCAAGGGCGGGCCCGACGGCGACCTGGTCATCGACGAGGACTGGGACGAGCCGCTGCTGGACATCTCGACCGGCGCGCGGCGTGCCGCGCTGGCCGATGTGGTGGGCCGCTGGATCGACGGGTGCGCCGATGCGGGATTCGACGCGGTGGAGCCCGACAACCTCGACTCCTACCAGCGCTCCCAGGGCCTGCTCGACGCCGACGACGCGACGGCCTTCGCCCGCCTGCTCGCCGAACGCGCCCACCACAAGGGCCTGGCCATCGCCCAGAAGAACACCACGGACCTGCTCGGCGCGCACACCCGTATCGGCTTCGACTTCGCCGTGACCGAGGAGTGCGGTCGCTACGCGGAGTGCGAGGAGTTCGCCAGGGCCTACGGCAACCGGGTCTTCGACATCGAGTACCGGGCAGCGGACTTCGCCGCGGCCTGCCGGACCTGGGGTTCCTCCCTCGCCCTCGTCCTGCGCGACCGCGACGTCCGCCCGAAGGGCGAGAGCGGCCACGTCCACCGGCACTGCTGACCCGCGGCGGGCGGGGCAGCTCCTCAGGTGATGTCGGTGACCGTCACGGTGACGCTCACCGCGGGGGCCTCGCCGCCGTCCGCGAGCGCTTCCCGTACGGCGGTTTCGGTACGGGCACGGACCGCGCGGGTGACGTCGATGGCCCGGTGGCCGGTGCGGACCGCGAGGTGGATGCGCAGGTGCCAGCGTTCGGGGTGGTCTTGGCGCTCGGCCCGCACACCGGCCATGCGGGTGTCGGCCACCGGGCCGCCGCCCGGCGCGCGCGCCGCCGCGCCGCGCAGCAGATCGCCGAGGCCCGGCCGGAGGAAGGCCACGCCGGGCGTCTCCCGTGCCGCGTCGGCCGCGGCGTGCAGCACCAGCGCGTGCCGTTGCGGCTGATGCCGTTGCGGCCGGCTCATGCGGGGCCCTCCTCCTCGTCGGGTTCGGCACGGCGGTCGGGGGCTGCGGTCGCGGCCCGGGGCGCACCGTCAGGCCCGGCGGCGCCGTCCCCGTCGTCGCCGGTGTCGTCCAGCAGGTCCACGACGCGGACGTCGATCTCTTCGACGTCCATGCCGACGCCGTCCCCGGCCACGGACCTGATCTGCCGGCGGACCCGCTCGGCCAGTTCGGGCACGGGCCAGGTGAAGCCGGCGGCCAGTTCCACGACCACCTTGACCGGTCCGCCGGGGGTGGTCGGGGTGACCCGGCAACTGCCCGCGTGCACGCCCGGCACCCGTTCCGCCGCGGCCCTGAACGCCTTGGCCGCCGCCGCCTCGGTGATCCAGGCGTCGTCGCCCGGCTCGCCGAGCGGCAGCGTGCGGCCGGGCCGGAGTTCGGTCCTGACCAGGTCCATCACCCGCCCGGTGAAGCGGTCGGCGATCCGCTGTGCGTGCGCCCCCGCGCTCTCGGCCTCGTCCGCCTGCCGCGTCTCGCTGACGTACCGGTGCAGCACGCCGATGCGGCTCAGCGCCTCCCGGCAGTACGGGCACTCGGCGAGGTGCGGATCGTCCGCCCCTTCGGTCTCCTCCGCCTGGCTCCATACCGACGACAGCGTTCGGCCGCACGGCAGGATCGGGTCGTCGTCATCGGTCAGCGCCATGCGCCCATCACCTCCGTCAGATAACGGCGTGCTCGGAACACCCTCCCACGCACCGCCTGGTGGCTGGTGCCCACGACCTCGGCGATCTCCTCGTACGAGAGGCCGTGCAACTCCCGCAGCACCCAGCAGGCGCGCTGCTCGGGGGTGAGGCCGGTGAGGGCCTCGGACAGTGCTTCGACGGCCGCGGTGGACTCCGCGGCGCGCACCGGTGACGACGCGTGCTCGGGAGCGGTCGGTTCGGGGACCGAGCCGAGGTCCTGGGTGGGGCGCCGGCTCCGCAGTACGTTCAGGCACCGGTTGGTCACGATCCGGTACATCCAGGTGGAGAACGCGGCGTCACCCCGGAATTCCGGCATCCGCCGCCAGGCGCTGACGAACGCCTCCTGCACGGCGTCCTCCGCGTCGGCACGGCTGCCGAGCAGCCGGGTGGCGAGGCTCAGGAGCAACCCGCTGTGGCGGCGTACCAGCACCTCGAAGGCCCCTTCGTCCCCCTCACCGGCACGTACGGCCAGTAGGGCATCGCTGGGTCCTGGCACTCATCGGCTCCTCTCCTCCATGCGCGGTCGTCGCCCCTGCCGCCCTTGGGACAGCGCGGGGCAAAAATCCTCACGCAGGAGATTCGTAACCGATCGGACCGTGGATGGGCGGGCATTCCGGCCGAATATTTCCCGCCTGTCGTGCGCGACGCTCACCGGTCGCCTGGGTCCGAGCCGGTGCACGGTGGTCCCCGCGGCCAGGTCCTGGCGTCGCACTCCCGTTGCCTGCCCGGCGGGCAGACCACCGCTCCGGGCGCCGCCCAGGCGGGCGCGTCCCGGGGTGCCGGGCGGACGACCGGGAACCCGGAGAGGAGGGACCGCTCATCTCCAGCCCCTGGGAGGACGCGCCGGGCGGCACGGTGCACGTACCGTGCCCTTACGGGGACACGCCGAGCCAGTGGGGGACATACCGATGAACGCATCAGGGACCGGCCCGCCGGCGGGCATGGCGCCGGGCCGGGCCTGACGGGCCGGCGCCATGAGGTTGACTCATCAGGGCGGCGGGCAGGCGGGGCGGAGAGCCCGGAGCGGCCGTGGAATCCGGAGAGGCCGGTGGGCGGCGTGAGGAGGACGGCGATGGATCGTCGTGAGGTGACGGCGGGGGCTGCCGCGCGGCGGCCGTACGCGGCGGGGAGCGCCGGTGCGGCCGGGCGGGGCGGCGGGCTGACGCGTGCCAGGCGGCGGGTCAGGCCGGCGCGGCGCGGGGCCGTGGCGCTGCCCGCCCTCATGGGCCTGATCGGCTGCGGCGCTCTGCTGGCGCCACGCTTCGTGGCTTCCTTCGGAGGCCAACTCCCTTCCTGGTCCCACTGGTCGAGCCACATACCGGCCGCCGTGCACACCACCGACCGGTGGGTGATCGGCGGCGCTTCGGCCCTCGCGCTGGCCGGGGTGGCGATGGTGGTGCTGGCGCTCACACCGGGCGCGCGCCGGGAGTTGGCGACGGAACCGCTGCTGCCCGGCGTACGGGCCTCGCTGGACCGCCGGGGCGTCGGCGCTCTGCTGCGCGATACGGCCCTGCATGTGCCGGGGATAGCGGGCGCCCGGGTGCGGGTGCGTGGTCGGCGGGCCGTGGTGCGGGCGGTGCTGGCCTTCGGCGATCCCACCGAGGTCCTCGATGCGCTCACCGCCGAACTCGCCGCCCGCCGCGACAGGCTGGGCCTCCTCCGCCCGCCGCGCCTGGTGATCCGGATCGCTCCGGTCGGCTACCGGCCCCGCACCCCGTGAGCCGCCGGCACGGCGCCGACACCGCGCCGGCGGACACCGCGCGGGACGGCGCGCCGGTGCGGCCCCGTACGACGCCGCTGCCGAGCTGGGCGCAGTGCCGCACCGCGCTGCGCCGTACGCCGGTGTCGGTCTGGAACGATGACGTGACGGACTGGGCGGCGAGCCTGACGTACTACTCCGTCCTGGCGCTGCTGCCCTCGCTGATCGTGACGGTGTCGCTGATCGGGCTCGCCGACCCCGCGGCGACCGAGCAGCTGATCAACCACCTCACGTCGATCGCCCCCGCCCAGTCGGGCCCGCCGCTGCGGCGCGCGCTGGTCGGCATGGCGCATCAGCGGACCGCCGCCTGGCTGCTGGTGAGCGGCGCGCTGGTCAGCGCGCTGTGGTCGTCGTGCAGCTATCTGGCGGTGTTCCGGCGGGCGTTGCACGCGATGAACCGCGTACGGGACGACCGGCCGCCGTGGCGCAAGGCGCCGCGCATCCTCGCCACCGCGCTGCTGCTGATGGCGTTGCTGATCAGCAGCGCGGTGGCCCTGCTGATCAGCGGGCCGATCGCGTCGGCGGTCAGCCGGTCGCTGGGGCTCGGCGCGTTCGGCGAGGACACCTGGAGCATCCTCCAGTGGCCGTTGCTGCTGGTGTTGGCGGTGGTCCTGGTGATGGTGCTGTTCCGGTCGGGGCCGCCGAGTTCCCGCGGGGTGCGCCGGGCGGTTCCCGGCGGGGTGGTCTCGGTCCTGCTGTGGCTGGTGTCGTCCGCGGCCTTCACGTTCTACGCGTCCTACGTCGGCACCTTCAACCGCCTCTACGGTTCGCTCGCCGGGCCGCTGGTCTTCCTCATCTGGCTGTGGTTCTCGCACCTCTCGCTGCTGTCCGGCGCCCAGTTCAACGTCGAACTGGCCCGCGCGGGCTGGGTGGCTCCGGGCCGGAAGCACCGGACCCGGCACACGCCGTGGCCGGACGCCGAGGCCGGTCCGCCTCCGGCTTCCGGCCCCGGCGCGGCGGGGCGCGGGGAGTAAGGCGCCGCGGCCCTCAGCTCGCGCCGTGGCCGGGCGCGATGGCCTCGATGCGCCGGGCCAGGCCGAAGTCGAGGGCGGTGATCCGGCCGCCGATGCTGTGCGTGTTCACCGCCACGGCCAGGTCGTGGTAGCCGAGGGTGAGATCCGCGTGGTGGTCCAACTCCTCCTGGATCTGGGCGATATGGACGACCATCACGGCGGCCGGGATGTGCCCGGCGAAGCGATAGCTACGCCGCAGCATGCCGTCGGACACCGACCATTCGGGCAGCTCAGCGAGACGGTCGTCGATCTCCGCGTCACCGAGCGGTTCCACCTTGGCCATGGCACTCGTCTCCCTCACTCCGCCGCCCCGCACCTGCGGGCTCGCGCCTTCCAGCCTGGCACGCCCACGCGCCACCGCATCCGCCCAACGCCCCACAATTTTTGCGCAACGCTCAGCAAGTGACGGTACGCGGTCCTGACACAACCCTCCCCACACCCGCCATACACACCACTTGCGCGGATGGAAACCCTTGCGCAATATGCGCAACATCTGGTCGGATGGTGTCGCCCCGGCTCTGCGCAGCCACCCTCCCACCGGCAGGAGATCCCGTGTACGACGACGCCGTGACGCTCGCACAGCAGCTCGTCAGGATGGACACACGGGGCGGTGACGAAGAGCCGGCCGCGGCGTTCCTGGCCACGCTCCTGGAGGACGCGGGGTTCGCCGTCCGGGTCGAGGAGCCGGAGGCGGGGCGCGCCAACCTCGTCGCCGTCCGCGGTGCCGGCACCCCGGTCACCCTGACCGGGCACCTGGACACGGTGCCTGCCGACGCCTCCGGCTGGTCGTTCGATCCGCTGAGCGGTGAGATCCACGGTGACCGGCTGCGCGGTCGCGGCAGCAGTGACATGAAGGCGGGTGTCGCCGGCATCGTGTCCGCCGCCACCCGGCACGCGGCGCACTCCCCCGGCACCGCCGTGCAGCTGGTCTTCACCTTCGGCGAGGAGACCGGCTGCGAGGGCGCCGCGACGCTGGACGGGCTCGCGCCGAGCCCCGTGCTGCTGGTGGCCGAGCCGACCGCCAACCGCGTCGTCCTGGGGCACAAGGGCGCGCTGTGGCTGCGGCTGACCGCGCACGGCCGCAGCGCGCACGGCTCCCGGCCTGAGCTGGGAGACAACGCCCTGGTCAAGCTGGCCGCCGCAGCGCAGCGCATCCACCGGCACGGCGACTGGCCGCACAGCGCCACGCATGGCGCGGCCACCGTCAACGTCGGCACGTTCCACGCCGGGGTCCAGCCCAACCTCGTCCCCGACCGTGCCGAACTCACCCTCGACGTGCGCACCGTGCCGGGCTTCACCTCGGCCGACGCGGTGGCCGCGATCCGCCGGCTGGCGGCGGACGGCGGGGCCGACGTCACCGTCGAGCGGATCCTCGACCTGCCGAGCGTGGCCACCGACCCCGGCGACACGCTGGCCCGCGAGCTGACCGGCGTGCTGGTGCCGGGGACGGCGCCCGCCGCCGGTGCCGGTGGCCAGGAACCGTGCTGCGCCACGTACTTCACCGATGCCTCGGTGCTCGCCGGGAAGCTGGGCACACCTGCCGTGCTGCTGTACGGGCCGGGCGAGCCTGAGCAGGCGCACGTCACGGACGAGACCTGTTCGGTGGCCGCCCTCCGCGCGTCGACCGCGGCGCTGGAGCGGCTCCTCGCGCGCTGGCACGAGCGGGCCGACGGGCACCGGGAGGGCTGAGGCCCGCCCGGTCCGCGGCTGCCGGGCGGTGTTACGGGCCGTCGACGGCGGCGGGCTCCGGCGCCGCCCCGGCGCGGCCCTTGCGGCGGGCCGACATGAAGGCGTAGACGAGGATGCCGGCGAAGAGGAACAGCACGCCCTGGTAGATCGCGGCGTAGCCGGCGCCTGCGACGAGCCAGAAGGTGAAGCCGAAGGCGGCGAGCGCGAGGGTCAGGTCGCGGGCGAAGCGGGCCGGGCGGACCTTGTCGCGCTGCCCGGAGAGCAGGAAGTAGATCTGGGCGCCGGCCGCGAGGAGGTAGGGGACGGTCGCCGAGAAGGTGGTGATCAGCACCAGGATCTCGAAGACGCCACTGGTCCCCGTCAGGTAGTTGATCACCGTCAGGGCGCTCGCCAGCACCACGGCGGCGAGGACGCCGAAGGTCGGTACGCCGCGCCGCTTGGTGAGGAAGGCGGCGGGGAAGAGGCCGTCCTTGGCCGCCGCGTACGGGGACTGGGCGCTCATCAGCGTCCAGCCGTTGAGCGCGCCGATGATCGAGACGACGGCGGCTGCCGCGATGACCGTGCCGCCCCACTGGCCGCCGAACATCGCGTTGACCGCGTCCGAGAACGGCGCCTTGGAGTCGACGAGCTTGTCGTGGGCGACGGTGCCGAACACCGCGAGGGTGCCCAGGAGATAGACGACGGCGGCGCCGATGGTGCCGAGTACGGTGGCCCGCCCGACGTTGCGCTCCGGGTCGCGTACCTCACCCGCGCTCATCGCGGCTGACTCCACGCCGACGTAGCTGTAGAGCAGGATCGCCGCGGCTGCCGACATGCCGCCGAGTGTGCTCTGGCCGCTCGCGTTGAAGGAGCCGAGGTTGTCCGGGTCGAAGAAGAACATTCCGACGACGGCGATGAACAGCAGCGGGACGAACTTCAGGACGGTGGAGACCAGTTGGACGGCGCCGACGTAGCGGGTGCCGGCGAAGTTGGCGAGGGCCGGCAGCCACAGCGCGCCCAGGGCCACCGCGAGGTCGGTGCCGCGCGAGGCGTGCCCGGGGAAGAGGACGTGGACGTAGCCGACGGCGGCGACCGCGAGGGCCGCGTTGCTGACCCAGGTCATGGTCCAGTACGACCAGGCGGACAGGAAGCCCGCGAAGTCGCCGAACGCCTCGCGGGCGTAGACGTAGGGGCCGCCGGTGTCGGGGTGGCGCCTGGCCAGCCGGCCGAAGACCAGGGCGAGGGCGAGGGCGCCGATGGTCAGGACGCCGAAGGCGACGAGGCTGACGGTGCCGAAGGGGGCCACGGACGCCGGCAGCAGGAAGATGCCGCCGCCGATGATGTTGCCCATTACCAGGCAGGTGGCGGTTCCGAGACCGAAGCGGCGGGTGTGCCGGTCGTGCATGGCGTGGTGGGCCTCTCGTCGTGCGCTGTGCACCCGGGATTGCCGAGCGACTCCCTATCGTCGACGAACGGACACCCGCCCCAAAATCAGCGGGTTTTGTCCTGCGCCGGATAGTCGTGCGACGGAAAACCTTCGGGCTTGACCGTTTCGGACCGTAGTTCGTTCGCATCGTCCGCGGAGCGCGACGCGGCGGCCGGAGTGGGTGACGCCTGCGTGCACAACCGTCCGGCGCCGGTGGTGAGAGGCAGCTGCGGCCCGTCCTCCTCGCGCAGCCAGCGGCGCAGGACACGGTGCACCTGCTCGGCGCCGACCAGCTCACCGCCGTCCGCCACCGGCGGCGACAGCTCCTCGGGCCACAGCAGGAAGGGGTGGCTCTGCGCGCCGCCGAGACCGCCGTGCGACCCGATCTGCTCCTCAAAGGCGTGCACCTCGCCCGTCGCCGGGTCGTAGGCGGAGTTGACCATGATGTCGGCGACGTGCGGGAAGCGGTCGGTGCGGCGTACCGCGTCGGCGGCGCCCTCACCGAACGCGGCCAGCGGGTCGGTGCCGATGACGCGGCCGGTGTCCAGGTGGTGCTCGGCGCCGGACGGGCCGAGCACCACGGCGCCGTGTTCCGCCGAGCGGACCAGCAGGAAGCCGATGCCGGGGTGGTTGGCGAGGGTGCCGAGCAGCGCGGGGTTCCTGCGGTCCAGTTCCTCGCGGGTGACCCGGCCCGGTATGTCGGGGAACGACACCAGGCCGAGGTTGCCGGATGCCAGCACGACCGGCTGGGACCTGCTGTGCCCTTCCCGCTCCTCCGGGCGGCGCAGCGCGGCCCGCGCCGCCTGCCTGGCCTCGGCACCGCTGCGGGTACGCCCCGCCCGCCGCGGCACCGGCAGCCCGCAGCCGGCCCGCACCAGGTCGCCCAGGCGCAGCCCGTAGCGCTCCAGGAACGTCACGCCGGGGCTCTGGCCGTGGTCCGAGAGCAGCACGATGCGGTACGGGCGCGGGGCGTGCCGGGACGCCTTGGCGAGCAGCGCGACGGCCCGGTCCAGGCTGCGCAGCACCTGGCGGGTGTCGCGGTGGCTCGGCCCCGAGTGGTGCGCGACCTCGTCGTAGGCGACCAGGTCGGCGTAGACGGCTGCGCGTCCCGCCAGCATGTCGCCGACGACGGCGGCGACCACCACGTCGCGTTCGACGACGGTCGCGAAGGCGCGGATGACGGGGTAGAGGCCACCGCGCTTGACCCGCGGCAGCTCCCGGCGGAAGCGGGTGCGCAGCGACTGGGCGATCTCGCGGCAGATCTCGGCGAGGAAGGAGACGGCGGTGCGGGTGGCGTTGCCCGGGTCGGAGAAGTACGCGAAGTAGCCGGCCCGGGAGCGGTTGTACCGGCCGCGGCGGGCGGCGACCGACATGACCAGCGCGACCTGGTCGGCGCCGCCGCTGAAGAGGTTGCCGCGGCTGGCGCCGTCGTGGGCGAGCAGGCCGCCGTCGCCGGTGCGCTCGACGGCCCGGCGCTGGAGTTCGGCGGCGCTGGTCGGCCGGTTGCTGACGACGAGTTCGCCGGTCTCCTTCTCGTACCAGCGGAAGGCGGGCAGGTCCTCGTTGCTGCCGTGCAGGATGCCGAGCTGGCTGGCGCCGGTCTGGCTGGACCAGTCCGTGCGCCAGGGGGTGAGGCGGTGGCTGGTGGCCCGCCAGCGGGCGACGGTCTCCATCAGCGGTCGCTCGCCCTCGGTGGCCTCCCGCAGCAGGTCGTGCCCCACCCCGTCGAGCTGGAGGAAGAGGGTGCCGGGTGCGCGGGGGCCGGTGGCGGCACCGGCCCGGCGGGCACGCCGGCCCGCGAGCCGCACCAGCCGGCGGCGGTACGCCTCGTCGTTGCGTACGGCGAGGAAGGCGGAGGTGGCCGACGAGGTCGCGGACATCACGGCGGCGACGATCACGGCGGTCTCGGGGGCGGCCTGGCCGCGGCCCTCGGGGATCAGGCCGAGGGCGAGCAGCAGCAGCGAGCCGTTGAGGAAGAAGACCAGCAGGCCGAGTACGAGGGCGGGCACCAGCAGCAGGGCCCGCACGAGCAGCGGCCAGACCAGGGCGCTGAGCAGGCCGAAGGCGCCGGCGCCGAGGGCGGCGGTGAGTGCGGTGCGGGTGAAGCTGTCGCCGTTTTGCGACTGGAGGCGGAAGTCGGGCAGCACCGTGGCGAGCAGCAGCAGAGTGAGACTGGACACCGCCCACACGGCGAGTACCCGCCACAGGGCGCCACCGAGAGTCCTCCACCGCGGCGTCCGCACGCCTTACCGCCTCACGCTCCGGCCCGCGCCGGCGGCACGGACATCCTGCTAAGCGTGTCATAAACAGACCGCTCGATGACCTGTGCCCCGGTATGCATGAAATGCCGCAGACACATAGAAATCCCCTACCTGCGGCGTGGCCGTCCGGCCCGCCCCGCCCCGGCTTTCCGGTCCCCCGTGCCGTGCTCCCTGCGGGATGAGGCAGGATCGAAAGGCAGTGCCACGAGTCGGGAGGTCAGCGGTGCCGGAGGTCACCTGGTGGGGGCATGCCACCGCGACGATCGAGGACTCCGGGGTGCGGGTGCTGACCGATCCGCTGTTCACCCGCAGGCTGGCCCATCTGCGGCGCCGCCGCGGCGCGCTGCCGCCGCCCGCCGCCGCCCGCGCCGACCTGGTCCTGGTGTCCCATCTGCACGCCGATCATCTGCACCCCGCCTCGCTCGCCCGTCTCGCGCCCGGGACGCGGCTCGTGGTGCCGGACGGCGCCCGCGCCGCGGTGCCGGGACTGCGGCGGGTGGCCGCGGCACGCGGGCTGCGGATCACCGAGGTCGTGCCAGGGGACGTCCTGGAGGCCGGGGCGGCCGACGGCACGGGCACGGTGACCGTACGGGCGGTGCACGCGGCGCACGACGGGCGGCGGCTGCCGTACGGGCCGCACCTCTCGCCCGCGCTCGGCTACGTCGTGCACGGCACGGTACGGACGTACTTCGCGGGCGACACCGGCCTGTTCGACGGGATGGCCGAGGCCGTCGGGCCGTGCGAGGTGGCGCTGTTGCCGGTGGGCGGCTGGGGGCCGTTCCTGGGCAGCGGGCATCTGAATCCGCGGCGGGCGGCCGAGGCGGTGGCGCTGCTGGCGCCTGCCAGCGCCGTCCCGGTGCACTACGGCACATACTGGCCGATCGGCCTCGACGCAGTGCGACCGCACGAATTCCACGCCCCCGGCGAGGAGTTCGCGCGCCAGGTGGCGCTGCTGGCACCGGATGTGACGGTGCACCGGCTCGGGCACGGCGAGTCGGTACGGCCGGTGGTCACGCGATGACGCCGTTGGCCGTGACGCTGCTCGCGGACGTCCCACCGGAGTCGACGCAGCAGGCGGTGGCGTATCCGTCGCTCTTTCTGCTGGTGGTGCTGGGGTCTTTGGTGCCGGTGGTGCCGACGGGGGCGGTGGTCAGCTCGGCGGCCGTGGTGGCCTTCCACCAGTCGTCGCCGTTCGCGCTGCTGATCGTCTTCGCCGTGGCGTCGTTCGCGGCGTTCCTGGGTGACCTGGGTCTGTACTGGCTGGGCAGCCGCGGCACGCACTCCCGGGGCGGATCGCGCTGGCTGGAGCGGCTGCGCGCCCGTGCGGCGCCGGAGCGTCTTGCGCAGGCTCAGCAGAAACTGCGGGCGCACGGCGTGCTGGTGCTGGTCCTGTCGCGGCTGGTGCCGGCCGGCCGGATCCCGATCATGCTGGCGTGCCTGCTGTCGGCGATGCCGCTGCGCACCTTCGCCCGCGGCGACGTTCCCGCGTGCCTGGCGTGGGCGGCGACGTACCAGCTCATCGGGCTGGCCGGCGGTTCGCTGTTCGGCAAGCCGTGGGAGGGCGTGGTGGCCGCGGTGGCCCTGACCGTCCTGATCGGCGCGGTGCCCGCACTCTGGCGGCGGCTGCGGCCACGCTAGGTCTGAGGGTTCAGGGGACGGGCAGGACCCGGGAGGCGCCGACCGGCAGGTCCCAGAGGTCGTCGCGGGGGCGGCCGGTGGCGGCCCAGGCGGCGCGGACGCGGTGCAGGGGTTCCATCGGCGGCTCGCCGGAGAGCAGGAACGTCGACCAGTGCATCGGGGCCAGCACCCGCGCGCCGACGTCCTGGCAGGCCCGTACCGCCTCTTCGGGGTCGGTGTGCACCGGGCGCAGCATCCAGCGCGGGTCGTAGGCGCCGATGGGCAGCAGCGCGAGATCGATGCCGGGGTAGCGGCGGCCGATCTCCTCGAACCAGTGGCCGTAGCCGGTGTCGCCCGCGAAGTGCACCCGCCGGCCGTCGGGCGCGGTGAGCAGCCAGCCGCCCCACAGGGTGCGGCAGGTGTCGACGAGGGTCCGCTTGCTCCAGTGGTGCGCGGGCACGAAGTCGAAGCGCACGGGCCCTTCGGGCGCGGGGAGTTCGACCGCCTCCCACCAGTCCAGCTCGGTGACCTGGGTGAAGCCGCGGCGGCGCGCCCAGGGCGCGAGGCCGGCGGGGAGCAGGAGCGGGGTGGTACGGGGCAGGCGCTTGAGGGTGGGGGCATCGAGGTGGTCGTAGTGGTTGTGGCTGATGACCACCGCGTCGACCGGCGGCAGGTCCTCCCAGCGCACTCCCACCGGGGTGACCCGGGGCGGCGTGCCGAGGATCTTGCGGGACCACACGGGGTCGGTCAGCACGGTGAGTCCGCCGATCCGCACGACCCAACTGGCGTGCCCCGCCCAGGTGAGGGCGACGGTGTCGGGTCCTGCCGGTGGCAGCGGCCCCGGGGCGAACGGGAGGTCCTGAATCTGCCCCATGGCCTCCTCGGCCGGGCGCAGCTTGCCTTCCCTGGCGATCCTGGCCAGCGCACGGACACCGGGAAGCGGCGCGGTCAGCCGGTCGGTGAAGTCCCTGGGCCAGGTGCGCGGCTCTCCCAGGGGGCGGGGTTCGGTGAGCGGCGGCGGGGCGGTGGGCGGCGCGGCGGCGAACCCGGGGGCCTGACCTGCCTCGCCGGATGCCGGGCCCCTCTCGCCCGGTGCCCGCTCGACGGGGACGGTCCCGTCGGGCACCGCGGCGAGCGCGTGCTCGGCGACGGAGCGCTCGGTCTGTTCGGTCATCGAGGGGCTCCATTCGGTGGACTGAACCAGGGGATTGAGCCGGGGAGTTGGGCCAGGGGGTGGCGGCGGGCGGCCGGGGCGGTCAGCCGCCGCGCGCGGTGAGTGCGGCCAGGGCGTCCGAGAGGCCGGTCAACGCCGCGGCGATCTGCGGCAGTTCGAGCGGGTCGGGCACGTCCAGGACGCGGCGGCGCAGCTCCGGGTCGGCACCGAGCAGCGCCTCGGCGCCCAGCCGCACCCGCAGCGCGCCCGGATCGTCCCCGAAACGCTGCCCGGCCCGCGCCGACCAGGTCCGCAACTCCCGCTCCAGCGCCGCCGGTTCGCCGATTCCCGCGGCGGCGAGCGGGCGGCGCAGCGGGTCGAGGTCCGCGTAGAGGTGGCTGCCCGAGCGCGGCGGACGGCAGAGCGCACCGGCCGCCGTGAGGATGCGGTGGAGCGCGGCGGCGAGGGCGCCGTACACCCGGGCGACCGTCATGGTGCGGGCGCGTACGGCGTCGGGTTCGGCCAGGGCGTGGCCGACGGCACCGGCCAGCGGCGCCGGGAGCGGGGTGCCCACGGCGGTCAGCGCGTCGTGGGCGGCGGCGCGCAGCGCGGTGCCGCGGCCGGTGGCGGGGAAGCGGGCCACCGCCGCGGGCCAGGAGGCGGGGACGAGGGCGGGCCGCAGGTCGGTCAGGACCACGACCTCGTCCGGCAGCATCTCGGCGGGGCTGAGCAGCACGGTGTCGTGCGGGTCGTGCAGCAGGTCGCGGCGCGACTCGTCGCTGATCACCCACATCCCCTCGCCCGCCGCCGCCTCACAGACCTCGTGCAGCTGCTCGGGCGGCGGGCAGGTGCCGGTCGGGTCGTCGGCGACGGACAGCACCAGGACCCGGGGCGTCTCGCCCTGCATGCGGGCCCTGCGCACGGTCTCCAGGAACGCGAACGGATCGGGCGCGCCGCCCGATTCGGCGGGCACCGGCGCGAGGTGCACCGGCCGCCCCAGCAGCCGGGCGGGCGGCGCGTACCACTCGGCGCAGGGCCGCGGCAGCACCACGGCTCCGCCGGCCGCCGCGTACAGCGCCAGCAGCAGGGCGGGCGCGCCGGGGGCGGCGAGGAGGTGGCCGGGGTCGGTGGCCAGGCCGCGGCGTTCCCAGTAGCCGGCCGCCGCCGCGCGCAGTGCGCAGGAGCCGCCCGCGGGTTCAGGTCCCGCGCGGTCGGCCGCCGCGGCGAGGTGGGCGGCGAGTTCGGGCAGCACCGGGAAGCCGGCCGGCACTTCCGGCTCCGGGGCGGTCCGCTGCATCCGTACCTCCACATTGCACGACGGCCGGCCGGGGCCTGCGGCGGCCGGCCGCGGCCCGGTGCGGCGGGCGGGGCCCCGGCCGGTGTTCGTGGGCCCATCACATGAATCACGCCTCGCCCACCTTGGCAGATCGCGGGGATGGCGGCGGTTCGACACGTCAGCGGAGCGCGCCCGGCGGCGTAGCGGCCCGGTGCGGCGGGGCCGTATGGGGCATGGGGGTCGCTCGTGCGTACGACGACCAGGGCGGGGCGGATGCGGTGCCCCGCGCTACGGGGCGGGCGCCTCGTACCGGTGCACCGTGACCCGCTCGCCCGGTCCCCACTCCTGCCACTCGGTGCCGGTGCGGAGCCAGCCGTGCCGCTCGTAGAGGGCGACGGCCGCGCGGTCGGTGCTCTTCACGTCCAGGACCAGCCGCAGTCCGCGGGCCCTGGCCGTGTCCTGGGCGACGCGCAGCAGGCGACCGCCGATGCCCTGGCCGCGGGCGGCGGGGCCGACGTAGAGGCGGCTGACCTCGTGGCCGCACAGGGCGGCGTGGCCGACGACGGTGCCGCCGTCGTCGGCGACCCAGGCGGCGGTGAGCCCCTCAGGCGTGAGCCAGCGCACCGGGTCGGCGGGCCAGTGGTGCGGATAGCCGCTGTGCGCGTGCACGTCGGCCAGGACCGCGGCGCAGGCATCGAGGTCGGTGTCGTTCCGTTTCCTGATCACCCGGGAATGCAAGCACAGCGGGACGGAGCGGCAACCGGTTTTCCGGTGGCCCGCGGCCGGCTGCGGCCGGTGTGTGCGGAACGACAGCGCGCAGCGGTCCGGTTCGTGCCTGTTGCGGCCGGGTTGGGGTACAAGAAGGCGCATGCACACGCTCCTGAACCGAATCGACCTGCGTCTCTTCGACACCATCGCCTCCCGCGAGTGGCCCGGTGCCCAGCAGGTGCTGCCCCGTCTGACCCGCGGCGCCGACCACGGGCTGCTGTGGTTCGGCATCGCGGCGGGTGCCGCCGCGCTCGGTGGCCGCCCCGCCCGCCGGGCCGCGCTGCGCGGCGCCGCCTCCCTCGCGGTGGCGTCGGCGACGGTGAACACCCTCGGCAAGCGCTCCGTGCGGCGGGCGCGCCCGCTGCTGGACGCGGTGCCCGTCATACGGCAGGTGCGCCGTCAGCCCGTCACCTCCTCCTTCCCTTCGGGGCACGCGGCGTCGGCGGTCGCCTTCGCCACCGGCGTCGCCTTCGAGAACAAGTGGTGGGGTCTTGCGCTGGCGCCGCTCGCCGCTTCGGTGGCGTTCTCCCGCGTCTACACCGGCGTGCACTACCCGGGCGATGTGCTGGCGGGCGCCGCGCTGGGCGCCGGGGCGGCGTTCGCGGTGCGCGGTCTGGCGCCGACCAGGGCCCAGTTGGCGCCGCCCGCCAGGCCGCGCGCCGACGCTCCGGCGCTGCCCGGCGGGCGCGGCCTGGCCGTGGTCGCCAACCAGGGGTCGGGGCAGCGCGGCGAGACCCGCCCCGACCGGTCCCAGGAGGTGCACGGGGCGCTGCCGCACGCCGAGGTGGTGACCTGCGACGGGACGGACGCCACGACGCTGGACAAGGCGCTGGAGGAGGCGGCGGAGAGCGCCGCGCGGCAGGGCGGCGCCCTGGGGGTGCTGGGCGGCGACGGCACGGTCAACGCGGCGGCGGCCGTCGCGGTCAGGCACGGCCTGCCGCTGGTGGTGCTGCCCGGCGGCACGCACAACCACTTCGCCTACGACCTGGGCATCGAGAGCGTCGCCGACGCGGCGCGGGCGGTGGAGCGGGGTGAGGCGGTGGCGGTGGACCTGGCGCGATTCCGGGCCGGGCCGCACCGGGAGGGCCAGTACTTCCTCAACACCTTCTCCATCGGGGCCTATCCGGAGCTGGTGCGGATCAGGGAGCAGTGGGCGGGCCGGATCGGCGCCTGGCCCGCCGGGGTGCTCGCCGCCTGGAAGGTGCTGCGGACGGCGAAGCCGGTGGAGGCCGAAGTGAACGGCCGCAAGCGGGAGTTGTGGATGCTGTTCGTCGGCAACTGCGCCTACCGCGGCCTCGGTCTGACCCCGGTACGGCGGCACGACCTGGCCGACGGTGTGCTCGATGTGCGGGTGGTGCGGGGCGGCCGGCTGGCCCGCACCAGGCTGCTGGCGGCGGCGCTGACGGGCACCCCGCGCTCCTCTCCCGTGCTCGGCGAGGCGCGGCTGCGCAGGCTGCGGATCGACGGCCTGCCGGACGGTACGGATCTCGCGTTCGACGGTGAAGTGACCACCTCGCCCGGCGGGTTGACCCTGGAGAAGGAGAACGAGGCGCTGACGGTCTACCGCCTGCTGCCCGAATCCTGAGATGACACTCTCATGATTCGAGATTGCGGCGTACCGTGAGCTGATCACGCCGAGGGCTCCCGCACGCGGACGGTGCGGGCCCCGGCGTACCGGCGCCGTCCGCAGCGGCGCCGGTACGCCGCCAGACACGAAGGAGCCGGCCATGCCGCAGGAAACCGCTGTCTACACGCACGGTCACCACGAGTCCGTACTGCGCTCACACACCTGGCGCACGGCCGCCAACTCGGCGGGATACCTGCTGAGTTCGCTCCGTCCGCACATGAAGGTGCTGGACATCGGCTGCGGCCCCGGCACCATCACCGCCGACCTGGCGGAACTGGTGCCCGACGGCCACGTCACGGGCCTGGAGTACGCGCCCGACATCCTGGAGCAGGCCCGCGCCACGACCCACGGCCGCGGGCTGACCAACGTCCGTTTCGAGGCCGGTGACGTCCACTCCCTGGACTACCCCGACGACACCTTCTGCGTGACCCACGCCCACCAGGTGCTCCAGCACGTGGGCGATCCGGTCCAGGCCCTGCGCGAGATGCGCCGGGTCACCAAGCCGGGCGGCATCGTGGCCGTACGCGACGCGGACTACTCGGCCATGACCTGGTACCCGGAGGTCGACGGAATGGACGACTGGCTGCGGCTGTACCTGCGGGTGACCCGCGCCAACGGCGGCGAGCCGGACGCCGGGCGGCGGCTGCACGCCTGGGCCAGGCAGGCCGGCTTCGCCGCGGAATCCGTCACCGTGACGACGGGCACCTGGTGCTATCACACGCCGCAGGAGCGCAGTTGGTGGAGCGGACTGTGGGCGGACCGCACGGTCTCGTCGGACTACGCGCGGCTCGCGGTGGACGGCGGCCACGCCACACCGGAGGAACTGACGGCCGCCGCACGGGCCTGGCGCGCGTGGGGCACCGATGAGGACGGCTGGTTCTCCGTGCTGCACGGCGAGATCCTCTGCCGGGTGTGAGGGCGGCGGCCGGCGCCTGCCGTTCCCCCGCAGGGCTGATCACCGGCAACTGATCGCGCACCTGCCACCCCCTCAACTACCCTTCCCCGTATGGATATTCTGGGGACCTCATTGCGGGTGTGCGTCGGCGATCTCGACTCGGCCATCGGCGTCTACGAACGCCTGACCGGCGCGGAAGCCCTGCGCTTCCAGCGCGGCGGTGTCGCGGTGGCGGCCGTCGGCTGCTTCTTCCTGATGAGCGGCCCGGAGGCGGAACTCTCGGTGCTCCGGAAGGTCACCGCGACGATAGCGGTCAAGGACGTGGACGAGGCCGTGGCGGATCTCCAGGCGGTGGGCGCGGACATCATCGCGGGCCCGCTGGCGACCCCCATCGGCCGCAATCTGGTCGCCCGGCATCCGGACGGATCGATCTTCGAGTACATCGACCGCCAACAGGACGTCTGACCGGGGCCGCCCAGCGGTCATGCGCCGCCGTCGGGCGGCTGCGCTCAGGCGGTGCGGGCCCCCAGTGCCCGCAGCAGGAACGGCAGCAGTTCCCGGGTCATCGCCTCGCCTGAGGTCGGCGCCCGCGGCGGACCCGCCGCGGGCCCGTCCGCCGCACCGGACGCCGGGTCAGGCCCCGGGGTGAGGAAGAGCCGGCTGACCATCGAGCCGACGACCAGGTCGGCGAGTACGTGCGCGTCGTCGAGCGGCGGGATGTCGCCGCGGCCGACGGCCCGGCGCACGACGGTCGCCGCGCGGTCGCGCACCGGCTGGACGATGGCGGTGTCCAGGACCCGCGCCAGGGCGGCATTGTGCGCGGCTTCACCGATCAGGACGTGCAGCAGCCGCCCGCCGGGGCCTTCCAGCGTCCCGGCCTTGTCGCGCAGCAGCGAGGCGAGGTCGCCCTCCAGGGTGCCGGTGTCGGGCTGCGGGCCGAGGTCGGCGGCCCAGCGCACGGCGGTGACATCGTCAACGAACGGCACTTCGACCGGCTCACCGGCCTCCTCGGCAGCGGCCGTACGGTCATCGGCGGCAGCCACGACCGCGCCGCCCGCTACCTGGCGCCCACCGTGCTCGCCGACGTCGCCGCCGACGCCCCCGTGATGCGGGAGGAGATCTTCGGCCCGATCCTGCCGATCGTGTCCGTACCTGACCTGGACGCGGTGATCGCCTTCATCACCGCACGCGACAAGCCGCTGGCGCTGTACGCCTTCACCGGATCCGACGAGACCAAGCGCAGGCTGCTGGCCGAGACCTCGTCCGGCGCGCTCGGCTTCGGCCTGCCGGTCGCCCATCTCGCGGCGCCCGGCCTGCCGTTCGGCGGCGTCGGCGAGAGCGGTATGGGGCGGTACCACGGCGAGTACTCGCTCGACACCTTCAGCCACACCAAGGCGGTGCTCGACAAGCCGCTGGGCTGACGGCGTCCGGGGTTCCGCCCCGGCGGACCGGAGCGGAAGGCCACGGGCCCGCCCAGCGGTCATGCGCCGCCGCCGGGTTCGGTGAAGCGCAGCCGGTTGCCGAACGGGTCGGTCAGGGTCAGCGTGGTCCCGGTCTCGTCGTGCTCCAGCCCCGGCCTGAGGTACGGGTAGCTCTTGGCCGCCAGTTCGGCGTGGAGTGCGCGGACGCCGGTCAGCTCCAGGTACAGCCCGGAGCCCGGCGTGGCGTCCCCGTGGTGCTCGGACAGATGCAGCACGAGGCCGCCGCGCGAGACCTGGGTGTACAGCGGCATGCCGGGCTCGAAGCGGTGTTCCCAGTCGACGGCGCAGCCCAGGTAGCCGACGTAGAACTCGTGCGCCTTGGCCACGTCGAAGATGCGCAGGACGGGCACGGTGCGGTGAAAGACGATTGCCATGCGTCCACTGTGCTCCACCGGCGCGCACCGCCCCTCCCCCGTCGGCTACCGCGCGCCGTCATCCGCTTCGTGCGGGAACCGGGCGAACGGCGCCTCCTGCTGGAAGAAGGTCTTGGCGCGCAGCTCCGCGCGCTGGTCGCCTTGCACCTGTCCCGGCCGGGATCCGTTGCCGAACAGCACCCCGCCGAAGCGCATCCCCAGGTACGCGGCCGTGTGGCGGAGGGTGGTCACCAGCCCGTCGGCGACGGCCTCGTCGTGGTCCGCCATGACCGTCACTCCCCACAGGGTCCGGCCCGCCATCCGCTCCTTGAAGTCCGAGCCCGGCACCGTCAGCCAGCCCGACCAGTAGTCGAGGTAGCGCTTGGTCTGCGCGGAGAGCGTGTACCAGTACAGGGGGGAGGCGATGACGATGTCGGTGGCCTCGCGGGTGGCCTGCCGCAGCACCTCCTCGTTCTCCCCGCCCGGCGTGGCGTCCCTCTCGTGCCGTCCGTCCTGGAAGTCGGGCAGCGGCAGCCGGGCCAGGTCCACCCAGCGCTGCGGTATCCCGGTGGGCAGTTGCTGCGCGGCGGCCCGTGCGAGGGTTTCGGTGTTGCCGTCGGGGCGGGAGCTGCCGAGGACGAAGAGGAACGAGCGGGTGTCGGCCGGCGGCACGCCGTCGACCTGGAATGTTTCGGTCATGGCGCGACGTTAAAGGTTCACATCGATGGGAAGGTCAAGCTCGGATGGGGGCGGTCGCATGCTGATCGGTGAGTTGTCCCGGCGCAGCGGAGTCAGTCCGCGGCTGCTGCGGTACTACGAGGAACAGGGACTGCTCGACACCCGGCGCGGCCCGAACGGCTACCGCACCTACGACGAGGACTCGCTGGTCAGGGTGCGGCAGGTGCGTGCCCTGCTGGAGGCGGGGCTGCCCACCGCGGTGATCCGCTCGGTGCTGCCCTGCGTCCGGGGCGAGGGGCCGTGGTTCGAGTGGTGCCCCGACCTGCGGGCCACCCTGGAGCGTGAGTTGCGGGCCGCGGACGAGCGGATCGACGGCCTCCGGCGCAGCCGCAGCGCCCTCGCCGGCTACCTGGCGCAGCCCTGAACCGGCCCTGGTGTCAGAGCATTTCGCTGGTGATCGCCCAGCGCTCGTGATCGCGCCAGGTCCCGTCGATGAAGAGGAAGTCGGGCGAGAAGCCCTCAAGGCGGAATGCGGCGCGCCGGACCAGAGCGAGGGAACGCTCGTTGTCCGGCTGGATGTTGGCCTCCAGGCGGTGCAGCCCCAGTACGTCGAAGGCGTGCCGCAGGACGAGGTGCAGGCCCTCGGTCATCAGGCCGCGCCCGGCGGCGTGCGCGAAGGCGCCGTAGCCGATCGCGCCGCACCGGAAGCCGCCGTGCACGATGTTGTTGATCGTGAGGTAGCCGGCCAGGGCGCCGTCGTCGCGCGCGCAGATCAGATAGCCCTCGCGCACCGGCTCCTGGAGCTTGGCCAGGTAGGCGTCGTACCCGGCGGTGTCGGACGGCGGGAACAGCCACGGGCGGTGCAGGGCGGCACTCTCCTGTGCCCGCCGGGTGAACTCTTCCCGGTCCGCCGGGGTGAACGGTCTGATGCCCGCCCGGGGGCCCTGCGCGAGGTAGCGATCGGTGATCATCGGCCGATCGTACGGAGATCCGTACGCCGCTGACCAGGTCCTGGTGTGGTCCGGCCGGGTCGCGCCGCCGGTCCGCACGGCCGTGGGGCGCGGGCGGTCAGCGCCACACGGGAGTGTCCGAGCCGCAGCGTCCCGGCGGCGTGGCCCAGGTGGCGGGCCCGCCGTCGAACGCGACCGGTGACAGGGCATGGCGCAGCCGGCCGGCCGGGCTGCCGACGGTGCTCAGGTGGCGGTCGGCGTCGTAGGGCGCCGCGGCGGCGCGGTCGTCCGGCGCGTGGCCGTGCTCGTGGTCCGCGAGGCCGTGCAGGAGCCAGTGTGCGGTGCGGGCCAGGGCGAGGGTGGTGAGCGTCGAACCGCCGTGCCCGGCCTGCTCGGTGAGGGAGCGCAGGACCGCGGCGGCCAGCAGGTAGCCCGTGCCGTGGTCGAGTGCCTGGGCGGGCAGCGCGCCGGGGGCGCCGTCCTCGTGCGCTTCGACGGCGGCGATTCCGCAGGCCACCTGCACCAGGCTGTCGAAGCCGCGGCGTCCGCCCCACGGGCCGTCGTCGCCCCAGGCGGAGAGCCGCGCGACGACGAGCCCAGGGCGGCGTTCGGCGAGCGCTTCGGGCGCCAGGCCGAACCGGTCGAGGCAGCCGGGACGGTAGCCGGTCACGACCACGTCCGCGTCGGCCAGCAGGTCGTCGAAGGTGGCGCGGCCGGAGCGGGCGGCGAGATCGAGGGCGGCCGAGCGCTTCCCGAAACCCGTGTCGTTGTGCGCGTCCTGACTCTCCGGCAGTTGCGGCGCGTCGATGCGCAGCACATCGGCGCCGAGCAGCGCGAGCGTGCGGGTGGCGACAGGACCCGCGATCACCCGAGTCAGGTCGAGCACCCGCAGTCCCTGTGCGGGCAGCAGCGGATCGCCAGCCAGGGCGGGCAGCGGGCGCGGCGGGGCGCTCGGGCCGATGCGCTGGCGGGTGAGCAGCGGGTGGGTGGCCACCGTGGCGCCCTGTCCGTGTGCGGCCCACTCCTCCGGGCTGCGGGCGGCGACCGCGAGCCCGCCCGCCGCGTACACGGTCTCCTGGATCTCCTCGGCCCTGCGTCCTGCGAACTCGGCCTCGACATCGGCGGGTTGGACGGTCGGCGGCAGGCCGAGCGCGTGCAGCAGCCGGTCGCGGTGGTGCGGGTAGTTGGCGTGGGTGCGCACCCAGCCGTCGGCGGTGCGCCAGAAGCGGGAGAGGGGAGCGAAGCCGGACGGGGCGCGGCCGTCGATCCGCAGATGGCGTTCGCTGACGAAGGCGGTGGCGACCGCGCCCTCGTCGACCCGCACCGTGGGCAGCGGCCGGCCGGTGCGCAGGGCGGTCAGCTCGGCGGCGGCCAGCGCGCAGCCGGCGACGGTGGCGCGGGCCAGCGCCCGCACCGGCAGCCGGGCCGGGAGCAGTCCTGGCGGCCCGCCGTACACGATCCGCTCCGTCAGCTCCGGTGCGCCGCCGAGCGCCGCCCAGACCTGATCCGTTCCCCCGTTGCCGTGTCGTTGCGCCATGTGCGCAGTGTGGCACCGGGTGCCGGGCGGAGGGTAGCGGGGGGATGCCGGGGGCGGGCCATCCGGCCGCTGCCGCCGCGCCGGGGCGGATGCCGCGCGGCCTGATCCGTACCCCTTTTCGTGGACGCGTGCGCCCCAACAGGGCGGTACATGGCCGGACATGCCGCACGGTGGCCGAAGATGGCTGAAGATGGCCGAACTGCGTGTAGACGATCGAGGTGCGCGCGGCATGGAGTGGAGATCGGCACGGCGGGCCACGCCGCAGCGGCCCGCCACCGGATCCCCCCACCCGCAGCACGCCCGGACTCCCCCCACCACCGAGCACACCGGGCCCTTTACCAGGGAGGCACCTCTTGTCCGAAGCCGTTTCGTTCCCGCAGGACCGGACCTGTCCCTATCACCCGCCGACCTCTTACCAGCCGCTGCGCGAGCAGGGCCCGCTGGCCCAGGTCAGCCTGTACGACGGGCGTGCCATATGGGCGGTAACCGGCCACGCCGAAGCGCGGACGCTGCTCGTCGACCCGCGCCTCTCGTCGGACCGGCGGAACCCGGCGTTCCCCATCCCGGTCGAGCGGTTCGCCGCGATCCGCCGGGTCAAGTCGCCGCTGATCGGGGTGGACGACCCCGAGCACAACACCCAGCGGCGGATGCTGATACCGAGCTTCAGCGTCAAGCGGATCGCCGCGATGCGGCCGGAGATCCAGCGGATCGTCGACGAACTCATCGACCGGATGCTCGCCCAGGGGCCGCCGGCCGAACTGGTCTCCGCGTTCGCGCTGCCCATTCCCTCCATGGTGATCTGCGCGCTGCTCGGTGTGCCCTACGCCGATCACGAGTTCTTCGAGGAGGAGTCCCGCCGGATGCTGCGCGGCCGTACCTCGCAGGAGGTGACGGACGCCCGGCTGCGGCTTGAGGCGTACTTCGACGAGCTGTTCACCCGCAAGGAGAAGGACCGGGGCGATGGACTGCTGGACGACCTGGTCACCGAGCGGCTGCACAACGGCGATCTGGAGCGTGAGGAACTCGTCAGGATGGCGATGATCCTGCTGATCGCCGGGCACGAGACGACCGCGAACATGATCTCGCTCGGCACCTACGCGCTGCTCGAACACCCGGAGCAGCTGGCGCAGTTGCGGTCCGACGACAGCCTGATGCCCACCGCCGTCGAGGAGTTGCTGCGGTTCCTCTCGATCGCCGACGGGATGCTGCGGGTGGCGACCGATGACATCGAGATCGCCGGGCGGACCATCCGGGCCGGCGACGGCGTGATGCTGGCCACCTCCCTGATCAACCGCGACGAGTCGGCCTACGCGGACCCGGACGCACTGGACCTGCACCGTTCGGCCCGGCACCACGTGGCCTTCGGATTCGGCATCCACCAGTGCCTGGGGCAGAACCTCGCCCGTGCGGAGATGGAGATCGCGTTCCGCTCGCTCTTCCGCCGGATACCGGAGCTGCGGCTCGCGGTACCGGCGGCGGAGATCCCGTTCAAGCCGGGCGACACCCTCCAGGGCATGGTGGAGCTTCCGCTGGCCTGGTGAGCGTGGCGGAACCTGTTGACCGACGAGACCCGGTGGTTCACCGGGAGACCGACCGAACGAAAGGGGTCCGGGATGCGGATCACCATCGACAAGGACGTCTGTATCGGCGCCGGGCAGTGCGCCCTGACGGCGCCCGGGGTGTTCACCCAGGACGACGACGGCTTCAGCGCGCTGCTGCCGGGGCGTGAGGACGGCGCGGGCGACCCGCTGCTGCGGGAGGCCGCCCGCGCCTGCCCGGTGCAGGCGATCGAGGTCGCCGAGGGCTGACGGGCCCTGCGCTCCGGCGCGTTACCCCACCGTCCCCTGGGTGACGGGGAGTTCGATGACGCCGGTGTCGTCGGGCGCGCTGGTGACCGTCACCGGCTTGATGCCGCGGTTGCCGGTGTAGGCGGCGTCGCTCGCGGCGATGACGAAGCGCAGCCGGTGCCCCGGCAGGTAGCGGTGCACGAGACCCGGGAGCTGCACGGTGAACTTCCGGGTCACGTCCGGCACCCTGACCGGGGCCACCAGCCGGTGCACCAGCGTCTTGCTGCCGTCCGGCGCGATGTCGTAGAGCTTGGCGAACAGCACCAGCCGGTTGGCCGCGTCCGGGGAGTTCTGCACCTGCTCGGTCTTCGGCGAGACGACCTTCAGGGTCGCCTTGGGGGTGCCCACCACGTCCAGCGGCTTGCCGGCCACCGGCTCGGACGTCCAGTCCAGGTACGTGCCCTTGATGTCGTAGGGCGCCGGGTCGGGCAGTTTGAGCAGGCCGGCCAGCGAACTCTCCGAATGGCTGGTGGGCACCAGCCAGTTGCGGTATTCGCGGCTGCCGCGGGTGACCTTCTTGCGGTTGTCGACGAGCTTGCCGTCGCCGGAGAGGTACAGCTTCCGGTTGCCGCCCGCGGGGAAGGCGGGCGCGGTGCCGTACGCCGGGCCGTCGCTCACCCAGTCGCGGTAGTAGGCGAAGGCGGGGCCGGTGTCGGTGCCGGCCTTGTGGTGCAGGTAGCGGTCGAACCAGGCGAGGATCCGCTGTCCGACGTAGCTGGTGTCCAAGTTGCCCTTGCCCAGGTCGAGTTCGCCGGGCGCCGGGTCGGCCATGCCGCCACTGTGGCCCCAGGACTGCCAGATCATCTTGGCCTCGGTGCCCTGGGCGGTGAGCGTGCGGTAGGTGGCGGCGGCCTCGTTGAGGTTGAAGAGGGTGTCGGCCTGCCCCTGGACGAGCAGGGTCGGCGCCTTCACCGACTTCAGGTACGAGACCGGCGAGACGCTGCGCGCATAGTGCTGCATCTTCGCGGTGCGGTCCGCGGGGTAGCGCCCGGAGTCCAGCAGCCGCTTGGTCCGGCAGGCGTCGGCGACGAAGTGCAGACAGCCGGCGCCGCCGATCCTGGAGGGGTCAAGGCTCGGGTTGAGCAGCCCCTGCGCCTCGCCTATCAGGAAGAACCCGCCCGTCCACTCCTTCTTGTACGCGCCGGGCAGCGGTCCGCTCACCCCGTGCGTGCGGCCCGCGTTGTTGGGATCCAGGGAGTACGAGAGGTCGTTCCAGGTGATGAGCGGGACCAGCGCGTCGACGCGGTGGTCGACGGCGGCGGTGGCCATCTGGATCGCGCCGCCGTAGGAGCCGCCGATCATGCCGACGCGGGGGTCGCGCGCGGCGTCCTTGGTGACGAAGTCGACGCGGGCTCCGCCGTCGGCGGTGCGGGTTCCGGCGAGGAAGTCGATGAGCCCGCTCGCCGCCTTGCCGTCGATCTGCGGGTCGTCCAGCGAGATCGGGCAGCCGCTCTTGCCGAAGCCGAGCCCTGAGTAGGACAGGGCGACATAGCCGCGGGCGGCGAACGCGCCGGCGGTGGCCGCGGTGGAGCCGTCGTCCTTGCTGCCGCCGAAGCCGTTGGTGGTCAGCACGGCGGGCGCCGGGTGGGCGGCGTCGACGCCCGCGGGGCGGTAGAGGTCCGCGTCGACGGTGCAGTCGCGGTCGCCTGCCCGCACCGTCACTTTCAGGGCGGTGACGGTGAATTGGCCGGGCGCGGCGGTTGCCGGAGTGGCCGTCAGGAGCGGCGCGGCGAGGGCTGTGGTGGCCAGCAGGGTCAGGGACGTGCGGAGAGCGGAGCGGGATACGACGCGGGACACGCTGGGCACGAAGACCTCCACAAGGACATGTCGTACCGACCAGTCGGTAACGGGCGGGCTCATGGTGTGTCCTGGTCAACAGCCGTGTCAACGACGCGGACACGAGTTGTTACGCCGGGTGGGCGGGGGGGGGGGGGGGGGGGGGGCGCGCGGGCGGGGCCCCCCCCGCCCCCCCCCCCCCCCCCCCCCCCCCCCCCCCCCCCCCCCCCCCCCCCG
>NZ_JBICVO010000003.1:369735-621152 GCF_043199105.1 Streptomyces sp. NPDC048644
GTGTTGGCTGGTTTAACACGGGCTCAACCCCCCGGCCCCCGTTTTTTTGGGGGGGGGGGGGGGGGGGCCCCCCCCCCCCCGGGCGCCCCCCCGCGCCCCCCCCCCCCCCCCCCGGCTCAGCTCAGCGCCGGCCCGTCCAGGGTCAGCGTGCCCGCGTCGGCGTCCAGCGTGGCGGCGACCCCCAGCGGCATGGTCAGCGCACGGTCGCCGTGCCCGAACCCGAACTCCTCGACGACCGGCACCCCCAGACCGCCCAGCCGGTCCGCCAGCACCTCGCGCACCTTGGGGTACGGGCCGCAGCGGGCCCAGGAACCGAGGACGATGCCCGCGACGCCGTCCAGCCAGCCCGCGCGCAGCAGTTGGGTCAGCGCCCGGTCGATGCGGTACGGCGGCTCCGCCACGTCCTCCAGGAGCAGCAGCCCGCCCGCAGCGCCGGGGCGGGCCTGCGGGGTGCCCAGTTCGGAGGCGAGCATCGCCAGGCAGCCGCCGAGGGTGACGCCACGGGCCCGCCCAGGCACCAGCGCGGTGGTGGACTCGGGCGCCAGGGTGCGTACCGTCTCCGGCGCGAAGAGCGTGCGCCGCAGCTGCTCGCGGGTCGGCTCGTCCTTGAGGAACACCTCACCCGCGACGGCCGGGCCGTAGAGAGAGGCCACTCCCGCGCGTACCGCGAACGCCTCCTGAAGGACCGTCACATCGCTGAAGCCGATGAGGGGCTTGGGGGCGGCGGCCCGGATGGCGTCCCAGTCGAGCAGGTCGACCATCCGCTGGGCGCCGTAGCCGCCGCGGGCGGCGAACACCGCGGCGATCTCCGGATCACACCAGGCGCGCTGGAGGTCTGCGGCCCGCCGGGAGTCGTCCGCCGCGAGGTGGTGCAGGGTGGCGTGCCTCCCGGCGGCGTGCGGCCCGGCGACCGGGTCGAGACCCCAGCCGCGCAGGATGTCGAGGCCGCCGTCCAGGCGCTCGGGGGCGATCGGGCCGCTGGGGGCGATCACCGCGACCCGGTCGCCCGGCCGCAGCCGGGGCGGCCGGGTCAGGCCGGTCACGGTCACGAGCGCAGCTCCAGGGACGCGACGTCGTGGCGGCTGATGCCGAAGGTGTGGGCGTAGAGGGCGAGTTCGGCCTCCATCGTGCGCACCAGGGTCGCCTCCTGGCGGAAGCCGTGTCCCTCGCCCGCGAACGAGAGGTAGGCGTGCGGCACGCCGCGTCCGGCGACCTCGGCGAGGAAGCGCTCGCACTGCGCGGGCGGGCAGATCACGTCGTCCAGGCCCTGGAGCAGCAGGAACGGCGCGGTGATCCGGTCGGCGCGGTGCAGCGGCGAACGGTCGCGGTAGCGCTCGGGCACCTCGGCGAGCGGGCCGACGAGCGACTCCAGATACTGCGACTCGAAGTCGTGGGTCTCGCCGGTCGCCCACCCGGCAAGGTCCAGGATCGGATAGCTGATCGTGCCGCAGGCGTAGAGGTCGGTGGAGGTCAGCGAGGCGGCGGTGGTCCAGCCGCCCGCGCTGCCGCCGCGGATGGCCAGCCGGGCGCGGTCGGCGGTGCCTTCGTCGGCGAGCGCACCGGCTACGGCCGCGCAGTCCTCGACGTCCACCACGCCCCACTGGCCGCGCAGCCGCTCGCGGTACGCGCGGCCGTAGCCGGTCGAGCCGCCGTAGTTGACCTCGGCGACGCCGATGCCGCGGGAGGTGAAGTAGGCGATCTCCAGGTCGAGTACGAGCGGGGCGTGGCCGGTGGGGCCGCCGTGCGCCCAGATGACGTAGGGCGGCAGTTCGCCTTCGGGGGCCGCGTGGTCGGGGTTGTGCGGCGGGTAGAGGTGCGCGTGGATGTCCCGGCCGCCCGGCCCGGTGAACGTACGGGCCAGGGGCCTGGGGTAGTAGGCCGGGTCCAGGACGTCGACGTGCCGGGAGGCGATGACGCGGGTGCGGCCCGTGCAGGTGTCCAGTTCGGCGATTTCGTATCCGCTGTGCGGGCCGGCGGCGACGCCGACGATCCGGCTGCCGTGCACGGCGAGGGTGGGTGCCCACTCCGTCCACGGGCCCACCGCGTCGACCAGTTCGCCGGTGACCGGGTCGAGGATGCCCAGGGCGGTGGCGCCGCGGCCGTGGATCACCGCGATCGTGCCGCTCTCCAGGGGCAGGAACCAGCGCTGGCCGATGTTCCACAGCGGGCCGCCGAACTCCTCCTGCCGGGCGGTGCACAGGGCCCGGCCGCGCGCCGCGCCGCCGGCCGCCGCTTCCGGGTCGATGCTGTGCAGCTGCCACCAGCCGCTGCGGTCGGATGCGTACAACAGCGAGCCGTCCGGGGCCCATTCGATCTGGGCGACCGATTCGCCGGTGCCGCCGCGGGGCGCGGTGGTACCGGGGTCATCGGGGTCGCCGGAGCCGCCGAGCAGCGGCCGGATACCGGTGAAGGCGCCGTCGGCTGTGATCCCCGCGGTCATCACGAGGGTGTGGTCCCACGGCATCTGGGGGTGGTCCCAGGCGATCCAGGCCGCACGGGTGCCGTCGGGCGAGATCCGCGGGCCGGTGACGAAGCGGTGCCGGTCGTCGCTCAACTCCCTTACGGCGCCACGGTCCTGGGCCGCGGAGCCGTCGAGCGGTACGGCGGCGATCACCCGCCGCACGTCGGTGGGCCGGTCCCCGGTGAACTCCTCCAGGACGCACCACACCTCGCCGCGCTCGGGGCACAGCACCGGGTCCACCCAGCGAAGACCATCGCCGACCTCGGACAGCGGGGTGAGGGGGCGGGGGGACGCGCCGCCGTCCGGTTCGCAGGCGTAGAGCCGCTGGTCGGCGAAGTCGCTGAAGACGACCAGCGGGCCACGGTCGGTGACCGTGCCGGCCCAGGGCTGGCCGCCGTATTCCAGGACCCGGCTGCGAACGTTCCACGGCGCGGGCAGCACGGATTCCTCGGTGCCGTCGGGGCGCCTGCGGATGAGGGCCCGTCGGCCGCCCTCGGCGGGCCGCGGCGCGGTCCACCAGACCTCGTCGCCGACCACGCCGACGAAGGCCGGGCGGCCGTCGTGGGCGGCGACGGTCCGTGCGTCTATCGGGGAGCGCCAGGCGCCGTAGGGAGCCGTCGTCACCATGCGGGGTGGTCCTCCTTCACCGGGCGGGGCCGGGTCCGTGGGGTGCTGCGCGGGGGCGGTCACGGTCGCTCCCTACGCCTGTCGCAGGAAGTGGTCGAGTACGCGGACGCCGAAGTGCAGGGCGTCGACGGGCACGCGTTCGTCCACGCCGTGGAAGAGCGCCTGGTAGTCGAAGCCCGGGGGGAGCTTGAGCGGGGAGAAGCCGTAGCCGGTGATGCCGAGGCGGGAGAACTGCTTGGCGTCGGTGCCGCCCGACATGCAGTACGGCACGACGTGGCCGTCGGGGTCGAAGCGTTCGAGCGCCGCCCGCATCCCGGCGAACGTCGGGGAGTCGACCGGGGCTTGCAGGGCGACCTCGCTGTGCTGGAACTTCCAGGTCACGTCGGGTCCGGTGAGCCGGTCCATGGTGGCGTGGAACTCCGCCTCGCCGCCGGGCACGACCCTGCCGTCCACGTGGGCGACGGCGCTGCCCGGGATCACGTTGACCTTGTAACCGGCTGCCAGCATCGTCGGGTTGGCGCTGTTGCGGACCGTCGGCTCGACCAGGTGAGCGGCGGTGCCGAGCCGGGCCAGCAGGGCGTCGACGTCGAAGCCGGGCGCTTCGGGGTCGACGGATTCGCCGTGCAGCGCGGCCAGTTCGCGCAGGGCGGCGACCACGGTCGGGGTGAGCCGGAGGGGCCACTCGTGCGCGCCGATCCGGGCGACGGCGGCGGCGAGGCGGCTGACGGCGTTGGCGCGGTTGACCTTCGAGCCGTGCCCGGCCCGGCCGTGGGCGGTCAATTCCAGCCAGGCCGTGCCGCGTTCGCCCGCGGCGACCGGGTACAGCTGGAGTCCGCTGTCGGTGTGGAAGGAGAAGGCGCCGGATTCGCTGATGCCTTCCGTGCAGCCGTCGAACAGCGCGGCGTGCCGGTCGGCGAGGAAGCCGGAGCCGTCATCGGCGCTGGCCTCTTCGTCGGCGGTGAAGGCCAGCACGATGTCCCTGCGGGGCCGCACACCCGCCCGCGCCCACCTGCGGACGGTGGCGAGCACCATCGCGTCCATGTTCTTCATGTCGATGGCGCCGCGGCCCCAGACGACGCCGTCGCGTACCTCGCCGGAGAAGGGGTGCACGGTCCAGTCCGCCGGTTCGGCGGGCACCACGTCCAGGTGGCCGTGCACGAGCAGGGCGTCGGCTCCGGGGTCGCTGCCCTCGATCCTGGCGACGACGTTCGTGCGGCCCTTGCTGCGTTCCAGCAGGGCCGGTTCGAGTCCGGCGCCGGCCAGCCGCTCGGCGACGTACTCGGCGGCCGGGCGCTCCTGGCACTCGCCGTCGCCGCGGTTGGTGGTGTCGATGCGAATGAGGTCGGAGGTGAACTGCACGACCTCGTCGAGTGCCTGCGCGTCGACCGGGCCTCTCTCCTCAGCCATACTGCTCCTCCACTGCGGACGAGACGAGGGTGGTGACCGCCTTGAAGCAGCGGATCCCTTCGTACATGTCGTCGGTTGTATAGGCGACGCGGCGCTCTCCGCTGCGCTCCACCCCGGGCACGCAGGTGGCGGCGCCGACCAGATGCTCGGCGTCGAACTCCATCTCCACCCGGAACGGGCCGCCGCGGGCCGCTTCCTTGCGGACGGCCAGGGGTGCCGCCTCGCGGGCCGCGGCGCGGATGGCCGCAGCGGTGCGGGCCGGCGGGCGGCAGACGGCGGCGTAGCGCGACACGTAGTCCTTGACGGCCACCCCGAGAGCCTGCGGCGCGTAGGTCAGGGCGTCCTGGCAGGTGCGGTCGTCGCCGGTGACCAGCACCACGGGGACGCCGTACTCGGCCACGACGAGGGAGTTGAGGTGTCCCTCGCTGGCGCGGGCGCCGTTGACCCACACGCCGGTCAGGGTGTTGGCGAGGTAGGTGTGCGCGAGGACGCCTTCGGTGCCGGCTCCGGTGTGGTAGCCGACGAAGGCGATGCCGTCGACGTCGCCGTGCTGGACGCCTTCGACCATGCTCAGCGACTTGTGCCGGCCGGTGAGCAGCTGTGCGCGCTCGTCGAGCTGTTCCAGCAGGAGGTTGCGCATCGTCCAGTGCGCCTCGTTGACGAGAACCTCGTCGGCGCCGCCGTCGAAGAATCCGGTGATCGCCGCGTTGACGTCGGAGGTGAACATGTGGCGGCAGCGTTCCCACTGGGGAGTGCCGGGCAGCACATCGGCGGGCCAGGTCACGCCGGTGGCGCCCTCCATGTCCGCACTGATAAGGATCTTCATGCCCGGCACGGTACGCGCTCGGCAGCGCGGCGGACAGACCTGTGGATAAGTCCAGAGGTCTACTCCACCGAAGGGGTGGACCGGCTCGCCCATCCGCCCTCCACCAGCGGGTTCCCGCGGGAGTCCGGGCACGCTGCGGGACACGCCGGGTGGTGGCCGCCGGTCAGATCCATCCCTTGTGCGCGGCGTGCAGGGCGAGTTGGAAGCGGTTGGTGGCGCCGGTGCGCTGGTAGAGCTGGGCCAGGTGGCGTGACAGGGTGCGGCGGCTGATGCCGAGCAGCTGCGCGATGGTGTCGTCGGTGACGCCGGTGCCCAGCAGTTCCAGGATGCGGCGGTGCGTGGGGCGCAGGGTGGGCGGGATCTGGTCGCCCAGGTGCATGGGGTAGGCGGAGCGCCAGGAGGACTCGAAGAATCCCAGGAGGGCGGAGAGCAGGCTGGAGGGGTGCACCAGCAGCAGCGAGTCGTTGGCCTCCGTCTCGACCGATGACATCGAGACGATGGCCAGGCGCTTGTCGAAGACGGTGAGTTTGACCGGGACGGTGGTCAGCACCCGCGCCTGCTCGCCCGCCGCGATGCACGGCTGGATGTTGGCGGCGTAGTAGGCGGCGTTCTGCACCGCGGCGGCGGAGTACACCACGCGGTAGCCGACGCCGCGTGCGAGGTTGCGGATCTCCAGCGGGTTGGCGCTGCCCCTGGTGTGGTACGGCGGGGAGTCGAAGCGGACGATCTCGTGCTCGGCCGCGCCCTCGAACTGGCGGATGCGGTCGGCGATCCGGGGCCCGCTGACGACCTCGACGAGGTCGCCCGCGGTCTGCCGGTGCACCGCGCGCCGGTGGTCGCGGTAGGCGTTGGCGGCGGCCAGGCGGGCCTGCTGGAGTTCCGCGGCCCGTGCGTGGGAGAGCTGGTCGAGCGCGAGGGTCGGCTCCACCGGGGCGAGGCAGGCGTGGTCGGGGCAGCCGGTGGCGGCGAGGCCGCGTTCGATGAGGCGCTCGGCGGTCCGTTTCACCTCGTCGGGAGTCCGGCCCGTCCGGTGGGCCAGTTCCTCGACGGTGCGGTGGCCGTCTTCGAGCAGCCGCAGCCACACCTCGGCCTCGGTGGGGGTCAGCCCGAGACGCCGCAGCGATGCCGTCATGTCCGATGCAGCCACAGAGGTCCCCAGCTCCCGGTGCGGCCCGCGGTGGCGGGCGGGCAGGAACGCGACACCGGCCCGGCCGGCTGTCGCGGAGGGGACACATGCTGCCATGGGCACGCCATCGGGCAAAGGTTCCGTCGGCGGGGAACCGGCCCGCCGCCCACGGCGTTCCGGGAGGCCGACGCGGCGGCGGCCCCGGCCCGACGCGGTGCGCGGGGCCGGGGACGCCACCGGGTCGCGGGGCGCCGGGACACCGGTGGCCGCGAGCTGCGGTGGCACTCGGTGGTGGGGGTTCCCGGACACCCCCGCTCAGCGGCGCGTGCGCGCCGTCAGCTCAATCCCCCGTCGTAGTCGGGGAGCTTGAAGCCCTTCTCGTAGTGGCCGCCTTCGAAGTCGGTGCTGCGGTTTCCCACGTTGGCGACGAGCGTGTAGCCCTGGCTCTCGAAGGTCTTCCGGCACCCGAGCTTGACCGCGGCCTTTCCGGGGCTGTCACCGTGCGGTTTGAGGCAGAGGCCGTCCACGGTGTACCCGGCCGAGGTGAGCTGCTCGGTGGTGGAGTCCTGCGAGCTCGCGCTGCGGTAGGAGGCGAAGAGGACCGCCGCACCGTGGTCGTGGGCGTACCGCGTGGCCTCCAGGACCGCCTCGATCGGCTGCCCCTTGTCGTAGTGGGTGGCCAGCGAGGTGTTGTCGATGTCCAGGACGACGGCGGGCCGTTCGGCGGCGTCCGTGTCGCCGAGGCGCTGTTCCAGATAGCTGCGCAGCGAGGAGGCGACCGGCGCCACGTCGTCCAGCCACCGGCTCTCGCTCGGCAGCGACCCCGCCGTGGTGGCGGGAGTGGCCGCGACAGCCGCCGGCACCGGGGCGACGGCGACGGCGCACAGCACGACACCGACGACGAGGGCGGACTTCCTACCGTGGGCCATGCCGGCTCCTCCCGAGATGAACTGAGGCGGCGGGGCGGCGGGATGCGGGAGCCGCGGCTGCCGTCCCGGCCTTCCGGGGCAGGCGTCGGCGCTCCCGCGGTTCCGTGCTTCCCCGGCTCCGCGGGAAACGTTGTACCCGAGCGGCCGGCCCCGTTGTGGCCAGTTGGTGCCAGTGGCGTCAACGGGCGGCGAAGGGAAGGATTCCGGCCAGGCCGTACGGCGCCGTACACGGCGGCGGCCTCCGGGTCGCAGGGATGAACTTCTCGTTAACCTCGTGACGTTCACGTCGCGCACGGGCCGGGGAGCGGCAGGCTGCGGTGTTCCGAGGCACGTCACAAGGCCGGAAGTGGGCGGAACACGATTACCCATTTCACGTATTCTCTGAGAAGTTCAGAGGGTCTCTTGAGGTTGCCGGAGTGGTCTGTGCGTCAAGCTCGCGCAGAGGCCCGCGCCGGCCCCGGGTGACCCGCGCGCATGACGGAGTGTCCGAAAGCCGACCGAGGCCGAGGGGCTCCCCTCTTGCTGCGGCGAACGACACGAACTGACGGCACGGAGAAGACCCTTCACCGATTCGTCCATGTCCGAGGAGGAGTGCCCGTTTTGCCAACGGCTCGCCCGTCCACACCTCGCGCAGTCTGCGGGCGCCCAGGCGCCGCCAGGCCCCCGTCCCTCACCGCCCCACGACCCGACGGGCCGCGCGGTGCCGACACTCCCGCCAGGAGGGCGGTCGCGAACCCGCAGGACACCAGGGCACGCCCGGCGGCCGACACCGAAACGCTGCTCCGCCGCGTCGTCGAGCGCTACCGCCCGTCCCTGCTGCGCTACGCGGGCCGCCTCACGTCCGGCGACCCGTACCGCGCCGAGGACATCGTCCAGGAGACGTTCCTGCGCGCCTGGCTCGCCGCCGACCGGCTCGACCTCAGCGAGAGCTCGGGCCAGGACGGCGGCGAACCCCGGCTCGGGTCCTGGCTGTTCACGGTGGCGCACAATCTCGCCGTGGACGCGCACCGCCGCGAGCGGGCCGTACCGGTGGGCCCGACACCCACCGAGGTGCTGCTGCGCCCGGCCGGCGCAGACATGGCCGACGCCGTCATCGACCGCTGTGTCCTGACCCAGGCACTGCACCGGCTCTCCCCCGAACACCGCGATGTGCTCGTCCACGTCCACCTGATGGGCCGCTCGGGCGCCGAGGCGGCGCAGGCCATGGGGATACCGCGTGGCACGGTCAAGTCCAGGACGCACTACGCTCTGCTCGCGATGCGACGTGAACTCGCCCAGCCCCCGAGGCAACCCACTCCGCCCCCCGGTGCCCCGGGACCGACCACGAGGACAGCCACGAACGCGACGCCCCCTCACCCCGCCGCCGAAAGCGCCGCCGCATGAACCGCAACAGCGATCCGTTCGCCTTCATCACCGCCCACCAGAACCTCATCTTCACCATCCTCGGCGTGCTGGGGATGCTCCTGCTGCTGTTCCTGCTCATCCGGATTCCGGTGCGGCGGGCCGGCGGCTGGAAGGCGTCCTGGGCCGCCGTACGCCGGGAGGCCGCGGCCACCGCCCACGCCTTCGTCGCGCCCCTGGCCGCGCTGCGCGCACACCGCAGGGCGCTGCGCCTGCTGGTCCGTCACCTGCGCTCCCCGCACAGCTGGCGGGACGCCGAACGCGCCGTGACCGCCGCCCGTCTGGCCGCCGCCCGCCAGGCGCCCGCCGACCGTGCCCCCCGGCCGTACGCGGCGCTGGTCGACGACGAATCCGTCACCGTGCTGCTCGCCGGCACCGCGGCCGACGCGCCGGACGCGCCCTGGGCCGAGGACCTCGACGACCCGTCCCGCTGGACGGTGCGCCGTCAGGACCTGCCCGCGGTGACGCCGTACCCGGACGACGGCCCGCCGGTGCTCGTCGCGACCGGCTCGGCCGGCGGCAGCTGTGTCTTCATCGACCTGGCCTGCGGCCCCGCCACCACGGCGGTGGAGGGCGACACCAAGACCGCGCAGGCACTGGTGCGGGTCATCGCGGCACAGCTCGACACCAGGCTGCCCGACGGTCTGGTGACCGTCGCCGAAGGGGTGCACCCGCGGCACCCCGGCGCTCCGGTGCGCGAGGCGTTCCGGGCCGCGCGGGACACCGAACCGCGGCACGGCATCGCCCCGGTGCTGGTCGCGGCCGAGCTGCCCGACCCGCTGCCTGAGGACTTCGCGACCAGCCCGTCAGGGCCGCCCCGGCCGCGGATCCTGGTGCCCGGCCGCGCCCGCGGGCACACCAGGCGCCTGGTGACCGACCGGCACGGCCAGGTGCTGCTCGCCGGCACCGGTCTGCTGACCGCGGCGAACGCGCTGGGCCGCGCGGTGGCCAAGGCGCTGCCGCACATCCCGCCGGTACTGCCGCCGCCGCCCGCCGGGCAGACGTCCGACCCGGGTGCCGCGTCCCTCTTCGACGAGTTCGACGAGGAGGCGTACGCCGAGCCGGCCGCGGTGAGCGGCAGGGCCGCGACCGGCGCCGCGGAGTCGGCCCCGGCCCGCACGGCACCGGGCCTGCCGCGGCAGAGCCGGGCCGCCGCGTCCGACGAGCCGTCGGTCCCGGTGGCATCGGCCCGCGCCGGAGGCACCGCGGCCGGTCCCGCCGCTTCGGCCGCTTCGGGTGCCGCGGACGGTTCCACCGCACCCGGTGACGGCGGCGCGCAGGCGCCCCCCGACGGCGTCCCCGGGAAATCGGCCGCCCTCGGGGACGACACCCCCGGGAACGCCGCGCCCCCGGCCCCTGGTGACGCGGCGGACCCCGCAGGGGGACCGCTGTCCGCGCCACGCTCCTGAAGCGCCCGACGCACCGCGAGGGGCCCGCCGCACCGGCCGGCCCCTCGCCCCGCTCCCCCGCCCCTGACGGCACCGATCAGTTGGATCCCCCGTGAAACTGACCCTCACCACCTCCGACGCCGGACGCCTGACGGACCATCTGCTCGATGTGCCCGAGCAGGCGACCGTCGCCGACCTCGCCGCCTCCCTCACCCCGCCACCGCCCGACGCGGCCGGCTCCCCCGCCCCGCCCCCGCAGGTCTTCCTCGGTGACCGTGCCCTGGACGGCGGGCTGCCGCTGCGCAGTTCGGGCATCCGCGACGGCGCGGTCATCGGCCTGGGAGCGCCCTGCGCCGCCGAACGCCGGGCGCGGGCCTGGGATCCGGCGCCAGGCGACCCCGTCCTGGTGGAGATCAGGCACGTCGGCGGCCCCGGGGCCGGCCGGGTCTGGCGGCTCGGCGCGGGCAGCCACGAGATCGGGACGGAGCGCGGCTGCGCCCTGCGGCTGACCGGCGGCGGCGCGCCGGAGCGCGGCGTGTGGATCACCGTGGGCCCGGACGGCTCGGTGTCGTACCTGCTGCCCGACGACGCGGACGAGGACAGCTGCGGGCTGCGCAGCCTGACTCCCCCGCCGCCGGTGGACCCGGAGACCGGCACGCCGCTCACCGCCGAGGAACCCGCGGGACTGCGGGACGGCGGCACCGGCGGGCATTCCGTGGCGCCAGGACCCGACGGCCTGCCGCCCGCGGAGCCCGAGCGGCCCCCGGGGTACCGGCCGCCGCCCGACGACGGTTCCCAGGAGTGGCCCGACTTCGCCGACCTCTCCCTGGGCGAGCATCTGCTGCGCCGTACCCCGCCGTTCCAGCCGGACGCCGCGGTCAACCCGTCGGCCGACGGAATGGCCGTCGAGTACAACAGGCCGCCACGGATCGCCCCGCACCTGGACGCCGAGACGATGCGGATGCAGGGCCCGCCCGCCAGGCCGGGCCCGCGCGCCTTCCCGCTGCTCTTCGTGCTGGCGCCGCTGATGATGGGCCTGGTCATGATGGGCCTGTTCCGGTCCTTCTACTTCATGATCTTTATCTTCTTCAGCCCGATGATGGCGGTCAGCAACTGGATCATCGGGCGCCGCACAGGACGCAAGCAGTACGAGGAGTCCCTGCGGCTCTACCGGCTGCGCAGGGCCGCGCTCGAACTCGAACTGCGCGAAGCGGCCGTCGACGAGCGGGAGTTGCGGAACACGACGTTCCCCGATCCGGCGACGGTGCTGCTGACCGCCACCGGCCCGTCCGGCACCCTCTGGGAGCGGCGCAGGCGCGACCCCGACCGGCTGACGGTCCGTCTTGGCACCCTGACCCGACCCTCGCTGCGGCGCATCGAGGACCAGGCGCGGGAGAGCAACCACCGCACCGTCCACTGGCGGCTCGCCGACGTGCCCTACGGCCTGGAGATGGCCGACCTCGGCGTCGTCGGCCTGGTCGGGCCCGGCGCCACCACCCGTTCCCTCGCGGCCTGGACGGTGGCCCAGAGCGCGGTGCTGCACAGCCCGCGTGACCTGCGCATCGTGGTCCTGACCAGCGACGAGAACGCCGAGTCCTGGGCGTGGGTGCGCTGGCTGCCGCATCTGAACACCGGCCGGGCGACCAGTGTCGTGGCGCTCGGCAACGACCCGGAGAGCACCGCGCACCGCGTCAACGAACTCGTCTCCGACATCCAGGCCCGCACCGCAGCCGCCGCGTCCGCGCTGGGCCGGACCCTGCTGGACGAGCCCGACGTGCTGGTCATCGCGGACGGCGCCCGCCGGCTGCGCGACGTACCCGGCATGGTGCAGGTGCTCAAGGCGGGGCCCGCCGTGCACATCTACAGCCTCTGCGTCGACGAGAAGGAGCGGCTGCTGCCCGAGGAGTGCACCTCCGTCATCACCGCGACGGGCAACCGGCTCGCGGTGCACACCACCGGCTCCCCCAAAGTCAGCGGCGTGCGCGCGGACCTCGTGGAGCCCGCCTGGTGCGAGGAGGTGGCGCGGGCGCTGGCACCGGTGCGCGACGTCACGCTGGACGGCGATTCGGGCCTGCCGGACGGCGTCAAGCTGCTCGGCCTGATCGGTCAGGAGCCGCCCAACGCCGAGGCGCTGCTGCGGTCCTGGGCCAAGCGCCCGGCGTCGACGACATTCGTCCTGGGCGCCGGATACGACGGACCGCTCCGGCTCGACCTGGTGCGCGACGGGCCGCACGGGCTGGTGGCCGGCACCACAGGATCGGGCAAGTCCGAACTGCTCCAGACGATGATCGCCTCGCTCGCCGCCGTCAACCGGCCCGACGAGCTGACGTTCGTCCTGATCGACTACAAGGGCGGCAGCGCGTTCCGCGAGTGCGCCGAACTCCCGCACACCCTGGGCATGGTCACCGACCTCGACGGCCACCTCGTGCAGCGGGCGCTGGCCTCGCTGGACGCGGAGCTGCGGCGCCGCGAGCAGCTGCTCGCTGACACCGAGGCCAAGGACCACGCCGACTACCGCGCCAAGCGGGCCAGGAACGGCGAACTGCCCGCACTGCCCCGGCTGCTGATCGTCATCGACGAGTTCGCCACACTGGTGCGCGAGGTCCCCGACTTCGTGCCGGGGCTGATCAGCCTGGCCCAGCGGGGCCGTTCGCTCGGCCTGCACCTGATCCTCGCCACCCAGCGGCCCGGCGGTTCGGTCAGCACCGACATCAAGGCCAACACCAACCTGCGGATCGCGCTGCGGGTCACCGACAAGACCGAGAGCCAGGACATCATCAACTCCGGTGACGCGGTGAGCATTTCCTCCGCGACCCCCGGACGCGCCCTGGTGCGCCGCGGCGAGCACGCGCCGACACCGTTCCAGACCGCCTGGGTGGGCGCCGCCCGCGCCTCCCAGGACCGTACGGGCGAGGACGCCGCCCCGGCGGAGCCCGGTGTCGCCGCGGCGCCGCGTCCGGTGCGCGGTGTGGAGCTGTCCTGGAACCGCCTGGGTCGGCCGGTGGACCTGTTCGACGAGGAGGACGGCGAGCCGGAGCCGGCCGGCGAGGAGGCCGTCACCGACCTGCTCGCGCTGGTCGAGACGGTCAAGGAGGCCACCGCTGCGCTGGAGGACCACAGCGAACAGCCCAGCCCCTGGCTGCCCGCGCTGCCCGACACCGTCACCCTCGACGACCTGCCGGCCACCGTCCCCACCCCGCCCGGCCGTCCGGCCGCCGTCCCGTACGCGCTGCTCGACCTGCCCAGCCTCCAGGAACGCCGGGTGTGCAGCATCGACTTCGCCACCTTCGGCCACCTGTACGTCATCGGCGCCCCGCGCTCCGGACGCACCCAGGTGCTGCGCACCCTCGCGGGCTCGGCCGCCCGCACCCTGCCCAGCAGCGAACTGCACCTGTACGCGATCGACGCGGCGGGCGGCGGCCTGTCGTCCCTGGAGGCGCTGCCGCACTGCGGCGCGGTGGTCTCCCGCTTCGACATCGAGCGGCTGGCACGCCTCATCGGCCGTATCACCCGGGAGCTGACAGAGCGTCAGGAGAAGATGTCCGCGCACGACTGCGCGGGACTGACGGAGCTGCGGGCCGCGCTGCCCGCGGCCGAGCGCCCGGCCCACGTGCTGCTGCTGATCGACGGCTGGGACGGCATCGCGTCGATGCTCGACGAGTACGACGGCGGGCGGCTGTTCGACGAGATCACCCGGCTGCTGCGGGAGGGCGCAGCGGCGGGCATCCACCTCGTGGCCTCGTCCGAACGCGGGCTGCTCGGCGGCCGGCTCTCCGCGCACAACGACTTCCGGCTGCTGCTGCGCCAGTCCGACAAGGGCGACTACTACCTGGCGGGGATGTCCCCGAACCGGGTGCCGAGCCACATCCCGCCGGGCCGTGGCTGGCACACCCCGGCATCCGTCGAGACGCAGATCGCGCTGCTGCCCACCGGGGCGGCGGACGGCAAGGGCGGCCAGGGCAGCGTCGACCAGGCCGACGCGCTGCGGGAGATCGGCCGGATGGCCACCGAACGGGACGCCCATCTCCCGGTGCAGCGCAGGCCGTTCCGGGTCGTGGAGATGCCGAAGGTGATCGGCTTCCAGGAGGCCATGGACCAGGTGCCCGAGGAGTCCAGGCGGCCGATGTGGGCGCTGCTCGGCATCGGCGGGGACGAAGTACGGCCGCTGGGCTTCGACTTCCTGTCCGGTGGCGGCAGCTTCGCGGTCGTCGGCCCGCCCGGGTCGGGCCGCAGCACCACGCTCGCCGCGATGTCCGTCTCGCTGATCACGGGCGGTACCGCCCTGGTGGTGCTCGCACCGCGCGAGTCGCCGCTGCGCAGGCTCGCCGACCACGGTCTGGCCCAGGTCATCACCGACACCGACCCGTCGGCCGACACGCTCACCGAAGCGCTCCGCGCGGTCGGCGACCGGCCGGTGGTCGTGGTGGTCGACGACAGCGACCTGCTCGCCAACTGCGGCGCGGACCAGGTGCTGCGGCAGATCGCCTCGTCGGGCCGTGACCGCAACCAGGGCATCCTGATCGGCGGTCCTTCCGAGGGAATGAGCGCCATCGGGTGGATCGGCATGGTCCGCAGGGCGCGGCGCGGTCTGCTGCTCGGCGCGCGGGCGATCGGCGACGGCGACGTCATCGGGGCGCGCATCAACGCCGAGCACATCCGCACCCGGCTGGCCGTCGGCCGCGCCTGGACGGCGGGCCCCGCGGGGACGGCGGTGCCGGTGCAGGTGCCGCTGACGGTCCTGGAGAGCTGAGGCTCCAGGAGCCGCCACGGGTTCGGGCCCGGCACCCACGAAGGGTGCCGGGCCCGAACCCGTACAGCGGGGTGTTCAGTGCTTGCCGGAGTTGCGGACACCCGCCGCGATCTTGCCGTCCGAGTCGGTCATCGTCTTGACGATGTCGGTGAAGGAGTGGGCGAACACCTTGATGTTCGCCGACGACTCCTTCATCTGCTTGCTGAACGCCTGGTACGCCTGCTCCAGGGCGGGGCTCGACTGCTCGAAGACCAGACCGTCCTTGAGCAGCGTGCTCACCGTGGTCTCCAGCTGGCTCAGCTCGCTGGCGATGTCGGTGAACTTGTTTTCCATCGTGGTGGCGACGCGCTTGATGTCGTCGTAGTCGAGAAGTACGTCCTGCGCCATCGTTCCTCCGGGTGTGCGTGCGTCGGTACGTGCGGGGACCGCCGGTGGCGGCGCGGGTTTCAGCCGCTGGAGCGGATCTTGTTCGCCATCTCGTCGTCCATTTCCTTCATGGACTGCACGATCTTCTGGAACTGGTCAGCGAAGTCCTTGATGCTCTGCGTCGCATCGGTCAGGGACTTCGTCAGCTTCTCGTAGGACTGCTGGAGCGCCGGGCTGGAGTTGTTGAACTTCAGCGTCGAGTTCAGCATCGTGTCGACCTCGTTCTTGGCCTCCGTCATCCGGGGCACAAGGGTGTTGTCGGCACTGTTGTTGAGGACGTTCGACACGCGGTCGATCTCCGCGAAGTCCAGGCTGATGTTGGCGGGCAAGGGGTCTCCTTCGGGTGTACGGGGGGGGATGTTGCGGGTCAGGGGCGGGACGGCGGCCGTCTGCCGCGGCGCGCGGGTGGGCGAGGACGCGGCTCAGTCGTCGTCGCCGCCCTCCTTGTCCCATGGCTTGTCGGGGCCGGAGCGCGTGTACTTCGTCTCCTTGCCGTCGCTGTCCGTGACGGTCTGTGTTCCCGTGCCGTCGTCCTCGATGACGTAGCGGCTGGTGGTCTTCGAACCGTCGGGACCGGTCGTCACCGTCGTGTAGTCCCGGGCGTCGAACGTCTTGCCGCCTTCCGGGGTGATGGGCCGCGGCGCGGTGTCGTACGTCGTCTTGCTGATGTACTTCTGCTCGTCCGTGCCCTTGCCGATGGTGACGGTGCTCTCCTCGGTCATGACGTTGTTGTCGTCGTCGAGGGTCACCTTGACGTGGGTGCTCCCGGAGTCCGAGGTGATCGTCTTTTCCGTGGGCGGGGTGTCGCTGGGCCGGTCACCCTCCGGGTGGGGGCCGGGCGGCGATGGCACGTCCTTGGCGTTGTTGTACGTCTCGCACCAGCCGGGCGCGCCGTCCGCCGAGCAGACGTCGTTGATGTCGGCGTCCGGGTGTTCCTTGAAGTAGCCGGACGCGCCGATCTTGTCCAGGTAGGCGTTCCAGTCCTTCGTGTCCTGGTCCCAGGCGTCCCACTTGGCCTTGTTGTTCTTCCACTCGTCCAGGCCGAGGCTGGTGCCCATCACGCCGGCGCTGTCCGCCATCCCGGCATCGACCTGGAAGTAGTTGTCGGAGACCGACTTGAAGATGTCGGCGAGCTTGTTGAGGCCGTCCTTCGCGTCCTTGGCCCGGCTGCTGGACCGCTGCGAGAAGCCCCACATGGCGGTGCCGAGGTCGCTGAACCCCATCACGCTCTTCGCGTCGTCGGTGGAGGACGACAGTTCCTTCAGCGCGCCCTTGGCGCCTCCGGAGTCGGCGGTGTCGGCGAGTTCGCGCATCCGCGTCTGCACCTGGTTCAGCAACTCGTAGTCGATGGAGAAGTCGGGCATGGGCACCTCTCGGGCCTGCGGCCGGGCGGCGTGGCGGCAAATCCTTGCACTGTGTGCACGCACGGCCGGGCCGGATGGTTCACACCGTTCCGGAATTCTTGTCGATCTTTTTGAACCCCACTGCCCTGTGGCGCGTGTATTCCAGTACAGCCCGCTGTACCGACCCCGCACGCACCCACCACCGCACGATCCGGCCACGGCCTCTGTTCACCCCTCCCCCGCACATCACCCCCGCCCCACACACCCCTGCCGCGCCGCCCCGCGCCGGCAGTCGACCAAGGAAGGCCGGTGCCGGCGTTGCCTCGCGAAACGGACTGGAGCGCTCTGGGCCTCGACGCTGACCCCACCCCGGGTGACCCTGCCCGGATCCGGGAGGTCATCTCGGCCCAGGACGAACTGGTGCGGCTGGCCGACACCATCGACTCCGGGCTCACGGAGGTCAAGAACACCTCAGGCGGCGCCTTCGTCGGCAAGACCGGCGACGCGCTGCGCGAGGTCATCGACGGCCATCTGCGCAAGTTCGTCTCGTCGTTCCGCGAGGCACAGGAGGACGTGCAGGGCGCGCTGCGCACCTACAAGGCGGTCATGGAGGAGCAGCAGGGCCGCGCGGACACCGCGCTCCAGCAGGCCAAGGCGCTGGCCGATGACGACGACGAGGGACGCGAGTCGCTGAAGTCGACGGCCAAGGACGCCGGGGACACCCAGCGGAGCGCGTCGAAGACGGCGGCCAGCACGGTCCGGGCAGCCGGCCAGAAGATCGCCTCGCCGATCGACGCCTGCGACGAGATCATGAAGGCCCTCAGCTGGCTGGCCATCATCCTGATCATCCCCGCCATCATCTTCGGCGGCCCGATCGCGCTGTTCGCCATCGCCCTGAACGTCGCCATCTTCATCAAGACCGCGGTGGACTTCGCCAACGGCGACGCCAGCGCGCTCGATCTGCTGCTGTCCGGGCTCGGCATGATCGCCCCCAGCACCCGCGGCATCCAGCTCACCAAGGTCTTCCAGGGGCTGCGCGGCCTGGGCGCCAAGGGCATCACGGGCATCAAGACGGCGTTCGACTCGTTCAAGAACGTCTTCACCGGGCGCAACTTCCTCAACCTGTCGATCCGGCTGTTCTTCGGCACGGCGGACTTCGCGCGCGGCGCGGCGAGCTGGAGCCGCGGCCTCAACGGCCTCTTCACGCACACCCCGTTCTCGCACATCCCGGGATTCGGCGGCCGGATCTTCACCGGCGGGCTGAACGGGGGCATCCACATCGTCGCGCCGTTCAAGGCGCTCCCGATGATGCTCCCCCAGGGCCTGACCGGCCTGCACTTCGCGGGCGCCCTGGCGTACGGGGCGGTGAAGGGCATCGGCAACGGCGCCAAGTGGATCGGCTCGGGCCTGGCCGCGGCCGGCCGGGGGGTGTGGAACGGTCTTTCCGGGTTCAAGGCCCTGCGGCTGGTGCTGCCCGTGGACGCCGCCGAGGTCCAGGCCCTCGGCATCGGCAAGGCCCTGAAGATCGGCTTCATCGACCGTGGTGTGTTCGGCAAGTTCCGCTACGGCGCGCTCGACGCGAGCGGGCGGCTGCTGGGCGGCGCCGGGCCGATCCACCATCTCGCCGACATCGGCGGCGGCCCGCCCTCGGTGCACATCGACCCGATGAACGACCTGGCGATGGTGCGCTCCGGCGGTTTCGCCGGGCCCGGCACGTTCACGCCGTCGCTCTCGACGCACGGCACGATGACGCCGCCCGCGATGCACTTCGACGGCTCGATCTCGGGCCTCGGCTCCACCAACCTGTCCCTGAACGGTCTCGGCGGCGGGCTCCCCGGCGGGCTCGACCTGCCCGCGGTGCACATCGGCGGCCTGGACGGCGCCCTCGGCGGACTGCCGTCCCTCGGTCACCCCGGCGGGCTCGGCCAGTTGCCGACCATGGGCCCGGTCACGCACCTCTCGCCACCGGCCGGCCTGCACGGCTCGCTGACCGGATCGCTGCCGTCCGGCGTGTCCGCGCCCGTGGCACCTGGCGGTGTGACCGACCTCGGCACCCACGGCCTCGGCTCGGTGTCGGCCGGCCACTTCGGCGTCCCGAGCGGCCTCGGCGACCTGGGCAACATCGGTTCCGGCGCGCGGATCGCGGACGTGCCGGCGATGCGGATGGACGTCCCCGCGCCGACGGCCGCGGTCCCGCACGCACCGGCCGCGGGACTGGTCGACCTCGGTCACGTCGAGGCGCCCGCCCACGGCATCGGCACCCCCGGCTCGCTCGACCTGCACGCCGGGTCGCTCGCCCCGCCGCCCGCGGTGAGCCGCATCGACCTGCCGGCCACCGGCGGCCAGGCGTCCATCACACCGCCGGCCGTCGGCCGCATCGAAATGCCCACCACCGGGACGGTCGCATCCGACCTGACCGCACCCGGCCAACTGCACCTGCCCTCCCACGGTTCGGTGACACCGGGCCCGGTGCACGGCATCGGCACCGTCGACCTCGGCGCGGGCGCGGGCGCGGGCCGGGTCGTCGACGTGAACACGGGAGCCGGCCGGCAGTTCGGCGCCGGCCTGGACACCCACGGCATCACACCTCCGACCACGCAGGGCATCACCCCGCCCGCCACCGGCGGCCACGGCATCACACCGCCCGCCGCCACCGAAGGCATCACGCCCCCGGCCGTCGCCGCCCACGGCATCACGCCGCCCGCCGTCCAGCACGGCGTCACCCCGCCGCCCACCACCCACGGCATCGCACCGCCCGCCACCGGCGACCGGCTCGCGCCGCCGCCCGCCGTGGGCAGGACGGGCAGCCAGGTGGAGGTGCCAGGGGCCGGGACCACACCGCACGTCCCGCAGCCCGCGGCGGGCGGCACCGATCTGGCCGGGCTCGGCGAGCGGCCGGTGCCCACGCCTGCCCCCGCCCACCACACACTCGACGCGCCAACAGGCGCTCCCGGTCACCCCGTTGACACCCCTGCCGCCGGCGCAGGGGCCTCCGTCCTGGAACCGCCGAAGCTGCCGGACCTGCCCGGAACGGGTGCGCCCGGACACGGCACCCCCGCGCTCGACGGCGCGACGGCCCCTGCCGTGCCGCACGCCGTCGGCGGGGTGGAGGCACCGGTCGCCAGGGCCGTCGCCCCGCACGCACCCGCCCCGCACACTCCGCAACCGGGCGGCGCGGGCGGGCACGGCCCCGGTGTCGGCTCGGGCGGGGACATCAAGGGCAAGGCCCCGGTCCGCACCCTGGACACCTTCGCGCAGTGGCGCGAGGACGCGCTCGCCAAGGCCGACGTGTTCCGCAAGCCGGGCGACACCCCCACGGCGTTCGAGGCGCGCAGGGATGCCTGGACGCGGGTGCAGCAGGCCCGGATCGACCACCGCCTGGCGCAGGACCAGCTGGACCTGGCGGGCGCCCGCGTGGACGGCCCGTCCACCGGTCCTTCCGTCGGCGAGCAGGCCCTGAACGACTTCAAGGCCGCCGAGCAGAACCTGGCCGACGCCAAGGACGCCTTCCGCGCCCACGGCATGGACCCCGACGACATCGGCAAGAAGCTGGCGGCGCTGGACGACGCCTCGCTGAAGGCCCGCCCGAGGCTGCCAGGCGGCACCGGAGGCAGGCCCCCCGTCACCACGGAACTGCCGGGTCAGGGCGGTGTGCTGCTGACGGTGTCGAGGACCGATCCCCCGAAGGTCATGAACGCCGCCGACGCGAGCCTCTTCAAGGTCCACGGCACCCCGCAGGGCTCGAAGTTCACGGTGGAGAAGCTGGACGCGCCGGACGGCAACACGGTCCGCAGCTGGCACTACGTCCGGCTCGGCGGGCTGCGGCCGGCCGGCGAGGACTTCGTCCTCCAGGGCGGCCTCTTCGACGGCTCGCTGCTCAAGACGAGCAAGTCCACCGGCTCCCTGCTCGACTCGGCGGGCCACAGCTGGCCGGCCAGGATCGACGGCGACCACGTCATCGTCGCCTCGCCCGGAGGCCCGCAGCGCTACCACTGGTCCGGCGCCTTCGACGAGGCTCCCCCGGCTCCCGCCCCGCACACCGACCCGCCGCCGGCCGCCGCCGGACTCAGCGGAGAGGCCGCCGCGAACTGGGGCAAACACGTCGACCTGGCCCGCATCCACCTGGACCAGGCCGTCAAGAACAGCGAGATCGCCGCCACGATGCGGGACGTCATCGGGGGCGCCTTCACCTCCAAGCGCGGCTTCGGCGGATTCGTCGACCCGATGGCGCTGGAGCGGGGCGATCTGGTGGGCAAGACGCAGAAGTTCCACCAAGTCACCCAGGACCTGCTGTTCACGGGCCCCAACGAGCGGATCACCGTCTACCGCGGGGTCTCCATGGACCCGGCGAGCCAGCAGGCCGACGTCTTCGTCGAGCGGCTGCCGATCTCGACGTCCAACACCTTCGAGTTCCAGCCCGAGTGGGCGAAGAACGGCGTGCTGAGCAACCGCATCGTCTTCGAGATCGACGTGCCCGCCGAGCACGGCAAGCTGTCCATGTCCTACCCGCCGCACTACAAACCGGGCGCGGGCGAACCACCCATCATGAGCCCCGACCAGTGGGAGGTCACCCTCCCCCCGACCACCCTGGTCCGCACCGGCGAACCCCGTGTCGAGAACGGCCTGACGGTCGTTCCGGTCCGTGCCGAACAGATCACGCCCGACCGCTTCGCCTCGGTGATCGGCGAGAAGTGGCCAGGTCTGCCGTCGGGCACCGCCTTCAACGACTTCGGCCGGGCCTTCGCACCGGAGTCGCTGGGCCGCTGGGGCGGCGACTTCGAGAACGTCACCGCGCATGCCGCGTTCAGCGAGGACGGGCTGGTCCACACGACCACCGTCAACAAGCCGGGATACGCGGACGATCTCACCATCACCGTCACCCACCAGCCGGAGAAGAACACCGTCTCGGTCACCTTCACCGACGCGGGCGGCACCAAGCTGCTCGACAAGAGCTGGAGCGGCGACGGATTCCGCTACATCGCCGCCGACCTCCAGGGCAACGTCCTGCACAACGCGGAGGAGTTCGCGAACCTCCCCAAGCCGGCGAGCTGGAAGGGACAGCCCGACGCTCCCGCCCCCGGCGGCGGCCACGGATCCCGCCCCACCGGCGCCGAACTCGACGCCATCTGGGCCAGGGAATCCGACGCCAGGGCCGACGTGTTCCGCAACCCCGGCGACACCGACGACATCGTCGACGCCCGCATGAACGCCTGGAGCGACGTCCAGCGCGCACAGTCCGACCTCGACGCCGCCCAACTCCGGTTCGACACCGAAGGCGCCCGCATCGACGGCTCCTCCCGCGGACCCGCCGTCGGCGAACAGGCACGCACCGACCTCGACAACGCCGTAGCCGACCTCGACGACGCCAAAGACACCTTCCGCGCCCACGGCATGGACCCCGACAACATCGGCACCAAACTCGACGACCTCCTCACCACCTCACTCAAGGAACGACCCCGCCTCCTCGGCGGAGCCTCCGGCACCGGCCGCAGCCTCGGCCGCTTCGACAAGGAAATCCCGGACCTCAACGGCGCAATCGTCCACGCACCACGCGGCGAAGCCCCCCAGATCCTGGACGCCGCCGACACCAACCACCTCGTAGTCCACGGCGGACCCACCGACCGCCAATTCACCATCCACCAACTCGACGCCCCCAACGGCAACCCCGTCCGAACCTGGCACTACACCCGCGGCCTCGGACTCAACCTCACCGGACAGGACATCGTCCTGCACGGCGGCCCCTTCGACGGATCGACGATCGGCGCGCAGGCCAAACTCGGCCGGTACACCGCCGGTCCCCTCGACTCGGCGGGCCACAGCTGGCCCGTCAAGATCGACGGCGACAGCATCACCGTCGCCTCGCCCGGAGGCCCGCAGCGCTACCACTGGTCCGGCGCCTTCGACGAAGCTCCCCCGGCTCCCGCCCCGCACACCACACCGCCGCCCCCCGCCGCCGGACTCACCGGAAAGGCCGCCGAGAACTGGGGGTCGCTCATCGACGTGGCCCGCATCCATCTGGGCCACGCGGTCGCCGAGCCCGAGGTCGCCGCCCTGATGCGGGACGTCATCGGGGGCGCCTTCACCTCCAAGCGCGGCTTCGGCGGATTCGTCAACCCGAGTGCGCTGGAGGACGGCAAGCTCCTCGGGAAGGTCCAGGAGTTCCACCGCATCACCCAGGACCTCCACTTCGGGGGCCCCAACAAGCAGCTCACCGTCTACCGCGGGGTCTCCATGGACCCGGCGAGCCAGCAGGCCGACCGCTTCATCGAGCGGCTGCCGATCTCGACGTCCAACACCTTCGACTTCCAGCCCGAGTGGGCGAAGAACGGCGTGCTGAGCAACCGCGTCGTCTTCGAGATCGAGGTGCCGGCCGACCACGGCAAGCTGGCCATGGCCTACCCGCCGCACTACGAGATCAGCCCGCACGATCCGGTGCCGCGCAGCCCCGACCAGTGGGAGATCACGCTCTCCCCCACCACCCTGGTCCGCACCGGGCCCGCCAGGGTCGAGAGCGGCCTGACGGTCGTCCCGGTGCGTGCCGAGGCCATCTCGCCGGACGACTTCGCCGCCGTGCTGAAGGAGGAGTGGCCAGGACTGCCGTCGGGCACCGCCTTCAACGACTTCGGCCGGGCCTTCGAAGCGGATTCACTGGTCCGCTGGAACGGCTTCGACGACGTCACGGCGCACTCGGCGTTCAGCGAGGACGGGCTGGTCCACACGGTCACGGTCAACAAGCCCGGCTACGCCGACGACCTCACCATCACCGTCACCCACCAGCCCGACCGCAACACCGTCGGCCTGGCGTTCACCGACCCCGCCGGCACGAAACTGCTCGACAAGAGCTGGAGCGGCACCGGATTCACCCACATCGCCGCCGACCTGCGCGGCAACGTCCTGCACAACGCGGAGGAGTTCGCGAACCTCCCCAAGCCGGCGAGCTGGAAGGGACAGCCCGACGCACCTGCATCCGGCACCGGATCCCGCCCCACCGGCGCCGAACTCGACGCCATCTGGGCCAGGGAATCCGAAGCCAGGGCCGACGTGTTCCGCAACCCCGGCGACACCGACGACATCGTCGACGCCCGCATGAACGCCTGGAGCGACGTCCAGCGCGCACAGTCCGAACTCGACGCCGCCCAACTCCGGTTCGACACCGAAGGCGCCCGCATCGACGGCTCCTCCCGCGGACCCGCCGTCGGCGAACAGGCACGCACCGACCTCGACAACGCCGTAGCCGACCTCGACGACGCCAAAGACGCCTTCCGCGCCCACGGCATGGACCCCGACGACATCGGCGCCAAACTCGACGACCTCCTCACCACCTCACTCAAGGAACGACCCCGCCTCCTCGGCGGCGCATCGCACCACCGGCCCCGGCCGGCCGGCGGCCCCGCGTACGAGATGCAGCCGCTGGATCAGGCCGGTGTCCCCGCCACCCACCCGGCGCCTGAGCTGCCGCACCGGACCACGCCCGCACCTGCCCCCACCCCGCACGAGACGCCGCGCCCGCCGCAGGAGACCGCCCCCGCCGGCGGGCACTCCGGGAGGGGCCTGCGGCTGACCGGGCCGGACGGCATGACGCAGTTCCGGTTCGTGCACACGGCGCCCGACGGCACCTTCGGTGACGGGGCGCGGGTCGTCTCGACCGACGGTTCCCCGGTGCCGGACGCGTCCGTCTCCCCGTACGGCGACGGCTTCCGCGTCGAGACGGCCGGCGGGCACCAGGTCTTCGACGCCACCGGGCGTCACACGGCCGATGCCTTCCGGCTGGCCGACGGCCAGGAGACCGTCGGCTTCCTGCACTCGCCCCCGGCCGGCCACGGCGGCGCCCCCGCAGCCCCCACCGGCACCCTGCACGGCCCGGACGGGCACGTCGTCGCGGAGACCGAAGTGGCCGTGCACGGCGACGGGTTCCGCGTGACGGACAACGGCTCGGTGCGGGTCTTCGACAGCTCGGGCGCCCTCGACTTCCGGGCGCTGCGCCTCCAGGACGCGCCGGGCGCCGCCGGCCGGTCCCTGCGGGTGTACGAGCACGGCGCGCTGGACGTCCTGGACTCCGGTCTCCAGCGGGTCGACGGCCTCAAGACCGCCACCCGGCCCGGCGGCGGCTTCCGGGTCGAGGACGCCGACGGCGGCTTCCGGCTCTTCGACGAGCACGGCGCGGTGACCCACGGCGTCACCGTCGACGGCACCACCTTCCATGTGTCCGCGGGCGACGGCAGTCACCTGTACGACGCCGTGCAGCTCTCCGACGCGGTGGGCACCCGCTTCCTGCCGGACAACTCCGCGCAGTTGCTGGACGCGAACCTGTCGGGGACCGGCACCGTCGTCACCCGGCAGGCCGACGGCGGCTTCCGCGTCGACGGCTCCGGGCCGCTGCACCAGGGCGAGTTCACCACCTACCGGGCCGACGGCAGCCTGCACTCGATGCGGATCAACGTCATCGAGAACGGCGCGGTGAAGCAGGGGCACGCCTTCGATGTGGACTTCCCCGCCGCGGCGGCCGACGACGCCGGGGCGGCCGACGACGCCGGGGCGACCTGGCGTCGGATCACCCCGCCGCGCGGCGACGCGACGGCCGGCACGTCCGGTGCCACCACCCCCTGGTTCGACTCCGGCACCGTCGGCGACAAGGGCCTGGGCAACGGCCGGATCCAGCTGCTGAGCCACAGCGGCGCCGAGGTCTTCGAGCGCAGGCCGCTGCCGGGCGGCGGCTTCCTCGACGCCCAACGCCCCACCGGCAAGGCCACGTTCGGGCGCTTCACGCACCAGCGCACCGACTGGAACGAGGTGCTGCCCGACGGCACCGCGGGCCGCCACGGCAGCCGGCACTTCGGCGAGAGCGGCCGGAGCTGGTTCGACACGGCCGACGGTGTCCGGGTGCGGCACTGGCGGGAGAACCCCGACGGCGGCCATGTGCTGGCCGATCTGGACCGCAGCCCGCTCGCCCAGGGCCTCGGCGGGGACGCCACCACCTGGCACCGCTACGACGCCGACTACCAGCACCTGGCGCAGGGTTCCCGCAGCTGGAGCCCCGGCCGCGGCTGGACCGACACCATGACCAACCCCCGTACCGGCGCGAGCGACCTGGTCCACGAGAAGTTCGGCCGCTTCCACCTGCCCGACGACAACCGCCGCTACGTCCAGTTCGAGATGGACGCCGACGGGACGCTCAAGCGGGACTGGGTGTCGCACTCCGCGCACGGCAAGGAGAACGGCTCGGGCAAGGTCATCGAGGACGGCGGATTCCTGGAGACGCACCGCGTCACCGAGCAGCGACCGCCCGTCTGGACCCGGCGACTGCTGTCCACCGTCGACGGGCACACCTTCGACCACACCGCTTGGCTGAAGTCCGACAGCGGCTTCCAGCTGCACACCTGGAAGCACACCCCGGCCGGCGGCACCACGCCGACCAGCAGCGGACTGCGGCTCGTCGGACGGGACTCCTCGACCCTGGACATCGCCATGGACGGCAGCGTCGTCCGCGGCACCCGCCCGCTGTCCAACGGCGCGACGCTGACCGTGGGCGATGTGCCGCTGCCCACGAACGTACGGGCGCAGGACGGCTATCTGCCCTGGTCGGAAGGGGAGGACGGGCTCCAGGGGCACCGCACATTCCACTCCGGTGACTTCCGGGAATCCCCCGCGGGCACCGGGCACGGTGAGCTGCGCTGGCAGGACCGGCACACCGTCGACCCGCCCGGCGGCGACTGGTACACGCCGCGCCCTGCGGGCACCGGCGGCGGGCAGGAATGGCACGTCATCCGGGAGGGGTTCGCGGACGGCACGGTCGTCGAGTACCGCAACCCGCCGCGCCCTGCCGTGGCCGCGGACGACGCCGGTGCGGCGCTCGGCCGGGCCGACATCAGGACCGGCGGCGACTGGACCCGCTTCGACCACCAGGGCGCGATCGTCGGCCGCAAGGACAGCTGGCCGAGCGGCGCCGACGGCACCCTCGACAGGACCGTCACCGCGACGGGGCCCGCCGGTTCGGCGAAGGTCACCTGGGTGGACGACGTCACCGGGGATGAGGGCGTCCGCGTGCAGTCGGCGGGCGGCGGCACCGGGCGCTACTGGGACGCGGCGTCCTACCAGGACTTCGACGCCGCGGGCCAACTGGTGCGCGACCACCGCCTGTTGGGCGACGGTACGCACGTGGACGCCTGGCGGGTGGCGGGCGAGGACGGCGCGCCGCCCACCTGGCACTGGAACAAGGTCGACAAGGACGGCCACGTCATGGAGTTCGGCGGCGGGCCCGGCGAGCGGGTGCGCACCTGGACCGACGCGGCGGGCAACCGCCTCGACGACTGGCGGGCGGGGGCGCGCTGGAGCGACCACGTCGGCGGCGCCGACGGCCGGGTGGTCCAGGAGATCCCCGCCGTCCCGAGGTCGGGTTCCGCCTTCCAGGACCTGCTCGGCGACACCCCGGTACGGGTGCGCGAGTACCAGGAGACGCCCACCGGGACGCACACCTCAGGTGAGTGGAAGGAGTTCGAGGCCGGCGGCGCCGTCCGCACCAGGACGCGCCTTGAGGACGGCACGTTCCTGGAGTCCGACGAGTGGAACAAGCAGTGGCGGCGCTTCGGCGGCTCCGACGGGCACACACTGCTCTCCGAGCGGACCATGTCCGGGTACGTGTGGGAGCGCGACAGCTTCGGCAGGATGACGCTGGCCGGCCGGGAGAACGACTTCCGCGGCTGGTTCACGGAGTTCCGCGGCAACAGCCGGATGCTGCGCGAGCCGAACCGTTCCCAGTGGTCGGGGCACGCGGCGGGCGAGTCGCTGTACACGCCGTTCGTGCAGAAGGCCGGCACCCAGATGCTGGTGGAGTTCGCCCAGGAGTTCACCCTGGACTTCGTCGTCGGCCTGATCGTCAACGCCATCGCGGCGGAGATCTCCGGCCGCGACTTCACCTGGACCGACGTCGCCAAGGCCGCGTTCGGCGCCGCCATCGGCTCCACCGTCAAGATCGGGGTGACCGGGATGCACGACATGGCGGGCCGTGGCGGCGCCCTCAAGACCGGTGCGGGCAACGTCGATTCGGGCCGTCCCTTCGCCCGGCCGCCGCAGAGCGACGACACCTGGTCGTCGGAGTGGGCGGGCAACGAGAAGGTCACCCGCTGGCGGGCCGGCACGTACGATTTCAGTGTGGGCATCACCTCGGGTCTGGTCTCCGGCTTCATCGTCGGGGCCGCGGGATCCGCCATCTTCGGCGTGTACGACGCCAACGGCAACGTCGTCCACCTCTCCGGCACGGACGCGCTCACCGAGGGCGGCATCGGCATGGCGTCGGGGCTGGTGGGCGGCATCAGCATGGGCGCGGCGAAGACCGTGCTCCAGCACGGTATGGCGGGCCGGTTCTACCACCGGCAGGGCTTCGCCGACATCTTCCTGGTGGGCGGCGTCAGCAAGTTCGCCGACAAGATGCTCGGCGGCCTGATCATCACGCCCACGCTGCGCGCCGACGACCCGCCGGACTGGCAGCACCCGGACCCCGCGCCCACCGAGGACCCGCACCACCCGCAGGAGAGCACAGGATGACGAACCCCGCCGTGTACCGCGTCGCCGCCCGGGGGCGGGGGACCTACCGGACGATCTCCGACGCGGTCGCCGCCGTCCCCGCGGGCGCGGCCGTCACCGTCGCACCGGGCGAGTACCCGGAGAACGTACGCCTGGAGCGCCGGGTGGTGCTGGTGCCCGAGCAGGGTCCTGGGACCGTCGTCATCCGGCCGTCGCAGGGGCCCGCGCTGAGCGTCGCGGCGCCCGACTGCGCGGTGCGGCAACTGACGCTGCACGGCGCCGATCCCGCCCAGGCGCTGGTGCGTGTCGAGGACGCGGCGGGCCTGGTCCTGGAGGACTGCGCGCTGACCCACGGCCGGGTCGAGGTGCTGGGCCGGCCGGACGGCGCGGACCAGGACGCGGGCGGCGACGCCCCGGACGCGGACGCCGGGGCGCTCGACGCGCTGCGCGGCGACCTCGCCGCCGATCTGGTGGAGGACCTGCGGGATCCCACCACCGGCGGCGTGCTGGTGTGGCGGCGTACCCGGCTGCACGGTGCGCGGCACGCGGCGCTGCACGTCAGCGGCGACGCCAGGGCCCGCATCGAGGACGGCACGATCGACGCCGTCGACGGCATCGGCGTGGTGCTGTCAGGGACCGCCCGGGTGGTGGCCGACGGGCTGCGGATCACCGCGAGTTCGGGGTCGGCGCTGCGGTCCCGCGGCGCCTCCCGGCTGGCGGTGCGCGACGCGCGGCTGATCAGGCCGGGACGCAACGGGCTGCTGGCCCAGGACCGCTCCCAGGTCGTCCTGGACGACTGCCGGATCGAGGGCGCGGCGGCCACCGGCGTGCAGGCCGAGCACGAGGCGCGCGTCGATCTCACCGGGTGCCGGGTGGTGGCGGCCGGCGGCAGCGCGCTGGCGTCGGGCGGCGCGGCCCGGCTGACCGCGCACGACTGCCGCGTCGTGTCGCCCGCGGCCAACGGCGCGCTGGCGCTGGGCGACAGCGCGCTGCGGATGGCCGACTGCTCGGTGTCGGGTTCCGGGTTCAGCGCCCTGCACCTCGGCGAGCGGGCGCACGGCACCTTCACCGGTTGCCGGGTGTCGGGCACCGACGAGCACGCGCTGGCCGTGGTGGACGAGGCCCGCGCGCACGCCGCCGACACCACACTGGGCGGCGCCGCGATGTGCGGTGTCCAGGTGGCGATGGGCGGCGCGGCGGTGCTCAAGGGGTGCCGTGTGGACGGCGGTGACAGTGGCGTGCGCCTGCTGTCGGCCGAGGAGTCGGAGCTGTCCGAGACCACCGTCACCGGGCAGCGCAGGACCGGCGTCGAGCTGGGCCCCGGCGCCCGCGCCCGGCTGACCGGCACCCGCATCGCGGACGTGGGCAGCGCCGGGGTGACGGTCGCCACCGGCGCCCGGCTGCGGATGGACGGCGGCGGCGTGTTCCGGGCGGGCGGCACCGCGCTGGTCCTGTGGAAGGACACCGACTGCCAGGTCAGCGGCGTACGGATCGACACCACGGGCAAGAACGGCATCCTCGTCGGCGAGGACGCGGGCGGCACCTTCGAGTACTGCGATGTCCGTGGCAGCACCTTCCCCGCCCTGCACATCGGCGAGCGGGCCGATCCGCTCTTCCGCGGCTGCCGGATCTTCGACTGCGCGCAGGACGTGGGCACCGCGGAGGGAGCGGCGGCGGTCTTCGAGGACTGTGCGGCCCACCGTGTGGAGACGGCGGTGCTGCCGTCCGTGGCCGGCCCCGGAGCCGGGGCGCCCGGCAGGCCCGGTGCCGCCGGCGCCCCGGTGGCCGCGCCGGGCGGCGGGGACGGCGAAGGCGGCGAGGCGTCCGACGAGGCGGAGCTGGCCGATGAGGGCGCCCCCGAGGAGGAGCCCGAGACGCTGGACGACCTGCTGACCGAGCTGGGTGAACTGGTCGGCCTGGAACGGGTCAAGAGCGATGTCGGCGGCATGGTCAAGCTGATGCAGACGGTCCGCAGGCGGCGCGAGGCCGGGCTGCCCGCGCCGCCGCTGAGCCGCCATCTGGTGTTCGCGGGCAATCCCGGCACCGGCAAGACCACCGTCGCCCGGCTGTACGGCAGGCTCCTCAAGGCGCTCGGGCTGCTGGCCGTCGGGCATCTGGTGGAGGTGGACCGCAGCGCCCTGGTCGGCGAGTACGTCGGGCACACCGGTCCGAAGACCATCGAGGCGTTCAACCGGGCCCGCGGCGGCGTGCTGTTCATCGACGAGGCGTACTCGCTGGCGCCCGCGGTGGCAGGCAACGACTTCGGCACCGAGGCCATCGCGACGCTGGTCAAGCTGATGGAGGACCAGCGCGACGAGGTGGTGGTCATCGCGGCCGGCTACCCGGACGACATGGACCGTTTCATCGGCTCCAACCCCGGCCTGTCCTCCCGCTTCTCGCGCACGCTGCTGTTCGAGGACTACACGTCCGACGAGCTGGTGCACATCGTGGAGCACCACGCCGAGCGCCATGCCTACCGGCTCAGCGAGGACGCCAGGCGGGCGCTGTCCGGGCACTTCGCCTCGATTCCGCGCAATGTCAGGTTCGGCAACGGCCGTACCGCGCGCCAGGTGTTCCAGGAGATGACCGAACGCCAGGCGATGCGGGTGTCCGAACTGACCTCGCCGGACGCCGACGCCCTGATGCGGCTGTCCGAACACGATATGCCGGACCGGGCCCCCGCCCCCTGACCCGCGGTCGCCACCCCGGCCGCCCCGATCCGTTCACCACTTCCCTGCCCGCCATCCGTCCCGACCGTCGGAGGACCCCGTGCCACCGGACACCCCCAACTCCCCCCAGCCACCCGGGAAATCACCGGACGGCTTCTCCCGTACCTTCGCCCGCGACCCCGGCAGGGCGCGCATCGGCCTGCTCCCCGAGCGGCGGGTGTGGGTCGCCCTCGGCTCGGCCGCAGGTCTTGTCGCCGCCGTCGCGCTGCTCGCCCCGCTGGCCCAGCAGGGCCTGAGAATGAGTGCCGACGACACCCGGGTCGCCGCGGCCGACGTGCAGAGCCCGTCGCCCGAGCCCGTCGCGTCGAAGTCGGCGGGCGCCTCCCCGTCCGCCTCGCCCGAGCACACCAAGGCGTCCCCGAAGCCGGAGAAGAAGGCCACCCAGGAGCCGGCCGAACAGCCGGCCGCGCCGCCCGCGCAGCCGAAGCACAAGGACCCCGCCCCGCCCCCGAAGAGCACGCACGGCGACTCCGCGCCCAAGGGCGGCGCCAAGGGGAGCCCGCCGCACCCCGCCAAGATCAGCGGCCCGTCCGGCGCCATCACCGGCATGAACGGCACCTGCCTGGACGTGGCCTACGGCAAGTCGGCCAACGGCACCCAGGTCCAGGTGCACGGCTGCAACGGCGCCCCCGCCCAGAAGTTCACCATGGCGTCGGACGGCACCGTGCGCGCCGTCGGCAAGTGCATGGACGTCGTGAACGGTGCCACGTCCGACGGTTCGCTCATCCACCTGTGGGACTGCAACGGCAGCCCCTCGCAGCAGTGGGTGTTCTCCCCGGCCAACGACCTGGTGAACAGGCAGGCCGACAAGTGCCTGGACATCCGTGCCGCCAACACGTCGGACGGCACCAGGGTTCAGATCGCCAACTGCTCGGGCAACCCCGCGCAGAAGTGGAACGGACCGGCCTGACCGTCCGCGCGCCGGGCCGGCCCACCGGCCGGCCCGGCCGCCACGCGCCGCCGCTGCCGCATCCGTGGCCGCATCCGTGGCCGAGAAGACGGCCTTGCGCCCGCTCGTAGGGTGAGCCCGTGCCCAGACGGAGCGAACAGGCCAGGCCCCCGCGCGGCGGACGCGCGGCGGGCCCCGCACCGGATGTCTTCGTGCCGCGCGGCTGTTCCAACGACGAAGGACCGGCGGACGATCCGGTACCGCTGCACCGGCTCGACGTGCCCGCCCCGCACCTCCTCCCGTTCGCCGTCGGCTCCTTCGACACCATCGGCCCGCTCTCCCGCGCCGACTTCCCGCACCGGCACACCTTCTACGAGATCGCGTACGTCACCGGCGGCTCGGGGCACCACGTCATCGATCTGGCCCGGTGGCCGTTGCGCCCGCCGCAGTTGAGCTTCATCGTGCCGGGACAGGTCCATCACTGGGACCGGGTCCGTGACCTGCGCGGCTGGGTGATCCTGTTCACCGAGGACTTCCTGCTGGCGCACCCCGGCGACCGGTACACGCTGGCGAAACTCGGCGAACGGCCCCCGCTCCAGGTCGATCCCGTCGCGGCGCTGCGGCTGACCGGGCTGGTGCGGGAGATGGTCCAGGAGTGCGCCGAGCGGGCCGACGCGTTCACCTCGGTGCTCCAGGCGCAGGTGCACATCCTGGCGGCGCGGGCCCTGCGGCTGCCGGGCGCGTCCCGCCCCGAGCCCGCCACGGGCCGCCAGGCGCCGGTGGCCAGGGAGTTCACCCGGCTGCTCGCCCGACCCGGTTCCGCGGGCAGGACCGTGCAGTCGTACGCCGATGAACTGGGCGTATCGGTGGGGCACTTGGCGGAGGTGGTCAAGCGCAGCACCGGCCGCACGCCGGGCCGGATCATCCGGCACGCGCAGACGGTGGAGGCCAAGCGGCTGCTGTCCGGCACCCGCCTGAGCGTGGCCCAGGTGGCCCGCCGGGTGGGCTTCGCCGACCCCGCCTACTTCTGCCGCTTCTTCCGCCGCGAAACCGGCGTGAGCCCCGGCGACTTCCGCCGCACGACGGGCGGGGACGGACCTGACGAAGCGGCGGGCGGGGGCGGCGCGATGTGCCCGGCGTGACCCGTCCACCTCCCGGCGGAACGGGCACTGCCGTACAGGCACTGCCGTACAGGCACTGCCGTACGGGCACTGCCGTACGGGCACTTGGCACAGCCCCCGGAACGGCCGCCGCGGAATTCACCATGACCCCCGAGGGAAGTCCATGGCCCGGCCCGCGGCGCCGCCCTAGCGTGTGACCTCGTCAGCAAGCGTCATCGGCAGGGACGGCCGGACATCCGGTGTCCCCGGTGTCCTGCCCCCATGGGCCGGCCCTGCCCTCCCTCCCCTCGCCCCACAGGAGCGTGTGATGGACGACGAAAGCCGCCGCAGTCAGGACGCCGGGGCGGACCGCCCCCAGAGCCTGATCAGCCGCAAGAACGTGCTCAGGGCCGCCGTCGCGGCCGTGCCGCTGCCGATGCTGCTCGGCGGGGTCGCGCTGGCCCGCGACAACCGGCCCGCCGGCCGCCCGCTCACCCCCACGCCGTACTGCGACGACGGCGACGACCCGACGCCGCCGCAGATCGAGGGCCCGTACTTCAAGCCGGACTCGCCGCTGCGGTCCTCGCTCGTCGAGCCCGGCACCGTGGGGACGCCGCTCACGGTGAGCGGCTTCGTCTTCGGGCTGACCTGCCGGCCGCTGCCCGACGTGCTCCTCGACTGGTGGCAGGCGGACGACAGCGGCGCGTACGACAACGAGGGCTTCGGCTTCCGCGGCCACCAGTTCACCGACGGGCGCGGCGCCTTCACCCTCACCACGATCGTGCCCGGCCTGTACCCGGGACGCACCCGGCACCTGCACGTGAAGGTCCAGGCGCCGGGCAACCCGATCCTCACCACCCAGCTGTACTTCCCCGGCGAGCCGCGCAACGAGACCGACCCGCTCTTCGATCCCGACCTGCTGATGAACGTGCGCCAGGCGGGCCCGGGGAAGGAGGCCACGTTCGACTTCGTCCTGAAGACGGACGAGGCCGCCTCCCCGCGGCGCCGCTGACCGGGCGGACACGCCGGGGCGCTGCGGGCGGTACCGGTGAGGGTCCGGAGTCCCCGGCCGCCGCTTCCGCAGTAGGATCGACGGCGTTGCTCTGACGATGAACATCGCTGGTAGGAGGCTCTTGATGGCTCAGGTCACGTTGAAGGGAAACCCGGTTCAGGTCGACGGGCAGCTGCCCGGGGCCGGTGCCGAGGCGCCGGCGTTCAGCCTGGTCGGCGAGGGGCTGGCGGACAAGTCGCTGAAGGACTTCGCCGGTCTGCGCAAGGTCTTGAACATCTTCCCGAGCGTCGACACCCCGACCTGCGCGAATTCCGTCCGCGCGTTCAACGCGAGGGCCGGTGAGCTGGACAACACCGTGGTGCTGTGCATTTCCGCCGACCTGCCGTTCGCCCAGGGCCGGTTCTGCGGTGCCGAGGGTCTGGAGCAGGTCAAGACCCTGTCCACGCTGCGGGGGCGCGAGTTCCACGAGACGTACGGCGTGGCCATCGCGGACGGCCCGCTGGCCGGCCTGACCGCGCGTGCCGTGATCGTGCTCGACGAGAACGACAAGGTGCTCCACTCGCAGCTGGTCGGCGAGATCTCGGAGGAGCCGAACTACGACGCCGCGCTCGCGGTCCTGGCCTGACACCCGGCCGACAGCCCGCAACGGAGCCCCGCCCCGGCCGGATCCACCGGCCGGAGCGGGGCTCCGTGCTGCACTGCATTTCCTCTGTCGCCGGCGGTCACTTCTCCATGTGGGCGGCGAGGTTGGCGAGAATCGCGTCATAGATCCGGCCAAGGCCCTTGGGCGCGAAGGTCCGCTCGAAGAAGCCGCCGATGCCGCCGGCGCCCTGCCAGACCGTGGTGACGGCGACCTGGGCACGCTTCTCGCCCGCCGGGGTGACCACCCAGGTCGTGACCATGGAGGAGTTGCGGTCCTTCTCGACGAGCTGGCCGTCGGTCGGCTCGTCGACCTCCAGCAGGCAGTCCCGCACCCGCTTGCTGGTGGCCTGGAGCTTCCAGTGGACGAGCGTGCCCTTGCCGTCGCCGCCCTCGCGGACCTCGAACTCGCTGAACTGTCCGGGCAGCAGCTGTCGGCGCGTGCCGCTGTAGTCGGCGAGCGCGTCGAACACGTCCTCCGGGTCCGCCGCGATCTCGCGCTGCGTGGTGGCCTCGACCTGACCCATGTGTGTCTTCCTCCAGTATTCGGCGCCGGTCCTGCGATGCGACGCCAAGCCAACCACCACTGGGCTGCGCGCCCAAATTGGGGGCGTGACGCCCGGCTTGCGGTCGCGGGCCCGCGCGGAAGACCCGCCTCCGGCATGCCGTAACCTGTCGCTCACTCGTGGGCAGGTGAGCCCGCCATGAACCTCGGGAACGCCCATGCGCCCATCCGCTCGCGTCGCCGCACTCGCCGCAGGCGCGCTGGTAACTGCCGTGCTCGCAACGGGTTGTTCGTCATCGGACGACACCGCTGACGCCGCCCCGTCGGCCTCGGACAAGCCCGCGGACAAGTCCGCGAAGACGCCCGATGTCACCGTCGGCGAATCCGGCACGTACACGGCCGTCGACAGCGCGACGGGGGCGGAGAAGAAGATGTCCGTCACGTTCAAGGACCTGCGGGCCGTGACACCGTCGGAGATCCACGCCACGAAGCAGCCCAAGGGCCAGTACGTCGTCCTCACCCTCAGCGTGAAGAACGTCGGGGGCAAGGACGGCGGTTTCCATCCGCAGGGCCTGCTGAAGTGGTCGGACGGCCAGACAGCCGAGCAGGACGTCTCCACCCGGCAGAAGTCCGGCACCGGCCACGACCTCGACGCGACGTACCGGCCGGGCCAGAGCGTCACGGGCGATGTCGTCCTGGACATCCCGGGAGCGGGCGGCAAGGTGAACCTCTACGACGGCTCGAAGAGCCCGTCGATCTCCTTCGAGCTGCCGGCGGATTAGGGCTCCCCCTCCGGCAGGTGGTGGCACAGATCACAAAGGGCATGTACATGCCATGTTAATCTGACGATTCATCACATAACCGACCGCCTGGCCAGCGGAGAGTCGGCTTCTGGCCGCTTCTGTCGGCTGGTTGAGGCGCTGAGGGGAACATATGAACAACGGTAAGAAGAAGCTGACCGCTGTTGCTGTTTCAGCAGTACTTTCGTTGTCGGTGCTCGGCCTGACCTGGCAGACGGCGGCCGAGTCTCACGGGGCAACCGGCAAGACCCTCGCCACCCAGTGGCCCGGGGCCCAGGGCTTTTCCGTGTCTCACGGGACCACCGGCAACACCCCGGCCACTCAGTGGCCCGGGGCGCAGGGCTCTTCCGTCTAGGACCGGGCCGTTTCCTTCGGCAGGTGATCGACACACGATCACCTGGAAGTTCCGGACCGGTTCGCCGCGCCCGCCAGCACGCCGCCGGGGCTCGTCACAAGGGGCCCCGGCCGGCGAGCCGTCTCGGATGTGTCCGGTGTGGTTCCCGAAGCTCGGACAGCCCCTCAGGCCCCGTCGTCCGGGCCGTCGTGCAGCCGGCGGTCGATGCAGTCGATGATGGCGGGAATGACCGCCGTCATCTGCGGGCGCCAGCCCGGGACCGCGTTGACCTCGCAGATGGTGTGGGCGCCGGTGGCGGTGAAGAGGAGGTCGACGCCTGCGATGGTGAGGCCCAGCGCCCGCGCGGCCAGGACCGCGAGGGCTTCGGCCTCCGGGTAGCGGCCGGCGCAGAGACCGGCGGAGCCGCCTCTGGTGACGTTCGAGGCGAGGGCGCCGTCGCGAGAAGTGCGTACCGCGGCGGCGACGGGTTCACCGTCCACGATGACGACGCGCAGGTCGCGCCCGTGGGAGGAGGCCACGTACTGCTGGAAGATCAGGGGCACGCCGTGGGCGGCACCGTCAGCCGTCCCCCGCAGCGTGGGGAGGTCCGGCGCGAGGAACACGTCCGCGCCCCCGAAACCGTTGACGGACTTGACCACGCAGGGCACGTCGAGACCGGGGGTGCGGACGACGCGGTCCAACGGCGTGGTGGCGTAGGAGAGCGACGCGGGGACCGGTAAGCCGGCCACGGCCAGTTCTTGCAGCTGCCAGAACTTGTTCCGGCAAGTGACATGCGATTCCTGCGAGTTGATGAGTGCGCTCCCCATGCGTTCCAGGTGGCGCAGGAGGGTCACTTCATGGTCGTGGCGCGTCGATCCGGGTACCTGCCGTACGCAGACGACCTTCGGGGCTGGCAGGTCCTCGCCGGCCGGTGTGCGCAGGATCAGCCGCCCGTCCTGGACGCCGATGAGCAGCTCGTCCGTGTGCCGGACGGCGAAGCGGGAGCCGTACGCCGCCGTGAGCGCGTCGGCCAGCACACGTGTCGATGCCAACGGCACGGCCGGACGGCTGCGCACCAGCAGCCAGACGTCGGGAACCGACCGCTTCAACGACGCCGCCATGTATCCACCTTCTTCTCTGTAAGGCAACCGGCGCCGGCAGGACACACCTTCCCCGGCCTGCGCCCTGTCCGGTCCGTACGGTGAGCGCGGTGGGCACGTGGGGCGCGTCCGGCAGCCGCCCCGCCCCGCCCCGTCAACAATTCCACGTGCCGTATCTCCGCCCGCCCTCTAGCCTGCCGCACATGAACGCAGTACGGGAGCGGGCGCCGCAGTGCGTACGCGAGTTGACCGAGGCCGATATCGACGCGGTCGCCGCCCTGCGGGTGAGCGGGTGGCGGGCGGCGTACGCCGGTCTGATGCCGCAGACGTACCTGGACTCGATGAGCGCGGCGGAGGACGCCGAGCGGCACCGGGCGCGCTTCCGGCGCCGGCCGCCCGGGGTGTCCGAACTGGTCGCGGAGCGCGCCGGGCAGGTCATCGGCTGGGCCGCCGTCGGCCCCGCGCGCGATCCCGATCTGGCCGCACCCGGTGGCGGGGCGCCCGGCGCCGGTGAGCTGCTGGCCCTCTACGTCGTGCCCGCCCTGATCGGGACGGGTGTCGGGCGCACGCTGATGGCGGCGGCCGGGGAACGGGCGCGGGCCGCCGGCTTCGGCCTGCTGTGCCTGTGGGTGGTGCGCGGCAACGCGCGTGCCCGCCGGTTCTACGAACGGGCCGGATTCACACCGGACGGCGCCGAGGAGGCGCCCGATGCGGGCGGCGTGAGCGTCCCCGAACTGCGGTACCGCAGGCCGGTGGTGGCGCCGTAGGGCGGACCCGTAGGTTCCCGCAGCCACCCGCCGCCCCGTCAGCCGCCCCCCTCGTGGACCCCGAGCCGGGCGAGCGAGGCGGCGGCTGCCGCGGCCAGCCGGGGGTGGGCCGCTGCGGCGCTCAGGGCGGGCACCGCGCGGCGGTCGCCCAGGGCGCCGAGCCCTTCGACGCAGGCGAGCGCGACCCGCCAGTACGGGTTGTACGGGGTCAGCAGCCGCTCCAGGGTGGCGATCAGCGCCGGGACCGATTGCGGGGCGCGCAGCTCGGCGAGCAGCCGTACGGGGTGCAGCGCATAGGCGGTGCGCAGCGGATTGGTGGCGAGCGCGGCGGCGGCGCGGGCGGTGCGCGGGTCGCCGAGCCTGGCCAGGGCGTAGGCGGCGGTGGCGCAGCGCACCGGATCGCGGTAGTTCAGCAGCAGCACCAGCGTCTCGAAGGCCCGCTTGTCCCCGGCGCATCCGAGGACGAAGGCGGCGATCTCGCGGGTCCACAGCGGGCGTTCGACGGCGACCAGCAGGCCGGCCAGTTCCTCGCGTCCCGCCGGGCTTCCCTTGCGGGCCAGCCCGAGCAGCCGCTCGTACGCCAACAGATCCTGCGGGGAGCGGAGTTCGGTCCGCACCCGGTCGGTCAACTCGTGGAATTCCTCTTCCATATGACGCATACCCTCCCGCCTGCCCCCCGGTTCGCGTGATGTGGCCCGCACCACACCTTCATGCCCCGCACTACCCCTGGACCTTCGGTTACCCACCGGTTAACCTGCTGGAACGAGCAGCACCCCTGCTCCGGGCGGCCTGGTGACGCAGCCGCCACAGCGTGAAGTCGGTTCGGTACACCCAGCACGACACCTGTACGGAGAACACGGCACGGCCCCGGGACAGGGCCCGCCGCCTCTCCTTCCCCGCGCAGCGCTGCCCGCAGCGCTCCGGCCTCCCGTGGCGCCCGCCGCGGACCGGCCGCCGTGCGCCGCCGCGCGGACACACCCCAGTCGTCACCTCTCCCCTGTCGCAGGGGAACACCCTCTGGAGTCTCGCGATGGACCGTCAGTCCACCTCAGACCACTCTTCCGACGCCGCATCCCCGTCCCTCGCCACCGTGGCCGTCGTCGGCCTCGGCACCATGGGCACCCAGATCGCCGAAGTGCTCACCCGCGCGGGGCGCGAGGTCATCGGCATCGACACCGATGACGCGGCGGCCCGTGCCGCCGTCGAAGCACTCGGCGCCGCCACCGCCCGCGCCGTGCGGCGCGAGCGGATCACCGAGCGGGAGCGGCAGGCCGTCCTGGCCCGTTTCCGTACCTTCTCCGGCCTTGAGGCGGCGGCGGACGCCGACCTCGTCATCGAGGTGGTGCCCGAGGACTACGAGCTGAAGCGGCGGGTCTTCACGGCGCTGGACGGCATCGTGCGCCCCGACACGATCCTGGCGACCGGCACCAACGCCCTGTCGGTGACCCGGCTCGCGGCCGATTCGCTGCGCCCCGAGCGGGTGCTCGGCGTGCACTTCTTCAACCCGGCGCCCGCCATGAAACTGGTCGAGGTGGTGTCGTCGGTGCTGACCGCGCCGACCGCCGTCACCGCGGTCACCGCGCTCGCCCGCGACCTGGGCAAGGACCCGATCGCGGTCGGCGACCGCCCCGGCTTCGTCGCCGACGGCCTGCTCTTCGGCTACCTCAACCAGGCCGCGGCGATGTACGAGGCCAAGTACGCCACCCGTGAGGACATCGACGCGGCGATGCGGCTCGGCTGCGGGCTGCCGATGGGGCCGCTGGCGCTGCTCGACCTGATCGGCGTGGACACCGCGCGCACGGTTCTGGAGGCGATGTACGCGCAGTCCCACGACCGGCTGCACGCCCCGGCGCCGGTACTCGGCCAGCTCGCCGAGGCCGGGCTGACCGGCCGCAAGGCGGGCCGCGGCTTCTACACGTACGAGGCACCGGGCAGTGCCACGGTCGTCTCAGACCCGCAGAGCACCGCCGGGACGGGCGCGGGCGCCGCGGGCCGTCCGGTGCGCCGCGTCGGTGTCGCCGGTTCGGGGACGATGGCGGGCGGCATCGCCGAGGTCTTCGCGAAGGCGGGCTACGAGGTGGTGCTGGCCGCCCGCAGCGCCGAGAAGGCGGAGCGGGCGAAGGCCCGGATCGTGAAGTCTCTGGGCCGCTCGGTGGACAAGGGCAGGCTGACCGCCGAAGCACGCGACGCCGCGCTGGCCTCGATCACCACGGCCGGTTCCCTGGACGCGTTCGCCGACGTCGATCTGGCCGTCGAGGCGGTGGCCGAGGACCTGGCGGTCAAGCAGGAGCTGTTCGCCGCCCTGGACACGATCTGCAAGCCCGGCGCCGTCCTGGCCACCACCACCTCATCGCTGCCGGTCGTCGCCTGTGCCCGCGCCACCTCCCGGCCGCAGGACGTCATCGGGATGCACTTCTTCAACCCCGCGCCCGCCATGAAGCTGGTGGAGGTGGTGCGGACGGTGCTGACCGCCGACGACGTGCACGCCACCGTGCGGGAGGTCTGCGCCGCGGTCCGCAAGCACCCGGTGGACTGCGGCGACCGGGCCGGTTTCATCGTGAACGCGCTGCTGTTCCCGTACCTGAACAACGCGATCAAGATGGTCCAGGAGCACTACGCGACGCTGGACGACATCGACGCCGCCATGAAGCTCGGCGGCGGCTACCCGATGGGGCCCTTCGAACTCCTCGACGTGGTCGGCCTGGACGTCTCGCTGGCCATCGAGAAGGTGCTGCACGCCGAGTTCCGCGACCCGGGTCTTGCCCCCGCGCCGCTGCTGGAGCACCTCGTCGCGGCGGGCTGCCTCGGCCGCAAGACCGGCCGCGGCTTCCGTGAGTACGCCCGGCGCTGACCGGTGGGGCGGATGGGGCGGGCTGCTGGAGCCTTCCGGCGGCCCGCCCCAGGCCATGGGGCCGCGGGCGGCACCGAATGCCACAGGCCGGATGAATATGCAGTACCGTCCCCACATGTCCCAGCCCGCTCGCCCGCAGTCATCCGACGCACCGGAATCCGCCACTCCCGGTACCCGCCGCGCAGCCGCCCAGCGGCTCAAAATGCGCCGCGAACTCTCGGCTGCGGCTATGGAGTTGTTCGCGACCAAGGGCTACGAAGCGACCACGGTCGACGAGATCGCGGCCACCGCCGGCGTCGCCCGGCGCACGTTCTTCCGCCACTTCCGCTCCAAGGAAGAGGCGATCTTCCCCGACCACGACGACACCCTGGTCCGCGCCGAGGCCGTCCTGGATGCCGCCCCGCCGCACGAGAACCCGCTCGACACGGTCTGCCGCGGCATCAAGGAAGTCATGCGGATGTACGCGGCGTCACCCGCCGTGTCCGTGGCCCGGTACCACCTCACCCGTGAGGTGCCCACGCTCCGGGAGGCCGAGATCGCCTCGGTGGCCCGTTACGAGCGGCTGTTCACCCGCTACCTCCTGGGCCACTTCGACGAGGGCGCGCACCACGAGGGCGACGACGATCCGCTGCTCGCCGAGGTCGCCGCGTCGGCGGTGGTCACCGCGCACAACCACGTGCTGCGGCGCTGGCTGCGGGCCGGTGCCCAGGGGGACGTCGAGACCCAGCTGGACCACGCCTTCGAGATCGTCAGGGAGACCTTCGGCACCGGGATCGGCGCGGGCCGTGCGGCGTCCGGGGAGGCGGCGCCCGCGACCGTCTCGCGCGAGGGCGAGGTGCTGGTGACGGTGGCCCGTACGGACGCCCCGCTGGACGAGATCATGCGCACCATCGAGCGGGCGCTGAAGAAGCGCTGAACCGACGGGTGCCAGGACGCCCGTGACGACCCACGCCCCCGGAGGCCGCGCGACCGCGGCCCCGGGGGCGCCGTCTTTCCGGTGCGCGCCGCCCCGCCGACGGCCCCATCTCCCGCCCCGGCAGGGCGATGTGAACGATCATCCATCGCTCCACGCCCCCCCTTTGAACGATCATCGCTCAGATGTGACGACTTTCTTTCAATTGAGAGAAAGTCATGGCACTCAGTGTCTTGTCGCCTGGCACGCGGTGTCATAGCGTGAAGTCGTCCGGGCGACCGGCGCGCGGCACCTTTCGCGGGCCGGCTGTCCCAGCAGCCCCGTGCGGCTGCCCGCCCGGACGCCTGCGTCACAGGCACCTCCCGCGCTCACCCGCGCTGCCAGGCCCCGCGTCCCGCGCCACTGCGACCACCGCAGCGGCAACGGAGACGGAGCCACCCCGGCCGAACCGACGGCACCCTGACCCGCACCACCCCCGACGTTCCCTCAAGCCGTTCCCCGAAGACGAGCTTCGCCGGAGGCACACCATGAACGAAATCCTGGACGCGATCCTCGCGCCCGACAGCACCAGCGACGACTTCGCCGCCCTGCCGCTCCCCGAGTCCTACCGAGCGGTCACCGTGCACAAGGACGAGGCCGAGATGTTCGCCGGGCTCGCCACCAAGGACAAGGACCCCCGCAAGTCCCTGCACATCGACGACGTGGCGGTGCCCGAACTGGGGCCTGGCGAGGCGCTGGTCGCCGTCATGGCCTCCTCGGTCAACTACAACTCCGTGTGGACGTCGATCTTCGAGCCGATGTCGACCTTCGGCTTCCTGGAGCGCTACGGCAAGCTCTCCCCGCTCACCAAGCGGCACGACCTGCCGTACCACGTCATCGGCTCCGACCTCGCCGGCGTCGTGCTGCGCACCGGCCCCGGCGTCAACGCCTGGGGGCCTGGCGACGAGGTCGTCGCGCACTGCCTCTCCGTCGAGCTGGAGTCGTCCGACGGGCACAACGACACGATGCTCGACCCCGAGCAGCGGATCTGGGGCTTCGAGACCAACTTCGGCGGCCTCGCCGAGATCGCCCTGGTCAAGTCCAACCAGCTGATGCCCAAGCCGAAGCACCTGAGCTGGGAGGAGGCGGCGGCGCCCGGACTGGTCAACTCGACCGCCTACCGCCAGCTCGTCTCCCGCAACGGCGCCGGCATGAAGCAGGGCGACAACGTGCTGATCTGGGGCGCGAGCGGCGGACTCGGAAGCTACGCCACCCAGTTCGCGCTGGCCGGCGGCGCCAACCCGATCTGCGTGGTCTCCAGCGACCAGAAGGCGGAGATCTGCCGGAAGATGGGCGCCCAGGCGATCATCGACCGCAACGCCGATGGCTACAAGTTCTGGAAGGACGAGCAGACCCAGGACCCGCGCGAGTGGAAGCGCTTCGGCAAGCGGATCCGCGAACTGACCGGCGGCGAGGACGTGGACATCGTCTTCGAGCACCCGGGCCGCGAGACCTTCGGCGCCTCCGTGTACGTCACGCGCAAGGGCGGCACCATCGTCACCTGCGCCTCGACCTCCGGCTACAACCACGAGTACGACAACCGCTACCTGTGGATGTCGCTGAAGCGGATCGTCGGCTCGCACTTCGCCAACTACCGCGAGGCGTGGGAGGCCAACCGCCTGATCGCCAAGGGCAAGATCCACCCGACCCTGTCGAAGACGTACTCCCTGGAGGAGACCGGGCAGGCGGCGTACGACGTGCACCGCAACCTCCACCAGGGCAAGGTCGGCGTGCTGGCGCTGGCCCCCGAGGAGGGCATGGGCGTGCGCGACCAGGAGATGCGCGAGCGGCACCTCGACGCCATCAACCGGTTCCGGGACGTCTGAGCCCGCCGGAAACCTGAACCACGAGGATACGGGTCAGATATGACTGAGCGTCAGAAGGATCGTCCGTGGCTGATGCGGACATACGCCGGGCACTCCACGGCCGAGGCGTCCAACGAGCTGTACCGGCGCAACCTCGCCAAGGGCCAGACCGGCCTGTCGGTCGCGTTCGACCTGCCGACGCAGACCGGCTACGACCCCGACCACATCCTCGCCCGCGGCGAGGTCGGCCGGGTCGGGGTGCCGGTCTCCCATCTCGGTGACATGCGGCGGCTGTTCCAGGACATCCCGCTGGACCGGATGAACACCTCGATGACCATCAACGCGACGGCCATGTGGCTGCTGGCGATGTACCAGGTGGTGGCCGAGGAACAGGGCGCCGACATCACCAAGCTGTCGGGAACGACGCAGAACGACATCGTCAAGGAGTACCTCTCGCGCGGGACGCACGTCTTCCCTCCCGGGCCCTCGCTGCGGCTGACCACCGACATGATCACGTACACGGTCAACCACATCCCGAAGTGGAACCCGATCAACATCTGCAGCTACCACCTCCAGGAGGCGGGGGCCACTCCGGTCCAGGAGATCTCGTACGCGATGTCCACCGCAATCGCCGTGCTCGACGCGGTCTTCGCGTCAGGACAGGTCCCCGACGACCGCAAGGGCGACGTGGTGGCCCGCATCTCGTTCTTCGTGAACGCGGGCGTCAGGTTCGTCGAGGAGATGTGCAAGATGCGGGCGTTCTCCCGCATCTGGGACCAGGTCACCCGCGAGCGCTACGGCATCGAGAACGCCAAGCAGCGCCGCTTCCGCTACGGCGTCCAGGTCAACTCGCTCGGCCTGACCGAGGCACAGCCGGAGAACAACGTCCAGCGCATCGTGCTGGAGATGCTGGCCGTGACGCTCTCCAAGGATGCCCGCGCGCGTGCCGTGCAACTGCCCGCCTGGAACGAGGCGCTGGGCCTGCCCCGGCCCTGGGACCAGCAGTGGTCGCTGCGCATCCAGCAGGTGCTGGCCCACGAGTCGGACCTGCTGGAGTACGAGGACATCTTCGCCGGCTCGCACGTCATCGAGGCCAAGGTGGACGCACTGGTCGACGAGTGCCTGGCCGAGATCGACCGCATCCAGGAGATGGGCGGCGCGATGGCGGCCGTCGAGTCCGGCTACCTCAAGTCGCAGCTGGTGTCCTCGCACGCCGAGCGGCGGGCCAGGATCGAGGCGGGCGATGAGAAGATCGTCGGCGTCAACTGCTTCGAGGGCACCGAGCCGAACCCGCTGACCGCCGACCTCGACACCGCGATCATGACGGTCGACCCGGCCAACGAGGCGCGCGTGGTGCGGGCGTTGCACGAGTGGCGCGACAACCGCGACGAGACCCGCGCCCAGGAGTCGCTGTCCGCCCTGAAGAAGACCGCTGCGGGTGACGGCAACCTCTTCGCCGCCACTCTGGAGTGCGCCCGCGCCGGCGTGACGACCGGCGAGTGGGCCTGGGCGCTGCGCGACGTGTTCGGCGAGTTCCGGGCGCCGACGGGGGTCTCCGGCGCGCCGCTCGCCGTCACCGCCGAGGCCGGCACCCCGCTCGCCCGGGTCCGCGACAAAGTCGCCAAGACCGCCGCCGACCTCGGCAGCGGCAAACTGCGGCTGCTGGTCGGCAAGCCAGGACTCGACGGTCACAGCAACGGCGCCGAGCAGATCGCCGTACGGGCCAGGGACGCCGGGTTCGAGGTGGTCTACCAGGGCATCAGGCTCACCCCCGAGCAGATCGTCTCGGCCGCCGTCGCCGAGGACGTGCACTGCGTGGGCCTGTCGATCCTGTCCGGTTCGCACGCCGAACTCGTCCCCGACGTGCTGGACCGGCTGCGCCGCACCGGCGTCGACGACCTGCCCGTCATCGTCGGCGGCATCATCCCCTCCGCCGACGCAGCCGCGCTCCGGGAAGCCGGGGTCGCCGCCGTGTTCACCCCGAAGGACTTCGGCATCACGGAAATCATCGGCCGGATCGTCGACGAGATCCGCACGGCGAACAAGCTCGACCCCCTGGAGGTCACCGCATGACTGCCCGCCCGTCTCCCGCCACCGCCCCGGGGGGAAGTCGCCGCGCTCCTGAAGCTACTCGCCGGCTGCGACCGCGCCGCTCCTGTCTCGCGGTCCCCGGCAGCAACCCGCGCTTCCTGGAGAAGGCCCAGGGTCTGCCGGCGGACCAGGTCTTCCTCGACCTGGAGGACGCCTGCGCCCCGCTCGCCAAGGAGGGCGCAAGGCACACCATCGTGGACGCGCTCAACAAGGGCGACTGGACGGGCAAGACCCGCGTCGTCCGGGTCAACGACTGGACCACGCAGTGGACCTACCGCGACGTCGTCACGGTTGTCGAGGGCGCGGGCCACCACCTCGACTGCCTCATGCTGCCGAAGGTCCAGGACGCCCACCAGGTCATCGCGCTCGACCTGCTGCTGACGCAGATCGAGAAGACCATGGGCCTCGACGTGGGCCGGATCGGCATCGAGGCGCAGATCGAGAACGCCAAGGGCCTGGTGAACATCGACGCCATCGCCGGCGCATCGCCCCGCCTGGAGACCCTCATCTTCGGCCCGGCCGACTTCATGGCGTCGATCAACATGAAGACCCTGGTGGTCGGCGAGCAGCCGCCCGGCTACGGCGCGGACGCCTACCACTACATCCTGATGCGCATCCTGATGGCGGCCCGTACCCACGGCCTCCAGGCGATCGACGGCCCCTACCTCCAGATCAAGAACGTCGACGGCTACCGCGAGGTCGCCGGGCGGGCCGCGGCCCTCGGCTTCGACGGCAAGTGGGTGCTGCACCCCGGCCAGGTGGAGGCCGCCAACGAGGTCTTCTCACCGTCGCAGGACGACTACGACCACGCCGAGCTGATCCTCGACGCCTACGAGTGGTGCACGTCGGAAGCCGGCGGCAAGAAGGGCTCGGCGATGCTCGGCGACGAGATGATCGACGAGGCCAGCCGCAAGATGGCGCTGGTCGTCGCAGGCAAGGGAAGGGCAGCCGGCCTGACCCGTACGTCCACGTTCGAAGCCCCGGAGGCGTGAGCACCATGCAGTTCGGCCGTACCTACGAAGAGTTCACCGTCGGCGACGTGTACAAGCACTGGCCGGGAAAGACCGTCACCGAATACGACGACCACCTCTTCTGCCTGCTCACGATGAATCATCACCCGCTGCACATGGACAGCAACTACGCGGAGCGGACCACCGACTTCGGAAAGAACGTCGTCGTCGGCAATTACATCTACTCGCTGCTGCTCGGCATGTCGGTCCCGGACGTCTCAGGAAAGGCCATCGCCAATCTGGAGGTGGAATCCCTCAAGCACGTGGCGCCGACCTTCCACGGCGACACGCTCTACGGCGAGACGACGGTGCTCGACAAGACGCCGTCCCGGTCCAAGACGGACCGCGGCGTCGTGTACGTCGAGACCAAGGGCTACAACCAGGACGGCACCCTCGTCTGCGTCTTCCGGCGCAAGGTCATGGTGCCCACCGCGACGTACATCCAGGAGCGCGGCGGCGAGCAGCCGGGCCGCCCCGAGCTGAAGGCCCCTGCGGCCAAGAAGGAGAAGTAGCCCATGCCCCGTCTTGCGCAGACCGACGGCCTGACCGACATCCAGCGGGAAATCCTCTCCACCGTCCGCGGATTCGTCGACAAGGAGATCATCCCGGTCGCCACCGAGCTGGAACACAAGGACGAATACCCCACGCAGATCGTCGAGGGACTGAAAGAACTCGGCGTCTTCGGACTGATGATTCCCGAGGAGTACGGCGGTCTCGGCGAGTCCCTTCTCACCTACGCGCTGACGGTCGAGGAGATCGCCCGCGGCTGGATGAGCGTGTCGGGCATCATCAACACCCACTTCATCGTGGCGTACATGCTCAAGCAGCACGGCACGCAGGAACAAAAGGACTATTTCCTGCCGAAGATGGCGGCCGGTGAGATCCGCGGCGCCTTCTCGATGTCGGAGCCCGCACTGGGCTCGGACGTGTCGGCCATCTCCTCCAAGGGCGTGCGGGACGGCGACACCTATGTCCTCAACGGCCAGAAGATGTGGCTCACCAACGGCGGCTCGTCCACGCTGGTCGCGGTGTTGTGCCGGACCGACGAGGGCCACCCCGACGGCACCGCGCCGCACAAGTCGATGACGACCTTCCTGGTGGAGAAGGAAGCCGGCTTCGGCGAGGTCAGGCCAGGACTCACCATCCCCGGCAAGATCGACAAGATGGGCTACAAGGGGGTGGACACCACCGAGCTGATCATGGACGGCCTGCGCATCCCGGCCGACCGGGTGCTCGGCGGCGAGAGCGGACGTGGCTTCTATCACATGATGGACGGCGTCGAGGTGGGCCGGGTCAACGTCGCCGCACGCGGCTGCGGCGTCGCCCAGCGCGCGTTCGAACTGGGAGTGGACTACGCGCAGCAGCGCCACACCTTCGGGAAGCCCATCGCGCAGCACCAGGCCATCCAGTTCAAATTGGCCGAAATGGCAACAAAGGTCGAAGCGGCCCATGCAATGATGGTGAACGCCGCTCGCAAAAAGGATTCGGGTCAGCGAAACGACCTGGAGGCGGGCATGGCGAAGTACCTGGCCTCCGAATACTGCAAGGAGGTGGTCGAGGACGCGTTCCGCATCCACGGCGGCTACGGCTTCTCCAAGGAGTACGAGATCGAGCGCCTCTACCGCGAGGCCCCGATGCTGCTGATCGGTGAAGGTACCGCCGAGATCCAGAAAATGATCATCGGCCGGCGGCTACTTGAGGAGTACCGAATCCAGGGGTGAATATCCCCTTTAGGCCGATTTCATCTAGACGAAGATCACACCGCGTCATCGTTCTTCGGCCATGGATTGGCTCTGGCTCTTGGCCAGTTGCCGCTCGCAACCGATAGCATCCCCGGAAAGCCGCCGTCCCCCGTATCCATACGCGGCATCCTCCGCTACGAAGGTCATCCATGCCCCACAGCCAATCCTCTGCACCACGCGGTCGCGTCCGCCTCGCGCGCGGAGCGTCGCCGTGGCTCCTCCCGACCGTGGCAACGGCAGCGGTCAGCCTGGCCCGTTCCCGTCGCTCGGGACGCTGGGCTGCCGTCGCCGTGCCCACCACCGCACTCGCGGCGGGCATGCTGTGGTTCTTCCGCGACCCCGAGCGCGACATCACCCAGGGCCGCGTCATCTCTCCGGCCGACGGTGTGGTGCAGAGCATCATGCCGTGGAAGGACGGGCGCACCCGCGTCGCGATCTTCATGAGCCCGTTGAACGTCCACGTCAACCGCGCGCCGCTGGCCGGCACCGTGACGTCCGTGGAGCACATCCCCGGCGGCTTCGTCCCGGCGTTCAACAAGGAGAGCGAGAACAACGAGCGGGTCGTCTGGCACTTCGACACCGAGATCGGTGACGTCGAGGTGATCCAGATCGCAGGTGCGGTGGCCCGCCGCATCGTTCCCTACGTGCCCGAGGGCACCAAGGTCGAGCAGGGCGAACGTATCGGTCTGATCCGCTTCGGCTCGCGCGTCGACGTCTACCTTCCGGAGGGCGTCGAGGCAGCGGTCGAGGTCGGCCAGGCCACCACCGCGGGGGTGACTCGTCTTGACCGTGATTGATCCCGAGACCCAGGCGAGCTGGGCGCCCGAGACCGAGGAGGACGTCGACGACATGCCGCTGTCCACGCGGCTGTCGATAGCGGACACCCTCACGCTCGGTAACGCCATCTGCGGCTTCATGGCCGTGTACTTCACCACCACCGGCGTCCTCATCCCGCATCTGACGGGCATGGACGACGGCGGGATGGCCCGGCACAGCGCGGCGATGGCCGTGATCCTGATGCTGCTCGCCTCGGTCTTCGACCTCTTCGACGGACTCGTCGCGCGCAAGCTGCGGGCCTCCGCGATGGGCGCCGAGCTGGACAACCTCTCCGACCTGATCAGCTTCGGCCTGGCCCCCGCCTACTTCGTCGTCACCTGGGGCATGGTCGCCCAGGACGCGAACCAGCGGGTGTCGGTGGTGGCCGCGGTCGTGGTGCTGCTGGCCGTGGTGCTGCGGCTCGCGCGATTCTCGTGCGTGCCGATGCGCGACGGCATGTTCCAGGGCATGCCAGGACCCTTCGGCGCGCTGACCGTCGTCGCGATCGTGCTGCTCGAGCTGCCGTTCCTGCCGACGCTGCTGGCGATCATCGGCGTCGCCTGGCTGATGGTGAGCCGGGTCGAGTACCCCAAGCCGCGCGGCCGGCTGGCCGTGGCGATGCTCAGCTGGATCGTGCTCAGCATGGGCATGCTCGCCGCCTGGGCGCTGGACGCCCCCGGAGGCCAGCTGCTGCTGCAGACCGGCTGCGCCCTCCAGGTGGTGCTCGGCGCGATGATCCCGCTGTTCGCGACGGCCCGGAGGGTCAACACCTTCCGCGACAACCGCCGCGAGGCCCGCGCCGCCCAGCTTCCGTAACACCCCGTACGACCCGCCGAGAGCCCCTGGTGCACGATGCACCCGGGGCTCTCGGCATTCCGGATCCGGGCGGCCCGCGGGGTGCCGGCCGCCCGGATCCGGCTCAGACCAGGAAGTCGCGGGCCAGCCGCTCGGCCGCCCGCTCCAGCAGCGGGCCCGCCTCGGCCATACAGCGCGCCGGGTCGCTCTCCAGGTCCGTCAGCGCGTACGCCCGCCGGATGCCGGCCGCGCCGAGCGCCTCCGGGGTGAGCTGGAGCCGGCCACAGACCGCGACCACGTCGATGCCCGCCGCGCGGGCGGCGGCTGCGACACCGGCGGGCGCCTTGCCGTGCAGCGTCTGCCCGTCGAGGGAGCCCTCGCCTGTGATGACGAAGGTGGCCTTCGCCAGCGCGGGCGCGAAGCCCAGGACGTCCAGCATCACGTCGATGCCGGGCCGGAACGCGGCGTCCAGGCCGACCAGCGCGCCGTAGCCGATGCCGCCTGCCGCGCCGGCGCCGGGCGCCGACGCGTGTGCGGCGGCCCGCGCGCCGACGGACCGCTCCAGCACCTCGGCGTAGTGCGCGAGCGCCGCGTCCAGCGCGGCCACGTCCGCCTCGGTCGCGCCCTTCTGCGGGCCGTAGACCGCCGGGGCGCCCTTCGGGCCTGTCAGCGGGTTGTCGACATCGCTGGCCAGCACGATGGCGGTGTCCGCGAGCCGGGGGTCGAGGCCCGACAGGTCGGCCGTGGCGAGGTCGCGCAGCGGGCCGCCGCCCGGTGCCACCGGTGCGCCGTCCGCGTCGAGGAAGCGGGCGCCGAGCGCCGCGAGCATCCCGGCGCCCCCGTCGGTCGTGGCGCTGCCGCCGACGCCGAAGACGATCGAGGTCGCCCCCGCGTCCAGCGCGGCCAGCAGCAGCTCGCCGGTGCCGTACGTACTGGCCGTCAGCGGCGCGAAGACGCCGTCCGGGAGGTGCTGGAGTCCCGACGCCTCCGCCATCTCGACCACCGCGGTGCCGTCGCCGCGCAGGGCGAAGGTCGCGGTCACGGGCGTGCCGGTGGGGCCGCTGACGCGGGCCTCGTGGCGGGTGAATCCGGCGGCCAGCGCCGCGGCGACCGTGCCGTCACCGCCGTCCGCGACCGGGAGGGCCACGACGTCCAGCTCCGGGACGACGCGGTGCAGACCGGCCGTGACGTGCTCGGCGACCTCGACGGCCGTGAGCGAACCCTTGAATTTGTCCGCGGCGATCAGCACCCGTGCCGACCGTGTCCTTGCTGCGTCCGCCACCGTGTTTCCCCTTGCTTTCGAACTGGCAGTCGCGCCGCTGCGACCCTATCCGGCGAGGGGCCGGGCGAACAGAGCGCCAGGGAGCGGGCGCGGGCCGGGCGGGGCGGGGCGGTGCGCCTCTACACTCCCGCAATGACGACCATGGACTACGCCACGTACATCGCGGGTCTGCCCCGGGTGCTCGCCGCGGCCGGCACCGTCTTCCGCGACGGGAGCGGACGGATTCTGCTCGTGGAGCCCCACTACCGCGACACCTGGCTGATTCCCGGCGGCACCGTCGAGTCGGACCGCGGCGAGTCGCCCCGGCAGGCCGCCCGCCGTGAGACCGCGGAGGAGATCGGCCTGGACATCGCGCCCGGCGCGCTGCTCGCCGTCGACTGGGTGCGCAGCGAGCGTCGGCCCCCGCTGGTGTCGTATCTCTTCGACGGCGGGGTGCTGGACGCGGCGCAGCTCGGCGCGGTCCGGTTGCAGGAGGACGAGCTGCTGTCCTGGCGTCTGGTGGCGTGGGACGAGGCCGAGCGGCTCGTCGATGGCCGGATGGCGCTGCGGCTGCGGGCCGCGCTGGACGCGCTCGCACGGGGCGCCGGCCCGGCCGAGCTGGAGGACGGGCTGCCGCCCAACGGGAGTGGCGGCAGGGCGGGTTGAGGATGCGGCGGGCGGCCGGTGTGCGTGTCAGGCCGCCGTTTTATTCCGTCGAGTTCCCTGAACTCCGCCTGTAGGGTGCCGCCATGCCGCCGTCGCTCCACCTGGAAGAGATCACGCCTGGCACCGTGGAGGCCGCGTGCCGGCTGACGGTCAGGCCCGAGCAGCAGGAGTTCGTCGAGCCGGTCGCCAGGTCGCTCGCCGAGGCGTATGTGCAGCCCGGCATCGCCTGGCCGCGGCTGATCTTCGACGGTTCGCAGCTCGTGGGCTTCGTGATGGCCTTCTTCGACGTGCGCTTCGACCCCGACGATCCGCGGGACCGGCTGCGCAGCGGCCTGTGGCGGCTGAACATCGCGGCCGACCGGCAGGGGCGCGGCTACGGCCGGTTCGCCGTGGAGTCGGTGTGCGCGGAGATCAGGCGGCGCGGCGGGTCGCGTGCCACGGTCACCTGGGGCGTGGGCGAGCACGGCCCCGAGCGGTTCTACCTGCGGCTCGGCTTCCGGCCCACCGGCGAGCTGAGCGGCGACCAGACCGTCGGCGAGCGGGAGTTGGCGCCCGAAGGCCCGTGACCGCGGACACACCCGTTCGCCCTGCCCCCAACTACCGCCACGGAGCACAGGACATGGAAGAGATCGCCGCACGGATCGCCCGGGTGCCGGGAGTGACCGGGGTGATGCTCGGCGGGAGCCGGGCGCGCGGCACGCACCGGCCGGACTCCGACTGGGATCTGGGGGTGTACTACCGCGGCACACCTGACCTGCGCGAGCTGGAGCGGCTGGCGGCCGAGGTCACCGGCGGCCCGGTCGAGGTGTTCGCGCCGGGTGCCTGGGGCGAGTGGGTCAACGGCGGTGCCTGGCTGGTGCTGCCGGACGGCAGCCATGTGGACTGGATCCTGCGGGACGTCGACCGGGTGCGGCGGGTGTGGGAGGAGTGCCGGGAGGGGCGTTTCGAGATCGGCGCCCAGACCGGTCATCCGCTCGGCTTCTGGTCCCCCGCCTACCCGGGCGAGGTGGCGCTGGGGCAGGTACTCGCCGACCCCGCAGGGGAGTTGGGCCGTCTCAAGGACGAGGCCCGCCACTATCCGGAGGCGCTGCGGGCCGCGCTGACCGGCCGGGCCGTCTGGGACGCGGGGTTCTCGGCGGCGATGGCGGGGAAGTCGCAGTCCACCGGTGATGTGCTGCACGCGTCGCTGTGCCTGTCCCGGTCCGTCGGTGACCTCGTCCAGGCGCTGCACGCGCACCACCGCGTCTGGTGCCTCAACGAGAAGGGCGCGCTCGCGGCAGCCGCCGCCCTGCCGGAGACGCCGCCGGGTTTCGGTGCGGACGCCGCCGCCCTGCTGGGTCAACTCGGCCGCACCGGAGCGGAGTTGGGGAACTCGCTGAAGCTGGCGGGGCGGCTCGTCGCGGACGTGCGCGCTGTGGTCGGCGGGTAGGCCGCGGCTCATCTGCCCACCTGCCCACCCCCACCGCGTGGCCGCAGGCCGTGCGGTCCGTGACGACCACCCGGTGGAGGAGGTTTTGCGGACGGCCTACTTGGATTCGACCCGTCCGACCGGGTCGGGGCCGGTCGTCAGCGCCTCGCGTGCGGTCCGCCAGCTGTTGTCGCCGGGGTGGAGCCGGGTGCGGAGGCAGGCCGCGGTGAGCCGCCCGACGGCGGCGACCCGCTCGGGGCTCTCGTCCGTGGTCTCGGCGGCGTCGTATCCGGAGATTCCGCCGAGCCCGTGCCCCGCGCCGAACAGGGTGAGCAGGGACTTGGGGCCGGGGCCGATGGTGTAGGGGTCTGCGTGCCAGTCCGGGCCCCGGTCCGTGAAGTGCCGGGAGTCGTCCTCGTCGCCCAGCGCAACCGGCAGACGGTGCTCACCGCCGCCGAGGTGTTCGTCACCTCCGGCGTCGACGCGCCGATCCGGTAGATCGCGGCCAGGGCCGGTGTCGGGATGGCCACGATCTACCGCCACTTCCCGACCCGGGCGGGTCTCGTCACCTCGGTCTACCGCCACCAGATCGAGGCAGTCCGGCAGCGACCGCTTCGCCGCGCTGCACGCGACCCGCGACGCCACCGACTACCAGCGGCCCGGACCGGCCTGACCTCCCTCCCCCGCCGCCTCAGCCGGCTTCGGACGCCGGGAAGAGTGCCGCGTCGGCGCTCTCGAAGGCGAGCAGCCTGCGCTTGCGGTCGAGGCCGCCGCCGTAGCCCGTCAGGCTGCCGTCGGCGCCGACGACGCGGTGGCAGGGCACGATGATGCTGACCGGGTTGCGGCCGTTGGCGAGACCGACGGCACGGGCGGCGGACGGCACGCCCAACTGCTCGGCGAGCCGCCCGTAACTCAGGGTCCGCCCGTACGGGATGGTGCACAGCGCCGCCCAGACACGGCGCTGGAAGGGGGTGCCGCTCAGGGCGAGCGGCACGTCGAAGACGGTCAACTCGCCGCGGAAATAGGCGTGCAGCTGCTCGATGACCACGGCGAACGGCGCGCTGTCCTGGCCTGCGAGGTCGCCGAAGGTGTCCAGCGGCGGACGGTGACGGTGGTCGGTCATGTACAGGCCGGACAGGGCGCCGTCCGTGGCGACGAGGGTGAGCGGGCCCACCGGGGTGCCGTCGATGACGGTGTGCGTGCGGCCGGTGGCCGGGGCTGCGGATGTGTGCGAGGTCATGGCTCGGGGCTCAGTTCGTGGGGAGGAGGTTGATGGGGTGGTCGTCGGTCGCCCAGAGGTACTGGACGGCGTAGGCGCGCCAGGGGCGCCAGGCGGCGGAGTGCCGGATGAGGGCCGCCGGGGTGCCGGGCAGGCCGAGCCGGGTGGCGGCGCGGCGCAGGCCGAGGTCGGTGGGGGTGAAGGCGTCGGGATCGCCGAGTGCCCGCATGGCGATGCATTCGACGGTCCAGGGGCCGATGCCGGACAGCGCGGCGAGGCGGGCGCGGGCCTCCTCCCGGTCGTCGCCGACACCCAGTCGGAGCGTGCCGGACGCGAGCGCGGCGATCAGGCCGGTGAGGGTGGCGCGCCGGGTCCTGGGCATCGCCAGCGTCCCGGGGTCGAGTCCGGCCAGTGTCCGCGGGTCGGGGAAGAGGTGGGTGAGGCCGCCTTCCGGGTCGTCGACCGGCTCGCCGTGCGCGGTGACCAGACGGCCGGCGTGGGTTCTGGCGGCGGCGGTGGAGACCTGCTGGCCGAGTACCGCGCGGACGGCGAACTCGTCGGCGTCGGCGGTGCGCGGGACGCGGCGGCCCGGCGCCTTGCCGACCAGCGGGGCCAGCAGCGGGTCGGTGCGGAGCTGGGCGTCCACCGCCTCCGGGTCGGCGTCGAGGTCGAGCATCCGGCGGCACCGCGCGATGGCGCCCGCGAGGTCCCGCAGGTCCGTCAGCGCGACCCGGCACTCGATGTGCTCGGGGCGGGGTGACAGCGCGACGATGGCGTGTCCGTAGGGGAGGCGCAGGGTGCGGCGGTAGGCGCCGTCGCGCCACTCCTCGACGCCGGGGACCGCGGTGGCGGCGAGGTGCCCGAAGAGGTTGTCGGGGCACAGCGGGCGGCGGAACGGGAGGCGCAGGGTGAGGGTGCCGGGCAGGGCGGCGCGCGGGCCTGGGCGGGCCCGCTGCCGCAGCTCGCCCGGTGCCAGCGCGAAGACCTCCCGCACCGTTTCGTTGAACGTGCGGATGCTGGCGAACCCGGCAGCGAAGGCGACCTCGGCCATCGGCAGGGCGGTCGTCTCGATCAACAGCCGTGCGGTCTGGGCGCGTTGGGCGCGGGCCAGGGCGAGCGGCCCGGCACCCAGTTCGGCCAGCAGCTGGCGTTCGACCTGCCGGGTGCTGTACCCGAGCGCCCCGGCGAGTCCGGGGACGCCGTCGCGGTCCACGACGCCGTCGGCGATCAGCCGCATCGCGCGGGCGGTGAGGTCGGCCCGCGCGTCCCACTGCGGCGATCCGGGGCTGGCGTCGGGCCGGCAGCGCTTGCAGGCGCGGAATCCGGCCTGCTGAGCGGCGGCGGCGCTGGGGTAGAACCGCATGTTCTGCGGCTTGGGCGGCACCACGGGGCAGCTGGGGCGGCAGTAGATGCGAGTGGTGACGACGGCGGTGTAGAACCAGCCGTCGAAGCGGGCATCCTTGGACTGCACGGCGCGCAGACAGCGCTCGGTGTCGGTGTGCATGCCTCCAGGATTCCGCAGCCACCGCTCCCCCGCTGGCGGAAATCCGACATCAATGTGCGCCTGCCGGGGCCCGCGCGATTCCCCTCCCGCGCAGGTCCCCCACGGGACGGGCTCAGCTCCGTCCGTCGGCCGCCGCGAACCGGTCCAGCGCCTCGATCTCCGCCTCCCGCATCGCCTCGCTGCCCTTGTGCCCGGCGTCGTCGATGACGATGAGCCGGGCGTCCGGCCAGGCGCGGGACAGTTCCCAGGCGGTCTCCAGCGGGGAGCTGAGGTCCAGCCTGCCGTGGATGAGGACCCCCGGGATCCCGGCCAGCCGGCCCGCGTCGCGCAGCAGGGCGCCCTCCTCCAGCCAGGCACCGTGCGCGAAGTAGTGCGCGCAGATGCGGACGAGGGCGAGCCGGGCGGCGGACGGCCGTCCCGCGTACGGATCGGGCGCGCCGTTCGGCTCCATGGACAGCACGGTGTCCTCCCAGGCGCACCAGTCCGCGGTGGCCCGCTCCCGCACCGCGGGGTCCGGGTGCCCGGTCAGCTCCGCGTACGCCCCGATGAGACTCCCGTCCCCCTCCGCCGCGCGGGCACCGTCCCGGAAGCGTGCCCACTGCTCGGGGAAGAACCTGCCGACGCCCCGGTAGAGCCAGTCGATCTCGCGGCGCCTGGTCGTGGTGACGCTCGGGATGACGATCTCCGAGACCCGCTGCGGATGGCGCTCGGCGTACGCCAGGATCAGCGTCGAGCCCCAGGATCCGCCGAACAGCAGCCAGCGGTCGATGCCGAGATGTTCCCGCAACTGCTCCATGTCGGCGAGCAGGTGGGCGGTGGTGTTGTGCCGCAGGTCGGTCGCGGGGTCGGCGGCGTGCGGGGTGCTCCGGCCGCATCCGCGCTGGTCGAACAGGACGATGCGGTAGCGCTCGGGGTCGAAGTGGCGCCGCGCCCAGGTGCCGCATCCCGACCCCGGGCCGCCGTGCACGACCACCGCGGGCTTGCCCCGGGGGTTGCCGCACACCTCCCAGTGCACGAGGTTGCCGTCGCCCACGTCCAGCATCCCCTGGTCGTACGGCTCGATCGGCGGGTACCGGTCGGTCATCGCGGGCTCCTCTGGTCGGTGCGGGCGGGCTGATGGTCCGTCACCTCACGGGCGTCCGGCGCCGCCGCCCCGCGCCACGTGCTTGGTGTAGGACGCGTCGAGATCGGTCACGTCGACGGACGCGTGCACCACCAGCGTGTCGGGTGCGGCGGCGGTGTGCTGCCGCAGCAGTGCCAGGACCGCCCGGCTCAGCTCGGTCTTGACCTGCGTCGAGCGGCCGGGGAGTACCGCGAACTCCAGGTGGATCAGGGCCGCTCCCGGCTCGTCGTCCGCGATGACGGTCTCATCGACGCGGCAGAAGCGGGTCTTGCAGCTCTCGACGGTGATGCCGTCGACCGTCTTCGCGGCCAGCGCGTGCAGCTCGCGGGCGAAGCCTCGGCGGTCGATGACGTCGTGCAGGGGCGCGTCGTAGGAAACGAGGATGTGTGGCATGGCGTACTCCTGATGCGGGCGGGTACTGCGTCCACCCTCTCGTACCGGCGGGCGCGGGACCGGCCCGGGTGCAGGAACCGGCGCTCAGCCCAGCAGCAGGAAGACCGCCTCGACCGCCGCCGCGAGACCGATGGCCGCGGCGGTCAGCAGCGCGACGCGGCGGGCCGAAGGCAGCGGCAGGACCCGGCATCCCACGCTCTCGGGGAAGGCGTAGAAGACCAGCCCCGGCTCTCCTGGGACGGCCACCCGCGCTATCGGCAGGTGGCGGAGCCTGGCCCGCCTGGCCAGTTCGCCCGGCCGCTTGACGAGCCCGCGTTCGACGGCATCGCGATGGGTGTCGGACAGGTCGGCGGGCAGCCGGTCGCCGTAGCCGCAGTCCGCGGTGCGCCACTGGCCGGCTCCCGACGCGATCAGCCGGACGAGGACGGGCGGCGGCGTGGTCGGCGTCGGCACCTTGCTCTCCACGCTGCGGTGCTTGATGGTGCCCTCGGTCCAGGTGGTGGTCCGGCCGGCACCGCCGCACGCCTTGTGGCCGACGCTGCCCTCGCCCTCGCACCCCGGGCAGGCGACCTTTCCGCTCCCGTCGCAGTCGGTGCACCGGACGCGTCCCGCGCCACGGCAGGCGGGGCAAGCAGCTTCGGGCGCCCCGCACTTGACGCAGGTTTCCCGCTCGTCGTGCGCGGGGGCGGCGGCGCTGTGGTGGCCGCGCTGTCCGCTGCCGCCGCACGTGGCGCAGGAGCCGGCGCCGGCGCAGCCCGTGCAGGCACGCAGCGGCTCGCAGACCAGCTCTCCGTGCCCCGTGCACCGGTCGCAGGGCACGCGGCCGTTACCGCAGGCGCAGTGGTGCGCACGTACCGAGTCCTCGCGCACCAGCGTCCACTCCTGCTGGGCCTCCGGGGCGGACGGCTCGGGGACCGGGTGGGCCGACAGGTCCTGGTAGGTGGCGTACTTGGAGAGGTCGACGTGCCCGTGCTGTTCCCTTTCCGCTTCCCTGCGGGTCTCGATGCACCGGGTGACGTGGCAGTCGAGCAGCGACCGCCAGGTGACGTTCGCCGCGCCCGGTGCCCGCAGATCCGTCGGTACCTTGCGCGCGGCCAGCCGGGCGGTCACCGCGTCGAGAAGGGTTTCCTCGTCCTGCTGCCTGGTCATGCCCGCTCCTCGACTCCGCTCGCGCTGCCCGCCGCCCCACCGGCGGGCCGAGTATCACACCTCAACCCGGCCTCCTCATAGGCCCGTTGGCGGATCACTCCGTCGACTTCCGGCCATCCGGCGGGAGGCGGTACGGAAGGCCGCGCGGTGGCGGGACGGCGGCGACCGCGTTCGCTACCCGGCCTGCGCCGTGAACGCCGCGTACGTGCGCGCGTCGAAGAGGACGAACCTGGCCTCCTCCACCGCCGTTTCGGTCTGGCGCACCGTCTCGACGGCGATCCGTGCGGCGTCGTCGACGGGCCAGCCGTAGGCGCCGGTGGAGATGGCGGGGAAGGCGACCGTCCTGGCCCCGAGTCCGTCGGCGAGGCGCAGCGACTCGCGGTAGCAGGAGGCGAGGAGAGCCGCGTCGCCCGAGGCGAAGACCGGGCCGACGGTGTGGATCACCCAGCGGGCCGGCAAGCGGCCCGCCGTGGTCGCGACGGCCTGGCCGGTGGGCAGGCCGCGGCCGTAGTGCGAGGCGCGCAACTCGCGGCAGGCGGCCAGGATTTCCGGGCCGCCGCGGCGGTGGATGGCGCCGTCCACGCCGCCGCCACCGAGCAGCGAGGAGTTGGCGGCGTTGACGACGGCGTCCACGTCCTGCTCGGTGATGTCGCCGCGGACGAACGTCAGGGCCGGGCCGGACGGAGTAGGTGCGGGGTGTGCGGGGCTCATGGGCCGGAGCTTAGAGCCTGTGTCCGCATCCCGGCCGGGGACCGTCAGCGTGCGGTGGCCCGCAGCCTGCGCCAGACCTGCTTCGCGGCGTAGTGGCCCGACATGCCGTGCACTCCGGGGCCCGGCGGGGTGGCCTGGGAACAGAGGAAGACGGCGGGGTGGGCGGTGGTGTAGGGGACGCGGGTGAGCTTGGGGCGGATGAGCAGGCGCAGGCCGGCCGCGGAGCCGGTGGCGGTGTCGCCGCCCACGTAGTTGGCGTTGCGGGCGGCGATCCGGGGCGGTCCTGCGATGGCGCGGGCCAGGACGAGATCGCGGAAGCCGGGGGCGAAGCGTTCGATCTGCCGCTCGATGACCTCCGTCGCGTCGCCCTCCCAGCCGTTGGGGGCATGGCCGTACACCCAGAACGTGTGCCGGCCTTCGGGGGCGCGGGTGGGGTCGATCAGGCTGGGCTGGGAGGTGATCAGGAAGGGTACGGAGGGGTCCTGGCCGTGCGCGGCGGCGTTCAGCGCGGCGGAGATCTCGCCGCTGGTGGGGCCGATGTGGACGGTGCCGGCCTGTCGCGCCTCGGGGGCCGTCCACGGCACCGGGGCCGACATCGCGTAGTCGATCTTGAAGACGCTGGGGCCGTACTTGACGTTGCGGTAGGCGTTGCCGAGGCCCGCGATCCGGGCGAGCGCGGTCGGCGAGGTGTCGAAGACGTAGGCGCGGGCGGGCGGCAGGTCGTCGAGCCGCTTGACCTCGAAGTCGGTGTGCAGGGCGCCGCCGTGGGCGCGCAGCAGGCCCGCCAGCGCGTCGCAGATGGCCTGCGAGCCGCCGCGGGGCACCGGCCAGCCCCGTGCGTGCGCGGCCAGCGCGAACATCAGGGCGAGCCCGGAGGTGCCGAAGCCGCCGAGCGGGGCGATGGCGTGCGCCGCGATCCCGGCCAGCAGGCCGCGGGCCTTCTCGTCGTGGAAACGGCGGTTGAGGAAGGTGACCGGCTGCATCGCGGTGAGCCCGAAGCGGGCGTACGTCACCGGGTCCTGCGGCAGGCCGAGCCACTGGGTGCGCAGGAAGTCGTGGGCCATGCTGTCCCACTTGCCGAGGAACGGCGCGACGAGCCTGCGGTACGTCCCCGCGTCGCGCGGGCCGAAGGACATCGCGGTCTCGCCGACGGAATGGGCGAGCACGGCGGCCGTGCCGTCCGGGAAGGGGTGCGCCATCGGGATCTCGGGGTGCAGCCACTCCAGGCCGTGCCGTGCGAGCGGCATGGTGGCGAAGGCGGGTGAGCCGATGCCGAAGGGGTGCACGGCCGAGCAGGGGTCGTGCCGGAAGCCGGGGAGGGTCAGCTCTTCGGTGCGGGCGCCGCCACCGATGGTGTCGCGGGCCTCGAAGACCTCGACGGACATTCCGCGGCGGGCCAGTTCGACGGCCGCCGTCAGGCCGTTGGGCCCCGCCCCGATCACCACGGCATCGAGCATCCTCGGCACCTGCGCCACTCCCCTCGTGTCCGGTCCTCGTCGTTGAGGATCAGTTGGCGGCTGCCAGTAGTCCGAGGATACGCCGCGCGGTGTCGGCATCCCGCGCCGCGGTGAAGGGCAGCGCATTGCCGCCCGCGATACGGAACGGCTCGCCCGCGACGGTGCCGCTCGCGCCGCCGGTCTCCTGCACGAGGAGCAGCCCGGCCGCGTGGTCCCAGGCGTTCTCCCAGCTGAAGGCGACCGCGTCGATCTCGCCCCTGGCTATGTGCAGGTACTCCAGGCCCGCCGAGCCGCAGGGGCGCGGGGCGATGCCGCCGGTGTCCAGGGCTGCGAGCACCCGCTTCTGCTCGTCGGTGGTGAAGTCGTAGTGCGAGATGGCGACGTCGATGCCCGCGGTGGACGCGGCGGGGCCGGGCATCAGCGGTTCGCCGTTGAGCGTGGCGCCCGCGCCACGGCGGGCGACGGCCATCAGGTCGAGCGCGGGCGCGTACGTCCAGGAGGCCAGCAGCTCGCCGCGGTGGGCGAGGGTGACCAGCGTCGCGAAGCCGGGGTCGCCGTGGACGAACTGGCGGGTGCCGTCGACCGGGTCGACGATCCAGACCGGGGCGTCGCCGCGCAGGGCTTCGAGTATGGCGGGGTCGGCGTGCACGGCTTCCTCGCCGACCACCACGGAACCGGGCAGCAGGGCGGTGAGCGCGGCGGTGAGGTGCTCCTCGGCGCGGCGGTCGGCGACCGTGACGAGGTCGTGCGGGCCGTTCTTCTCGACGATCTCGTCCGCCGCGAGCTGCCGGAACCGCGGCAGGATCTCCTCGGCCGCCGCCCGGCGGACGGCCTCCTCGACGGCGGCGAGGTCGAGCGCCGACAGGTCGGGGGCCGGGGCCGCCGCGGCGTCGGCCGCGCTCACGGCGTCCGGCGCGGCTTCGGTGCTGTGCGTGAGGTCTCCCTGATGAGTACTGAGTGCTTCGATCATGCATCCATCGAACCACGCCCCACTGACACGGCGCCTGGACCAGAGGTGAATTCCGGATGCCCCGGGGGCCAATCGCAGGTGCGGCGGGGCGGCCCGCCACACCTGTGCGCCCGGTATCGCCGCAGGTCAGCGGCCTACCGCGTAGCCCTGCATGCCGCGCGGGTTCGCGGCCGACGACAGCACTCCGGTCTCCGGGTCGCGGGCCACCGCGCACAGCCGCCCCTCCGACCAGGGGCCGCCGACGGTGACGCGGTGCCCGCGGCGGCGCAGCTCCTCGACGGTGCCGGTGCCGATCCGTGATTCGACGGTCACGGCGCCCGGCTGCATCGCCCGGGGGAAGAAGGAGCCGGGGAACGCGTCGTTGTGCCAGTTCGGGGCGTCGATCGCGCCCTGGAGATCGAGGCCGCCGCGTACCTCGGGGCGCAGAGTGACGGCGAGGAAGAAGTGCAGCTGCCACTGGTCCTGCTGGTCGCCGCCCGGGGTGCCGAAAGCCATCACCGGGACGCCGTCGCGCAGCGCCAGCGACGGCGTCAGGGTGGTGCGCGGCCGACGGCCCGGGGTCAGCGAGTTGGGCAGCCCCTCCTCCAGCCAGGCCATCTGGAGCCGGCTGCCGAGCGGGAAGCCCAGGCCGGGCACGACGGGGTTGGACTGGAGCCAGCCGCCGGACGGGGTGGCGGAGACGAGGTTGCCCCAGCGGTCGACGATGTCGATGTGGCAGGTGTCCCCGCGGGTGGCGCCGCTGCGGTCGACCTCGGGTGCGACGCTCTGCGCCGGCAGGTCGTCCGCGTCGGCGGCGCTGGGCGCGACGGTCGGCTCGCCGATGCCCGCGGCCCGCCCGCCGCCCGCCGCCCCCGCCCGCCCCTCGGCGACGGCCAGCGCATGCCGGCTCAGCCGCGGGGTGCGGCCGTCCGGGCTGCCGGGCCGCAGCGCGTACGAGGCGCTCTCGCCGATCAGCTTCCTGCGCTCGGCGTTGTACGCGTCGCCGAGCAGGGTGCCGAGCGGGACGTCGGCCGCGTCGCCGTACCACGCCTCGCGGTCGGCCATCGCGAGTTTGCAGCCCTCGATGAGGGTGTGCACGTACTCGGGGCTGCCGTAGGCGGGCAACTCATCGGAGAGCAGGGCGAGTTGCTGGAGGAAGACCGGGCCCTGGGACCAGCCGCCGGCCTTGGCGACGGTCCAGCCGTGCCGGTCGTACGTGACGGGGTCCTCGTAGGACGCCGCGTAGCCGGCGAGGTCGTCGCCGGTGAGGGTGCCGGCGTGCCGTTCGCCCGAGGTGTCCATGGCGGGGCGGGCCGCTGCCTCGGCGAGTGCGGTGCCGATGAAGCCCTCGCGCCAGATCCTGCGGGCCGCGTCGATCTGTCCGTCGCGGGAGGCCGAAGCGGCCTGCGCCTCGGCGGTGAGGCGGCGCCAGGTGGCGGCCAGCTGACGGTTGCGCAGCAGGCCGCCCGGGGCGACGGACCTGCCGCCCGGCAGGTACACCTCGGCGGACGAGGTCCACTCCGTCGTGAAGAGCTCCCTGACCGTCTCGATGGTCTCGCCGATCCGCTCGACGGCCGGATGCCCGTGTTCCGCGTAGCCGATCGCGTACCGCAGCACCTCCGCGAGGGTCTTGGTGCCGTGGTCGCGCAGCAGCAGCATCCAGGCGTCGAAGGCGCCGGGCACGGCGGCGGCCAGCGGTCCTGTGCCCGGCACCAGGTCGAGGCCGAGTCCGGTGTAGTGCGCCACGCTCGCCCCGGCCGGCGCAGGACCCTGCCCGCACAGCACGCGCACGGGGCCGCCCGCGGGCGCCAGGATGATCGGGACCTCGCCCGCCGGGCCGTTCAGGTGCGGCTCGACGACATGCAGCACGAAGCCGGCGGCGACGGCCGCGTCGTAGGCGTTGCCGCCGTCCTCCAGTACCGCCATCGCGGACTGGGACGCCAGCCAGTGCGTGGTGGACGCCATCCCGAAGGTGCCGTGCAGGGTCGGGCGGGTGGTGAACACGGGCGGGCTCCTTGTGCGCTGCGGCGGTGCGGACGGGACCGATCAGAGCCTGTGTCTGCATCCCGGCCGGGGTTCAGACACAGGCTCTCCAGGAACCCAGCAGATCGCATGCCGCACCCGGGCGGCAAGGGTGCCCGGAATGCGGGACGGGCCCGCCCCCGGTGAATCCGCCGCCCGCCCCTACAACTCCGCGTCCAGGGACAGCCGGTGGACGCCGGGGAGATAGTCGTCCAGTTCTCCCGGGGTGAAGCGGGCCATGCCGACGACGTGCCAGAACTCGCCCGCCACATCGCCCTCGTACTTGTAGCCGCCCTCGGGGGTGAGCGCCGCCCAGCCGTCCGGCACACCGATCAGCGTGGCGCGCAGGGACGGTTCGGGCGCGCTGCCCGTGCCGTCCGGTGCGGGGACGTCCCAGAGGCGGATCGTGCCGTCCTCGCCGCAGCTGGCCAGGCGCGAGCCGTCGGGGTGGAAGGAGAGCGAGAAGATGCGTCCGGTGTGGCCGGTGAGGCGGGCGATGCGGGTGCCGGTGACGGTGTCCCAGAGGCAGACGGTGCGGTCGTCGCCCGCGGTCGCAAGGAGCGGGCGGTCCGGGTGGGCGACGGCCGCCCACAGCCTGCCGTGGTGGCCGCGCAGGACGTGGCGGAGCGCGCCGTCCTGCCAGATGACGGCCGTGCCGTCCCAGGAGGCGCTGCCGACCCACTCGCCGTCGGCGCCGAAGGTGACCGCGTACACCCGGTCGGTGTGGCCTTCGAGTTCGGTCACCAGGCGGCTGCCCGCGACGTTCCAGACGCGGACGCGGCCGTCGTCGCAGCCGGTGGCGAGGAGTTCGCCGTCGCCGCGGAAGGCGATGGAGCGCACCCGGCCGTGGTGCTCGTTGAGGGTGGCGACATGGGCACCGGTGCTGCGCCACCACAGGCGGACCGAGTCGTCGTCGTTGGCGGTGGCGAGCAGTTCGCCGTCCGCACTGAACGCCTCGGCCCAGGTGTGGTCGGTCTCCACATCGATCTCGCGGAGGTACTCGCCGTTCGCGGCGTTCCACAGGTAGACGTCGCCGTCGTTGCTCGCCGTGCCCAGGACCGGTCCCGCCGGGCTGAAGGCGGCGGAGATCAACCGGTCGCCGCGGCCGGAGAGTTCGGCGGCCCGGCGGCCGGTGCGCGCGTCCCAGAGCCGGACGATGCCGTCGTTGCCGCAGCTGGCGAGGCGGCTGCCGTCGGAGTTGAAGGCGATGGTGTTCACCCGGCGGCCGTGGCCGCGCAGGATCCGCTTGCCCTGGCCCGTGTCGGCGTCCCAGATCTGGGCGCCGCCGTCGTTGCCGACGGTGACGAGCTGGCTGTCCTGCGGGCGGAAACGGCAGGCCCAGGCGGAGCCGCGGTGCTCGACGGGCTGCTGACGCAGCAGGGTGACGTTGCGGTGACCGTCGCCCGATGAGACCCGCCACAGCCGGACCGTGCCGTCGCTGTCGCAGGCGGCGAGCAGCCTGCCTTCGTTGCCGAACATCACCTGGTAGACCGCGCCGGTGCAGCACTCCAGGGTGCCCGCCGGTGCGCCGACCACCGGATCCCACAGCCGGACCTGGCCGTCGGTGTCGCCGCTGACCAGCAGATTGCCGTCGGGGTGGAAGTCGAGGGTGTAGACGCGTCCGGTGTGTCCTGTGAACTCGTGCAGCAGGCGCGCGTCCGAGAGCCGCCAGACGCGGACCGTGCCGTGCCCTTCGGCGCCCTGGTCCCCGGTGGCCAGCAACGTGCCGTCGGGGCTGAACCGGGCGCGGTAGACGGCCCCTTCGTGGCCGGGCAGGCGGCCGGTGCAGGTTCCGGTGCGGGTGTCCCAGATGCGCAGTCCCGCCGCCGCGTCACCGGTGACCAGGGTGCGGCCGTCCGGGCTGAACACCGCGGTGTAGACGGGCGCGGTGTGACCAGGCAGGTGATGCAGCGGTCTGCCGCTCGCGGTGTCCCAGAGCGTCACCATGCCGTCGGCGTCGCCGGTGGCGACGACGGTGCCGTCCTCGTCGAGCGAGACCGGCCAGACGCCGCCGGGGTGGACGTCGATGCGGTGCAGGCAGCTGCCCGACACCGGATCCCACAGGCGTACGGTGCCGTCGGCGCCGCCGGTGGCGAGCACCCGGGAGCGGAACTTGACGGCGTAGACCCGCCCTTCGTGCCCATGAAGGGTGCGCAGCGCGCGGCCGGTGTCCGCGGCGCAGACCAGGACCCCGCCGTCCTCGCTGCCCACCGCGAGGAGTTCGCCTGCGGGGCTGTACGAGAGGGGCTCGGGCAGCCGGCTGGTGCGCATGTCGAAGCCGTACGGGACGCCGACGGCCGCCGGGCGGAAACCGGCCTCCACCGGCATGCCGGGTGCGAGGGCCGCGGTGCTCAGTTCGGGGGCCGCGCGGACCTGGGCATCGAGTACCGGGTCGATGAGCGCGGCGCGGTTCCAGCGGCTGCCGGTGAGGCGGGCGCCGCGCAGGTCGGCGCGGGTGAGGCGGGCGCCGCGCAGGTCGGCGCCGGTGAAGTCGGCGCCGCTCAGGTCGGCGTGGTCGAGGCGGGCGCCGTTCAGCCGGGCGTCCTTGAGCACGGCGCCGGAGAGGTTGGCGCCGATCAGCCGGGTGTCGGTGAGGTCGGCGCCGGTGAGGTCGACGCCGGAGAAGTCGCGCCCGGAGAGGTCCTCGCCGGACAGCCGGGCGGCGCGCAGGTCGGCGTTGGCCGGCACCCGCAGCCGGTCGATGATCCGGACGGCGTTGGCGCGGGCCGCGTCACTGGTGCCGGGGCCCGGGGCGTTGAGGACGGTACGGACCCATGCGGTGCACAGGTCGTGGTCGGCGAGGTCGCAGAAGAACTCGACGGCGAGCGGGCTGAAGGGGCGGGCGGAGAGCAAGGTGTCGTCGCCGCCGGACAGTTGTGCCGCGGCCTCGCGGGCGACGAGCCATTCGACGACGGAGCCGTGGATGAACTGGAAGAGCCCGTCGTCGGTGCGGACCAGGAGGCTGCCGGCACCGACGGCCTGGGCGCGTTCCTGGGTGGACAGCGTGCCGGCCGACAGTTCGCTGAGCGCGGCGGAGACGGTGTCGGTCAGCTCGTCGAGGCGCAGGCCGCTGCGCCCGCTCTCCCACAGGCGCCCGGCGAGTGCGGTGACCGCGGTCCAGAGGTGGTCGATGCCCAGGCCGGGGGCGGCGCCGGGGCCGCCCTGGCCGCGGCGTTCCTCGTGGGCGAGCCAGGAGGTGAACACGTCCTCGTAGAGCCGGGCGGGGCTCAGCGCACGGCCGGCTCCGGCGACCGCGCGCAGCTGGTCCTGGTCGAGGTCGGCGACGAAGCTGAGCAGCCGGGGGTTGGCGCACAGGGCGAGCAGGTCGGGGATGTTCTGGAGGAGCTGGAAGCGGCGGTCGGCGGCCTCCTCGTCGGCGTAGCGGTTGACGAGGTAGGCGCGGATCTGGGCCGGGACGAACCCTTCGAGGGAGAGGATGCGGCGCTGCGGGAGCAGTCCGACGCGTTCGCCGAGCGCGGTGAGGATCTGGTCGCGTGACTTGAAGTGCTGGGTGCGGCTGCTCACCACGATCTTGGCGTTGTCGACGGCGGCGTTCAGGAGCACCTGGAGGTGGTCGGCGGCCCGGTCGTAGCTGACGCGGTTGACGAGTTCGTCGAAGCCGTCGAAGAGCAGCACGACGCGGCCCTGTCCGAGCATGTAGCGCAGCGCGCGCAGGTCGATGGTGTCGACGTCGTGCCCGGCGAGGTGGGCGGCGACCAGACCTTCGAGGCTGTGCGCGCGGTCGAGGGTGTTGAGCGGGATGAGCAGGGGCGTGAGGTGCGGGAGCCGTTCGGGGATGCGGCGGGCCAGCTCGCGCAGGGCGAAGGTCTTGCCGTGGCCGAAGTCGCCGAGCAGCAGCATGAAGCGGCCGTGGTCGGTCTCCAGGAGTTGCAGCATGGCCTCGACGAGACCCTCGCGCTCCTCGCCGTCGGGGCGTTCGGCGTCGCGGTAGCGCTGCGGGAGGTAGAGGTCGGGCGCGTACCTGTCGTCGTTGCCGAGCCTGGCGGTCTGGGCCGTGACGTAGGCCCGCAGGTCGAGCAGGCCCTGGAATTCGAGGAAGCTGCGCACCCGGATGCCGCGGCGGCCCGCCCGTTCGCGGAGCGCGGGCTCCGGGGGCGGCCCGGCGTGGATCAGTTCGGCCTCGGATCCGGTGTCGGTGGCGTGCGCCTGGGCGAGGAAACGGTCGAGTTCGTCGTCGGTGGGGGTGCCGGGGTGGACGGCGATCCGCTGCTGCCTTACGACTCCTTCGTCGTTCCAGGTGACCATGATCTGGGTCAGGTCGTCGGGGGCGCCGCGCGGTACGTCCCGCAGGCGTACGCCTTCCTGCCGGGCCCGGCAGACCTCCTTGACGCGTTCGGCGAGCGAGTCGGCGGGCTCCTCGACCGAGCGGTTGTCGGCGGGCGCGGCGGCGGGCGGCGGTGTGGTGGGCTCGCCCGGCGGCGTGAAGATGCGGTGGGCGCTGCGCCAGGAGACGGGGAACTCGGCGGGTGCGGTGGGTTCTTCGCCGGTCCAGCGGGTGACCTTGTCGGCGGTGACCCGCAGCAGCTCGAACCGGGCCGGGGCCGCGGAGCCGAACAGCGGCAACTCGCCCCCGGTGAGCGGCAGCAGGTCGTGCGCGGGCTCGGCGGTGCTGGTGCGGGGGCCGCCGCTGGGGCCGTGCAGCAGGAAGTGCAGCCGGGGTGCGGTGAGGCGGGTGAAGGTGTCGACGTCGCGCAGCGGTCCTGGGCCGCCGGGTGCGTCGCCGGGGCGCCTGCGGCCGGTGAGCGGGTGCCGGAGCGCGCCGATGCGCAGCCAGCCCTCGTCCTCGTAGCCGCGCAGCGCCTCGGCGAACCAGGTGGCCTGGTCGCGTCCGAGGTAACCGTACTGGTCGTCGGGGCGGTGGCTGTAGGCGATGGAGGAGTTGAACCCGGCGATGACGGTGTGGAGTTCGGGCACCGGGAACAGCGTCCAGGGCTGGTCGCTGTCGAAGACCGTGTCGAGACCTTCGTAGAGGCCGCGGAAGAGCCGGGTGTAGTGGCGCCACTTGGGCCAGTACGGGGGCTGCGGCGGGATCTCGTCCGCCTCGCAGGTGTGGAAGTAGCCGAGGCAGGCGGCCTGGCTGACGTCCTGGTTGCCTGGCACGACGATGACGCGCTGGGGCGGCAGGTCGAGCTGGGAGCGCAGGCCGGTGAGGAAGCTGAGGGCCTGGTCGCACTCGCGGGGGCTGCCGGACGCCGTCAGGTCGCCGGTGACGACGAGGAGGTCGGGGGACGGGGCTCCGGCGTCCTTCAGCTCGACGAGGTCGCTGCGGATCTCCCGGCGCAGGGCGTCGGGTTCCCGGCCGCGGCCGAAGTCGGGGCCCGCGAGGTGGAGCACGGTCAGGGCATCGGGCGGGCCGGCGGCGCCCGGCGCCTGCGGGTACTGGGGCGCCCTGGCCGGGCGGCGGCGCCCCGACCAGCCGGTGCGGCCGAGCGGGCGCTGGCGTGCGTCGGAGTGCCCGTTGGGCGCCGGGATCCTGGGGCGTCCGGTGGTGAGGCTGCCGGGGTAGCCGGGGCGCTGTCCCGGCCGTGCGTGGCCTTCGACGGCCTGTCCGACGCGGGTGAGCAGCATGCCGCGGGCCGTCTCCGGGTCGGCGACGCCGACGAGGTCGACGTAGGTGATGGTGGCGAGCAGGCCCTCGATCGGGATGTCCTCGACGCGGACGGTGAGCAGCTTGCGCTCCGGCTCCTCGGGCTCGGCGCGCAGTGCGGCCTGCCATTCCATGCGGCCGTAGGTGGAGCGTCCGTAGTGTCCTGAGAGTACGGCGATGACGGCGACGGACTCGCTGACGCCGCGGTCCATGAAGTCGATGAAGTTGGTGCCCGCGACAAAGTCCCACGCCTGGATCACCGTGCGGTATCCGGCTTCCTCCAGGGTCCAGGCGATCCAGGAGGCCCATTGTTCGTCCGCAGGCGAGTAGCTGATGAAGAAGTCCAAGTCACGTGCGTGGTCCATCAGTTCCCCGTCAGTCGCCATGCCCCCATCGTAGGAGTTGCGGCCGCGGCTGGGCAGGCCCTTTACGGATCATCAGCACGTCGCGGCGGTGCGGCGGCGGTGGCACGGACGGTGCGGGGCGGGCGCCTGCCTCCCGCCGTGCCGCCTGTGGCCGGTGTGCGACCCTGTCTGCCGTGCGATTCCTCAAGCGTCTGCATCCCCTGGACTGGCTGGCCGCCGGACTGCTCGCGTGCGGCCTGGTCTTCGTCGCCACGGGCCTGCTGCCGACCGGCCCCGCCGGGGACGCGATGACGCGCATCGGGCCGCTGCTGGTGTTCCTGGCCACCGTCATCGTCATGGCGGAACTGACCGGCAAGGCCCAGGTGTTCGACGCGGTGGCGTCCTGGGTGTCCCGCGCCGCCAAGGGGAACTACCTGCTCCTGTTCGGGCTCTGTGTCCTGTTCGCCTCGGTCACCACCATCGCGCTGAACCTCGACACCACGGCGGTCCTGCTGACGCCGGTGATGCTGGCGCTGGCCACCCGGGTCGGCATCGCGCCGGTGCCGCTGGCGATGACGACGGTGTGGCTGGCGAACACCGCGAGCCTGCTGCTGCCGGTGTCGAACCTGACGAACCTGCTGGCGTCGGACCGCGTCGGCCTGACCCCCACCGAGATGGCCGCCAGGATGGGGCTGCCGCAACTGGCCGCCATCGTCGTGACCATGGCCTGCCTGTGGGGCTTCTACTGGCGGCGCGGACGCCGCGGCGCCGCGGTGTACGTGCCGCCGCCCCCGCTGAAGCCCGCCGACCCGGTGCTGTTCCGGATCTGCGCCGTGGCCTGTGCGGGGTTCCTGGTGGCGATCCTCGTCGCCGACGTGCCCCTGTGGTCGGCCTCGCTGACCACGATGCTGGTCGTCGTGCTGGCCTTCGCGTTCCGGCGCCGGGCCGACCTGCGGCTCTCGCTCGTCCCCTGGCGGCTGCTGGTGCTGGTGCCGGGGATGTTCCTGGTCGTGGAGACGGTCAACACGCACGGCCTGCACGAGCTGTTGACGGCCGCGGTGGGCCCGGACGGCGGTCTGCTCGGCATGCTGCGCTCGGCTGGGGTCGGCGCCGGGCTCTCCAACGTCCTCAACAACCTGCCGGTCTACATGGCGGGCGAGGCGGCGGTCCCGGTCGGCAACCACGACCAGCTGCTGTCCCTGCTCATCGGCACCAACGTCGGCCCGCTCGTGACCCCTTGGGCGTCGCTGGCGACGCTGCTCTGGTTCGAACGCTGCCGGGGGCACGGCACCGCCATCCCGCTGCGGCGCTTCATGGGGACCGGCTTCGTCCTCGCCGTGACGGCGACGCTGGCGGCCACGGCGGCACTGGCCGTCACGGCCTGACCCGGGGCCCGCCCGCCGCTCAGGACACCTCCGCCGCCGCGACCACGTCCAGCAGGTACGCCAGGGTGTCCGCACGCGCCGCGACAAAGCTGCGGTCCGAGTCGGGGCCTGCGAAGCCCACGCGGAAGTCGCCGCCCGTCAGCGTGCGGAAGGCGACACCCGACTCGGACGCCAGGAGCGCGCCCGGCGGGAAGTCGATGCCCTCGGCGCAGTAGCCGACGAAGCCGTCGATGGTGCCGCGGGCCAGCATGCTCCAGCCCAGCAGCGGCGCCCACAGCTGGAGCACCCGCCGGGAGCGGCGCTCCAGTTGGCGGCGCAGGCCCGCGGCGACGGTGTCGTCCCGGCCGACGGCGTGCCCCTGGGTCCAGGCCACCACAGGCCCTGCCTGCGGCACCCGCCCGGCGGGCCCCGGCAGCCCGCCGCCCGCGCCGTACGCCCCCTGCCCGGCCACCGCACGCCAGGTGCTGCCGGTGACGGGCTCGTGCACCACCCCGACCACGGGCTCGCCGTCGACGCACAGGCCGATGCCGACGGCGTACGAGGGCAGCCCGATCGCGACGTTGTTGCTGCCGTCGAGCGGGTCAACCAGCCAGGTCCGCCGGCCGACCGCGTCGAAGAGCCCGGCTTCCTCCGACAGGATCCGGTCGTGCGGGAAGTGCGTCTGGAGCCGGGCCAGGACGATTTTCTCGGCGGCCAGGTCGAGGTCGGTGACGACGTCGCCCGCGGCGTCCTTCACGCCCACCGCCTGCGCTCCGGAAAAGCGGGTGCGCAGCATCGCGCCCGCCTCCTCGGCGGCAGCGACGGCCACGCGCTGTTCGCGGGCGTACGGCGCGCCGCCCGGGTCACTCTCGCTGCTCGGCATGGATCCTCCTGAGTGCGGTGCGCACGGTCCGTTCGGTGTGTTCCGCCGCGCACAGCCGGCGCACCGTGCGGTGCCTGCGGCCGTGCACGGGCCCGAGGGAGAGATCGGTGTGGCCCGGCAGTGACCTGCCGAGCACCAGGGTCGCGGTGGGTTCGCCCTCGGCGACGACGGTGGCGTGGAATTCGCCGGCCGGCAGCGCGTAGGTCTCACCGCTGACGCTGGAGTGGGCGGGGCCGGGTTCGCAGCGCACCAGGCGGGACGTGGGCCGCAGTTCGTCGACGCCGGACGGCGCGCTGACGACTTCGAAGACCCGGTGGGTGGCGTCTTCGCCGCCGTCGGTCACCCGCACCGGGAGGTTGCCGACCCGGCCGTAGAGCACGTAGCTGCGCAGCTCCCAGCTGTGGGCGTGCATGGGCGCCGCGGTGGGTTCGGTGTCGGCTGCGCCGCTCTCGAAGAGGTGGACGCAGACGCCGCGGGCGCCGTCGCGGTGGAGCGGCAGGCAGAGGAAGCCGAGCGGGTGCCGCACGGCGCGCAACTCCCGTTTGCCGGAGGCGATGTCCTCCAGTACGCCGGTGACGCGCTCGCGCGGAGCGCCCTGTTCACCGCCGGGCCGGAGAAGGTGGTCGAGCGTGTCGTAGTCCATGGGTCGCGCCCGAGGCGTCTCACCTCCGGTAGGGGTCCTCGGCGTGCAGGGCCTTTTCGATGATCTCGCCGACGTCGGCGTCGGTGAAGACCGTCGGGAGCGAGAGGCCCACGTCGTCGAAGACCGTGCGGACCTCGTCGACGGTCGGCTCCTCGCCGAGCGGTGCGATGCCGCGCAGGTCGAGCTTGACGGCCTGTTCCCTGCTCTGGTGCAGCTCGGTGACGTAGTAGTCGTAGAGCGGCTGGTCGCGAGCGACCAGGAGGTTGACGCGGCTGGGGTCGTCCTGGGTGATGATCAGGCAGGATTCGGACAGGTCGAAGCGGAGGGTCGGCACTCCCGACGAGAGGTGCACGCTGATCTCCAGGGTGTCGAGGCGCTGCCGGAACCAGCAGGCGGCCAGCACGGTGGCGTAGGACTCCTTGCGCGTCCGGTCCGTCGTCCAGGCGTTGGCCGCGGCGACGTTGCGCTGGCGCGCGAACGTCTGGCGGAAGCGGGCGTATGCCGAACAGGTCCGTTCGTCACCGGGGTTGATGATGTCGATCTTGACGCTGAGCTGGGCGCGCTGCCGGGTGGCGGTCTCCACGCAGCGGGGCAGCGTCACGGCCCGCAGGTAGGTGCCCGTGCCGCCCTTGAAGTACCACCGGTTCGTCTGCTGTCTGGCCTTCTCCAGCGCCTCGCCGACCTGGTCGCCGGAGAGCGAGCGGACCATGGCGAGGTCTTCCAGGGCCCGGCGGGTCTCGCCGTTCGCCTCCTGGATGTCGGACTTGCGCCGCAGGCGCTCGGTCATCGAACCGACCGCCAGGGTGCCGAGTACCAGCAAGGTCGCGCCGGACGAGACGTCGTCACTGATGACGTCGCCGAAGACGTCCATCATGCCGATGGTCAGACCGAGTCCGACGGCGATGACCACGTCCAGGTTCTTGATCACCCAGGCCACGCCGGTCTCCACGCGTCCCACTTGCTGTGCCACGTGTTCATCCCTCCCCCATGATGACCGCATCGTAGGAGCTTCGGGTTACCGCTGGCCAGGGGCGACAGGCGGCCTCCTGGCCGCGGATGCACCCGGGCCCGCGCGGGGACGCCGGGAATGTCCCGTCCCGCATTACCGTTGGTGACGACCGCGGGGCACCGGCCGGCTGCGGGACGACGGGCGACAACAGGAGGATGTGCCGTGCAGGGCAAGCACCACGGTGAGTACAAGGTGCCGGGCGGCAAGCTCGTCGTCGTCGATCTGGACGTGGCGGGCGGCGCGTTGTGCGGGGTACGGGTCGCCGGGGACTTCTTCCTGGAGCCCGACGAGGCGCTGGACGCCATCAACGGCGCCCTGGAGGGTGCCCCTTCGGACACCGACGCGCGGGGGCTCGCGGCCCGGATCGACGCGGCGCTGCCGGCCGGCGCGGTGCTGTTCGGGTTCAGCAGCGAGGCGGTGGGCATCGCGGTACGCCGGGCCGTGGCGGACGCGGCCGACTGGACCGACTTCGACTGGCAGATCGTCCACGAGGCCCCGCAGCCCCCGGCGCTGCACATGGCGCTCGACGAGGTGCTCACCCAGGAGGTCGCGGCGGGCCGCCGGCAGCCGACGCTGCGGGTGTGGGAGTGGGACCGCCCCGCCGTGATCATCGGCAGTTTCCAGTCGCTGAGCAACGAGGTCGACCCCGAGGGCGCCGCCCGGCACGGCGTGAGCGTGGTGCGGCGGATCAGCGGCGGCGGCGCGATGTTCGTCGAGCCGGGCAACACCATCACCTACTCACTGTGCGTACCTGACGCCCTGGTGCAGGGACTGTCGTTCGCGGAGAGCTACGCGTACCTGGACGACTGGGTGCTGGCCGCACTCGGCGACATGGGTATCAACGCCTGGTACAAGCCGCTCAACGACATCGCGACCGACGCCGGGAAGATCGCCGGCGCCGCGCAGAAGCGGGTGGCGTCCGGCGCGGTGCTGCACCACGTGACGATGTCGTACGACATCGACGCGGACAAGATGGTCGAGGTGCTGCGGATCGGCCGGGAGAAGCTGTCGGACAAGGGCACCACCAGCGCGAAGAAGCGGGTGGATCCGCTGCGCCGGCAGACCGGGCTGCCGCGTGCCGAGGTCATCGACCGGATGATCGCGTCGTTCCGGTCGCGTTACGGCGGCACGGACGGCGCGGTGAGCCCGTCGGAGCTGGCCCGCGCCCAGGAACTGGCGGCCGGCAAGTTCAGCTCGCCGGAGTGGCTTGGCCGGGTTCCGTAGGGCGGCGGCTGCCGGGAACTGCGGGCCGGTGTCCGGCATCTGACGTCCCGTTTTGGCTTGGCGGCCGATCCTCCATACGATCCGTCGATGATCATAAGAAAGCGGCTGGCGGCCGGGGTGTGCGGCCTGCTCGCCACCTTGGCCATCGGCCTGCTCCCCACACCCGCAGCGGCCGGTGAGCCGGACGCGAAACCCGCCCCGAAGGTGGAACTGGTCCTCGACGTCAGCGGCTCCATGCGGGCCCGCGACCTCGACGGGCGCAGCCGGATGGCCGCCGCGAAGACCGCGTTCAACGAGGTGCTCGACGCAGTGCCGGGCGAGGTACAGCTCGGCATCCGCACCCTCGGCGCGAACTACCCGGGGCAGGACCGCAAGGTCGGCTGCAAGGACACCAAGCTCCTCTACCCCGTCGGCCCCCTCGACCGCACCGAGGCCAAGACCGCGGTCGCGACGCTGACACCCACCGGCTGGACGCCGATCGGCCCGTCCCTGCTCGCCGCGGCCGACGACCTCAAGGGCGGCGACGCGACCCGCCGGATCGTCCTCATCACCGACGGCGAGGACACCTGCCAGCCGCTCGACCCCTGCGAGGTGGCCAGGGACATCGCCGCCAAGGGCATCCACCTGACCGTCGACACCCTCGGCCTGCTGCCGGACGACAAGACCCGCAAGCAGCTCAGCTGCATCGCCGAGGCGACCGGCGGCACCTACACCTCGGTGCAGCACACCGACCAACTGCGGGACCGGGTACACCAGTTGGTGGACCGGGCGGCGGATCCCGTCGTCACGCCGGTGGCGACGCGGGGCGCGCAGGAGTGCAGCACGGCGCCCGAACTCAAGCCGGGTCTGTACAACGACCGGGAGAAGTTCGCCGAGCACCGCTGGTACCGGGTCGGCGTCCGTCCTGGCCAGGAGCTGCGGGCGTCGGTGAGCATCGGCGCCGACCGCGCCGTGGACAACGACTACGGCGTGCTGCTGCGGGCGGTGTCCACGCACGGCCGGGAGATCGTCCGCGGCTCGGAGGCGGGCGACGGGCGGACCGATGTCGTCTCCACCGGTCTGCGCTATCCCTTGCCGGAAGCGGACACGCCCGACGGCGGCGGTGAGCCGCCGGCCCAGATGATCTGCCTCCAGGTCAGCAACTCCTTCTCGGCCCCCGCGTCGGTGAAGCGGGATCCAGGACTGCCCGTCGAGCTGGCCGTCGATGTCGTCGACGCGCCCCACGACGCCGCCGACCCGGCCTCCTTCGGCCTCGGCCGCGGCTGGTGGCTGCTGATCACCCTGGCACTCGCCGGTCTGGTGGGCGGTCTCGTGTGGGGCTGGATCTCCCGCTGGCGCATCTCCGTCTGGAGGACCAACTGATGCGGACCCTGCGCACCGTGACGGCCGCCCTGCTGGCCGCCGGCGGCCTGCTCGCCACGGCGGGGCCCGCCCTCGCCGACGACCCGCCCCCGGCGTCCGGCAGCGCCACGCCGAGCCCCGGGTCCGACCCGGACTCCCCGCCCGCGCCGACCGAGGCGGGCACCTCGTTCCGTACCGCCACCCTGCTCGCGGCCGGGCAGCGGGCCACCGCCGACGGTTCCACCGGCGACTACCTGTACTGGGCCGTCCCGCTCGACCAGGGGCAGGACGCGACGGTACGGGCGAAGGTGAAGCTGCCGGAGACCGCCGGGCACTCCGCCGCCACCTGGCAGCTCGACGTGTACGACGGGCTGCGCCGCCGCCAGTCGTGCCGCTACGGCATGCAGGCCCGCAAGGCCGCGGCGGACGCCGGCTCGGTGGAGCTGGCCTGCACCCTGCGCACCGTCCGCTCCTGGGCGGAGCCGTGGTCCAACGACCCGCTGCCCGGCCGGTATTACCTGCGCCTGACGTCCACCGACCTGTCGCCGCAGGATCTGGGCCAGCCGGTGCACGCCGAGGTGGAGGCCACCGTCTCCGACGCGGGCGGTGCGCACGCCGTGGACGGCGCGCTGGCCGCACCGCTGGTCCCGGGGGCGGGCACCGCCGACGCCGCGGACGACGACAGCTCGCCCGCGGCGGACGACGACAGCTCGCCTTCCGCCACGGCGAGCGCGTCCCCCGGCCCGCAGGCGGCGGCCGGTGAACCGGACGGCGGCTGGTCGTCGGGCCGCTGGTCCGACCGCTGGATCTGGACCGCGGCCGGCGGCGTGCTGGCCGCGCTCGGCGGCATCGCGGGCTACCGCCTCACCCGGGGCCGCGGGCGCCCGTCCCGGGTGCCTCCGGGCGTCTGAGGCCGGACGCGTACGTCCCCGCTCCGCGGCGGTCACGGTGCCTCGCATCGTGACCGCCGCGGCGTTCCCGGCGGCGCCCTGCTCAGCCGTCGAGTGCCGGGATGATCCGCTCCCCGTAGCTGTCGATGGTGGCTTCCTTCGCGTCGTGCATGGCGTACAGCGCGAACTGGTCGACACCCAGCTCCCGCAGCCGCCGCAGCTTGTCGATGTGGGCCTCGGCGGGACCGAGCAGGCAGAACCGGTCGACGATCGCGTCCGGCACGAACGCGGTGTCGGGGTTGTCCGCCCTGCCGTGGTGCGCGTAGTCGTAGCCGCTGCGGTCCTTGATGTACGCGGTCAGCTCGTCCGGCACCATTCCGGAGTGCTCGCCGTAGCGGCCGACGAGATCGGCGACGTGGTTGCCGACCATCCCGCCGAACCAGCGGCACTGCTCACGGGCGTGCGCCAGGTCATCGCCCACGTAGGCGGGCGCGGCGACACAGATGGTGATCTCGTCCGGGTCGCGCCCGGCTTCGGCCGCCGCGTCCCGTACCGCCTTGATCATCCACTCCGTCAGGAACGGATCGGCGAGCTGGAGGATGAAACCGTCAGCCAGCCGGCCCGTCATGGCCAGCGCCTTGGGGCCGTACGCGCCCATCCAGACCGGCAGCCTGCCGTCCTTGACCCAGGGAATGCGCAGCATGTGGCCGCCGACGTCGGTCTCCCTGCCCTCGGCGAGGTCCCGGATGGCGGTGATCGCCTCGCCCAGCCTGGCAAGGGTGTTGGGTGGCCGTCCCGCCACCCGCATCGCGGAGTCGCCGCGGCCGATACCGCAGACGGTGCGGTTGCCGTACATGTCGTTGAGGGTGGCGAAGGTCGATGCGGTGACCTCCGGAGTACGGGTGGAGGGGTTGGTCACCATCGGCCCGACGATCAGCCGTTCGGTGTGCTCCAGAATGCGGCTGTAGAGGACGAACGGCTCCTGCCACAGCACGGATGAGTCAAAGGTCCAGCCGTAGCGGAAGCCGTTGTGCTCGGCACGGCGCATCAGGTTCACGACGGCCGATGCGGGCGGGTCGGCCTGTAGGACAACTCCGAAGTCCACGCTGCGCTCCTTGGTCGGGGTACGGGCGGGTGCCGCGCGGGAGGGACCGGCCGCCCGCGCGCCCGGCGACATCGCGCCGGTCGCACGCATGACATCCCCGGGACACCTTTCCTTATCAGGCCGTGCCGAGCCGTGCGCAACGACGCTCTGACGCGAGTCGCGAAGGGACAATCCTGGACCGCTTTCCGGAATTTGGGAAGAGGCCGTCCCGGACGGTCAGGGCGCGAAATCCTGACCGTTTCCGAGGGGCCGGACCGGGTAGTTCGCTGATTCGGCTGCTTATTGCCGCCGCCTTTACGAAGCGATTTCCGGGGCCGTCGCGCACTCTTCGGAGTTCTCGTTCCGCACCGCCATTTCCCCCGTCCGGATGCGCCTTAGCGGGCCTTCGCATTGGCCGTCCGAATTCCTGGTGGCGGTGTCTCCCGCGGGGCCGATGGCCCTCATTGCGGTGCGGCGATTTCACGCTCGCTGTCTGCCAGGTCGTGCGGGCCGGCACCCGGCCGTGCTCGTCGCAGTCGACGCTGCCCCGGGGCAGCCAGGGGCGGGCGAGGGCGACGGTGGCCAGCGGGGCGTACCGCCGGTGGTGGGCGTCCATGTCGGTCGGCGGGAAGTGTGTCCAGATGTCGCCGTACGCGGCGAGCCACGGTTCGTCCGGATGCGGCAGCGTTCCGGCGTCCCGTGCACCTCGACCATCGGCTTGGGCCGGCTGCGGGTGAGCGGCCACATCCGCCGCCCGAAGCCGCCCGCCGGCACGACGGCCTGGCGTACGGTCCGGCTCCCGCTCTCCGCTGACCGGCCCGCTCGGTACCCGCCGGGCTCGTCAACGTCCGTTAAGTGCCGCACACTTGCGCAGAGTAGATCACGCCCGCTGCGGCTCTCCACGGTGCCGGGACGGCGTGACCGCCGTGATCCACCTGGCCGTTCGCGCGCCGGTGTGTTCTGCGTATGATCCCGGCATACCGAGGCCGGCTGTCCTGTGACGGCGGCTGTTCGACGAATGCTCCAGGAGGCACGTTCGTGTCCGACCGACGGCGGAAGCTTCCCCTGCGGGCCACGACGGTGTGCTGCGTACTGCTCGTCGGCCTGGGACCGGCCACGGCGGCCGGTGCCGCCCCGCTCGCCGATTCCGCCGTGCTGCCGCAGGTCGTCCCGTCGCTCGACGGTACGAAGTGCGTCAAGCACAGTTCCCGTACGGCCAAGGCGACGCCGTGGCCGCAGAAGCTCATCGGCATCGAGCGGGCGCACCCGCTCAGCGAGGGCGGCGGCGTGGCCGTCGGTGTGGTGGACGGCGGGCTCGACGGCGACGTGCCGGCCCTGTCGGGACGCGTGTCGGGCGCGCATACGGACTGTTCCGGGCACGGGACCTTCCTGGCCGGTGTCGTGGCGGCGGCCCGCGCCCCGGGCGTCGGCTTCGAGGGCGTCGCGCCGCGGGCCCGCGTCATCGGGGCGACGGCGAAGCCCGATGGCTACGGCGGCGACGCCGACCCCGACTCCGTGGCCGCCGGCATCCGCTCGACGATCGGCCGCGGTGCGCGGGTGGTCCTGGTGGGCACGAGCGCCGTCCGCTCCAGCGGCGCCCTGAAGTCGGCCGTCGCGTACGCGCAGGAGAAGAACGTCGTCGTGGTCGCCGGCGCGACCGACTCGGGCAACCGCAAGGTGGCCTATCCCGCCGCCTATCCGAAGGTGGTGAGCGTGGCCGCCGTCGACGTGGCGGGTGCCCCGCTCGGCACGGGCGGCAGCACCGGCCGGAGCGCGGCGGACGGCGGTGCGGTGGCGCGGGTGGATCTGACGGCGCCCGGTGACCGGGTGCTGAGCGTGGGGCCCGGCGGCGGGCACTTCACCGGGAGCGGGGATTCGGTGGCGGCGGCGTTCGTCGCGGGCACCGCGGCGCTGGTCCGCGCGCGCGACCCGCACCTGTCGTCGGACGCGGTACGGGAACGGCTGCGGGCCACCGCGGTGCGCAGCGCAGGCGCGGTCCCCGACCCGGTGACGGGCTACGGGACGGTCGACCCGGAGGGCGCCGTGGGCGCGTTGCGGGCCGGCGACGCGGCCGGTGGCGGCACGTCCGCCGGCGGGCGGGAGGAGACCGCCGCCTACCGGGCGGACCCGGCGCCCGCGAAGGTCGCGTCCGGGCCGGTGTGGACGCTGGTGGGCGGTGTCGCCGCGGTGGCGGCCGTGGTGGCGATGCTGGCGGTGCTGATTCCGCGGGGCCGGGCGCGGGGCTGGCGCGCACCGTAGCCGGGCGTCGTAGCCGGGCGTCGTAGTCGGGCGTCGTGCCGGAGACGGACGGGCCTCTGAGCCGAACGAGCCGGGCCCGCCCTCGCAGGCGGGCCCGGCTCGCGCCTCGTCCTCGTCGGCGGCGACAGCGGGCACCCGGCGCTACCGTCCCTCGCCTTCCCCCAACAGGGCTGTCTGTACCTGGACGTTGCGGCGGCGGGAGATCCACTGGGCGCGGCCGGGCGGGAACGTGCGGGGCTTGATGTCGCCGAAGAGGACGCCTTCCGACGGCGGGCAGGACAGCAGGATGCGGTTGGTGTTCGCCTCGACGAGGCGGCGCATCAGCGGGTCGGTCATGGCGCGGCTGATGCCGCCGGCGGAGCGCGCGATGATCAGGTGGAAGCCGATCTCCGCGCCCTGGCTGAGGAGTTCGAGCAGCGGCTCGAACGGCGACTGCGCGCCGATTCCGCCCCCGCCGACGAGGTCGTAGTCGTCCGCGATGAGGAAGACCTGCGGGCCGTTCCACCAGTCGCGCTTGCGCAGCCGGTCCGGGGTGATGTCAGGGCCCGGGACGCGGGGCCGCATCGATGCGGAGGCGTTGCGCACCATTTCGCGGACCGCGTCGAGGGAGACGGCGTAGTCGAGGCGGTAGTCGTCGGGCACCGCGTCGTACAGCTCGCGCCGCAGGTCGACGAAGGCGAACTTGGCCTGGGCGCTGGTGTGGGTGCGGACGATGGAGTCCGCGACGAGGCGGAGCAGGTTGGTCTTGCCGCTCTCGGTGTCGCCGATGACGATCAGGTGCGGGCTGGTGTCGAAGTCCTGCCGGAAGACGGCCAGTTCGTTCTCCTCCAGGCCGAGCGCCACGGCGCGGCCATCGGGCTCGGGGAGTTCGGCGGCCGGCACCAGGTGGGGCAGCATCCGCACGGCGGGGGCGCCCGGCCTCTCGCCCCAGGCGTCGCGCACCGACCTGACGAGTTCCTGGGTGCCGTCGGTGAGTCCCGCGGGGTTGCCGTCGCCGTCGGCGCGGGGCAGCGCGGTGAGGAAGTGGTAGGTGTCCTCGGTCAGCCCACGGCCGGGGATGCGCGGGACCTCCTTGGCCTTGCGCATGTTGACGACGGAGTCCACCGGGTCGCCGAGGCGCAGCTCGAAGCGGCTGCCGATCTGGTCGCGGAGTGCGGACTGGATGTCGGCCCAGCGCGGCGAGGCGATCATCAGGTGGATGCCGTAGTTCAGTCCGCGCGCCCCGAGTTGGGCGATGTCCTGGCTGAGGTCGAAGAAGTCGTTGCGGAGCGTCGACCAGCCGTCGACGACGAGGAAGACGTCCCCCCAGGGGTCGTCGGCGAACTCCCCGGCGGCGCGGCGCCTGCGGTAGTCGGCGATGCCGTCGATGTTCGCTTCGGCGAACTGTTCCTCCCTGCGGGTCAGCAGCGTGTGCAGCTCGCCGACGGTGCGGTTGACGCGCTCGGTGTGGACGCGGCTGCTGATGGTGCCCACGTGCGGCAGTCCTGACAGCACGTTGAAGTTGCCGCCGCCGAAGTCGAAGACGTGGAACTGCACTTCACGCGGGGTGTGGGTGAGGGCGAGCGCGGTGATGACGGTGCGCAGCAGGGTGCTCTTGCCGGTCTGCGGCCCGCCGGCCACGCCGAGGTGGCCGCCGGTGCCCGACAGGTCGGCGATCAGCGGGTCGCGGCGCTGGTCGAAGGGCCGGTCGATGACGCCGACGGGCACGCGAAGGGGCCCTGCCTGTTTGCGCTCGGGGTCGTAGAGGCGTGCCACGTCATCGGGCTGGGCGGGCAGCATCTCGTCGAGGGTGGGCGGCACGTCCAGCGGGGGCAGCCAGATGCGGCGGGCGTGCGGGCCGCTGCCCAGCAGGCGCCGGTTGGCGGCCTCCAGGAGGGTGAGCTTCTCCTGTTCCCCCTCGGTCTCGGGCTCGACGGGCACGACGGGCCGGGTGGGCGGGACGTAGCCGGAGCGGTACGGCACGGCCACGCCGCCGCCCTGCGCGCTCGGTGCGTTGCGGCGCCTGGCCTCGTAGGGCCCGGAGACGTACGCGGCCTTGAAGCGGGTGAGGGTGGCGGTGTCGCTCTTGAGGTAGCCGTTGCCCGGGGCGGGCGGCAGCTGGTGGGCATCGGGGACGCCGAGGACGCCGCGGCTCTCCATGGCCGAGAAGGTGCGCAGTCCGACGCGGTAGGACAGGTGCGATTCGAGCTGGTGGACGCGGCCCTCGTCGAGGCGCTGGGAGGCGAGGAGCAGGTGCACGCCCAGGCTCCGGCCGAGCCGTCCGATCATGACGAAGAGATCCATGAACGAGGGGTGGGCCGCGAGCAGTTCGCTGAACTCGTCGACGATGATGACGAGGGACGGCATGGGCGCGAGCGGGGTGCCGGCCAGGCGGGCCTTCTCGTACTCCAGGTTGTTGGTGTAGTTGCCCGCGCTGCGCAGCAGTTCCTGGCGGCGGATCAGTTCGCCGTGCACGGCGTCGTGCATGCGGGTCACCAGGGCCGCCTCGTCGGCGAGGTTGGTGATGACGGCGGAGGTGTGCGGCAGGTCCTCCAGGCCGAGGAAGGTGGCGCCGCCCTTGAAGTCCACGAGGACGAGGTTGAGGATCTCGGACGAGTGGGTGAGGGCGAGCGAGGTGACCAGCGTGCGCAGCAGTTCGCTCTTTCCGGAGCCGGTGGCGCCGATGAGCATGCCGTGCGGGCCCATGCCGTTGTGCGCGGATTCCTTGAGGTCGAGTTCGACGGGCGAGCCGTCGGCGGCGACGCCGATGGGGGCACGCAGCCGGTCGCGTTCGCCGGGGCCGCGGTGCTCGTGGAGCCGTTCCAGCTCGTGGGTGTGCAGGTCCGATATGCCCAGCAGGGTGGTGAGCTGGAAGTTGGACTCCAGCGGCTCGGCGACCTCGGTGGTGACGCTCATGCGGTACGGCGCGATCAGGTGCGCGAGGGCGCGGGACCTGACGATGCTGAGGCTGTCGGGGCTGCCGAGCCGGGAGAGGGTCTCGCGTCCGTTGCGGTCGCGGCCCACGACACGCAGGTGTCCTGGCTCGACTTCGAGGCCGAGGGTGTGCGGGCCGCCGTTGCTGTCGATGCTGCCTGCGATGTCGATGACGACGCTGTTGCGGTAGCCGCCGCCGGCCAGCCGGTCGTCGGCCGGTACGTGCGCGCCGTCGAGGACGATGACGGTGAACGGTTCTTCCTTGCCGGGTGTGGCCTGGGGGTCGAAGCGCGGGCGGTCGCCGAGGACGCTGCCGAGCAGTTCGGTGAACTCGGTGGTGTCGTCGGTCACCAGACGGCGCTGGCCGGCGCCGTCGTGTTCGGTGGGGTGAAGGGCGTGCGGCAGCCACTTGAGCCATTCCCAGTGCTTGAGGCCGCCTTCGTCCGCGCACACCGCGATGCGGAGTTCCTCGGGGGCGTGGAAGACGGCGAGCTGGCCCAGCACCGCCCGGATCATGGCGCGAGCCGCCTCGTCGTCCCCGCGGATCTGGACGCGTGCGTAGCCGCGCAGGTAGAGGGCGATGGGCTGGTCGGCGACCGAGGTGTAGGCGCGGATGAAGCGGCGCAGGGCGTGGGCCGCCAGCGGTTCCAGGTCCTCGACCGGCTTGGTCTCCATGGGGGCGACGCGCATACCGAGCCGCTGGTCGCCGACGGCGAGCCTGATCTCGGCGAAGTCCTCGTGGCTGGTGCGCCGTTCCCACAGCCGGGAAGTTCGCACGAGCGAACGCAGGGCGTCCGGGTCGGGGTTGCGCCAGGAGTGGGCGTCGCGCTGGCCGACGACGGCCTCACGGACGCGCCGCCGGTTCTGCGACAGGTAGCGCAGGTAGTCGCGGCGGTCACCGCTGAGGCGCTGCTTGCGTTCCCCTGCCGTGCGCACGAGTTGGCCGATGAGCATGGCGAGCGTGCTGATCAGCATCATGCCGCCGACCATGTACGTGAAGACGCCGCTGCCGCCCCCGGGCCGCAGGAAGATCAGCACCATGCCGGTGGAGGCGATGGCCATCGGCAGGTAGGTGAACAGCGCGGACATGCTGCTGACCCGCTCGGGCAGGACGGGAGGCTCCTGCAACTCCAGCTCGCCGCCGGGAACTTCGGGTCCTGGCCGGCGCGGGGGACGGCGGAAGAGGATGAGGCTCACACAGGTCCTCTCGGTGCGTACGGGGTGCGACCGCCCCCGGGACCGGCCGGCCGTACGGGAGACATACGGGCAGGGGCCGGCCGCTCAAGACGGTCGGAGGGTGGCGCGTCGAGCTAGTGGGCCCCGATGATGCCATGGCGCCTCACGGGCCCCAGCGGCCCCGCTCTCACGAAGATCACACAACTTTCCTTGCAACCGGCCAATACCCGTCCGACTTGTGTTAACTTCCTCTCCACCCGGGCGCCCTCCCCGCAGGCAGAGCGATGCTGTCGCGCCGAGAGCGTGACGTTCCGCGGCCTGTGCAGGGGCTCCCGCTCGACGACGACGAGGGCACCGGCACAGCCTCCGAACGTCCACTCCTTCCGCATCGTTGCGTCCGAAGCAACTGTTGCCTCGGCACGGAGGGCGTCCCGACCGATGCCCCTCAACGTCGAGGCGGAAGGCGGGAACCGACGTGAGCAGCACCATCGTTGCCGACATCTGCAAGGTCGTCGTCAAGGCACCTGAGCGCTCCTTCGACATCGGTCTGCCGGCCGACATGCCCCTTGCCGAGCTGCTGCCCTCCCTGCTGGAACACGGCTCGGTGCCGGGCGGCGACCTGGACGAGACCGGTCTTGAGCACGGCGGTTGGGTGCTCCAGCGGCTCGGCCACCCGGCGTTCGACGAGGACGCGACACCCGCCGACCTGGGACTGCGCGACGGCGAAACGCTTCATCTGCGCCCACGCCGCGAGCAGTTGCCTCCCGTGCACTTCGACGACCTCGTCGACGGGGTCGCCACCGGCATCCGGGAGCGCGCCGACCAGTGGGGCCCCCAGGGCACCCGCAGGCTGGCACTCGGCTTCGGCTCCGCCGTACTCCTCGCCGGACTCGTCCCGTTGGCCACCAGCGACCTGCCCCTGCTGCGCTCAGGCGGCACCGCGGTCGTCGCCCTGCTGCTTCTCCTCGGCGCGGTCTGCGCCTCCCGGGCGGTGGGCGACGCCGTCGCGGGGACCGTGCTCGGCCTGCTGGCCGTGCCGTTCCTCTTCGTGGCCGGCTGGTTCATACCCGCGGGACCGCCGGGCGACGCCCTGTCGGGTGCGCGGCTGCTGGCCGGCTGCGCGGCCGGATCGGGCGGCGCGATCCTGGCCCTGGCCGCCGCGGCGTCCGCGGCACCGCTGTTCACCGCGGTACTGCTCGCGTTCCTCCTCGGAGCGGTGGGCGGCGTCCTCGGCCTGACGGCCGGTCTCGCGCCGTCGGAGGCGGCAGGACCGGTCGCCGCCGTCACCGTGGTGCTCGGCACCTTCGTCCCCCTGCTGTCCTTCCGCCTCTCCGGACTGCGGCTGCCGCCCCTCCCCACCAACGCCCAGGAACTCCAGGAGGGGATCGACCCCGTCCCCTCGTCCGACGTCCTGGAGCGGACCCGCGTCGCCGACCGCTACATGACCGCGCTCTACGCCGCCTGCGGCCTGATCTGCGCCGGGTGCCTGATCGCGCTGTCCACAGGACACGGCTGGGAACCGGTCGCGCTCGGCGCCGTGTTGAGCGTGCTGCTCATCCTGCACGCCCGCGCGATGGCCGGCACCCGGCAGCGTCTTTCGGTGGCGCTGCCGGGCTGCCTCGGGCTGCTGCTGCCCGCCTTCGGCTTCGCCTGGGACGGCTCCCCTGGCGCCCGCGCCCTGGTGCTGCTGGCCCTGCTCGTCGTCGGCACCGGCCTGGTCATCGCCTCGTGGTCGCTGCCCGGCCGCCGTCTCGTCCCGTACTGGGGACGCGCCGCCGACCTGCTCCACTCGGCCTGCGCCATCGCGCTGCTCCCGCTCGTCCTCGTCGACCTGGGCGCGCTCGGTGCGCTGCGCGGCTGGCTGAGCTGACGTCCGCGGCGCGCGGCGGACGACCGGCCCCGCTGCGCGACTCACGCACCCCCGCGTCACCGCGCCCCGCGGGCGACGCCGACCGGTCACCGACGGCACGGCACGGTAGTAGGAGAGCACATGCAGTCACGGCGGGACCAGGTCCAGGCGTACTCCTTCGTGGTGGGACGCCTGACCTCCAGCATGCTCTCCGCCGACCCCGACGCCGTCGACACGCACCTGGGCCGCACCAAGCGCGGCACCGTGATCGGCCTGGTCATCGGCCTGCTGCTGTGCGTCGGCTTCGCCCTGTCAGGACTCCTCTTCCCCGGCGCCTCCACCGCCTGGCGCCAGGCCAACGCGATCATCGTGGAGAAGGAGACGGGCGCCAGGTACCTGTACGGCGACGGTGAGCTGCGTCCGGTGCTCAACTACGCGTCCGCCAAGCTGGCCGCCGGTGAGAAGGGCCTGGTGCAGGAGGTGTCGCGGGACTCGCTCGACGGGGTGCCGCGCGGCACCCCCATCGGCATCCCCGACGCACCCGACTCACTGCCCGCGGGTGACGCCCTCTCGCAGGGCACCTGGCAGGTGTGCGCCACCAGCAGGCCGGGCGACGACGGCGGCGATCTGGCGACCACTTCGGTGGGCATCGGCGTCAGCGCCGGCAGCCCGCCGCTGCCCGACGGCAAGGCGGTGCTCGTCCAGGACGCCAAGGAGAACGCCTACCTGCTGTGGCACGGCCAGCGGCTGCGCCTGGACGGCAAGAGCGGCGCCGTGCAGGCGCTCGGCTACGGCACCACCGACCCGGTATCCGTCGACGAGTCCTTCCTGGCCGCGGTACCCGCGGGCCCCGACCTGAGCGCGCCCGACGTTCCCGGGCGCGGCTCGGCGGGTCCGGTGATCGCCGGCCACAAGCGGCTGGTGGGCCAGTTCTTCGTGGTGCACACACCCAGCTCGGCCGACCAGTACTACCTGCTGACCAAGTCGGGTCTCGTCCCCTTCACCCTCACCGGCACCCAGCTCCTGCGCGGTGACGCGGCCACCCGCAGCAAGGCGTACGACGGGGCCGCGCCCACCGCCGTCGAGCTGACCCCCGACCAGGTCAAGTCGGCGCTGGCGAAGGGCAAGCAGCCGGACGTGACCGCCGGGCTGCCGGCCGCGCCACCCCGCGCGCTCACGGTGGGCGGCGCCGTCCCCTGCCTGACCGTGGCCCCGCACGGCGGCTCCCCGCGGCAGCAGATCACCCTGACCGACCGGAAGCTGGCCGGCGGCCGGCAGATCGTGCCGCGGCAGAGCACCGCGCCCGGCTGCCCGCAGCCGGGTCTGGTGACCGCGCAGCCTGGCACGGCGGTGCTGGCACGGCCGGTGCCTGGCCGTGGCGGCGACGGCAGCGGCGCGGGCGCCGGTGCTCCGTACCTGGTCACCGGGGACGGAACCAAATATCCGCTGGCCGACGACTCGGTGCTGAAGAAGCTGTCGTACACCGAGCAGGAGGCCGTTCGACTGCCGTCAGCGCTGCTGCGACTGCTTCCGACGGGCCCCGTGCTCGATCCGTCGGCCGCCGCGCGGCCCGCCCTGGCGGCTCCGCAGGCGCCGCAGGACCCCGAGTGCCGCGCCTCCGGAAGCTCCACCGCGGGTTCGGGCAAGGGCACGAAGGCAGCCGGATGATCAGCCACCACCGGCCGTGCCCGAACCCGACGCCGTTCACCGATTCACGCTGCCGAGGCACGGACCCCCGTTCCGCATCCGGCACCAACCTCAAGGAGTGATCGCATGGTTGCCCAGTTCACGAGTACGGAGCACGCCCTCCAGGTCGCGGCCCGCGCCATCGAGAACGTGCATCACAGCTGCGACAACATCCAGACCAACGTCACCAACAGCAAGATGACGCTGGCCGGGGGCTGGACGGGCAACGCGTCGAACGGGTTCGGCGGTGCGCTGGAGACCTGGCAGACGCAGCTCAAGTCGCTGATGGACTCCCTGGAGCAGATGGGGCTGCAACTCGGCGCCACGCACAAGGACTTCGTGACCAACGAAGAGCAGGCCGCGGCGGAAGGCAAGGGCTGGCCGGGCGTCTGACCCGGCGGTCCGCCCCCGAGCCGTCGGCCGGCGGCTGCTCCCTTCCCACCACCCCATCGAATCGAGGATGTCCCCATGGGCGGAAGCTTCGCGGATTTCAGTGCCAACCACGGCGTCATGGACAACACGCGCCAGGAGTTGGTCAACTACACCATTCAGATCGAGAACTACCTGGAGGAACTGTCCCGCCAGGTCATGACCGTGCGGGGCGAGATGGACGGTCTGACCATCGAGGCGTACAACAACGCACACCAGCAGTGGATGGCCAAGGTCGATGACATGCGCGAGACCCTGGGCATGGGCCACAAGACGCTGACGCGCGTCGCGCAGAACTACCAGCAGGTGGACGGCGACCAGAACAAGCAGTGGCAGAACACCACGGTCTGACCTCCCCCGCGACCGGCGTGCGGGCCACCCGGGTTCCGCACGCCGGCCCGCACCCGGCCCCCATTCCGTTACGGGCCCTGTCCCCCTACTCTTCGTACTCCGCGCTGATCACCGCGGCCCGCGCCGCGTGCGCGCTCTCACCCCGCAGGAGCGAAAATGGCGGATGACCACGGCACCATCACGTTCTCGAAGGCGACCCTGGAGGGTTTCCGGACGAACGAGCTGACGAACCTGCGCGACGCGGCCGACCAGGCACGCGTCATCCTCAAGGCATTCCAGGGCGCCAACAAGCTGCTGCCCGGCGGTGACAACTACCAGCCGGCGGTCGACCTGAAGACGCGTTTCAACGAGGCGGCGAACGCGCTGCTGACCGAGCTGAACACCGCGTACACCCTCTCGGACAAGATGATGGTGCAGCTCATGAACACCAGCGCCGCCATGAGCAACATCGAGGACGAGAACACCGAGCTGACGGCCCAGCAGCTCCAGGGCATCATCGGCAGCGCGCTGGCCGCGGGCGGCAAGGGAAGCTCGGGGTCGGGCGCCAACTCCGGTGGCACCTCCGGCAACAACTCCGGGCAGACGAACCCCGAGGGCCAGACCACTCCCTGATCACCCATCACAACGGCAGCACCGGTAACGGCGCCTGGACCGCGTTCCGCTTCCCGCCCGCAACTCACTCAGGAGCAGACCCTTGGCTGACCCCATGGACTGGGCCGACCTGCTGAACAAGTTCGTCAAGGACGGGCAGTCGGCCGGCGCGACCGCGGGACAGATCCCGAAGGCGACCGACGTGACGGCACCTCGCTGGACCCATGCCTACTGGAACTACGCCCTCGGACAGGACCCGTGGAAGGGCCAGTGGGTCACGCGGTACGACGACGGGCGCGGCCTCTCGCGCACCGCGGGCATCGCCATGCTCGACGGGGACGAGGGGCCGGACGGCAAGGACGCGGCCTGGCCCAAGTTCAACATGGGCGCCTACCACATCCTCCAGGCGCTGGCCGGCTCGGGGACCGATGTGACCTCGCAGCCCAGCTTCACCAACGCCGAGCAGCAACTCAAGGCCGCCATCCAGTACTTCGACAACTTCCACATCGGCATCGACCAGTGGCGGGCCAAGCTGGACTCCCCGGAGAGCGGCTGGAAGGGGTCGGCGTCCTCCGCGTTCGCCGATGTCCTGCTGCGCCTGTCCCGGGCCTTCGAGGAGATCAACACCCTCACCGGCGGCCCCAGTGGTTCCGGCGGCTACCTGGGTGGCATCGCCCAGGCGCGCGACGGGCTGCGGGCCGCCGTGAACGAGATGCAGAACATCTACAGCACCTGGGGATCCCAGCCGACGTGGTCGCCCGCCGGGGCGCTGCAACAGGTGCTGTCCGGCCTGAACGTGGACCACAAGGACAATCCCGGTGGCGGCCTGGGCACCACCAAGCTCACCCTCGACGGGCAGGACATCGGCTACGTCGACCAGCAGGGCACCTGGGACCTGATCGAGCAGAAGGCCAAGGACCTGTGGCTGAAGACCGCCCAGCAGTACCTCGACGGCATGGTGGGTGACGTCCACATCAAGCTGTCGCAGGCGTACAACGGGGCGGTGCTCTCGCTCAAGCCCGTACCGACGAGCATCGAGAACGCCATCAACGGCGGTGGCTACGGCGGCAATCCGCCGGGCGGCAACGACCAGCCGCCGGGCTCGGGCGACAAGGACCTGCCACCGGGTTCGGATGACAAGGACCTGCCGCCCGGCTCGGACGACAAGGACCAGCCGCCGGGTTCGAGTGACAAGGACCTGCCGCCGGGTTCGAGCGACCTCGACAAGGACCAGCCTCCCGGTTCGAGCGACCTCGACAAGGACCAGCCTCCCGGTTCGAGCGACCTCGACAAGGGGCAGACCGGGGACGGCAACGGACTGGGTGAAGACCGGACCGGCGAGGGCAACGGACTCGACGAAGGACAGACCGGCAACGGCGACGGCAACGCGCTGAAGAACCTGTTGAACCACGGTTCCGGCGACAACGGCACCGGTGGCACGGGCGACCTCGACAAGCAGGATCTGCCCCCGGGCCAGACCGACACCAAGAACGACCAGAACCACTACATACCGCCGTACCTGCGCAACCTGAACCCTGGCAACAACGACATCAACCGGCGGAACCCCAACAGCGGCCTGACCAACCCCAACAGGGGCACGGGCAACGGCAACAAGACCATCACCTACAAGCCGCCCCGTCCCGGGCAGACCGACCTGAAGCGGTGGACGCCCCACGACATCAAGAACTACACGCCGCCGCCGCTCTCCTCAGGCCGCACCGGGACCGGCACCGGAACGGGGACAGGAACGGGATCCGGTGGCCTGCCGACCACCTCCAGCGGCAACAGCGGCTCCGGGACGAACGGTTCCAACGGCGTCCGCGGGCCGATGTCCACCTCGTCGACCGGCAAGAGCGGCTCGGGCGTCCCGCTGTTCCCTCCGATGGCCAACGGGATGGGCGGGAAGGGCCAGGAGAACCAGGAGCGCGAGCGCACGACCTGGCTCGCGGAGGACGCCTCCGTGTGGGGCACCGACCCGGAACTCGCCCCCACCGTGCTGGGCCGGCCAGGCACCGGCGCCGAACTGTATGCCGACACCTCGTACCTGGGAGAGACCGATGAGTGGCAATCCGCTCCAGGCCCGTATGGAGGACGCCCTGGAACGTCTGGAGGCGGCTCGCGTGCAGGCGAAGGAGGCACGGGAGAGCCTCGGCCGGGTCAGCGTGACGGCCACGGCCAAGGATCATCTGCTCAGCGTCACGGCTGACGCCCGTGGCCGGGTGACGGGCATCAAGCTGCACAGCACCCGCTACCGGTCGATGGCCGCGGCTGAGCTGTCGAAGGCGCTGCTGGAGACGGTCCAGCGGGCGCAGGAGGAAGCCTCCGAAGCCGCGCAGCGGACCATGGCGCCGCACATGCCCGAGGGTCTCGACCTGCGGGCGGCGGCCGAGGGGCGTTCCACCCTGGACGACGTGATCGCGGCGTTCACCCGAGGGGCCCTGCCGGGCCAGCAGGGATAGCACATCGGTGGCCGCACCCCGGCCCCGGAAGAGACAGCGGCCGTGCCGCGCGGGCGGCACCCGCGTGGCACGGCGGACCGGCACCCGGATGCCGGACATAGGAGTGGATGTGATGTGGACGAAGGGAGACGGTCATGGCCGATTACATGGCAGCCGATCTGGGCGGCATGGCGCACGGCGCCTTCCAGACGGACGAGTTGTCCCGCATCACCGGCGACATCCTCACCCAGGCGAAGGCGGCCAACCGCCTGACCAGCGCCGCCTGCGGCTACGGCGACGACACCGCGGACCAGCTCAGGAAGACGCTCGTGCCAGCCGCCGACGCGTGCGAGGAACTGCTGACGAACCTGTCCATCGCCTTCCAGCAGACCGCCGAACAGACCCTCGGCACGCAGAAGTCGCTCGTCAACGCCGAGGACCTCAACCTGGCCGAGGCCAACCGCATGAAGCAGCGGATGCGGTGACCCCATGACCATCCATGTGTCCGACGCGTTCCGTGGCATCGCCCTCGTCCTGACGGGCTCCCCGCTCCCCAACGCGGACGAGGACGCCCTGAACGCGATGGGCGAGATCTACGGGCACACCCGTCGGCTCCTGGAACAGCTGCCGCACGACGTGGTGCGGGTCACCCAGTCCGTGCGCGACAGCTTCGAGATGGACACCGCCAACGCGTACGCGGAGTCCGTCGCACAGTTCACCTCGGGCGGGCAGAACTACGTCAAGGCCGGTCAGGAGATCACCGGCGGCCTGGAGAAGATGGCGAAGACCACCGCGGTCAACGTCGAGTACATGAAGATCATGGCGATTCTCCAGATCACCGAGATGCTGATCGAGATCCTGATCGCGATCGTCACGTTCCAGTACGAGCGGATCCCGGAGATCAAGGCGAAGGCCGGCTTCAGTCTGCAACAGCTGATGCGCACCCTGTTCCAGCAGCTGGTCATGCACGTCGTCATCAACGAGACCATCGGCGTCGCCCTGGACGGCCTGGCGCAGCGCATCCAGATGGGCAAGGGCACCCGCCACGTCTGGGACAAGAGCCTGACCAAGGACGCGGCGTTCGGCGGACTGCTCGACGGGCTTCTGGAGGGGCCGCTGTCGATGTTCGGCGGGAAGGTCGGCAACAAGCTGGCGGACCTGTTCGGCGGCACGGTGGCCAAGGACGTCGCCCAGCAGGTGACCAAGGACCTGTCCCACACCATCGACACGGCCAAGGACGCCACCGTCAAGTCGCTGACGCACGGCATCCAGGACGTCATCACGAAGAACGCCGACGACCTGCTCCGGCCCCTCGGCGGCTCAGGTCAGGGCAAGCATCTCGGCGCGGCGGCGACGAAGAAGCTCAGCGACGACTTCGGGGACGCCTTCGCCCACGCGTTCAAGGACACGCTGGGCGAGCAGAGCGCCCGGAGTCTCGGCAACGCCTACGGGAACGCGTTCGCCAAGAACTGGGGCACCGAGAGCCGGCAGACGCTGCGCGACACCCTCAAGAACAACGGGGGCGGGCACATCGACCCCGCGGTGCACCACTCGCTGGCGAAGCTGCCCGAGACCACGCTCAAGAGCATCCAGCAGCACCACGACAACGTCATCACCAAGAGCAGTCACTTCGCCGGGATGAGCGCCGCGGTGGCCGGCCAGGGCTACCTGTCCGAGGGCTTCTACAACCTGCTCTTCTCCGACGAGCACAGCTTCAAGGTCTCCCCGATGACCGGCGCATCGGCCGCCTTCGCCGAGGGGGCCACGCACGGCGCGACCATCGGCGGCATCGCCGCGGCGTCCAAACTGACCGGCGCCGTCCACGGCACGGCGATACCGGCACCGGTTCCCACCGCATCCGAAGAGGCCATCTCCGACACCCGCAACCTGGTCACGACCACCGACCAGAACACCTACCCCGCCCAGGACACCGCGGGCGACGGACAGCAGAACAGCACGCAGGACTCCTCGGGCACCGGCAACGAACAGCAGCACACCTCCAGCACGAACTCGGGCTCCGGCGGATCGGGGACGAACGGCCACACCACGCCCACACAGTCCAACTCCTCGCAGCACAACGGCAGCGGCAGCGGCAACAACAGCAGTGGCGGCAACGGGAACGGGAACGGCGGGAACGAGCCGGGCCGCGGGCACTACGTCGAGGACGAGGACACCGCGTCCACGCACAGCAGTGAGAGCGGGAGGAGCGAGGCCGGCGAGGGCAGCGAGGGCGGTGGCAGCGGCGAGGATCGCGCCAACTGGACGCCGCAGGAAGACCGTTCATCGCAGGACGACCACGCGCCGCAGAGCGAGGAGAGCACGGATCTCCAGAACACGGCCACCGCTCACGCCACGTCCCTGACCGGGCAGCAGACGGCCACCACGCCGGCCCATACGAACCCGGGGAACGCGGCGAACACTGCCAACACCCCGAACACGTCCCAGAAGCAGGACAGTTCAAAAACGGACGCCACGACCGGCACGGAACCGGCCACGAACGAAACCGGTGAGCCGAAAAAGGTCGTCACGTCCTCGTCCTCGGAAACCGACAACAACCGGCCCACGGACCACGAGGACAGCCGGGCCCCACAGCAGACCTCGACGGCGTCGACCACGTCAACCACATCGGCGACGTCCGAGAAGACCTCCGATGAGCAAGCGCAGGATCCGCAGTCGCAGCCGCAGCCGCAGCCGCAGTCGCAGTCGCAGTCGCTGCAGGAGAGGACGCCGCCGTCCGGCAACAAGTGGAGTGATCTGAATTCACCCGTTGCCACGGAGCAGCACTCCCAGAACGTCCCGCACACGCCGGACCCGCTTTTGCCGCACCCCGTAGCCACCGAGGAACGCCACGTCGTCACCGAGCACATGGTGGCGGGCGACGCGTACCACGTGCTGCAGGTACCGGGGAACGGCGACTGCCTGTTCACGTCCGTCCTGGTGAGCGCGCACCGGCAGAACGTGCTGCCCGACATCCGGCACCTCTCCGTCCAGGATCTGCGCGACCGCGTGGCCACGCATGTGAGGGACACGACGGACAGCGACGGGACGGACCAGGCCGGGTACTTCCACAGCGATCCCGTCGATGTCGTGCTGCACGACCTGTTTCCCGACCCGCAGAGGCCCCCCGGGACGCTCACGCCCGAGCAGCGGCAGCAGTTGGACGAGGGCCGGGCCCGGCAGGGGCAGCGGCGGGAGGATGCTCGCGCGCTTCTGGACGACGGCGATGGCGAGAGCCGTGCCGCGCGGGAGAAGTGGCGGGAGCTGCTTGCGACCGGCAATTACCCGCACCTGCTTGACCTCGCGCCGACGCCGCGCGCGGCGCAGCGGCTGGGCACCGGAGGGCTCATCGTTCAGGCCGTATCGGACACCGGCCTGTGGAACTCACCGTTCGCCGACAGCCTCCCGCAGCTCGTGTCCAACGCGCTCGATGTCGACCTCACGGTCGTCGAGAACGGCCGGCCGCCCTACTCGACGGCCCCCGACGCCGCGAACGGCCCGCTGTATGTGTTCTTCGAGTACTCCGCGCGCGGCGGCTCGCACTACCAGGCCATGACCAGGACCGTGTCCGATACGTCGTCGGATGACGCCCCGCACGAGCAGCCAGGCCCGTCGCAGCAGCAGGCGCAGACTCAAACACAGCCACAGCCACAGCCACAGCCAGAGGCGCAGGCACAGCAGGACGGCCACCAGGAAGCGCAGCACACCGAGCACGACGACGCGGCGGACGACAACACGGCGGACGACGACCAGATCCCCCAGCACACCCACCCCACCGACGAGGACGGCGACGGCACCCCCGAGGGCGGGCAGCAGGAATCCGCCCCGAAGTCCTTCGAGGTCCCGTACGGCTTCGGTCGTGACGGGCGTTATCCGCTGGGGCAGTTCGGGCACGTGCTGCGCTTCGGGGACATCGCCTTCGGCGGGGGCGGCGAGCGTCCGGCCGGGCTCCACTCGCTGGTCAAGTCGGCCATCGACAGCCGGCCGGGGCGTCTGTCGGCCAAGAACCGCGAGCGGCTGGCGAACCAGCTGTCCGACCGGCTGTGGCGGGAGCTGTCCGGCGACGACGGGCAGGAGCTGGCCCGGCAGCTCTTCGACGAGGGCGGGGTGACGCTGACCGCGCCGGTGGGCCGGTTCAGCAACCCGTACACGGTCACCCTGCGGCTGTCCGACGTGGACCGCAACACGGCGGAGCACCTCAACGCGCCGCCGCAGCACGCCGCTTCGGCCACCCCGGCGGCGGGCTCGGCCACGCACACGAAGGCGACCCAGCAGCTGCTGCACGGCGAGCGCGACAAGGGCCAGCGTGAGGCGTCGGTCAACTACAACGCCGGCGACAGCACGACGGTGAGCAACAGCCGCAGCGTGTCGGTCACGACCACGCACGCCTCGCCCGCGGACGCCGTGGCGGTGAAACCCAAGGTCACCCTGACCGGTTCCGCCAGCGCGTCGAAGGGGCACAGCAACCTCACCAACACCTATGTGCGCCCGGAGCTGAACTTCGCGGGCACCCGCGAGCACTTCGGCTTCGACGGCGCTTCGCTCTCCGTCGACATCCGCCGCACCGCGGGCGGCCCCACCTGGACGGGCACCACGGAAGGCACCCTGGAGGTGTCGTTCCCGACCGAGCTGACCGACCCGGAGGCGAACCACACCGACCGCCCCTGGGGCGTGGAGAGCGGCGGCACCCAGGAGGCGCGGCGCAAGCTCGCGGAGGCCGTGCAGAGCACCTTCTTCATCGCCCAGGACAGCTACGGCCAGGCGCCGCTGGCCGCCGAGCTGACGAAGCCGTACGCCTCGATGGGGCCGGAATCGGGGCCGCGGCGCCTGCTGGACAACTGGCTCAGCGAGCAGTCGACGCTGTGGAACGTCCACCGCATGCTCAGCGGCACGTCGCTGCCGTCCTTCGCCCACAAGGGCACCCACTACACCTCGGAAGTGCGCAGCGGCGTCACGTCCGTACGGCGCATCGGCGATGCCACCAAGGTGGGGGTGGCCGGCAACACCCGCGACTGGAACTCGGTGTTCCACACCACCTCCAAGGGCGGCGGCAAGTCGGTCGACGGCACGGTCGTCCTCGGCCCCGACATGCTGCCGCTGTCGTTCTCGGCAGGATTCAGCCTCGGTACCGGCAACTCGGCTTCGCTGACCGAGGGTTACACCGGCGGCATGGTCAACACCACCCGCTTCAACGGCCCCAGCGTCCCCTACGAGCTGACCTTGAACGTGCAGGCCGGCCTGAACCCGGTGGGCCGCGGGGACTTCTCCCACACCCGCGAGGCCGTCGTCGTCATCCGCGTCCCCGAGCACCTCGCCGACCACTTCGAGCAGCAGTTGGCGACCGTGGCGCAGGAGGGCGGCGGCCGGGTCACCCAGGAGCACGACGCCGGAAGCGAGCACTCCACCGACGGGCAGCAGCACACCCCGCCGCCCACGCCCCCGTCCCGCGGGCTCTTCGGCGTCTTCGGCCTCAAGGGGCTCGCCGACCTGCCGCAGACCTTCCTCCACGCCGGCCGGCGCGCCGAGACGCTCCTGAAGTTCGAGCACAGCGGCGTCAAGACGGAACGCGAGTCCCGACAGGCGCTCAAGGAGTTCCTGAACACCCAGTTCCACCCGGACCAGGTCTCCCACCTGGCGCCCGATGTACTCAACGGCGGCGTCCAGCGCACCTTCCGCGGCCCGAAGGGCAAGAAGGGCCGGCTCCTGCTGCACTTCGGCGTCACGGCACGCCCCGCCAGGCCCGGCGAGGAGGCGCACGCGCACGCCTGGCGGCTGCCGGTCAAGGACGCCACCGTGCAGAAGTGGCCGACGAACTGGGCCTGGCTGTCCGACTCGCAGAGCCGGACCAGCAGCCAGTCGTTCACGATCGGCACGACGCTGTCCGGCGACATCACCGACGGCCTCACCCTCACCCCGGTCGACGCGTTCTTCTCCCGGGGCCGCGAGCACACCCAGTCCGACGGCATCACCACCTACGGCTTCTCCCACATGGGCGCCAACACGTCCGGGGAGATGTGGCACGACTCCTACCCGGTGGTCTTCGAGCTGAGCGTGGACGCGGAGCACGTGTCGGGCACCACGGTGCTGGACGAGAAGCAGGTGCTGAAGAAGCACGTCGACGGCCGCGCCGACTACCTGGTGCCGAAGTCGCTCACCGTCGAGGACAACAACGCCTCCGCCACGGAGGACGAGCACCAGGTCACCTCCGTGGACGTGGCGCCCGAAGCGTTCGGCAGGAACAAGAAGTACCCGCCGCTCAAGCCGCCGCAGGACGCGACGGAGAACCGCATCCGGCCCCAGGACCGGATCGACCACGTCCACGGTGCGCGCGAGCTCCAGCGCGAGGCGGCGGAGATGTTCCGGAAGATGGGCATCCCCCGGCAGGATGCGGTCCCTTACGTGGAAAAACTGCTCACGCCCGACCAGCTCAAGGGCATACTCAACCGCGACGCGCAGGCGTCGTCCGGACGTCTGGTGCGCGAGAAGCGGTTCACCGACAACAACGTGCAGTTCGTCGTCCAGGCCATCACGGTCAACGACAAGACCTTCGGCAACACCCAGGAACTGTCGAACTTCACGCTGGACGAAGGCATGAGCCGCTTCACCAGCACCGACAAGACCGTACGCACCAACTCCCACGGGCTCGGCATCTCGCTGAGCGGCACGGGTGAGGACGGTGACAGATCCGGTGGCGGCTCGGGCGACGCGTCCGGGAGCAAGGCCGTCTCGCACGGCAAGGCCACCGTCACGGTGACCGACATCCACCCCGGCCAGTTCGTCGACCAGACGCTGCCGCACCGCCAGCACGAGGCGGACGTCATCTGGCGGCTGAGCGTCATCCAGCGCGACACCAACATGCTCGGCTCGTGGGGAGAGCCGCAGACCCTGGTCAAGGACGTGCACGTCGAGGGCGGCGTCTCGTATCTGCGCCCCGAGTTCACCCACCTGACGGCTGATCAGGCCAAGGTCCCCGAGCAGCTGCCCCACCTCCCGCTGACGGCGATGACCGTGGATCTCGCTCCCCGCACCACCGACGGCGACGACCACGAAAGCCGGGAGGAACGGGAGGCCCGGGAAGGCCGGGAGGACGGGAGTGAGCACGAGGGCCGGGAACCGCGCCCCCGGCAGGACGACGCACTCCCCCGGCCCCTGACCGGCACCATCCTGCACAACCTGGGGCAGCTCCTCCAGAAGAACTCACCCAGCGCCCTCGGCCCCGCGCACCACCTGGATTCGCCCGGCACCACGCTGACGAGCATGGGTGACACCCTCTTCGACTCCCGCACCCTGCAAAGCCTCAGCAGCGTGCTGCGCGGTACGGGCGTGCACGTCCGCATGCGGACGGACGGCTTCGGCCACCACACCTACACCAACGTCATCGCCCAGCTGACCCGGGACGACAACGGCGCGCGCTTCACCGGCAAGACGTCGAAGGGCATGATCTCCCGCTATACGCAGTCCCATACGCGCAGCGAGGAAGCGACCGTCCACTCCGTCAAGAACTCCGGCACGGCGGGCGGCAGCGGCTCCGGCGGTCTCGGCAGCAACGGCGCTTCGCCCTCCCTCCCCTTCGGCAAGTCCACGAGCACCAGCCTCTCGAACAGCGACGCCATCATGATCCGTCGCCACGACGCCTACTCGACCGCCGAGGAAGAGCTGTACGTCTACGAGGTCGACGGCACGATCGACCTCGCCGTCGAAAGCGCCCACCACGCCTCCCAGTTGGTCAACGCCCTCCTCCTCGGCCAGGCCGCCTCACTCAAGAGCGGCGCCGATTCACTGTGGCGGTACGTGACGGCACACGACGACGGGTCGCACACCCTCTCCCTCCCCGTACGGGAAGAAGTCGTGGTCGCCCGCTCCGAACTGCCCCCGGCACTCCTCAAGGAGGCCGAGCAGCACGACAACACCGACGTCGACGAGACCGACACCGACACCGACACCGACACCAATGACGTGCCCGATGACGGGCTCGACGTCCGGCAGCCGCCGCAGCCGCAGCCGCAGCCACAGCCGCAGACCCCGACGTCCATCGGCAAGGACGAATTCCGCCACCACGGCGTGCTGGTGGACATGAACGAGGCCGCGTCGCGGAAGCTCTTCGACGACCTGATGAAGAAGCTGAGCGAGCACGGCGGCGCGCCGCAGAAGTTCGCGGAGAAGGGGCAGGCGGGCCGCGAACAGCTCCGCCAGCTCCTCAACTCCCGCGAACTCGCCTGGCACCTGCACCGCTCCGGTCTCGGCGGCGCCACCGACGAGGACAGCACCCTCGCCCCGCGCCTGACGACCGAAGGCGGTGTCACGACGCTCACCTACGGGAAGCTGCGCCTCACCTTCACACAGCTCGGGCTCGGCTCGTCGGACGGCTGGATCAAGGGCACCGCGGAACGTTCCGACTACCGGTACCAGTACCACACCCAGTCGTACGCGACCGGGAAGGACGCCGGCATCGGCGGCGGCGTCACCTCCAACTTCACCGCCGCCACGGGGAAGATGACCCAGGGCCTGTCGGGGAAGTTCCGCCAGGGCCGCACCGAGTCCCACGACAGCGGCGGCTTCACCTCGCGCCCCACCATGTCCGTCGACCGCACCGTGCACTGGCTGCGGCACAGCCCCACCGCGGTCAAAGTGGACGTGCACCTGTCGGCCGACAGCAACCTCGACCGCTTCGACCTGGGATCCTTCACCCACGACGACGTCTACCGGGACAGCTTCGTCCTCGACGACATGCTCCAACTGCGGTACTCGCCCGAGGCGGTGCTGCGCGAGGTCGGCGGCATCACCGAGGCGGCGATCCGGGTCGACTCGGGCTGGTACCTCGCACCGCACCGCGCGAACGAGCAGCACAACGCCACCATGCTCGAAGCCCTCCACACCGCCCAGGAGACGACGGCCACGGAGAACGGCAGCACCTGGCACGTCACCGGCGCGGGCGAAGGCAACGTCCGGGTACGCGATCAGCTTCTCAGCCGGCAGGACTTCATCGACCAGTACGTACGCCCGCACCTGACGCCGGAGCAGTACGCGCATCTGAGCGAACTGTCCCGGTGGGAGGGCGCGGACACCGACGGCTCGCCGCGCCGGTTCCACGTCGAAGGCCACGACGATCACACCGGGCACGAGGCGCGGGAGCAGCGACAGGAGCAGGAGCAGAGGCAGGACCAAGACCAGGGCCGGGACGACCGGGACCAGGACGACCAGGACGACCGGGACCAGCAGGACCAGCAGGACCAGCAGGACCAGCAACAGGAGAGCCCCCACTCCGGGCCCGCCCCCGATCCGGACCCTGACCCCGGCCCCCGCTCCGCCCCCGGCCAGGACTCCTCCCTCACGACCCACACCCCGCAAGTCCCCTCCGGTTTCGGGCACGAAGGGCACTACCCGTTGGGGCAGTTCGGCCGGGTGCTGCGGGTCGGGGAGATTCCCTTCGGCTCCCCCGGCCGGCGTCCCGACGCGCTCAAGGATCTGGTCAAGTCCGCGGTCGTGCGGTCCGGTACGACGCTGAAGGACGGCAGCCAGGAGGCGTTGGCCAACAAGCTGGCCGACGACGTGTGGCGGCAGATCTCCGGTACGGACGGCCCGCTGCTGGCCCGCAAGCTCCTGTCGAAGGAAGGGCTGAAGCTCGACCTGGGCGACGACCGGCAGGCGAAGTACCACGCGACGCTGCGGCTCGGCGCGCTGTCCCGGGAGCACGTCTCCCTCCTGCCCCGCCGGGCCCGGGGCAACGGCACGGGGGCCGGCCAACTGCTGCCGTACGGCGCGAAGATCAAGGGGCACCGCGAGGCGATCCTCAACCGCCAGGCGGGCGGCACCCATACGACCGGCGAGGCGCGCTCCCTGACCAGCAGCACCACGGTCGCCCCGCCCGCACTGTCCGCTGCGGTGAAGCTGGCACTGAAGATCACGGGCTCGTCGAGCGCGTCCCAGGGGCAGAGCTTCCTCACCAACTCCTACGACCGCCCGGAAGTGGTGCTCGGCGGCGACCACGAGCACTTCGCGTTCCAGGACGCCACCCTGAAGCTGGAGTTGCACGGCGTCCCGAAGGCCGGGCGGCCGGGCAGGAGCGAGCAGACCGTACCGGTGGAGGTGTCCTTCCCGCGCGAGCTGACCGGGCACGAGGCCAACCACACCGACCACGCATGGGAGGTCACTCCCAGGAACGCGGCCGAGCGGCGCAAGCTGAACCGCGCGCTCCAGGACCTCTTCTTCCTCCCCCGGGAGAGCAGCGGACAGGACGCCCTGGTACCGCAGTTGACCGGCCCGTACCCGGGGATGGGGCCCGGCACGCGGGCGCGCGGCTTCCTGGACAGCTGGTTCGGCGAGATGGCCACGATCGCCAACTTCTCCCGCATGCTCAGCTCGACCAAGCTGCCCGCCGTCTACAGCCAGGGGCACCACTACGCATCGGAGGTCCGGGTCGACGTGCTGTCCGTCAAGCGGGGCGGCGATCCGACCGATGTGGGTCTGGCGAACAACGTCCGGATGTGGAAGTCGGTGTTCCACAGCACGTCGAAGGGCGGCGGCAAGGCGTTCGAGCTGGACCTCACCGTCGGCCCCGACCTGTCGGACGAGGGCCTGGCGCTCGCCTTCCCCTTCTCCTTCGGGCTCAGCAGCAACGACTCCATGTCGCTGACGGAGGGCAACACCGGCGGCACGCTGAGCACCGTCCGCTTCAACGGGAAGAGCGTCCCGTACGAGGTGAGGGTCACCATGGAAGCCGGCCTGACCCCGGTCGGTGCGCCGGCGATGCCGTCGAAGTCCGTCCCGGTGCGGGTGGTCGTGCACGTCCCCGAGCACCTGGCGAGCTTCTTCGAATACCGTCTGGCGCACGCCATGGGGCACGACGGCGCGCAGCCGCCCCGGGAGCTGACGACGCCGCCGCCGAGCCCGCCGGCGTTCGGTCTGTACGAGGGATTCGGGGTCTCCGGCCTCACGCACCTCGTGGACCACTTCCGGCACAGCGCGGTCACGGCCGAGAAGAACGTCGGCTTCACCCACAGGTCCCACCAGCACCGGACGCAGCACCTGGAACAGCTCAACCGCTTCCTGGAGGTCAACTTCCATGTGAACGAGCTGTCCCGCAACACCACGGAGCTGTTCGACGACGGCATCCACCTCACCTTCCCGGGCCCGCGCGGCGACGACGGCACACAGTTGCTCCTGCACTTCGAGGTGAAGGGGACGCGCCACCCCGACGGGGACGGCGACCACACCGCCTGGCGCCTGCCGGTCGGCAGCGCCACCGTCCAGAACTGGCCGACCCACTGGAACTGGCTGGCCATGGCCTCGTCCATGGGCAACGGACAGTCCTTCTCGGTGGGCTTCGGCCTGTCCGAGTCCGGTGGCGGGCTGACGTTCACCCCTGCCGACCTGTCACTCTCCCGCGGGCGGGACGTCTCGCTGATGAACAGCATCACGACGTACGCGTTCGCGCACAACGGCACCAACGCGTCCGGGCCGATGTGGCACGACTCCTACCCGGCGACCTACGACATCTCCGTGTACGCCGAAAAAGTCACCGGATCCGGCTCGTCGAAGGGCGCGCCCCTCCTCGACACCCGGCACGGCGGCGTGCAGTACCTGGTGCCGAAGTCGCTGTCCGCGCTGCCGCCCGCGCAGGACGGGCGGGGCCAGGACGACGCGGGCACACCGCCGCCGGTCCCGCAGCGGGCGCCGGCGCCGACGTGGAACGGCAGGACGCTGACCTTCGCCCCGGTCGAACTGCCCGCGCACTTCGTGCAGGAGCGCCTCCAGCCGAGCGACCGCATCGACCACGCGTACCACGCACGCGCCCTGCGCGAGTCCGCCGCCCAGCTCATGGCCGAGCTGAACGTGCCCCCGTACGTCGCCTCGTACCTCCAGCACCTGGTGACGACGGACCAGCTCAAGGGGGCGCTCCACAGCGAGTCGAACGCGCTGCCCGGCCGCTTCGTCGTGGGCCACGAGTTCGCCGACACCCACGTGTACCTGGTGGCGCAGGCCGTCACCGGCAACCGGAAGCAGCTCGCCGACGGGACGCAGGAGCTGTCCACCTTCGGCCTGAACGAGTACATGCTCCGCTACACCCAGAAGACGCAGGTGACCACCGCCAACGGTCAGAGCGCGGGCACGAGCTTGGCGTACGAGGGGAAGAACGGCGACACCACGGGCGACGGTTCGCTGGGCTTCACGGCATCGCGCAGCCGCTCCACCGGTCGGGCCGGCATCGAGGTGGACGACACCCACCCCGGCCAGTTCTTCGAGATGACCCTGCCGAACAAGCACTACGCCATGGACGTCGTCTGGCAGCTGAACGTCGCCGTCACGCAGCACAACATGCTGGGCACCTGGCAGACGAAGGGGCTCAGCAGCACGCTGCACCTGCCGGGCGGTGCGACGTTCCAGCGCCCCGAGATGACGGTGCGGACGGCCGAAGAGGCAGGCGTGCCGCAGACGTTGCGGCGCCTGCCGGTCATGTCGATGACGACGGGACTCGCCCCCGTCACCGACCGGGACCGGGGCGGGCAGGAGGAGCGCACGCAGGACCTCTCCGGCACCGAGCTGTCCCAGGACGAGCAGCACACCGCGCTGCCGCCGACCCTCACCCACCAGGTGATCAGCAATCTCGTCACCCTGCTGGCCAAGGCCGCCCCGGGAACGCTCGGCCCCGTCCACTCCCTCAACGAGCCGGGCAGCGCGCTGTCGTCCATGGGGGACAGCATCCTGGACGGCGGATCGCTGCGGACGCTGTCCAGCCTGCTGCTGGACACCGGGCTGACCGTCCGGGTGCGCACCGACGGCGTCGGCCACCACACCTACGTCGACGTCTCCATCCGGATGGACCGCGACCCGGCGGACGCCCGCTTCGCGGGGAAGACGGCGCCCGGCGTCCTCTCCCGCTACCTCCAGTCGAACACCCGGGTCGAGGAACAGTTCACCCACGGCAGCACCAGCGCCAAGGGCATCTCGCTCGGCGGGTCGGGAACGAAGTCGCAGGGCGGCTCCGGGTCGGCCGCCCTCACGTTCAGCAAGTCCACGAGCAGCTCCAACAACAGCAGCGTCATGATCCGCAGGCACGACGCGTACACGACATCCGAAGAGGACCTGTGCCTGTACCGAGCCGACGGGACGCTCACGCTGTCCGTGGAAACCTCCTCACACGCCTCGCAGTTGGTCAACGCCCTGCTGCTGGGCAAGGCGCACGTCGTCACGGCGGGCATCGCCAAGGCCACCGACTGGCTCTCGCCCGGCAAGGACGCCCCGCACGAGATCACCCTGCCGGTGCGGGAGGACGTCCTCGTACCGCGGTCCGAGCTGCCGGACCCGCTGATCGAGGAGCGCGCGCCGCTGTCCCCCATCGGCACGCGGGATTTCCAGCGCCACGACGTGCTGGTGGACATGGACGAGACGGCCGCGCCCGCGCTGTTCACCGAACTGATGGCACGGCTCGCCCGGCACCAGGGCGGCCCCGGGCTCTTCGCCGACCCCGCGCACGGCGGTCACACGCAGCTCAAGTACCTGATGGGCGCCCGCGAGATGGCCCGTCACGTGGCCAGGGCGGGCCTCGGCACCCCGACGACGCAGACCTCGACGTTCCGGGTGCGCCTGTCGGCCGAGGGCGGCGTGGCCACGTTCACGCACGGACAGCTCAGCGTCTCTTTCGTCCCCAGGTACCAGGGCTACGCGGACGGCTGGCACAAGGGAACCGGCGAGCGGGCCGACTACGACTTCCAGAACGACATCGACGCGTACGTCGACAGCCGCGGCACGAAGGTGAGCGGCGGCGCCACCGGCAACTTCGGCGGGCCTGTCACCCAGGGCCTGTCGTTCTCCTCGGGGCTGACCCGGTCCCTGGAGCACGACTCCGGCGGCCAGCTCGCGCTGCAGAAGAACTCCGTCGACCGCACCGTGCACTGGCTGCGGCACGAGCCGACCTCCGTCGACCTGGTCGTGAAGCTGTCCACCTACGACACCTTCGACACCCTCGGGCTGCCGAAGATTTCCGGCAAGGACGTCTTCGAGGAGACCTTCACCCTCACGGACGCCCTGCAACTGCGCTTCTCCCCGGAGGCGGTGCTGCGCGGCACCGGCGGCGTGCGGGAGGGCGCGGTCCGCGTCGACTCCGGCTGGTACTTCCCGCCGCACCGCCCCGAGGAGGCGGACCGGGCCCAACTCGACACCATGCTCGACGCCCTGCTGACGGCCCAGGAGACACAGGTGACGGACGGCCGGCAGACCTGGCACCTGACCGCCACCGACGACGGCGGCGTCCTGGTGCGCGGCGAGCGCCTGTCCCGGCAGGAGTTCGCCGACCGCTACCTCAGACCGCGACTCTCTCCCGAACAGGCCGATGCGATGGCCGAGTTGATCCACTGGGAGGGCGGCGGGGCGGGCGCGGCGCTGCTCCTCCACCTCGACGTGCCGACGGACGCGATCGGCCGGCACGGGCCGCGCCCGCAGCCCCCGAACCCCTCACCCCCTGTGGAACCGGAGGACACCACCGACGACGTCCCCCACGACGTCACCGACCAGCAGACCAGCCAACAGGACGCCGGCCAGGGGTCGGACGGCCTCAAGAAGTGGGCCGACGCACTCAACGTGGATCTGGACCAGGTGCTCCAGAAGTACTCCTGAGCGGCGTCCTCGCCGCCGTCGGCCGGGGGACTCCCCCGTGCCCCGCTCGACGGCGACCTACCCCCCAACACCCGACGAGTGAAGCGGAACTCACCATGACCGACGAGACGGCGAACTCCCGAGGCGCGAAAGAAGCCGGTGGCGCCGGTGCCACCGGCGAGGCGTCCGCGCCCGTGACCGACGCGTCCGAAGCCGCCGCGCCGCGGCAGGAACAGGACCGGCACACCGCTGCCTCGGGCGCGCGCACGTCGTCCGCGTCCGCGGACACCGTGAAGGGGTCGGCCGACGGCCTGACCCTGCGCCCGGAGCGGCGGCCGGAGACGGAGGCACCTGCGGGCACGGGCCCCGACGCGCCCTCGGACGGCGCGGAGGGCGGACCGGCGGGCTCCGGCTCCGGCTCCGGTACGACCGTGCTGCGCCCCGATGCACCCCTGCCCGGCGCGGCGGAAGAGACGGGAACAACGGAAGCAGCCGAAGCAGCAGCGGAGTTGGAGGCTCCGGCAGCCGTGCGGGACGCCGGGGACGAGGCCGCCCAGGCGTCGGCCGCGCCTGCCGCGTCCGACGCTTCCGCGGCGGCGGCATCCGAGGCGCCCCCGCAGCAGGCCGGGAGGGGGGCGGGCAAGCAGGGCGGCGCGGCAGCCGCGGGCGGGCGGCGCGGCCTCGGGCTGTTCCGCCGTACCGACGCCGCGGCGGGTGCGGCGGCCGGTGCGGCGGCGGACGCCAAGGCCGACGGCAGCCGGGTCTCCCCCGGCGTGGTGGCGGGCGCGGCACTGGCCGGTGTGGTCCTGCTGGCCGCCCCGTTCGCCATCTCCGCGCTGAGCAACGCCTTCGCCTCCTCGCACGCGGGCGCCACCGGCAACGCGGCCCTGCCGATGCCTGACGACGGCGGCGACGGCGGCAGGGGCTTCGTGCCGGTCCCCGGCGCCGCCCAGAACGACAGCGGCAGGGCACCCCAGGCGGGCGACCACGCCTCGGGGAACGGCGCCGGGGACAAAAGCGGCGGCACCGGCGGCACCGGCGGAACCAGTGGCGGCGGGGGCGGGAGCGGCCCGCACACCGACGGCAACGCGGGCGCCCACGCGGCCACCGGCGGGGACGACCACGGGAAGAAGGCGGACGCGCCGGACGACAAGGGCACCCACGCCGAGACCCGCTCGCAGACCACGGCGGCCCACACGTTCACCGCGTACGCGGGTCCGACCTGCGGCGCGAGCGGCAGCAGCTCGTACCACGAGATCGGCGCGTACGGCGACGGCAAGGACGGCTGGCTGACGCGGACCGGGGGTTCGTCGGCCGGGGGCTGCCAGGGCGGGGTGCGGGCGCTGCCGATGTCCGGTGACGCGGACAAGCCGGACTCGGACGTGACCGCGTACTGGCAGTTCAATTCCGGGATGAAATCGGCCAGTTGCCGCATCTCGGTCTACATACCCCAGGGCAAGAGCCCGCTGGAGGTGGGGGGCTCCGCCGCGCGATACTCGGTGCACAAGGGCACCAAGGCGTACGGCGGCGACCTCGCCGGCTTCCACATCGACCAGCCGCACAACAAGGGAAGCTGGGTTCCCGGCACCACGGTCCACGTGGAGGGCGGCCGGTTCACCCTCCGTCTGACCAACGCCGGGCAGGACTGGGACGATGACGGGCCGACGCAGGCACACGTCGCCGCCTCCCAGGTGAAGGCCGAATGCCGCGCAGAGTGAGCACGTTCGGGTCCGGCGCCGCCACGGCGCCGGGCCCTGGAGGGAGTTAGCGGCGATGAGCCGTCAGGTGCTGGCCGTGGGGCCAGACGGGTCCGGGGATTTCACCACCATCGCGGAGGCGGTGCAGGCGGCGCCGAACGGCGCGCTGATCACCGTCGCTCCGGGCCGGTACGCCGAGGCACTGGTCTTCACCGGTGTGGTGACCGTCATCGCCGCACAGGGCCGCGGCACGGTGCGGATCACTCCGCGGACGGGGTCGGCGGTCACCGTGGCCGCCGAGGCCGTGAAGCTGACCGGTCTCGTCGTGCACGGCAGCGACGAGGAGCGCCCGGCCGTGGACGTGGCCGACGGCCAACTGGAGCTGGACGGCTGCGAGATCAGCGGCACGGCCTGGTCCACCGTCCTGGCCAGGGACGCGGGCACGCTCGCCATGCGCGACTGCGACGTGACCAACCCGAAGGGCGCCGGCATCGTCATCACGAGCGAGGCCGAGAGCGTCGTCGAGGACTGCCGGCTGGCCGACCTGGGCGCATCCGGCATCGTCATCGGGGAGCACGGCGATCCGCTGGTGCGCCGGTGCACCGTGCGCGACGCCCGCGGCAACGGCCTGTTCGTCAGCGGCCACGGCCAGGGCACCATCGAGGACTGCGACTTCTCCGGCACCGCACAGCCGGCCGTCGCCCTGGAGGACGACAGCTCGACCCGACTGCTGCGCTGCCGCATCCACCGCACGAAGGCCGTCGGCCTGCACATAGCCAGCCGCAACCAGGTGCTGATCGAGGACTGCCACGTCGAGGAGACCGGCAAGGAGGGCGTGACGGTCACCGAGCACGCCGACCCGCTCGTGCGGCGGCTGCGGGTGGCGCGCACCGCAGGGCGTGGCCTGAAGGTCACCGACTCGGCGCGCGGCAGGTTCGAGGACTGCGAGGTCGGCGCCAGCGAGGACACCGGCCTGTGGGTGGGCGGCGCGGCCCGGCCGGTCTTCATGGACCTGCGGGTCGCCGATGTGCGCGGAACCGGCGTGGAGCTGACCCAGGACTGCACACCCGAGCTGGACCGGCTGACGGTGACCGAGCCCCTGGGCGTCGGTCTGCGGGTGGCCGAGGACGCCCGGCCGACGCTGCGCCGCGCGGTGCTGACGGGCGGCGGCGCACACGGGCTTGAGGTGTGCGACACCAGCGAGGGGCGGTTCGACGATGTGGAGATCACCGGTACCCGGCGGGGCGGCGTGCAGGTGTCCGGCGAGGCCCGCGCCCGCCTGAACCTCATCGTCGTACGGCAGAGCGGGGCGGCCGGGATCGCCGTCACCGGGAAGGCGTCGGTGCGGCTGCGGGACTGCGATGTCGCCGGGACCGGCGGCGACGGCCTTTCGGTCGGCTCCGGCGCGCACGTCGTGGTGGCCCGCTCGCGCTTCCACGACGGCGACCGCAACGGCATCCTCGTGGCGGCCGGCGGCTCGGGCACGTTCACCGGCTGCGAGGTCTTCGGCAACCGCGGGGACGGCGTCCTGACGCACACGGGCGAGCAGTTCGCGCTGCGGGACGTGTCGACGTGGGAGAACGGCCGGGCCGGCGTGCACCGCACGGTGGTGAGCGAGAACGCCGTGCTGGAGCAGGTCATGTCGCGCGGCAACGGCGTGCCGGACATCCACGGCGACGCCGGGCTCGCGGCGGCGCACGGCACGGACCAGGACGACACCCGGGACGAGGCACCGCGCGCCGGGCGCGGGGACGAGGACAACGCCGGGGCCGACGTGCCCGGCGCCGGCAGCGCCGCCTGGGACGAGGCGACGGGGGGCACGGGGAACACGGGCGAGCAGCGGCCCGCGGCGACCGGTCAGGACGCGCAGGGCACGAAGGGCGCGGGCGGCAAGCAGGCGCCGCCCTCCCCGCTGGACGAGCTGGCGGAGCTGGTCGGCCTGGCGTCCGTCAAGCACGAGGTGACCACGCTGGTCAGCCTCAACCGCATGGCCAGGCGCCGCGAGGAGATGGGCATGACGGTGCCGCCGATGAGCCGGCACCTGGTGTTCGCGGGACCGCCGGGCACCGGCAAGACCACCGTGGCCCGCCTGTACGGCACGATCCTGGCCGAGCTGGAGGTCCTGCGGTACGGGCATTTGGTGGAGGTGGCGCGCCAGGACCTGGTGGCGCAGGTCGTCGGCGGTACGGCGATCAAAACGACGGAGGCGTTCACCAAGGCGCTGGGCGGGGTGCTGTTCATCGACGAGGCGTACACCCTCACCGCCCAGTCCGGCTCCGGCGGCCCCGACTTCGGGCAGGAGGCGGTGGACACCCTGGTCAAGCTGATGGAGGACCACCGCGACGACGTCGTCGTCATCGCCGCCGGCTACTCCTCGCAGATGCGCAGCTTCCTGTCGTCGAACCCGGGCATGGCCTCGCGGTTCAACCGGACCGTGGAGTTCCCCAACTACACGGTGGAGGAGCTGGTGACCATCGTCGAGACCATCTGCGCCCGGCACCAGTACGCCCTCGACCCGGCCGCCAAGGACGGTCTGTCGGCGCTCTTCCGGCAGATGACGCGGGACGAGACCTTCGGCAACGCGCGGGCCGCCCGCGGCGTGTTCGAGGAGATGGTGGACCGGCAGGCGTTCCGTCTGGCGAACGAGCCCGACGCCTCCCCCGCCGACATGGTCCGCCTGCTGGCGCAGGACCTGGGCGAGGTGGCGGGGCCCGGCGTCGGGGCGCACGCGGCGGGCGGCGACGAGGGCCAACTGGAGGTGCTGCTGGGCGAGTTGGAGCAGATGGTCGGTCTCGCCGAGGCCAAGCGCTCGGTCTCCGACCTGGTGCACCTGCTGGCCAACGCGCGGCAGCGGGAGGCCGCCGGCCTGCCGTCCCCCTCCCTGAGCCGGCACCTGGTGTTCGTCGGCCCTCCCGGTACGGGCAAGACGACCGTCGCCCGGCTCTACGCGAAGCTGCTCAAGGCGCTGGGCGTGCTGGCCGGCGGCCAGGTGGTGGAGGTGGCCCGCGCGGACCTGGTCGGCCGGTACGTGGGGCACACGGCGCAGATGACCACGGAGGCGTTCGACAAGGCGCGCGGCGGGGTGCTGTTCATCGACGAGGCGTACACCCTGACGCCGTCCGAGCGCGGCGGCTCCGACTTCGGGCAGGAGGCGGTGGACACGCTGGTCAAGCTGATGGAGGACCACCGCGACGACGTCGTCGTCATCGCCGCGGGCTACGAGGAGGAGATGGGGTCCTTCCTCGCCTCCAACCCGGGGCTCACCTCCCGCTTCTCGCAGCGGGTCGAGTTCGGGAACTACGACGCCGACGAGCTGGTGGTGATCATCAACCGGCAGGCCAAGGCGGGGGGTTACACCTGCGCTCCGGAGCTGGAGACGCTGCTGCACGAGCACTTCGCCTCGGTCCCGCGCGACCGTTCCTTCGGCAACGCCCGCTACGCCCGTAAGGTCTTCGAGTCGCTCGTGACGCGCCAGGCAGGCCGCCTGAGCCGGCACGCCGCGCCCAGCCGCGAGGAGCTGCTGCAGCTGGTCCCGGATGACTTCAGGGCGACGTCGCTGACCTGAGACGCGGCGCCGGCCGCCGGAGCGGTGTCCACCGCTGCGACGGCCGGCGCGGGCCGCGGGCTCAGGCGTGCTGCGGCATCTCGTTCTTGAGCGCGCCCCTGATCTGCTCACGCAGATCCCTGCTCGCCGTGTGTCCGTGGACGGACACCGCGTGTTCCGTGGCGGCGCGGACCACTTCCTCCTCCTCACCGGAAATGGTGAGCGTGCATCCCGATTCGCTGGGGAAATTACGGCAGTCGATCACCTTGCGCATGAGGCACCTCCTCATATTCCAGTGTCGCCCTCCCGCGCCCGCCCGTCGAGGACGGAAAACCGCACGGAACGCGGCGGCCCGGCGGTGTCACGGATCCCTCACCCCACGTATTGGCAGATTCCCCGCGGCACATACGCCCCGTGTCCCGCGTGGCCGACGTAATCGCGGTGGTCGATCACCGGAATTCCGCGGGAGAGCACCGTCTCGACCCGCCCGGTCACCCGCTTTCCCTCATAGGCCGAGTAGTCGACGTTCATGTGATGCGTCTCGGCGGACATGACCTGTTCGGTGTGCGGGTCGTAGATGACGATGTCGGCGTCGGATCCCGGGGCGATCGTGCCCTTCTTCGGGTACAGGCCGAACATCCGGGCCGGTGCCGCGCAGGCGATCTCGATCCAGCGGCGGCGGGTGATGTGCCCGTCGACGACGGCCTGATGGAGCAGGTCCATGCGGTTCTCGACGCCCGGCATGCCGTTCGGGATTTTCGAGAAGTCGCCCCGGCCCAATTCCTTCTGTCCCTTGAAACAGAAGGGGCAGTGGTCCGTGGACACCACCTGGAGGTCGTTGGTGCGCAGCCCACGCCAGAGCGCCGCCTGATGCTCGGCCGGGCGCAGCGGGGTGGAGCACACGTACTTCGCGCCCTCGAAATCCGGCTCCGCCAGATTGCCGGTCGACAGGAAAAGGTACTGGGGGCAGGTCTCGCCGAACACCGGAAGTCCGTCGTCCCGGGCGCGCGTCAATTCGGCCAGGGCTTCCTGGGCGGAAACGTGCACGACGTAGAGCGGGGCGCCCGCCACCTGGCTGAGCCGGATCACCCGATGCGTGGCCTCCGCTTCGAGGAGCGCCTTCCGGACTTCGCCGTGATACCGCGGATCCCGCTCACCGCGTGCCAGTGCCTGTTCCACGAGCACGTCGATGGCGGGGCCGTTTTCCGCGTGCGTCATCACCAGGCCGCCGTTCGACGCGGCGCGCTGCATCGCCCGGAGGATCTGCCCGTCGTCGGAGAGAAAGACCCCCGGGTACGCGGTGAAGAGTTTGAGCGAACTGACGCCGGATTCGACGAGCCGGTCCATTTCCCTGAGCGAAGAGGCATTCACGTCGGACATGATCATGTGGAAGGCGTAATCGATCGCGCACTTGCCTTCCGCCTTCGCGTGCCAGGTGTCGATTCCCGCCATGAGGGAACCGCCCTTGGACTGGATGGCGAAGTCGATGATGGTCGTCGTGCCGCCCCAGGCCGCGGCCCGGGTTCCCGTTTCGAAGGTGTCCGACGCCTGGGTGCCGCCGAAGGGCATTTCCATGTGCGTATGGGCGTCGACGCCGCCGGGGATCACGTACTTCTGCGCGGCGTCGATGACGTGGTCGGCCGCCCCGCTCCAGCCGGCGGCTGCCTGGCTGCCGTGGGCGGCGAGCGCGGCGACCCTGCCGTCCTCCACCAGGACATCGGCATGGATCTCGTCGGCGGCGGTGATGACAAGTCCGCCCAGGATGACCGTACGGCTCATAGTCCCTGCTCCTTCCACACCGGCGTCACCGGGCGGCACCGGAAGGCGGAGCCCGCCGTGCGCCGTCTCCCGGACACGCCCGCCTATCTGACGCCACGTCACAATCCGTCCGCACCGGGCGATTCCGGCGAAGAAGGAGACCGTAGAAGCATGTCACCCATGGCGGCAAGACCGTGACTGCTGTTTCGTCAGGTGCCCGTGTTGCGTCGGCGATCAGTCGGCCGGTGCAACCGCGGGGCGGCGCACGCGGGGTGCGGAGCGGAGCGCGACACCGCGCACCGGACCGGTGCACGCCGGCGTACTGGGCGGTACGTACCAAGGCGGCAACAGAGGGGTGCGGGAGCCACGGGCTGGGCAGGTAACCGACGCCGCCCGGACGCACCCCTCACACCTCGGTGACGTCCCCGCCCGACCGGCGGGACCGCGCGGCAAGGGACAGCGCATGGCAGCAATCAGAGCAGATCAGTACAGAAAGGCGGCACGTCATGGAACGGAGCACACCGTGGGAGTTCTCCGACGACCGCGGGCGCCTGGTGGTGGCCGGGGCCCGCCCGTCGAGGATCGTCGCGTACATACCGGCCGGGGCGACGCTGTGGGATCACGGCATCCGCCCCGTCGGGCTCTTCGGCTCCCAGCACGACGGCCCGGCTCCCGACCGGACGAAGAGCGGCGAACTGCCGCTCGGGGAGATCCCGTACCTGGGCGCGGGGAGCGCCCTGCACCCGGACTCCGTCCTGGAGACGGCGCCGGATCTGGTGGTGGCCGTCACCTACGACGGCGAAGCGGTGTACGGCCTGGAGTCGAAGACCGCGCAGGAACTGGAGGCACATGTCCCGGTGGTGGCGCTCGGTGTCGGCCCGGGGCGCGGCCTCGCGGCGGTACGCGAGCGGTTCGCCGCGCTCGCCGGCTCACTCGGCGCGGGCGAACCGGCGTCGGCGGCCGTGGAGTTGGACGCGGCGGAGGACGCGGTGCGGGAGAGTGCGGGCGGCCGGGGCGGGCCCCGGGTGCTGGCGCTGTCCGCCGCCGGGCCCGAGCAGGCGCATCTGGCGCGGCCCGGCGCCTGGCCCGATCTGCGGACGCTGGCCGAGCACGGCGTGGATCTGGTGGAGCCGGCCGCAGGGCCAGGCGCGAACTGGTGCACGGTCGGCTGGGCCGAGGCCGCTTCTCTGGGGGCCGACATCGTGCTGACGGACGTCCGCGCCAACGCCGCGCCCGTCGGCGCGCTGCGCACCAACGCCCACTGGCGCGACCTGGAGTCCACGGCCCGGCTGGTGCCGTGGAACCCCGAGGCCCCGTCCAGCAAGCACGCGCACACCCGTTTCTTCCGTGAGGTCGCGGACGCGCTGCGGGCCGCGGCGGGATGACGCCCGGCGGCCCGGGGGGGGGGGGGGGGGGGGGGGGGCGCGGCCCCCCCCCCCCCCGGGGGGGGGGGCGGGGGGGGGGGGGGGGGCGGGGCGGGGGGGGGGGGGGGGGGGCTCGCCGCCGGGGGGCCGGCGCGCCCGGGCCCCCCGCCCCCCCCCCCCCCCGCCCCCCCCCGCGGCGGGGTCACTCGGGCGGGGTCACTCGGGCGGCGTCGGGGTGTCGTGGCTGCGGTACATCGCCTGGACGTCCAGCTCCAGCTTCACGGTCGGGCCGACGACGGCGATGCCGCGGGCGAGCATGCTGCGCCAGTTCAACGTGTAGTCCTCGCGGTGCAGTTCGGCCTTGGCCAGGGCGGCGCAGCGCAGCTCCTGGCCGTACCCGCCGTTCACCACTCCCAGGTAAGTGGTGTCCAGCGCGACCGACCGGCTGACGCCGTGCATGGTCAGCGAGCCCTGCACCGACCACTTGGCGCCGCCGCGTGAGAGGAAGCGGTTGCTGGAGAAGTGCAGGTAGGGGTAGGCGTCGACGTCGAGGAAGTCGGCCGACCGCAGGTGGTCGTCGCGGGTCTTGTTCCCCGTGGTCAGGCTGGACGCGTCGATCCGCACCTCGACGTGCGAGTGCTCGATGTCGGCGCCGACCCGGATGCCGCCCTCGAAGCGGGTGAAGCGGCCGTGCACGTGCGCCATGCCGACGTGCCGGGCGATGAAGCGGATGGCGGTGTGCGGCGGGTCGAACAGCCAGGTTCCGGCCGGCGGCAGCTCCAGCGGCCGGGCGGTGGTGAGTTGGACGTGGACGGGCGGCCGGGTCCGGCCCGCGACGACCTCCAGCGTCTCGTGGTGCGGCTGGAGGCCGTCCACGGAGATCATCAGGCTGTAGCTGCCCGGCGGCAGGGCCGCGCAGAACAGCCCGAACGGATCGGTGCTGCCGCGCTGCACGACCCGCTGGGTGGCGGTCGATGTGACCGTGACGTCGGCGCCGCCGAGCGGCTGCCCCATGGGGTCGGCCACCGTACGGCTGACACCGCCCGCCCCCACCGGGAGGGGAAGCCGGAAGCCCGCTCCGCCGCGTGAGCCGTGGGCCCGGCTGCGCCGGAACAATGCGAGGGCCATGGTGTGTGCAACCTTTCATCGGCGTGCGTGCTTCGTCGTCGTGCTGCGGCGCGGACTGCCGGGCGGCCGGTGGCCGGGGCCGGATTCCGTGGCCCGGGTGTCCCGCTCCGCCGGGTACCGCGTACCCGGCCCCCGTACCTCGTGCCCCGGGTGCGTGCCGCCCTGCCGGATCTCCGGTCGCAGGGCACGGACAACTAATGATCTTGGAACACGCGCCGGATGTGCGGGTGTCTCATTTCGAGACACCTGGAGACACCGGACGGCCCGCCCGGCGGCCGACGGCCGCCCCTCCTCGCCCCGCCGGCCGGCCGTCCCACTACGGTGGTGAGGTCGTGACCAGTACCGATTCCTTCCGCGTAGCACCGCAGCTGTCCCGGATACGGCAGGCCCGCGCGCACTTCCTCGCGGGCCGGCCGCTGCCGGACGGCGTCCCCGGCGATCTCGTCTCCGCCTGGCGCCGCGCCTCCTTCTTCGGCGTACGGCCCGACCTGGCCGCGGTGTCCGCCGCGCCGACGGGTGCGGACGCGCCGCTGCCCGCCGCCGCCCGCCCCGTACTGGAGCGTCTGGCGCCCGCGCTGGAGGCCGGTGACCGTTCCGTGGTCGTCGCCGACGAGCGGTGCCGGGTGCGGTGCTGGCTCGGCTGCGGGTCCGCACGCACCCTGCGGCGCGACCTGTCGGAGGAGGCGGTCGGGCACAACAGCGCCGCGCTTGCCCTGCGGCGGGGGCGGCGGGCCGAGGTGCACGGGCCCGAGCACTTCCTGGATCTGTGGCAGGACGTGTCGGCCGTCAGCGTGCCGCTGTCGGTGCCGGGAGCGGCACGGGCGGCGGGAACCGTGACGGTGGTGTCCGGCCTGTGCCAGGGCCCGCATCCGGACGCGGCGCTCGCCGAGGCGACGGCGGCTGCCATCGAGGCCGGGCTCGCGGGCCGGGCGCCGCATCCGCCGGAGCGGCTGATGCTGGACGCGTTCCTGCGGGCGGGCGCGGGCGGACAGCCCGCGGTCGCCCTCGACGGACGCAGCCGGCTGGTGAGCGAGGAGGCCGCGCGGCTGCTGTCCCCCGAGGCGCTGCGCGGACTGGAGCGGTATGCGGCGGCCCTGCTGAACGGCGACGCTCCGGAGGCGCACGCGGCGGCGGGCGACCCCGGGTGTCCGGACTCCGGCCCGGAGATCCGGCTGGGCGAGGGGCTGGTGGCCAGGACGGTGCCGGTGCGGCGGGCGGCGTCCGTCGTCGGTGTCGTGGCGGTGGCGCGGGCGGCTGCGCCGGGCCGGGCGGCGCGGCGTCCGGTGGCGGCCGGGCCCGCGGGCGCGCTGGCCGGGGACTCGGTGCCGTGGCGGCATGCGGTGGACCGGGCGGTGGGCCTGGCGCGCACGCCGGGCCCGCTGCTGCTGACCGGCGAGCGCGGCACCGGCAAGACGATGCTCGGCCGCGCCGTGCTCCGCGGTCCCGACGGGGCGAAGGAACCGTTGACCGTGGACGCCGCGAGCGCCCCGGACGGCGAACTGGCGGAACTGAAGCCCTATTTGACGGTTCATCATGACCATCGCGGACAGCGGCCGGGCGACCGGATCGCCCGGCCGCTGCTGCTGCGGCACGTCGAACGGCTGGGCCAGCGGGACGTGGCCGCGCTGATCGCGCTGCTGGAGGCCCGCCCGGAGCTGCCGCTGGTCATCACCCGCGCACCCGGCACCGAGATCGGCCCGTGCCTGGCGCGGCTGCTGGACACCATGGCCGCGCGTTCCGTCGCCCTCCCCCCGCTGCGGGAGCGCCCAGAAGACATCACGGCGCTGCTGTCGCACCTGGCCCCGGCGCCGACCCCCGGGCACCCCCCGCTGACCTGGACCCTGGACGCCGTGCAGACGCTGGAACGGCACGCCTGGCCCGGCAATGTCACCCAACTCGCCCACCTCGTACGGGAGATGGCCCGGGGGCGGCGGGCGGCAGGCCCGGTACGGCGGGACGAACTGCCGGACGCCGTACGGGAGCAGCCCGCCTCCCCGCAGCTCGGCACCATCGAGCGCGCCGAGCGCGAGACCATACTCGAAGCGCTGCGCACCCACGGCGGCAACAAGGCGCGCGCCGCCGCCGCGCTCGGCATCGCGCGGGCCACCCTCTACCGCAAACTCCGCGGCTACCGCTGACCGCTCCCCGGCCTGCGACAACTCCCCGAGCACCCGGATTCCGCCCCGCCGCGGGGCCCGCCGCCGACGCGCGCGGCGGCAGAACCTCCCCCTGCCGCACCCCTTGACGTCAACTGGAAACAAACCTAACTTTCACTCGCATCCCACCCCCCACACCGGGAGCCTGTGATGAAACGAGCCTCAACCAGCCCTGTTTTATGGGGAGTTGCTCTTCTGGCCAGCGCCACACTGGCCGGCACCTGGGCGGCCACCGCCAACGGACAGACCACGCGGGACACCACCGGCCACCACACCCCCCTCGCCACACACCAACACCGCGCGGCACCCCTGTGGCGCGCCGACCCCGCCAAGGGCACCAAGTCCTTCGAAGGCACCGAGACCAAGCCCGGATCCGTCACCACCGTCGACGACCCCACCGGCCGCCACGGCCCGACATACGCGCTGCACACCTCGGGCGACAAGACCGACGACGCGGAACGGGTACGGGTCGAGACCCGCGGGCACCGCACCGGCGACGGCGGCCGGCTGCGCTTCTCGAAGGAGGGCGACGTCTTCTACATCGGCTGGCGGTCGATGTGGGGCCCGCTGCCCACGGCCAAGGGCGACTGGGTCGTCCTGTGGCAGCTCAAGGACTACGGATCGGGCGCCGCCACCCCGCCGCTGTCGCTGCGCGCACGCGGCGACGGCACCATCGACCTCGACTACTGCGACCCGGACCTGAAGACCACCTACCTGTGGCACACCGGCCTCACCCTGAACACCTGGCACGACTTCGTCGTCGGCATCAAGATCTCCAAGGATCCCGCCAAGGGCTGGGTCAAGCTCTGGCACAACGGCACCGCCCAGAAACTGGCCGGCAGCACCGCCCCGTACAAGGCGGCCACCCTGCGCGCCGACTGGGTGACCGACAAGTGGGGCGTCTACCGCTCCGACGGCGTCAAGGGACCGGCCACCGCCTACCTCAACAGCGCCGCGGTCGGCCGCTCGTACGAGGACGTCGCCCCCTGACCCACGGCGGCGGCGCGGACCGCGCGGCACCCGCGCCGCCGCCCGCGGGACGGCACCCGGCCTGTGCATCGAGCAAAGAAATCCCCGCCCGGTGCCAACAGCGCCTCATTTTCCGCCCCGCACCCGGCAATCGAACCCCCACATCGGGTCATGTCCCCGCACCCGGCCCCTAGGTTGACGCAGGCACTGTGAACTCACGCGCGCCGACCGGGGGAAACCATGCAATCCGGGTACCGCGTCCATCCCGACGCGCTGCACACCTACGCCGCGGCCATCGACCGGGCCGCGGACCGCGTCTCGCAGATCATGAGCGGCGTCGGCACGATCCGCGTCCCGGCGGACGCGTTCGGCAAGCTGCCCGACGCCGACGGCCTCGCCCGCTCCTACGAGGACCACGCCGACACCGACGTCCAGAACTGCAAGGACCTCGCCGACATCCTGCGGCACACCGCGGACGGCCTCACCCACTCCGCCCGGCACTACGAGGACAGCGAACAGGTCACCCTGGCGAGCCTCCAGGACATCCGGCGATGAGCGGCACCACCACGGGCGGGCCGGGCGCCGCGTACGCCTGGACGGGACGGCCCGATCACCGCGAGTTCCCCGCCGTACCCCAGGCCGAGAGCCCGGACCGGGGCGCCATCAGCGGTGCGATGGACGAGGCCGTCCAGTGGACCCTGGAGAAGACCGGCGCGCTGGACTGCCTGGACAAGGTCACCGGCGCCCCCGCCGAACTGACCGCAGCGGCCGAGAGCTGGCGCGCGCGGGCCAAGGACCTGCGCGAGGTGGCGAACGGCCTGCGGACCGGCGCAGGGGAACTCGCCGAACACTGGCACGGCCGGTCGTCCGAAGGCTTCGGCACGCACATGGGCCACGTCGTCACCGCGATCGACGACACCGCCTACGACATGGCGCAGACCGCGAAGATCCTCGGGCAGGCGGCGAAGGAGTGCGCGCTCGCCGAAGAGACCGTCATCGAGCTGCTCAGCGACCTGATCCAGATGCTGATCGCCGAACTGGCCACCAGCTTCATCCTCGACCTGGTCACCGCGGGCCTGGCCACCGTCGTCGACGCCCTGGTCAGCGGCGCCGAAGTGACCGCGGCCGTGGCGCGGATCGCCCGGATCTCCGAGAAGCTCGCCGAGACGCTGCGCAAGCTCCAGCAGGCCGTCAAGGAACTCAAGGAGGCCGTGCGCAGCGGAAAGTCCGTCAAGGAGGTGCTGGCCGAGGCCCGCAAGGTCCGGCAGGCCGCCTCCCGCGTCCGCACCACCGCCAAGGCGCTGAGCGGCAAGGAAGGCAAGGAGGACGGCCTGAGCCTGTTGCAGCGCCAGGCCGTCGGACAGCCCTACAAACAGGCCGCGAAGCTGGTGGACAAGGCCGGGGAGAGCGCCGGCCTGGAACCGAAGTGGAAGAAACCGCTGGAGGAGTACGCCAAGAGCGACACCGGGCAGCGCTCGGTACTCCAGGACGGGTCCGAGGCCCCCGCCCCCTACCGCGTGGACACCGGCGGCCTCGACGACCACGGCGACCCGGGCAGCATCGAGAGGACTTTCGGGTGAACGGCTACGAACCGGCGGCCGGCGGCACGCCACTGCATCAGGTACCCGCCGCGATCGGCCCGCCGGAGCTGCTGCACGAGGCCGGGGCCCACCTCGGCCCCGGCGAACGGCTGCTCGCGGCGCTCCCCGCGGCCGTGGACGACCTGCTGCCGCCGCGACTGCCCAGGAAGCACCGCGCCAGGAAGGGCACCGACGCCGGGCCCGGCACCGTGGTGCGGGTGGTGGCCGGCTGGTTCTTCCCCTCGTCCTGGGGCTGGATCTTCGCGGGCGACAGCCTCTTCACGCTGCTGGGACGCGGATACCGCCGCCTCTACCGCGCACTGCGCCGCCCCACCCACGGCGGTTCCTGGTCAGGCGGCTATCCGGGCTCCGCGGGCGGCCTGCTCGTCGCGGTCCGCAACAACACACCGGAGATGCCGCTCGGCGGCGAGAACGACGACTTCGTGCTGGCGGTCACCACCCACCGGCTGCTGGTGCTGAGCGAACCGTGGGGCATCCACGAGCGTGTCCCGGCCCGGCAGCTCGCCGCGTACCCGCGCGGTACCTGCGGCAGGCGACGCGAGGCCCACCCGGCCCGTCAGAAGTACCGCACCGACCTGGAGTTCGCCGACGCCACCTGGATCGCGCTCCGGATGAAGACGCCCCAGGACGCGGCGGCGCTGACGGCCGTACTGGGCTGACGCGGCCCGCCCGGCGACGGAAAGGGAGGGCCAACCGGGGCGTTCGCGCCCGCAGTTGCCCTCCCGGCCGTCACCCGCTCAGGACCTCGCGAGCCGCCCCTGGGCCTCCGCCAGCGCGTCGGCGAGGAGGGCTGCCCCCTCTTCCGCCTCGGCGACGGTGAGCGTCATCGGGGGCGCGATGCGCAGCGAGGCGCCGCCCTGGCCGCCCTTGCCGATCAGCAGCCCGCGCGCACGGGCGGCCTCCAGTACCAGGGACGCGGCCCGCGCCGACCGTTCGTCGGTACCGGGGCTGACCATTTCGACGCCGATCATCAGGCCACGGCCGCGCACCTCGCGCACCACGTCGAGACCGGCCGTGACCGCCCGCAGCCGCTCGATCAGCAGTCCGCCGACGCGCCTGGCGTTGCCCTGGAGGTCGTGCTCCAGGAGGTAGGTGAGGTTGGCGAGGCCGGCGGCCATGGTGACCGGGCTGCCGCCGAAGGTCGAAATGGAGTTCGCGGGCAGCGAGTTCATCACCTCGGCACGCGCCACCACACCGCCGATGGACATGCCGTTGCCGATGCCCTTGGCGAAGGTGAGCAGGTCGGGCGGCCCGTTGTCGGCATGCGCCTGCCAGCCCCAGAAGTGGTCACCGGTACGGCCCCAGGCGGTCTGCACCTCGTCACTGATCCAGAGGATGCCGTGCCGGGCGAGCACCGCGCGGAAGGCGGCGTAGAGGCCGTCCGGGGGCGCGGTGAAGCCGCCGACACCCTGGACGGGCTCGGCGATCAGCGCGGCGACGCCGCCCGCCGCCTGCTGGAGCATGTCCTCCAGATCGGCGACGCAGGCCGCGATGTAGTCGTCGTCGGACAGCTGGGCGTACGGGCCGCGGGTGCGCACCCCGCCGTGCACGTACAGCGTCTGGAGCGGCGAGAAGCTGGTCGGCGACCAGTCGGCGTTGCCGGTGACGCCGATGGTGGAGAACGACCGCCCGTGGTAGCTGTTGCGCATCGCCAGGATCTGGTGGGAGCGGCGGTAGGTGGTGGCCAGCAGCAGCGCGGCGTCGTTGGCCTCGGTGCCCGACGAGGTGAAGAAGACCCGGGCGTCGGGAATGCCGGAGAGCGCGGCGATGCGCTCCGCCAACTCCACCATGGGACGCGAGAGATAGAGCGTCGACGAGTGGATGAGCCGGCCGGCCTGCGCGCTGACGGCCTCGGCCACCTCGGGCAGCGCGTGCGCCGTCATGGTGGTGAGGATGCCGCCGAAGAAGTCGAGGTAGCGATTGCCCTCCGCGTCCCAGACGTACCGGCCCTCGCCGTGGGTCAGCTCGATGGGCCGCTCGTAGAAGAGGCTGAGCCAGGACGGCAGGACGGCGCGGTGGCGTTCGTGCAGGCCCGCGGATCCCTGCGTCACGGCTGCACCAGCCCCTCGTACGCGTCGGGGCGCCGGTCGCGGTAGAAGGCCCACTGCTGACGCACCGTGTCGATCACCCCGAAGTCGAGGTCGCGGACGACCAGTTCCTCCTTGGTGTCGCTGGCGACCTCGCCGACGAACCGGCCGAGCGGGTCGACGAAGTAGCTGGTGCCGTAGAAGTCGTTGTCGCCGTACTCCTCCACGCCGACGCGGTTGATCGCCGCGACGAAGTACTCGTTGGCGACCGCGGCGGCCGGCTGCTCCAGCTGCCAGAGGTAGCCGGACAGGCCGCGGGAGGTCGCGGACGGGTTGTAGACGAGCTGCGCGCCGTTGAGCCCCAGCTGGCGCCAGCCTTCCGGGAAGTGCCGGTCGTAGCAGATGTAGACGCCGATCTTGCCGACGGCGGTGTCGAAGACCGGCCACCCGGCGTTCCCCGGCTTGAAGTAGTACTTCTCCCAGAAGCCCTTCACCTGCGGAATGTGATGCTTGCGGTAGGTGCCGAGCACGGTGCCGTCGGCGTCGATGACGGCCGCGGTGTTGTAGTAGAAGCCGGGCTGCTCGATCTCGAAGACGGGCACCACGATGACCATGCCCGTCTCGCGCGCCAGGGCCTGCATACGGCGCACGGTCGGCCCGTCGGGCACCGGCTCGGCCCAGCGGTAGTGCTCCGGCTCCTGGACCTGACAGAAGTACGGGGCGTTGAAGACCTCTTGGAAACCGATGATCTTCGCGCCCTGCGCAGCCGCCGCCCGAGCGTGCTCCTCGTGCTTCGCGATCATCGATTCGGTGTCGCCTGTCCAGGTCGCCTGGACCAGTGCGGCACGCACAACATCGGCCATGAGCTGCTCCTTTGTCGGTGCGTCAGCCTGCGTCCCACGCGCTTGCACGCGTGAGGAAGCGACCGTAAGCCCGGCCACGGGCGGTGGCAAGACCATCTCGGGTACGGCGCGCCCGGCCCCGGGCGTCCCCCGCCCCCAAGCAAACAACAGGCAAACTTGCAAGTTTCCCTGTCGAAAAAAGCTACAGTGGCAGCATGCCGGACAAGGAACAGGAGCGCCTGGCGAACGATCTCGGCGCGACCGTGTCACAGCTGATGCGCCACCTGCGCGCCGCGTCGCCGCAGGGCGCACTGACCCCCACCCAGCGGGCCGTGATCGCCCGTATCGACAGCGGCGGCCCCGCCACCACCGCCGCGCTGGCCCGCGCGGAACGGGTGCGCCCGCAGTCCATGCGGCTGACCATCGGCGCCCTGGAGGAGAACGGCATCCTCGCCCGCAGCCCGCATCCCACGGACGGACGGCAGGTCGTCTTCTCGCTCACCGACGCGGGCCACCGGGTGCTCGCGGAGGTGCGCCGGGCCAAGCAGGACTGGCTCGCGGTGGCCATCGCCGACCGGCTGACCGCCGACGAGCAGCGCACCCTCGCCGCCGCGACGGAACTGATACAGCGGCTGATGCCGGCATGAAGGAGCCCGCGCGGGCCACCGCCGCGCCCGCCACGCACCGGCCGGACGCCGCCGCTGCCGACCCCGGCCGGGCCTTCGGCGCGCGCCTGATGACGCCGCTGCTGCTCGGCTCGCTGCTCAACCCCATCAACTCGACGATGATCGCCACCTCGCTGGTGGCCATCGGCCAGGACTTCCACGTCGACGCCGCCGACACCGCCTGGCTGATCTCCGCGATGTACCTCGCCAGCGCCGTCGGGCAGCCGTCCATGGGGCGCCTCGCCGACCGGCTGGGGCCGCGCCGGGTCTTCATCGCCGGCGTCCTGCTGGTGTGCGCGGCGGGCCTGGTCGGGACGTTCGCGCCCACCTTCGCCGTGCTGATCGTCTCGCGGGTGCTCCTCGGCATCGGCACCTCAGCCGCCTACCCCGCGGCGATGGCGATGCTGCGCGCCGAGTCGCGGCGGACCGGACTGCCCACGCCGCGCGCGGTGCTGGGCCGGATCTCGCTCGCCGCGCTGGCCAGTGCCGCCGTCGGCCCGACGCTCGGCGGACTGCTCGCCGCGACGACCGGCTGGCGCGGGGTGTTCGCCGTGAACGTACCGCTCGCCCTGCTCGCCCTGCTCTGCGGGCTGCTGTGGCTGCCCGCCGACGCCCGGCGAACGCGTACGGACGGCGAGACGGCGCCCGGCGGCTCCCTCGACCCGTTCGGCATCGCCCTGTTCACCGCGACGCTGACCTGCGCGATGTTCTTCCTGCTCCGCCTCGACCAGCCGCGCTGGCCGCTGCTCGCGCCGGTGGCCGCCCTGGCCGCCGTCCTGGTGTGGTGGCAGCTGCGGCACCCGGAGCCCTTCATCGACCTGCGGATGCTCGCCCGCAACGGCGCCCTCTCCCGCACCTACCTCCGCCACGGCCTGGCCTATCTCGTCATCTACTGCATGCTCTACGGCTTCAGCCAGTGGCTCGAAGAGGCCCACGGCGCCTCGTCCTTCCACGCCGGCCTGATCATGCTGCCGATGTCCTGCGCAGCCGCCGTCTGCTCGGTCGCGGGCGCCCGCACGAAGGGCGTCCGGGGCCCGCTGACCGTGGCGGCGCTCTGCCTCGCCGCGGGCAGCGCGGCCTGTCTGCTGCTGACCGGCGCCAGCCCGCTGATCGCCCTGCTGTGCGCCGGAGCCCTCTTCGGCATCCCGCAGGGCCTGGCGTCGACCGGCAACACCGCCGCCGTCTACGTCCAGGCCCCGGCCGACGGTGTGGGCGCGGCGGCCGGACTCCAGCGCACCGCCCAGTACCTCGGGGCGATCATCGCCGCCGGCCTGATCGGGGTGCTGTACGGCCACCGTGCCACCGACACCGGTCTGCACGGGATCGCGGTGATCTGCGGTGCGCTCGGCGTACTGCTGCTGGTCCTCACACTGGCCGACCGTGGGCTGCGCACCCGCGGGACGGAGCCCCGCTGACCCCTACGGCCACGCAACCGCCTGGCCTCCACACCTTCCCTCCCACCCATCCGCACGTGAAGGAGACACCCATGACCGCCACCACACTCGACGCGAAGACCGCGCTGGTCCTGATCGATCTGCAGAAGGGCATCACAGGACTGCCCTGCGCCCACCCCACGGACGAGGTCGTCGAGCGGGGCGCCCGGCTGGCCGCCGCGTTCCGCGCGCGGGAGCTGCCCGTCGTGCTGGTGAACGTCACCGGTGGCGCGCCCGGCCGTACCGAGGTCGGCCGGCCGGGCGGCACCCCGCCCGCCGACTGGGCCGAGCTGGTGCCCGATCTTGACCGGCAGCCCGCCGACATCCTCGTCACCAAGCAGCAGTGGGGCGCCTTCCACGGCACCGGCCTGGACCTGGAGCTGCGCCGCCGCGGTGTGACGCAGGTGGTGTTCGCCGGCATCGCCACCAGCATCGGCGTCGAGTCCAGCGCCCGTGCCGCGCACGAGCACGGCTACCACGTCACCGTCGCGACCGACGCGGTGACCGACATGGACGAGGCGGCGCACCGCAACAGCCTGGAGAAGATCTTCCCGCGGCTCGGCGAGACCGGCACCACCGAGGCGATCATCAAGCTCCTCGGCTGACACTCTCGGGCGGCGGCTCCGCACCGGGGCCGCCGCCCGCGCGTGCCGGGTGTCCCGCGGGGTGCCGCTCGTGCCAGCGCACGGCGTCCTGGAGCTGTGCGGCGAGCGAGATCAGCCGCGGTTCGCTGTGCCCGGGGCCGAGCAGCTGCGCGCCCAACGGCAGGCGGTCGGCGCTGAATCCGGCGGGGACGCTCACGCCGGGCCAGCCCAGGACGTTCCACGGCCAGGCGTACGGGCAGGCCGCGATCATGGCCTGGTCGGTGCGCGTGCCGCTGAGCTCGGCGAGGGCGCCGATCCGTGGCGGCGGCGTGGCGGTGGTCGGCGTCAGCAGCACGTCGTACCTGCCGAACAGGGCGCCGATACGCCGCCGTTGGCGCCCTTCGACGGCCCGCGCCCGGCGCAGCGGCGGCCCGCCGAGCAGCCGTCCCAGACGTGCCGCCCCGCGGGTCCTGGGGTCCAGCAGGCGCCGGTCGGGGACGCGGGCCGCCCAGCCGCCGACCCCGGCGGTGGCCCGCGGGACGAAGGCCAGGCCGATCAGCCCGTAGTCGGGTTCGGCTTCCTCCACGAAGTGGCCGAGGCCGGCAAGGGTGCGGGCGAGTGCGGTGACCGCGGCGCGTACGTCCGGGTGCAGCGGGGTGGGCAGGGCGGTGAACGGCGGCTTCCAGGACAGGGCGATCCGCAGCCTGCCCGGGTCGCGTCCGGCGGCCTCGCGTGCCGCGACCGGCGGCGGCCGGTGCAGGTCGCCCGGGTGGCTGCCACTCGCCGCGTCCAGCAGCAGGGCCGCGTCCTCGACCGTGCGGGCCAGCGGGCCGATGGCCGTGATGCCCTCGAAGGACTCCGCGTCCGGCCAGGTGGAGATCCGGCCGCGCTGCGGTTTGATGCCGACGAGGTGGGACCAGGCGGCGGGGATGCGGACCGAGCCGGCGCCGTCGGTGCCGAGTGCCGCGGGCACGAGCCCGGCGGCGACGGCCGCGGCCGAACCGCCCGACGAGCCGCCGGGGGTGTGACCAAGGTGCCAGGGGTTGCGGGTGTCACCGAAGGCGGGCCCTTCGGTGAAAGGCCACTGGCCCAGTTCGCAGGCGTTGGTCTTGCCGACGACGATGGCGCCCGCCGCGCGCAGCCGCCGTACGGCCTCCGCGTCGCGGGTCTTGGGCGGGAAATCGCCCGCACAGCCGAACGCGGTCGGCTCGCCCGCCACGTCGGTGTCGTCCTTGACGGCGACCGGGACGCCCAGCAGCGGCAGCCGTTCGCCGGCCGCGAGCCTGCGGTCGGCGTCATCGGCCTCCGCCGTGGCGGCCTCGGCGCGTACCCGCCGGAAGGCGTTGACGGTGTGTCCGGTGGCTTCGATGCGTGCCAGGGAGCGGCGGACCAGTGCGGCGGACGACACCTGGCCCGCCGCCAGCGCTGCGGCCTGCTCGGCGAGCCCTTCCCACTGTCCGTCAGCTGCCGGTGCGGTGCGGCGGTCACTGCTCTCGTCGATGCTCACGGTGCGGGTGCCTCCCTGGGCCCGTTCGTTCGAACAGACAGCCCCAGGAGGCTATTGCCGCTGCCGCCGCCCGGCAACGACGCGCCCCGGTGGGTCGCGCCGGTACCGGGCGGCGGCGGGAGATGTCCGTTACGAGTGCCGGACCACCATCGCCGAGCCGCCGCCGCGGCGCACCTTTTCGGCCGCCGCGAGCCAGCGACCGCCGGGCAGTGGCTGCACGCCGGTCGCCGCGCCGATCTCCGGGTTCTGGCTGAACTTGTGGCCGATGGCTTCGAGTTGGCCGCGCAGCGGGCTGTTCCACAGTCCCGGTTCGAGTTCGGTCGTCGCGGCGTTGCGCTGACTGGCGCGCGGCGCGGCGATGGCGTCGACCAGCGGCATCCCGCGGTCCAGGTGGTTGATGAGGGTCTGGAGCACGGTGGTGATGATGGTCGCGCCGCCCGGTGAGCCGAGCGCCACCACGGGCTTGCCGTGCCGCAGCACGATCGTCGGCGAGATGGACGAGCGGGGCCGCTTGCCGGGCCCTGGCAGGTTCGGGTCGTGCACGCCGGGGGTGATCGGCGCGAACGAGAAGTCCGTCAGCTCGTTGTTGAGCAGGAAACCGCGGCCGGGGACGACGATGCCGCTGCCGCCGGTCTGCTCGATGGTGAGGGTGTAGGCGACGATGTTGCCCCACTTGTCGGCGACGGTGAGGTGGGTGGTGTTCTCCCCCTCGTACGTCGTCGGGGACGCCTTGCCCGCGGAGCCGCAGCGGCGGGGGTGGCGCGGGTCGCCGGGGGCGAGCGGGCTGGGGAGCACCGCGTCGTCCTTGATCAGGCACTCGCGTGCGTCGGCGAACCGCTGCGAGGTGAGGCCCTTGACCGGGACGTCCTCCTGGGCCGGGTCGCCGACCCAGCGCCCGCGGTCGGCGAAGGCGATCCGGCTCGCCTCGATGTAGCGGTGCAGGTACTGCTTCTCGCTGAGCCGCGAGAGGTCGGTCTTCTCCAGGATGTTGAGGGCTTCGGCGATGCTGGTGCCGCCGGACGAGGTCGGCGCCATGCCGTAGACGTCGAGGCCGCGGTAGGAAGTGCGGGTGGGTGCCTGGCTGAGCGCCTCGTACCTGCGCAGGTCGTTCCTGGTGAGGTCGCCGGGGCGGACCGTGCGGTCGGCGCCGGGGCGTACCGGGGGCGTGCGGACCGTGCGGACGACGTCCTTGCCCAGTGCGCCGTGGTAGAGCGCACCGACGCCCTTCCTGGCCAACTCGCCGTAGGTGCGGGCCAGATCGGGGTTCTTGAACGTCGAGCCGACCGCGGGCAGTTTGCCGCCCGGCAGGAACAGGTCGGCGGTGGCGGGGAAGTCGCGGAAGCGCGCTTCGTTGTCCGCGGTCTGCTGCCGGAAGGTCTTGTCGACGGTGAAGCCGTGCGCGGCGAGCTTCTGCGCGGGCCGCAGCACCTGTCCGAGCGAGCGGCTGCCCCACTTGTGGAGGGCGGTGTCCCAGGTGGCGGGGGTGCCGGGGGTGCCGACGCTCAGGCCGCTGGTGACGACGTCGTCGAACGGCAGCGGCTTGCCGTTCTCCAGGAAGAGGTCCTTGCCTGCGGAGCGCGGCGCCGTCTCCCGGCCGTCGAGGGTGCGTACCGACTTGGTCCTGGCGTCGTAGTACACGAAGTATCCGCCGCCGCCGACACCCGCGGAGTACGGTTCGGTGACGCCGAGGGCGGCGGCGGTGGCGACCGCGGCGTCCACGGCGTTGCCGCCCTTCTTCAGCACGGCGATACCGGCGGCCGACGCGTCGGCGTCGACGCTGGAGACCGCGCCGCCCGAGCCGACGGCGACGGGGGTCTTGGCCGGTGTGCCGGTGGATATGCCCCGGGCTGTGGGGTGTTGCTGTGGTGGTGCTGACTGGGCGGCGGCCGGGACCGCCACCAGGGAGCCGGCCAGCGCGGCCACGGTTCCCAGGACGGTGAGGCGTCGGGCGTGGGACATACGGAAATTTCCTCCAAGCGCGCGGTACGCGGGTGGCCGGAGCCTACTCGTGGTGTCCGTGTGATGACAGAGGGGTGGACCGTATGGACATCTACCGGACACACAAGGCATCTGCCTGCCTTTGGGGCCGCACATCCCGCCCGTGCGGCTTGTCTCGGCCATCCATAGGACGCCGGACCGGGACAAGGCCGCCCATCCACCCCACCGCGCTCGAACACACACCCGGACAGCCGCTACGCTCCCCCGCCATGGACGACACCCTGCTCCTTCTGACCTCCGCGGCCGGCGCGCTCGTCATCGGCCTGGCGGCCGGCTGGGCCGCGCAATCGGCGGCGGCCCGCCGGAAGCTGACCCGTGAACAGAGCTTCTTCGGGCTGCCCGACGGCTCGGAGTGCGTCCTGGTCACGCACCGGGACAGCGCGTCGGCCCACTGGAGCATCCCGCGCCACGACGCGCTGGCGCTGCTGGGCCTGGCCGCGGTGATCGAGAACTGCGGGGCGCACCCGGAGGTCGCCCCGCACGACACCGGGCTCCAGGGCTTCGGCGCCCGCACCGAGTTCTGCGTCGGCGACCCGACGGCGCACCGCAGGCTCGCCGCCCACCTGGCCAGCCTGCTGCCGGGTGTCGCGGTGCACCCGGGCGACGCGACCGGCTCGGGCCGCGGCACGTTCACCATCGGCGGCACGGCGTATCGGGTGGAGCCGGGCGCGGTCGAGTACGTCCTGCTGGCGCGGCTGACCGCGGGCGAAGGCGACCGGCCGGTGTTCCTGGCGGCGGGGCAGCGTCCTGTCACCCACCGGGCGGCCGTCCGCCACCTGGTCAGGAACCGCGCGCGGCTGGCCCGCAGGCACGGCGCCGACGGGCAGTTCTGCGTGCTCCTGAAGGTCGTCAACTCGCAGGCGTACGGCCCTGACGTGGTCGAGGTCGCCGCGGACGTCACCAAGGCGGCGCTGTCTCCGGCCGAGGCGAAGGGGCACCGGGCGGCGGCCTGACCGCCGGGCGCCGCCCGCGGGCCCGGCGCCCGGCACACGTACCGCCGCGCCGCCCGCCCGCCGCCGATGCGCCGTCACCGCGCCGCCCCGGTCGGGCCGTCACGGCGGGCAGGCCATCCGGGCTTCTGCCAAGCTCGAAGGCATGATCGCTCAGCTCCGCTCGACCGTGCTGCGCTGGACCGGTGCGCTGCCGGTCCTCTCGGTCGTCCTGCTGGCCCTGACCTGGGGCAGATCGCTGCCGGCCGCACTGGTCGCCGTGGTGTCCTGCTTCCTGGCGGGTGCGGTGCTGGCGGCCGTGCACCACGCGGAGGTGATCGCGCACCGGGTGGGCGAGCCGTTCGGCTCCCTGGTCCTGGCGGTGGCGGTGACGATCATCGAAGTGGCGCTGATCGTCACCTTGATGGCCGACGGCGGCGACAGCAGCAGCGCGCTGGCCAGGGACACCGTCTTCGCCGCCGTGATGATCACCTGCAACGGCATCGTCGGGCTGAGCCTGCTGGTCGGCGCGCTCAAGCGGCGGGTCGCGGTCTTCAACGCCGAGGGCACCGGCGCCGCGCTGGCGACGGTCACCACCCTGGCCGGTCTGAGCCTGGTCCTGCCGCGGTTCACCACCAGCGGTTCGGAAGCGCAGTTCTCGCCCCCTCAGCTGATCTTCGCCGCGCTGGCCGCGCTGGTGCTGTACGGCATGTTCGTGACGACCCAGACCGTCAGGCACCGGGACTACTTCCTGCCGGTGACGGCGTCGGGCCGGGTGATCGACACCGAGGACCACGCCGATCCGCCGTCGTCACGGATCGCGATGATCAGCCTGGTGCTGCTGGCGCTTGCCCTGATCGCGGTGGTCGGTCTCGCCAAGGCGGTGTCGCCGACGATCGAGTCGGGGGTGGCCGCCGCCGGGCTGCCGTCCTCCGTCGTCGGGATCGTGATCGCGCTGCTGGTGCTGCTGCCCGAGACCATCGCGGCGGTCCGCGCGGCCCGCCGCGACCGGGTGCAGACCAGCCTCAACCTCGGCCTCGGCTCGGCGATGGCGAGCATCGGCCTGACCATCCCCGCGGTCGCCGCCGCCTCCGTCTGGCTGGCCGGGCCGCTGGAACTCGGGCTGGGGCCGACCCATATGGTCCTGCTGACGCTGACCGTCGTGGTCGGCACCCTGACGGTGGTCCCGGGCCGCGCCACACCCCTTCAGGGCGGCATCCATCTCGCCCTGCTGGCCGCCTACATCGTCCTCGCGGTCAGCCCTTGAACGCCGCACGCGGGACGGCGCGCGGCGGCCGTACGAACCGGGCCGCACACCGCGGGGCATGCGTGACAGTTGTCACGTAACGCCCTGATTGCCCCCGGGATGGTTTATCGTTCAATTGGAAGCGGATGTCCGCTCCCCCAGAGCCGCCCCGGCCGGATTCCCCCGTCCGGCCGGGGCTTCCCCTTTCCCCGGGCCTGTCGCGTGGATCAGGCCGGGCCCGCTCACCTCAGATGCGAGGCCCCGTTCACATCCAGGACCGTGCCCGACGTCCACACCGCGCCGGGCGAGGCCAGATAGTGCACCGCCGACGCCACCTCGTCCGGCGTCGCGACCCGGCCGAACGGGCTCTGCGCCCGCACCTCGTCCGTCAGCCGGTCGGCGACCCGCTCGGTCGCGACGAATCCCGGCGCCACCGAGGCGACCGCGATGCCGTACGGCGCCAGATGCACCGCGAGCGACTGCCCCATGGAGTGCAGCGCGGCCTTGGACGCCCCGTAGGCGGGGTGGTCGGGTTCGCCGCGGAACGCGCCGCGCGAGCCGACGTTGACGATCCGCCCCTGCACCGCCCGGTCGATCATGTTCCGCGCCGCGCAGTGGCTGACGTGCGCCGCCCCCAGCAGATTCACGTCGACGATCCGCCGCCAGGCGGCCTGCCAGTCGTCGAACGAGGTCTCGGCCAGCGGGTGCGGGCTGTTCGCCGCCGCGTTGTTGACCAGGACGTCGACCCCGCCGAGGCCGTCCACCGCAGCCGCCACCACGGCCGCGGCACCGTCCGGGGAACTCACGTCGCCCTGCACCAGCACATGCCCGGTGCCCGCCAGCGCCGCGAACGCCTCCCGGGCGGCCTCCTGGCGCGAGGCGTAGTGCAGCGCGACCCGGTCGCCCTGCGCGGCGAAGCGCTCCGCGACCGCCCGCCCGATGCCGCGCGATGCCCCGGTCACCAACACCGCACGGCTCACCGGGAGTTCACCCGCCCCGTGGATACCCGCCGGGAACGCCGCGTCGAAGGCTGCATGCCCACATCCTCACCTCGTCTCTTCCCGGCCGCCTGTGGCTCCGGGCGACCGTAAGGGATCGTAAAGGATCATCGTGGGCCCGCCACGGGCGAGGCGGGGCACCGACGGATGACCGCGACGCCCCGGGCGGCCCGGGGCGCACGGTGCCGGCGCGGGCCGCGGCCTCAGCCGATGAGCTTTTGCAGGTCGGCCGATACCTGCCCGACGTCCGGGAGGGCGAGGGCGGCGCGCTGCGCCCGGCGGACCCGGGTGGCGGTCTCGCGGTCCGCCAGGATGTCCCGGCAGGCCGCCGCGAAGGCGTCGGGCCCGGTGTCGGCGTCCGTCACATGCCGCCCCAGGCCGAGTTCCTGCACCCGCTCGGCGTTGTGCGGCTGGTCACCGAAGTTCGGCAGCACCGCCATCGGCGTGCCCGTACGCACCGCCTCCCGGATGCTGTTGTAGCCGCCGTGCGTGACGAACAGGTCGACGCACTCCAGCAGCAGCGGCTGCGCGATCCGGTCGGTGAGGTGGACGTGCGGGGCGGGCTCGATGCCGTCGAGCGGGATGCCCGCGGTCGCCACGATCGCCGTGCAGTCAAGCTGCGAAAGACCGGCGATGGCCGCCCGCAGCATCACCGCGGGATCGGTCACGCCCTCCGGGACCTGCCCGCCCTTGGCCAGCAGGGTCTGGAACATCGGCAGTGCGGTGCCGACGGCGGCGAACACCAGCGGCCGGTCCGCGGGAAGCCCGGCCACCCAGTCCGGGAGGCCCACGGTGCGGTCCACCAGGGTGGTCTGGCGGTAGGCCAGCGTGGTGGCCGGATGGCGGCCGAAGGAGTACTCGGCGGGCAGGTAGTCGAACCGGCCGTAGGGGTACAGCGACAGCGGCTCGTCCCGGACGGGCAGCCCCAGACCCTCCCGCAGCCGGTTCATGCCGGGCAGCAGAACCGCCGGGTCGAGCAGGTTGACCAAGCCGGACGGAATGGGCAGGTGCGGTATGCCGAGCTGCTCGGCGAGCAGGCAGGCGGCCACGTCCATGCCGTCCCGGATGATGACGTCCGGGCGCACCTCGCGGGCGACCCGCGTCAGCACCTCGTGTGACGCGAGCGCCTGAGGGCCGGTCAGCACGCCGAGCAGATTGCGCATGTGCGGTTCCATGCCCTCGGTCGCGGCCACCTCATCGGCGGTGGGCTCGGCTTCGGGGGCGGGCGCGACGGGGGCACCGGACGAAGGGACCATCGAGGGCAGGCAGATGTTCACCGTGACGTCGTCGGCGCCGAATACCGGGGCAACTTCGGCCGTCGCGGCCACCGTGACCTGATGTCCGGCCGCGGCCAGTGCGCGGGCCAGCGGGAGCATGGCCCGGCCGTGGGACGGCGAGCCGGTCGAGGTGCACAGGACACGCATGGGTTCCTCATTCTCTGAGCGATGGCCGTCCCGGCCGGGGGCCGCCATGGCCGGAAACCCCCCACTGTCGCCGGGCACGGGCGCCGCACGGCGTCCAGGCGCCGGCGAGCGGCGTCGCCGCAGTCCCCCTCCGCCGACCCGCACCGTGTCGGACCGGTGACCTGATCACGGTAAGGAGGGCCAGGTCAGTGCGTCAACGCACGATGACAGCGCCCGGCGATATCGAGCCAAGGGGCGACGGCGCACGGCATCGTGCAGCCGGGCAGCGGACCACCGGCATAAATTGGCATTCCACATGCCACTTCTATAGAGTGAAGCCGTGCGACTGACCAAGAGCACCGACATCGCGCTGCGCATCGCCATGCGCCTGGCCGTACTCGGTGACACCGCGGACGCGCCGACCACCCGCGAGGTGGCCGGCGCGGTCCAGGTGCCCTACACGCACGCCGCCAAGGTGGTCAGCAAGCTCCAGCACCTCGGCGCCGTCGAGGCGCGGCGCGGGCGGGGCGGCGGGCTGACCTTGACCGACGCCGGTCGCACGGGCTCGCTCGGCCGGCTCGTCCGGCAACTCGAAGGCGTCGGCGACGTGGTGGGCTGCGAGGACGACCCGCCGTGTCCGCTGCGCGGCGACTGCCGCCTGCGCGGTGCCCTGCACGTGGCACAGGAGGCGTTCTTCGCCGCACTCGACCCGCTGTCGGTCGACGACCTGGTGGCACCCCCCACCGGCCCCCTCCTGCTCGGCCTGACCTCCCGCCCGCCGGACTGACCCCGGCACCCACCACCCCTCAGCTCTCACCTCCCCTCCCCCGTCCCGCCCCGCACACCCTTAAATACGCATCTCGCATGCACATTTTGCGTGCCGCGATCCGGGTGTCCCCATCAGAAGTCCGGAGTCACCGTTGCTGTCACCGAAATCGGCCGAGACCGTCCGCGCCACCCTCCCCGTAGTCGCCGCCGCCATCGGCGACATCACCCCGCTTTTCTACGACCGGCTGTTCGCGGACCGTCCCGCCCTGCTGCGCGACCTGTTCAACCGCGCCAACCAGGCCAACGGCAGCCAGCGGCAGGCACTCGCCGGCTCCGTCGCCGCCTTCGCGGGACACCTCCTGGAACACCCGGACGAGCTGCCCGACGCGCTGCTCACCCGGATCGCGCACAAACACGCCTCCCTGGGGATACGCGAGGACCAGTACCCCCTGGTGCACACCCACCTGTTCGCCACCTTCGCCGACGTGCTCGGCGAAGCGCTGACCGAGGAGGTCACCGCGGCCTGGGACGAGGTGTACTGGCTGATGGCCCACGGGCTGATCGCGGCGGAACGGCAGTTGTACGCGGCGGCCGGTGCGCCGGACGGCCGGACCTGGCGCACGTACCGGGTGGCCGGCCGCGTCCGCGAGACCGACGACGTCGTCACCTTTCTGCTGCGCCCGCTCGACGGCACCGAGCCGCCCGCGGCCCGGCCGGGCCAGTACGTGTCCGTGCAGGTCGAACTCCCGGACGGGGCGCGCCAGATACGCCAGTACAGCCTCACCGGGCAGCCGGACGGTGCGCTCCGCTTCGCCGTGAAACGGATACCGGGCGGCCCGGACGGCGACCCGGCGGGCGAGGTCTCCGGCTTTCTGCACGACCACGTCCACGAAGGGGACCAGCTGCGGGCGAGCGCCCCGTTCGGCGCCGTGGTGCTCGACGACAGCGAACGGCCGCTGCTGTTCGCGACCGCGGGCATCGGCTGCACACCGGCCATCGGCATGCTCACCCACCTGGCCGCCACCAACTCACGCCGCCGGATCATCGCCGCACACGCCGACCGCACCCCCGACAGCCACCCCTACCGCGCCGAACTCCAGCACCTCATCGGCAGGTTGGCGCACGCGGAGGCGGCGGTCTGGTACGAGCGGCCGGACGACGGGACCACCGCCACCGACCACACGCAGGCCGGCGGCCCGGTCGTGCACCCCGGCCTGATGGACCTCACCCGCCTGCGGATCCCGTCCGGCACCGTCGCCCACCTCTGCGGCCCGGTACCGTTCATGCGCTCCGTCCGCTCCCAACTACTGGCGTCCGGCGTACGCGCGGGCGACATCCACCACGAGGTCTTCGGCCCCGATCAGGGACTGTGACGGCGAGCCGGCACCCGCCCCGAGGCCAGCAGCGCCCGGTGCGGCAGCACCAGCACACCCGACGCGTCGGCGAACTCCGCCGCCAGCAGCTCGAACCGGCGCCTGATGCGGTCGGCCACCACGGGCCCGCGGCTGTTCACCGTCCGGCCGATGGTGGCCACCCCCGCGGCGGGCCCGCGCCACCACTCGTCCGGCGTCGCACGGTGATTCCAGGACAGCGTCCGGCAGCCGGGCGCCACCAGCCCCGCCGCGCCCAGCAGGCCGGTCAGCCCGTCCTCGGTCCGCGGGAAGTCCTCGTCGGGCGCGAGGGCGGGCAGCCACCCGGGACGACTGACACCGGCGGCCCGGACGGCGCGGCCCAACAGCGCCTGGCCCGCCGCGGCGGGGGACGCCCACACGGCCAGCGCGATCCACCCGCCCGGACGGGTCACCCGGCACAGCTCGGCCAGCGCACGGCGCGGCCTGCCGACGTGGTTGAGCACGAAGTTGCCGACGACCGCGTCGAACTCGCCGTCGGGATACGGGAGATGAGGAAGTACACCGATTCGGACGTCCGCGGCGGGGACGGCACCGGCCGCCAGCCTGACCATGTCAGGTTCGGCGTCCACGGCGCTCACCCGCGCACCGCACGCCGCCGCTGCCGCCGCGGCCACTCCGGTCCCGGTGCCCGCATCGAGCACCCGCACACCCGCGCCGACCCCGGCCGCCACCAGCAACGCGGGCACCGGGTGAGCGCAGAGCCGCCCGAAGCCCGCCGCGTACGCCTCGCCCCGACCGGCCCAGGCCAGGCGCTCACTCGCGTCGAACGGCGTCTGTGACACCCGTCCCCTCCTCGCCCCGCCCCGCCCCACTCCCCCAACTCCCCACACCTCCGGGAAGGTTCCGCACGTACAGATCCGTCCAGATCCGTCACCCCTCGCCTCACACGGACGGGACAGCCGCACACCCGCGACGTTACCCACCCGTAACCTACCAACGGGTTACTTGCGGTAAGCATCGGACCTTACTCTCCAGTCACCTCGAACCGCCGGCCGCCCCTCCTGTCAGCGGACGCCTCCGGCACGCGCCGGGGCGTCCTGGAGGCTCCCCCGAGCCCTCCGGACAGCGACCGCCGGTTCGCATCACGATCTGGAGCAGAAGATGACGCCCTCCCGCACCACGCTGCGCGCCGCGATCGGCACCGTCTCCGCCGCGGTACTCGCCACCGCCGTCCTCGCCGGTGCGCCGGCCGCCACCGGCGCCGAGACCCGCACCGGCCTTACCGCGGCGGCCACTTCGTCCGCCGTGAAGTTCGTCGACATCACCGGCGACGGCGGCGTCACGCTCAAGGCCAACGTCTTCACCCCGGTCGGCGCCGACGGCCTCCGGCGCTTCCCGCTCATCGTGCTGCCCACCAGCTGGGCGATGCCGCAGATCGAGTACGTGGCGCAGGCGAAGAAGCTGGCCGACGCCGGGTACGTCGTCGTCGGATACAACGTGCGCGGCTTCTGGCAGTCCGGCGGGAAGATCGAGACGGCGGGGCCGCAGGACATCGCCGACGCCTCCAAGGTCATCGACTGGGCGCTCGCCCACACACCGGCCGACCCGCAGAAGGTCGGCATGGGCGGGGTCTCCTACGGCGCGGGAATCAGCCTGCTGGCCTCCGCGCAGGACCGGCGGATCAAGGCCGTCACCGCCCTCAGCGGCTGGGCCGACCTGATCGGTTCGATCTACAGCGGCCGGACCCAGCACCTCCAGGCCGGGGCGATGCTCGGCGCGGCCGGCGCCCTCACCGGCCGTCCCAGCGCCGAACTCCAGGGCGTACTCCAGGACTTCCTCGGCTCGAATCTGGCCAAGGAGAAGGACATGATCGCCTGGGGCAGGAAGCGCTCGCCCGCCACCTACCTCGACAGGATCAACGCGAACGGCGCGGCCATCATGCTCGGCAACGCCTGGGGCGACTCGCTCTTCCCGCCCAACCAGTACGCCGACTTCTTCGAGAAGCTCAGGGGCCCCAAGCGGCTGGAGTTCCGTCCTGGCGACCACGCGACGGCCGAGGCCACCGGCCTGTTCGGGCTGCCCAACGACACCTGGACCAGCGCCGAGCGGTGGTTCGACCACTACCTCAAGGGCGCCGGCAACGGCGTCGACCGCGAGTCGCCGGTCCAGCTCAAGTCCCGTTCCACCGGCGCCTACGAGGGCTACAAGAGCTGGCGGGACGTACCGTCCGCGCACCGGAGGATCGCCCTCGGCGGCACCCACAAGACCGCCACCAACCTCGACTCCGGCGCCGACGGCGGGCTGATCTTCCTCTCCAGCATGCTGGACCAGTTCCTCAAGGCGCCGCCGATGGCCTCGATCCCGCTGCTGCCGCGCTCCCTGGCCGCCGTCTGGCAGTCCGACCGGTACCCGACCCAGCAGCGCGTCCGCGGCACCGCGCGCCTGCACACCACGCTGACCAGCACGGCGGAGAGCGGCACCGCCATCGCCTACCTCTACGACGTCGGCCCACTCGGCGTCGGCAAGCTCGTCACGCACGCGCCGATCACCTTCCACGACAAGACCCCGAACCGGCCGTTCGGCGTGGATCTGGATCTCTTCTCGACGGCCTACGACGTTCCGGCCGGACACCGGCTGGCCGTGGTCGTGGACACCGTCGACCCGCTCTACATCGAGCACAACCCGCGCGGCGCCACACTGACCTTCTCCTCCCCGGACGCCGACCCGTCCTACCTGTCGGTGCCGGTGCGCGACTAGGGCCTGTCGTAGGGCCTGTTGTGCGGACCGGGCCCTGGTCGGCACGGCCGGAACTTCTTCCCCGTCCGCGCCCGTTGTCCGGATACCGCCTACTGAACTCGCCCTCCACGCCCTAACGTTGACCCCGTGACCAGATTCGATATCTGGTCACGGAGGCTAGGGGGAGGCCGTGGAACGGGACGGGCGCGGCGAGCGGATTCTGCGGGCGGCCGGTGAGCTGCTGGTGGCCTGGGGGTACCGGCGGGTGACGATCGAGGAGATCGCCCGTCGCGCGGGAGTCGGCAAGGGCACCGTCTACCTGCACTGGAAGACCAAGGACGCACTGCTGCTCGCCGTCGTGCTCGACAGCAAACAGGACGCCATGGAGCGGCAGTTGGCGCGGATGCGCGCCGATCCGCTGGAGGTGCTGCCGAGCGCGGTGGCGAGCAGCTACTACCTCGACGCCCTGGACGACCCGGTGCTGCGCGCCGTCCACACCGACGACTCCGGCATCCTCGGGCGCCTGGACGAGATCGCCGCCGTGGAGCTGGCGGAACTGGTGGCACACGGCGACCAGGCGCTGTGCCGACACCTCGGCGCGCTGCGCGCCTGCGGACTGGTCCGCGACGACATGTCCGTCACGGACCAGCGCTACACCCTCATGGCGGTGCTCACCGGCTTCTTCACGACCGAGGCACTGCTCGACGGCCGCGCCCCGGCCACCACCGAGCCCCGGGCCCGTCTGCTCGCCCGTACCGTGCAGGCCGCGCTGGAGACCCCGGCCGGCCCCGCCACCGCGCCCGATGGGCGGCCTGCCGCCGACCGCGTACGCGAAGCGGCGGCCCTGGCCGCGCCCGGGATCATCACCCTTTACGAGCACATCGCCCAGCTCAGCGCGGAGGAAATGCGCCGCCAGCTGCGTCCTTGACTCCCGATCCGGAGGAGAACCGACGATGTCCGCACCCACCGACCAGACCCCGGCAACACCTTCCGCCATGCTGACCACCCACGTCGGCAAGCACCCGGGCGAGCCGAACGTGATGGATCCCGCGCTGATCACCGACCCGTTCCGCGGCTACGGCGCGCTGCGCGAGCAGGGCCCGGTGGTCCGGGGCCGGTTCGTCGACGACTCGCCGATGTGGTTCGTCACCCGCTTCGACGAGGTCCGCGAGGTGCTGCGGGACGCCCGCTTCGCCAACAACCGGGCGCACTCGGGAGGCGGCACGGGCGAGGACCCGCTGGCCCGGATGCTGGAGATGTTCGGCGTCCCCAAGGAGCTGGACGTCTACTTCCTCGGCTCCATCCTCAACCAGGACGCCCCCGACCACGCCCGCCTGCGCCGCCTGGTGTCCCGCGCCTTCACCGCACGGAAGATCACCGACCTGCGCCCGCGCGTGACGGAGATCGCCGACGCGCTGCTCGACCGGCTCCCCGAGTACGCCGAAGACGGCGTCGTCGACCTCATCGAGCACTTCGCCTACCCGCTGCCGATCACGGTGATCTGCGAACTGGTCGGCATACCGGAGGAGGACCGTCCGCAGTGGCGCGTCTGGGGCGCCGACCTCGTCTCGCTGGAGCCCGGACGGCTGGCCAGGTCGATGCCCCCGATGATCGAGCACATCCACGGGCTGATCGGCCGCCGCCGTGCCGCGCTCACCGACGACCTGCTCAGCGACCTGATCCGGGCGCAGGACGACGACGGCGGCAGGCTCAGCGACGTCGAGATGGTCACGATGGTCCTCACGCTGGTCCTGGCCGGGCACGAAACCACCGCCCACCTGATCGGCAACGGCACCGCGGCGCTGCTCACCCACCCCGACCAGCTCCGCCTGCTGCGGGACGACCCGGCACTGGCGCCGCGCGCCGTCCACGAGCTGATGCGGTGGTGCGGCCCGGTGCAGGCGACGCAACTGCGGTACGCCACCGAGGACGTCGAGCTGGCCGGCACCCGCATCGCCCGCGGCGACGCCGTCCAACTCATCCTGGTGGCGGCCAACTTCGACCCGCGGCACTACGACGACCCCGAGCGCCTCGACCTCACCCGGCACCCCGCCGGGCACGCCGAGAACCACGTCGGCTTCGGTCATGGCATGCACTACTGTCTGGGCGCCACCCTCGCCCGTCAGGAAGGCGAGGTCGCCTTCGACCGGCTGTTCACCCGCTACCCCGACGTCCGGCTGGCCGTCGCCCCCGAGGAGCTCAAGCGCGACCCGCTGCCCGGCAGCTGGCGGCTGTCGTCGCTGCCGCTGCACCTGTAGCGGCCCCGCCGGGCGCGACGCACCCCGTCGCGTCGCGCCCGGCGCGGCTTCGCCGCCCGTCCGGCAGTATCGGGCGCATGGGACACCCGCAGCTGCCGACCACCGAGTCCGCCGTCCTCGCGATCCGGGAGATCGCCGACGCGTACCGGCTGGAGATGAAGGTCACCGACGACATCGGCGCCGACCAGACCTCCCGGCGCACCGCGGCCGGGGCATTCACGGTGCTCGACCCGGACGGTTCGCTGCCGCACGAGGCGTACGTCGAGCTGGGCGGCAGCCCCGCCGTCAGCGTGCAGCTTTTCCCCGAGGACGACGCGAAGATCACCGTTGACGAGGTGGAGTTCCCGGACGTTCCCCGCGCGTCGGTCCCCGCGTTCCTGCGGTCCGTGTACGGCGGGACGGCCTGGGTGAAGGCGCGGTTCTTCCCGCCGGGCCAGTGGCTGATCGTGCCGCTGCCGGGCGACGAGACGTACAAGGAGCTGATCCTGCGCGGGGCGCTCACGCCGTGGCTCGCGCGCAGCATCCGCTGACCGGGCGGCGCCGGGCGGCCGGACGGCGCCGGGGCCGGGTTTCAGGCGTGCGGCGGCTTCGGGTGGCCTGGCCCGGCGCCGGGAAGCAGCGTGCCGGGCTCCGCGGCGCCGATCTCCGCGGTCTCCACCTTCGGATTGCGCCGCTGCCGCCGGGAGACCCAGTTGGCGAACCAGGACAGCAGCATGCACATCCCGATGTAGATCGGCGAAATGATCATGACGACGGGGATGAACGGCAGGTCGTAGTCGAGGTTGGACGCGATCAGCTTCCCGGCGTGCAGGAACTCCTCGTAGGTGATCAGGAAGCCCAGCGAGGTGTCCTTCAGGGCGACGACCAGCTGGCTGATGATCGTGGGCAGCATCGCGCGGACCGCCTGCGGCACCAGGACGTGCGTCATCACCTGCGTCTTGCCCAGACCCAGCGCGTACGCGGCTTCGCCCTGCCCGCGCTCGACGGAGTTCACACCGGTGCGGAAGACCTCGGCGAGCACCGAGCCGTTGTACAGCGTCAGCCCGGTGACCAGGGCGGGCAGCGGCTCGACCTTCAGCGCCACATACACGAAGAAGATCATGACCAGGACGGGCATCGCGCGGAAGAACTCGACCAGCAGGGTGCCGGCCCAGCGCAGCACCCGGTGCTCGGAGAGCCGCGCGCAGGCGAGCACCCCGCCGAGCGCCAACGAGAGGACCGCCGCGTAGCCGAACGCCTTGAGGGTGTTGCCCAGGCCGGTGAGCAGCAGTTCCTGAATTCCCTTGTAGGTGAAGGGAGTCCACTTCTGCGCGGTGAACTGGCCGGTGTCGAAGAGCAGATAGATGATCCACCCGATCAGGGCCAGGAGGATCAGGGTCGCGCCGGTGCCGTAGAGCAGGTGCCGCCGCTGGGTCCTCGGCCCGGGGACGTCGTAGAGTGCGGTGGTCATCGGGCGACTCCCCAGCGCTTCTCCAGCACGTTGAACAGCGCGCTGATGGACAGGGTCACGATCAGATAGCCGACGGCGATCCAGATGAAGGTCCAGATGATGCTGTAGCCCAGCTCGTTGAGGGTCTTGTAGGTGCCGAGCAGTTCGACGACGCTGAAGGACCCGGCGATGGCGGAGTTCTTGGCGAGGGCGATCAGCGTGGAGCCGATCGGCGGGATGACCGAGCGGAACGCCTGCGGCAGCACCACGTCGCCGAGGGTCTGCGGGAAGGTCATGCCCAGGCTGCGGGCCGCCTCGCCCTGTCCGACGGGCACGGTGTTGATGCCGGAGCGCACCGCCTCGCAGATGAACGCCGAGGTGTAGCAGCCGAGCGCGAGCACCGCGAACAGCTTGAACGGCAGCACGAGCCCGAACCGCGGCAGCCCCAGCAGCACCGCGAAGAACAGCAGCGTCAGCGGGGTGTTGCGCAGCACGGTGACCCAGACCGTGCCGAACACCCGGAGCGAGCCGACCGGCGCGACGCGGAACGCCGCCATGAGGAAGCCGAGTACGAGCGCCAGCAGCGAGGCGTAGACGGTGAGTTCGACGGTGCCGAGCAGGCCCTCGCCGTAGAGGGAGAGGTTGTCGAGGAGAACGTTCATCGGTCGGTTCCTTCTCTCCTCAGCCCGCCGGGTAGCGGTCGATCGGCGGCGGCTTCGGCGCGGGCGCCCCGGACAGGCCGAGGGTCGCCTCGTACGCCTTCTTCCAGTTGCCGTTCTTCTCCTGGGCGGCCAGGGCGTCGTCGAGCGCGAGGCGCAGCGCGGTGTCCCGGCGCGGTACGCCGATGCCGTACGGCTCCTGCGAGAAGGGCTTGCCGACGACCTTCAGTTCGTCGGGGACCTTCGCCGCGTAGCCGAGCAGGATCGCGTCGTCGGTGGTGACCGCGTCGACCTGATAGGTGAGCAGGTTGTCCACGCACACGGAGTAGGTGTCATACGCGATCAGGTCGGCCTCGGGGTAGTCGGCCTGGATGCGCTGGTACGGCGTCGAACCGGCCGCGGAGCAGACGCGTTTGCCCGCGAGGTCCTGCGGCCCGTTGATGTCCTTCTCGTCGGTGCGCACCAGCAGGCCCTGCCCTGCCATGTAGTACGGACCGGCGAAGCCGACCTGCTTCTTGCGCTTCGCGTTGATGGTGTACGTGCCGACGTACAGGTCGATCTGGCCGTTCTGGAGCGCCGTCTCGCGGTTGGCCGACGCGATCGTCCTGAAGTCGACGGTGTCGGGGGCGAAGCCGAGCGAGGCGGACATCATCTTCGCGATCTCGATGTCGAAGCCGGTGTACCGGCCGGACGAGGGGTCGCGCTCGCCGAGGTAGGGCTGGTCCTCCTTGACCCCGATGACGAGGTGTCCGCGGCGCTTCGCCTTCGTCCAGGTGGGAGAGGCGGGCAGGCGGAAGCCGGAGGCGACGGTGTAGTGGGGCAGCTGGTCGGCGCTTGGGCCCTTGGCCGGCGGGCTGCCTTCCCGGCCGCAGCCGGTGACGGCCAGCGCGAGGACGGCCAGGAGGAGGGCCGCGAGGGGGCGGCGCAGGCGCCAGGAGTGCAGATGCGTCATCTCAGCGCCCCTGTTCAGTGCTTGAGGATCTTGGACAGGAAGTCCTTGGCGCGTTCGCTCCTCGGCGACGTGAAGAAGTCCTCCGGGGTGCGGTCCTCGACGATCCGGCCGTCGGCCATGAAGACGACGCGGTTGGCGGCGGACCGCGCGAAGCCCATCTCGTGGGTGACGACGACCATGGTCATCCCGTCGGCGGCGAGCTGCTGCATCACTTCCAGCACCTCGTTGATCATCTCCGGGTCCAGGGCCGAGGTCGGCTCGTCGAAGAGCAGCGCGAGGGGTTCCATGGCCAGCGCGCGGGCGATGGCGACGCGCTGTTGCTGTCCGCCGGAGAGCTGGGCCGGGTACTTCTCGGCCTGCGAGGCGAGCCCAACCCGCTCCAGGAGTTCGCGGGCGCGGGCGGCGGCCTGCTCCTTGCTCTTCTTGCGGACCTTGACCGGCGCCAGCATGACGTTGGCCAGTACGGTCTTGTGCGCGAACAGGTTGAAGGACTGGAAGACCATGCCGACTTCGGCCCGCAGTTGGGCGAGGGCGCGGCCCTCTTCGGGCAGTGGTTTCCCGTCGAGGGTGATGGTGCCGGACTCGATCGTCTCCAGGCGGTTGATGGCCCGGCACAGGGTGGACTTCCCGGACCCGGAGGGGCCGATGACCACCACCACCTCGCCGCGGCCGACGGTGAGATCGATGTCCTGGAGGACATGAAGTTTCCCGTAGTGCTTGTTGACCCCGCGCAGTTCAATCAGCGCATCACCGGCCATATGCAGACCTGCCCACTCTCATCCGTACAGCGGAGATTGTGCAACTTACCCGGACAAATCCGGCACTTCTCCGCTGACACGCACGACGGTCCTGACGAGAGTGGAGAAAGCAGGCGGCCACCGGCCACCGCCCCGGCGGCGCCGCGCGACCCGCCCGCACTCAGAGCCGTACCCGAACTCCGGTCACGCCCGGCCGGGGTTCAGGCGCAGGCGCTCAGCTCTCCGCGACCTCCGCGTACACCTGGGACAGCTCCGGCGCCCCGACATCGGCCCATTCATGGCCGGCCGACACCACATCGATCTCCCGGCCCGACTCCAGCCGCACCACCGGCTGTCCGTCCGGCCACACCTGCCACACCGCACCGCGCACCGTACGCACCAGGACCGTACCGAGGTACAGGCCCGCGTCGTTGCCGAGCCAGGGCAGCACCTCCGGGTCGTCCCGCCACACCGGCTGCAACTGGTCCAGCGCCTCCAACGACCGTACGGAATCGTCGAGTTCCACACCGGCGACCGCCGCCTGGGCCCGCAACAGCTCGCACTCGGACAGCAGCTCGGCGACGCTGTCGGGGTCGTCGCGCACCGCGTCCGCGAGCGGCACGGGACGGTCCGCGTCCGGGCGCTTGCGCCACTTGTCCAGGAAAGACAGGTTCATGGTGTGCAGGGTCGCATCCACGCCCGGGGCAGAGCCACAGGCGCGCGGCGCAACGGGCCCTCGTTCGACGGGTTGACGCCTGCCGTTCGAGCCCTTGGACCGGCTCTGCCGGAGCCGCCCGGATCCCTCGCCCTTCGCGGGAACTCCGGGATCACCGTGCCTCACCCGCCCGTTGACGCCTGGCCGTTGGCGCCCGCCCACTGGCGCTTGCCGGAGGGGACGTCCCGTCGCCGCCGGACGACCAACGGCCGTCCGTACGTGCCCAGTACGGACGCCGCGGCGACACCCGCCCCTGGGCGCCGCCGCTCACGCCACGGCCACCACACGCGGCGCTCCCCCGTGCCGCCCGGCGGTCGCTCTAGATCTCCAGGTCGACGACGACCGGCGCGTGGTCGGACGCGCCCTTGCCCTTGCGCTCCTCACGGTCCACGTAGGAGTCCGAAACGGCCTTGGTGAACGGGGCGTTGCCGTATACCAGGTCGATGCGCATGCCGCGGTTCTTGGGGAATCCCAGGGCGCGGTAGTCCCAGAACGTGAACGGGCGGTCGTACTTGAGGGCGCGGGGCAGTACGTCGCTCAGGCCCGTGCCGCGCAGGTCGGCCAGCGCCTCGCGCTCGGCCGGCGTGACGTGCGTCTGGCCCACGAACGCGGCCGGATCCCAGAGGTCCTCGTCCGCCGGCGCGACGTTGAAGTCGCCGAGTACCGCGAACGGGCGGTCGCCCGCCGCGTCCTCGGCGACCGCGCCGCGCAGCGCCTGCAACCAGTTCAGCTTGTACGCGTAGTGCGCGTGCTCGACCTCGCGGCCGTTGGGGACGTACACCGACCAGACGCGGACCGGGCCGCAGGTCGCCGCGACGGCACGGGGCTCCTCCGCGCCGTCGTACTCCGGACCGCCCGGCAGGCCGAGCACGACGTCCTCCAGGCCGGCCTTCGAGATCAGGGCCACGCCGTTCCAGCGGCCGTTGGCGTTGACCGCGGACTCGTAGCCGAGCTCCCGGAGCTGGTCGGCGGGGAACTGCTCCAGGGCGCACTTGGTCTCCTGGATGCACAGCACGTCCGTGCCGGTGCTCTCCAGCCAGGCCAGCAGCCTCGGGAGGCGGGCGGTGATCGAGTTGACGTTCCAGGTCGCGATGCGCATGTCCGTAAACCTACAGCGAGGGACTGACAGTCGGCGGTGGCGGTCAGCCCACGTCGGTGCTGTGGCCGGCGGCGAGGCGGCTGTGATCGGTGCCGGTGAGGTTGTCGATCATGCCGTCGTAGACCGGCCGCGCGTGGTCCTGGAGCAGGCTGTCGTGGATGTCGATGGCCTGCCGCGGTGCGACCTCCCTGACGTAGTCGATGACCTCCGACACCTTGTTCCAGGGCGCGTGGACCGGCAGCAGCAGCGTGTCGACCGTACGGCCCTCCGGGACGGTGAGCGCGTCGCCGGGGTGGAAGACCGTGCCGTCGACGAGGAAGCCGACGTTGGTGATGCGCGGGATGTCGGGGTGGATGACGGCGTGCAGCTGGCCGTGGACCTCGACGTCGAAACCGGCGGCGGAGAACGTGTCGCCCTCGCCGACGGTGTGCACCCGGCCGGGGAACGCCGCGGACAGCTGGTCGGCGACGCTGGCGAGGGTCCAGATCTCGGCGGCCGGATTGGCCTCCATGCCCGCGCGCAGCCGGTCCTCGTTGAAGTGGTCCATGTGCTCGTGGGTCACGAGGATGGCGTCGGCGCCGACGGCCGCGTCCTGCTCGGTGAACAGCCCCGGGTCGATGACGAGCACCTGCCCGTCCTTCGCCAGCCGGACACAGGCGTGGGTCTTCTTCGTGAGTTCCATACCTGCCATCCTGCCGCGCGGCAGCGGGCGGGGGAATGTTGGGGTGCGGGGGGCGGGGGCGGAAACCGCGTCACTACACCCGCCCACCCCCCGAAGGGGGGTGGGCGGAGGGGAAAAAACCACAGGGGCAAGGCGCAAGGCGCAAGAGGCAAGCAGCAAGCAGCAAGCGGCAAGGCGCAAACCGCAGGAAGAGCCCCGCCCCGCCCCTCCGGCCCCCCACCCCCTCACCCCTCCGGCGTCGTCTCCTCGCGGATGACGCGCTGGGCGACGGCGAACGCGGCGTTCGCGGCCGGGACGCCGCAGTAGACCGCGGTGTGCAGCAGGATTTCCTTGATCTCGGACGGGGTGAGGCCGTTGCGCAGCGCGGCCCTGGTGTGCAGGGCCAGGTCGTCCCGGTGGCCGCCGGCGACGAGTGCGGAGAGCGTGACGATGCTGCGGGTGCGCCGGTCGAGCCCGGGACGGGTCCAGGTCTCGCCCCAGGAGTAGCGCGTGATGAAGTCCTGGAACTCGCTGGAGAAGTCGTCGGTGTTCGCCTCGACCTCGTCGACGTGTGCGTCGCCGAGTACCTCGCGCCGGACCTTGATGCCCCGCTCGTACGCGCTGCCGCGCACCAGCTCCGGCTGCGCGAGGCCGGACTCGATGGCGGCCGGTGCCGCCTGCGGGGGCGGCGGGGGCGCGAGTACCGGCTTGGGAGCGGCGGCCGATATCGCCGCCTGGCCGCCCGGACCCGGCTTGTCGTGCCAGCTGGTGGTGAAGTGCCGGATGAGGAGCTCGGTGACGGCCGCCGGCTGCTCCACGGGCGCGAGGTGTGAGGTGCCGGGTACCAGGGCGAGGCCGGCGTCCGGGATCCCGGCGACCAGGGTACGGGCGTCGGTGGTCGGGGTGACCTGGTCCTCGGAGCCGACGATGACGAGGGTCGGCGCGCCGACTCTGTTCAGGGACGATCTGACGTCGTACGCGGCCAGGGCCTCACAGGCGGCGATGTAGCAGCCGGGGTCGGTGGTCCGCACCATCTGGACGGCCCATTCGACGATGGCCGGCTGCGCGCCGGCGAAGCCGGGGGTGAACCAGCGCTCGGGCGCGGTGCGGGCGATCGGGTCGAGCCCGTTCGTCCGGATGACCACGCCGCGCTGGCGCCAGGAATCCGCGGTGCCGTAGCGCGGCGATGAGGAGACCAGCGCGAGCGACGTGACCCGCTGCGGGCGGGTCAGTGCCAGCTGCGTGCCGATGGCTCCGCCGATGGAGCAGCCCGCGTAGCCGAACCGGTCCACGCCCAGCGCGTCGAGGGTGGCGACCACGCGGTCGGCCAGCTCGGCGATGGAGGACGCGGGGTGGGCGGGCGAGCCGCCGTGACCGGGCAGGTCGAAGCGGATGACGCGCCAGTGGCGGGTCAGCTCCGGGATCTGCCGATCCCACATGTGCCAGGTGGTCCCGAGCGAGGCGCCCAGTACGAGTACGGGGGCGTCGTCGGGGCCGTCTATCCGGTGCTGCAAGGTCTTCTCGCTCACCCGGCCACGCTACCGACTCCGTGACGCGGTCCTGACACCCGGGTCAGGAAGAAGCCGCCGTGGCTCAGAACGTAATGGTCGAGACGGTGTGCACGACCGGGTGGCCAGGTTCGTCGAAGCTGACGGTGATGCGCTGGGAGGGGTGCGGCTTCTTCCCGTGCTGCCGCAGGCCGGCGAATTTGCCGTCGCCCGTGAAGTCCCAGCCGACCTGGGCTGCCTGCTGGGGCGTGATGGTGATCGCGCCCTTCTTCAGGTCGTCCGCGTCGGCGCCGATGTCGTCCAGGTAGCGGTTCAGGCCCACTTCGTTGGTCCTGAACTGCACGAACAGGGAGCTGGTCTGCCAGGAGTTGGTCTCGTAGTAGTAGACCGGGGTGGAGCCGAGCGGCACCGGGACGTCGTAGATCCGCTGCTGGACCTGGGAGGGGAAGGAGTTGATCAGGCCGGTGGCCGCCGCTTCGGCTTCCTTGACCACGCCGCTGTCGCGGCTCTGTTTGGCGGAGATGACGATGTAGCCCGCCGGGATCGCGATCAGCAGGAAGATCACCAGCGCGCTGAGCCAGGGCCTGCGGCGTTTGACGCGCGGTGCGTCGGCCGGCTGCGGTGCGTCGTGCAGGACGTCGGTTTCGGTCATCGGCGGCCGGACCGTTCGTAGCGTTCGTAGCGCTCCACGCGGCGGCGGTTGGCGCGGCGGAAGCGGCGGGCGACCAGGCGGGCGAGGTCGGCGGCCCCGACCATGCCGGCCTCGGGGCCCAGCTGGGCCTTGGCGATCCTGGCTTCGGGGCGGTAGCCGCGGCCGGTCAGGGTGCGCCGGAAGGCGTCCCTGGCGGGGCCGATCAGCAGGTCGTCGGCCGCGCTGACGCCGCCGCCGATGACGAAGCAGGAGGGGTCGAGGGCGGCGGCGAGGTTGGCGATGCCGACGCCGAGCCACTGCCCGATGTCCTGGAGGAGTTCGACGCACATGGCGTCGCCCTCCCTGGCCAGCTCGGTGATCAGCGGTCCTGTGATGTCGGGGACGTTGCCCTTGACCCGCTCGATGATGTTGTACGCCACCGGGGAGTCGGCGGCGGCCAGCTCGCGTGCCTCGCGCACCAGGGCGTTGCCCGAGCTGTACTGCTCCCAGCAGCCGCGGTTGCCGCACGGGCAGCGGTGGCCGCCGGGCACGACCTGCATGTGGCCGAATTCGCCGGCCACGCCGTACTTGCCGCGCTTGACCGCGCCGTCCTCCAGGATGGCGCCGCCGATGCCGGTGCCGAGCGTGATCATGACGAGGTGGTCCTCGCCGCGTCCCGCGCCGAACCGCCATTCCGCCCAGGCGGCGGTGTTGGCGTCGTTGTCGACCATGACGGGGACGGCCAGGCGGCCCGCGAGACGGTCGCGCAGGGGTTCGTTGCGCCAGTTCAGGTGCGGGGCGAAGAGGACCTTGGAGCGGTCCGCGTCGACCCAGCCGGCCGCGCCGATGCCGACGGCGTGCACGTCGTGCCGGTCGGAGAGGTCGAGGACCAGCTCGGTGATGGTGTCCTCGACGACCTTGGGGCTCTTGGACTTGTCCGGCGTCTCGGTGCGGACCTGTTCCAGGATGGTGCCGTCGGCGTCGACGACACCCGCCATCACCTTGGTGCCGCCGATGTCGATGCCGACGGTCGGCACGCGGGGCGCGGTCAGGTGCGACCGCCGCTCGCGGGTGCCGACGGTACGCAGCACCGTCGCTCTGGCCGACCCCCGGTGGACCCGTTCCCGGTACGTGCTCATCGACCCACCTCTTCGCCGTTGCGGCTGCGGCGTTGGCCCGGTCGGCTGCGTGCTCGCAAGAGTCGTCTCGTCCCTGCGGGTCTCAGGAGGCCGGGTCGGCCTCGGTGTGCATGGTTTCGGTGCGATTGTGCATCACGTGCGGTGTCCGGCGCACCGCGGCGTGAGGTGCGGGACCGGGGCCGAGCCGGGGCTCAGTCCGGGCGGTGGCCGCCGGGGAATTCCGGGGTCGCCGCGCGGGCCAGTTCGTGGCTGAGCTGCTCCAGCTCGCTGCCGCCTGCCATTTGGCGGGTCAGCTCGTCCAGGGCGATCTCCGACTTGGCGTGGCTGCCTGCCATCGTGCCGCGCTTGAGGAGGACGAAGCGGTCGCCGACGAGGTAGGCGTGGTGCGGGTTGTGGGTGATCAACACCACGCCGAGTCCGGCGTCCCTGGCGGCGGCGACGTATTTGAGGACGACGCCTGACTGCTTGACGCCGAGCGCCGCGGTGGGCTCGTCCAGGACGAGGACCTTGGCGCCGAAGTAGACGGCGCGGGCGATGGCCACGCATTGGCGTTCGCCGCCGGAGAGGGTGCCGATGGGCTGGTCGACGTCGCGCAGGTCGATGCCCATCCGCAGCAGTTCGCTGCGGGTGGTCTCGCGCATCGTGCGGACGTCCAGGCGCCGGAAGGGGCCCTTGCCCTTCGTCGGTTCGGAGCCGAGGAAGAAGTTGCGCCACACCGGCATCAGCGGGACCACGGCGAGGTCCTGGTAGACGGTGGCGATGCCGCGGTCCAGGGCGTCACGGGGGGAGGCGAGGCGGGTCTCCTCGCCCTCGATGGTGAAGGTGCCCGCGTCGTGCTGGTGCAGCCCGGCGATGATCTTGATGAGGGTGGATTTCCCGGCGCCGTTGTCGCCGAGCACGCAGGAGATCTCCCCGGCGTGCACTTCGAGCGAGACGTTTTCCAGGGCCTTGATGTTGCCGTAGAACTTGCTGACGTCGGCCAGCTCGACCAGGGCCGTCATGCCTTCTCCTCCGCGCGCTTGCGTACCCATGCGTTCAGGAGTGTGGCGAGCAGCAGCATCGCCCCGAGGAAGAACTTGAACCAGTCCGGGTTCCACTGGGCGTAGACGATGCCCTTGCTGGTCATGCCGAAGATGAACGCGCCGACGGCGGAGCCGATCGCCGAGCCGTAGCCGCCGGTCATCAGACAGCCGCCGACGACCGCGGCGATGATGTAGAGGAATTCGTTGCCGACGCCGTCGCCCGACTGGATCGCATCGTACGAGAACAGCAGGTGCTGGCCGGAGATCCAGGCGGCGAAGGCGACGCCCATGTAGAGGGCGATCTTGGTCTTGGTGACCGGGACGCCGACCGCGCGGGCGGCGTCCGCGCCGCCGCCCGCCGCGAAGATCCAGTTGCCGGCGCGGGTGCGCAGCAGGATCCAGGTGGCCACGGCGACCAGCGCGATCCACCACAGGATGGTGATCTGGATGTCGACGCTGCCCAGCGTCAGGTGCGAGGCGAAGACGGCGCGGGCGGAGGCGAAGCCCTCCATGTCGGCGATGGTCTTCGTGGAGACGGTGCCGCTGATCAGCTTGGTGAAGCCGAGGTTGAGGCCGGTCAGCATGAAGAACGTGCCGAGCGTGATGATGAAGCTGGGGAGTTTGGTGCGGGTCAGCAGGAAGCCGTTGAAGAAGCCGATGGCGAGGGTGACCAGCAGGGATACGCCGACGCCCACCCAGGTGTTGGCGGTCATCTGGTAGCTGAACATCGAGGAGATCAGCGCCGAGCTGACCACCATCACACCGGCCGAGAGGTCGAACTCACCGCCGATCATCAGCAGCGCCACCGGTACGGCCATGATGCCGATCGTGGAGGACGCGTAGAGGACGGTGGAGAGGCTGGAGGCGCGCAGGAAGGGTTCGGCGGCGAAGGTGAAGAAGAGGAAGACGGCGGCGGCGCCGACCACCGAGCCGAGTTCGGGGCGGCCCATCAGCCGGTGGACCAGGGAGCGGTGCAGCAGCCGTTCGTCGCTGCTGCCTGCGGGGCCTGCGGGCTGCCGTGGCGGGGCGTCGGCGGGGCTCATCGGGTGCCCCGCTTCGTGTACTCCTGGAGCGCCGTCGCGTCCTTCTTGGTGATCACCTGGGGTCCGGTGAGCACCGGCTTGCCGCCGCCGAGCATGTCGGAGTTGTACTTGTACAGCCACAGCAGGTCGACGGCTTCGTAGCCCTGAAGGTAGGGCTGCTGGTCGACGGCGAAGCCGAGGGAGCCGTCCTTGAGGCCGCCGGCGACCTGGGCGTTGAGGTCGAAGGTGTCGATCTCGGCCTTGCTGCCCGCCTGTTCCTTGGCCTTGACGGCGGTGGGGGCGAACGGCGCGCCGAGGGTGACGACGGAGTCGATGGACGGGTCGGCCTGGAGCTTGGACTCGATGGAGGACTGCACGTCGGGCATGTTGGTGCCCTCGACGTAGAGCTTCTGGAGGTCGCCCTTGAAGGTCTTCGCGGTGCCTGCGCAGCGCTGCTCGTGGCCGACGTTGCCCTGTTCGTGCAGGACGCACAGGGCCTTCTTCCGGCCGCGCTTGTTGAGTTCGTCGCCGACGGCTTCGCCGGCCACCGTCTCGTCCTGGCCGATGTGGCTGAGCGCGCCGTACGCCTTGGATTCCTCGGCGCCGGAGTTGACCGTGACCACGGGGATGCCGGCCTTCTCGGCCTTGGCGACCACGTCCTTCATGGCGTCCGGCTTGGCGAGGGTGACGATCAGTCCGTCGACCTTCTGGTCGATGTAGGACTGCACCAGCTGGCTCTGCCGCTGGGCTTCCTTGTCGTGCCCGTAGACGAACTTGATGTTGTCCTTGGCCGCGGCCTGTTCGGCGCCGTTCTGCACGATGTCCCAGAAGGTGTCGCCGTCGCCCGAGTGGGTGACCATCGCAAAGGTCCACCTGGGAGTGTTCACGGCGGCCCTGCCGCCGGCGGCCTGTGCGGCGCGCGCGTCCTCGGCGCGCTTGCCTCCGGTACTGCTGCACCCCGCGAGCGAGGCGCCGAGCACCGCCACCAGCACGGCACTCATGACGCGTACGCCTCTTCGAACCCTTGCCACGAGGACTTGCCCTTCCCGCTGATTGTCACGCTGTGTGGTGCACGTCGTTCCGCGCACCGGCACCGGATCCCCGGCCCCAACCGACCAAGTATCCGCTACCGGCGATCTGTACCGGTTCATCGGGTCCGCTCTTCCACCAGTGGTCACTGAGCGCCACGACCGGTGGACCAGCTGGAGCGGAGTGCCGCCCTCATCGGCCGTCCGGTTGTGGCTGGAGGAGTTCTAGCGGGGGCGCGGAGCCGCGTCAATGCTTTGTCAGAACATCCTGACGGGAGCGGTGCGGCGGTGTGCCCACGGAAGCGCGGTCCTGTGTACGGGATGGACCCGGGGCGGCGCAAGGAACCGGGCTCGGGCTCCGGCACGTGAGGGCTCCGGCGCGCGCGGGGTCAGGGGCGGACCAGCAACTGGAATTCGAAGGCGTACCGGGAGGCGCGGTAGACGTGGGTGCCGAATTCGACGGCCCGGCCGGTGTCGTCGAAGGTGGTGCGCTGCATCGTGAGGAGCGGGGCACCCTCCGCCTCGCCGAGCCGCTCGCCCTCCTCCACAGTGGCGGACTTGGCGCCGACGGCCTGCCGCGCGCTGTGCAGGGTGATGCCCGCCGACCGCATCAGGCGGTAGAGGCCGGTCTCCTCCAGAGCGGCGGTCTCCAGCCGCAGCAGTCCGGCCGGGAGGTGGTTGCACAGGTGGGCGACCGGCTCGCCGTGGGTGAGCCGCAGCCGTTCGACGAGCACGACCTCGGCGCCCTCGGCGACCCCGAGTGCGGCGGCGACCTCGGCGTCGGCGGGCGTGGTGGTGTGGCGCAGGACCCGGGTCGCCGGCTTCTGGCCGGCCGCCTCCAGGTCGTCGTAGAGGCTGCTCAGCTCCAGCGGGCGGCGGACCTGGCTGTGCACGACCTGGGTGCCGATGCCGCGCCTGCGCACCAGCAGCCCCTTGTCGACCAGCGACTGGATCGCCTGCCGCACGGTGGGCCGGGACAGGCCGAGCCGCCCGGCCAGCTCGATCTCGTTGCCGAGCAGGCTGCCAGGCGCGAGCCTGCCGTTCTCGATCGCGGACTCCAGCTGCTGGGCGAGCTGGAAATACAGCGGGACGGGACTGCTCCGGTCCACGCTGAACTGAACGGGGCTCTCGGCTCCCATGGCTTCTGTATCGCGTTTCCCCACGGTCGCGAGCGTAACGGCAGGAAATGATGACGGGAAGTCCGGAGGTCACATTGTCCGGACATTGACAGGGGTCGTGCGGTGTACCGCACGGGACCGGCGGCTCCCGTGCGGTGCGCTCCCCCGGATCAGCCGTTCCCGTGCGCCGCGGCTACTTCATCCAGGCGTCCTCGTACTTCCGGTAGGTGCCGTCGTTCTTCGCCAGGTGCACCCACTGGTCGACGTACGCCTTGAACGCGTCGTCGCCGCGCGGCAGGGCGTAGGCCTTCTCGGAGAAGGAGAAGGGCTCGTCGGGGTGGACGGCGCAGAGTTCGGGGTGCACCTTGGCCTGGTAGCGGGTCTCCGACGCGTCGGTCATCATCACGTCGGCACGGCCCGCGACGATCTCGTCGAAGATCGTGGTGTTGTCGGGGTGCACCGTGATCGTCGCCCGCTTGATGTGCGCGCGGGCGAACTCCTCGTTCGTGCCACCGGGGTTGACGACGACGGTCGTGCCGGGCCGGTCGATCTGCTGGAGGGTCCGGTACCTGTCCTTGTCCTCGCAGCGGACGATGGGGGTCTTGCCGTCCTCGCGGGTGGGTTCGCTGAAGTAGGCGGCGCGGGCCCGCGGCAGGGTGATCGAGACGCCGCCCATGCCGATGTCGCAGCGGCCCGCGGTCAGGTCGCCGACGAGCTTCGCCCACGTCGTGGCGACGTACCGGGGCTTGGCGTCCAGGCTTGTGGCGAGATCCCTGGCCATCTCGATGTCCACGCCCCGGTACTTCCCGGTCTTCGGGTCGAGGTAGGTGAACGGGCGGTAGTCGCCGGTCGTGCAGACCCGGAGCACGCCGCGGCGCGGGACGGCGTCCAGGAGGGTGCCGGGATGCGCCCGCTGCGCGGTGGCGGTGGCCGCCGTTCCTGCTGCCGTGGGCGGGGCTCCAGGCGCCGGGGCGGGAGTTGCCGAGGAGGAGGGAGCGGCGGCCGTGACGGCGAGCAGCACGGCGAGGGCGGACAGCGTGACGGCGCGCTTCATGGTGATCGTGACTCCTGTACGCGGCGGGCGGTGGCGGCGGGGCGGGAACGCGGCGGGCGCGTTCCGCGATCGGCTCGGTCAACCGGTGCACCGCCGGCGGCCGGTGCGGCCCGGCGGACGACGGCGTGATCTTGCCGATCGCAGCGCTCAGCGTGGCAGAGCCCGCGGCCCGGGTGAAGGCCGTGACCGCCCTGTGGGACGGCTGCGGGCCATCCGGTGCGTACGGCCACCGGGCCGCGAACTCTCTCTCGCCGCCCGGCCTGAAACCCCTGCGCCCATCCGCCCGTTCAGCCGTCGTATGCGCCGCCCGCCCGTTCAGTCGTCGTAGAGGTCCGCCGTGCCGATGGTCGTCCGGTGGTCAGGTGTCGTGTCGGCGAGCCGGATCAGGAGTTCGGCGGCGCGCTTGGCGACGGTGTCGCGGTCGCCGGCGGAGAGCGCCGCACCCATGCCGACGGCCACGGCGCCCGCCGCGATCCACTCCGGCGCGCTCTCGACCGTCACCCCACCGGTCGGCAGGAGCGGGGCCTGCGGCAGGGCGGCGCGGACGTCCTTGAGCCAGGAGGGGTCGTGCCCGGAGACGGGGAAGACCTTGAGGGCGTCCGCGCCGCACTCCAGCGCGCGGACCATCTCGGTCGGGGTCGCGACGCCGGCGAATACGGGGACGCCGTAGCGGTGTCCCGTACGGATGACCTCGGGGTCGAGGTTCGGCGAGACGAGGAAGCGGGCGCCGGCGTCGACGGCCATCCGGGCCGACACGGCGTCAAGGATCGTGCCCGCGCCGATGACCGCGTCATCCCCCAGCTCGCGGGTGAGGGTGGTGACGGCCTCCAGGGCGAAGGGGGTGGTGAGCGATATTTCCAGGCTGGTGATGCCGGCCGACAGCAGGGTGTCGGCGGTGGCGCTCGCCTCGTCGTAGGACGTGCTGCGGACAATGGCGAAAACGCGCTGCGCCAGTGCGGCCCGGGTGATTTCCCAGCGATACACGGCAGTTCGCCGTCCTTCCTTGTCTCCGACGCTCCGCGCCGCCCGCCCCGCGACCGCGGCGTGACCGGCACGTGTCCGTGCGTGCCGCGACGGCCGACCACCAGATGGTCTCTTTGCCGCCGATGCCCGCCCCTTCCTCGTTTCGACCGAAACGCTACCGGCAGCCACTGACAATTCTCCCGCGGGGGTCGGCCCCACGTCCCCCGACCGGCGAGATCCGGGGGACGCATCAGGGCCGCGGAGCCGTGGAACCGTGTAGCCGGGACGCCGAAGTGACGTGGAAGGGGAGGGACTTGAGGACGGGAGGGCGTGGAACCGAAGGTACGCGAGAGGGACGGGTGACGAGGCGGGCGGCGGGCCCGCACCGCGGCGGTTTCCGGGCAACAGGACGGCGGCCGGGGCGCCATGACCTCTGGCACCCCGGCCGCCGGGTGAGTCCGTACCTGTCAGGCTCCGGCTCAGCAGCCGAAGTCGACGAGGTCGAACGACTTGTAGTGGTCGGAGGTGTAGTAGTCCTCCTTGTCCTTCTCGCCGGTCACGATGCGGCGCGCGCCGCGGTCCGGCGAGCCGGGAGTGACGACGGTGTACTCGTGGTAGTAGCCGGAACCCTGCTTCGGAAGGATGCCCTCGCGGTTGGAGAAGACCGTGTTGTCCTGCGGGTACGGGTAGGGGCCGCCCTTGTCGATCAGGTCAAGGGTCTCGTGGGCCTCGTCGGGCAGCTTGGAGGTGCAGATCTTGCCGACGTCCTGCACCCGGACCTGCGCGGCGTGCAGCGACGCGGCGGTGGCGGCGGGGCGGGCCGTGGCGGCCGACGGGGTGGCCGCGACCGCGGTCCCGCCGAGGAGAAGGGCCGATGCGAGGGCGCCCGCGGCGCCGATCCTGGTGATCCGTGGGGGGATTCTCATGCCGACAAGGATGACGCGCGTAGACATGGGCCTGTCAATCCCAAGGACCGGAAGTTTCCCGCGAGTTCACACGTGCAGCCGTAGGTGCCACGGGCGGCCGGCCCACTCGTCCGGCGTCCCCGGCAGCCGCCACCGGCCCGCACTTCCGGAACACCGGCAGCCTTTGCCTCTCGGGCAAAACTTTTGCCTCTGGGGTTAAGGCTGGCTATACCGGATACATGACCGACCACCCGGATGAGACCTCCGACGCCGCCGCGGCGGAGCTGCCCACCGTCGCGCCACGACTGCGTGACCTGCGGCGACGCAGCGGTCTTACGCTGGAGGCCGCCGCCCGGCGGGTCGGGCTCTCGCCCGCGCACCTGTCCCGGCTGGAGACCAACCGCCGCCAGCCCTCGCTCCCGATGCTGCTGGCACTGGCCCGTACGTACGGAACCACGGTATCCGACCTGCTCGGCGAGACCGCTCCCGAGCGGGATCCCATCGTGCGGGCCGGACGTACCGAGCCGTCCGAGGCCGGCGGCTGGACGTACTGGACGCTCGGCGGCGCCGGGCGGGCGATGCAGGCCCTGCGGCTGCACGTGCCGCAGCGCGCGCAGGGCGACCTGGTGCGGGTGCATCCGGGCGAGGAATGGCTCTACGTCCTCGCCGGGCAGCTGCGCCTGACGCTCGGCGAAGCCGTCCACCTGCTCGACCCGGGTGACGCGGCGCACTTTGACTCGCTGACCCCGCACCGTATCGCCGCAGCCTCGCAGGGCGGTGCGGATCTGCTGTTCGTGCACACCCTGCTCCAGAGCGGCGCCGCCGAGCTGTGCCTGGGCGACGCCGCGCCACGCCGCGGCCTGTGACGCCGGTGACGCGGAGCGCCCGCGTGCCGCACCGTTTCGCAAGGGAAGGAACGTACGCCGTGCCCGACCACTCCACTCCCCCGCCCGCGCTCCCCGAACCCGGAGCCGGCGCCGCGCCGGACGCCGTCACCGAGCCCGCGGCACCCGCCCGCGTCTACGTCGAGAACAAGCCACCGCGCGGGCTCTATGTGCGGGTCTTCATCTACGTCGTCGCCACCCATGTGCTGCTGGCGTTCATGAGCCTGTTGGTGATCATCGCCAAGACCCGCTGACCACGGGCAACTGCCCCCGTGCGCCCGGACGACGGGCGTACGCCGGCCGCCGCTCTCCCCGGCGCGTCGCTCCTCGGCGTCCTAACCTGAGTCCATCGGTCCGAGACGGCCGCTGCCCGGCGTACGGAGCCGGGCCGGCCCCGTCGGATACGGCACCGGGCGCGGCGTCCCCCGCGAGCCCGTCCCCGCACCGGAGGAGATCAGCCACCATGGTCCGACCCGCCGACGCAGCCCCCCGGCCGACCGCGGACGCCGTGCTCGACGCCGCGGTGCGCGCCCTCACCCCCGACACCGGCGCCAACCGGCTCGTCCCGCTGATCACCACGGGTGAGGCGCCGCGCTCGGTGTTCGCGACGTTCGCGCTGGAGCAGCACCAGGTCATCGCGTCCGACCGGCTCAGCTTCCGGCACCTGACGCACCGCGCGGACGGCGATCCGCCCGTCGCCGCCTTCTTCGAACTGCTCGCGGACGGCGAGACGCTGGCACTGGAACGGCTGGCCGCGCTGGCCGATGCCTGCGGGCTGACCCCGTCGGATCTCGACGGCTACCAGCCGCGGGCGGGCTGCCAGGCGTATCCGTCGTACGCGGCGCGGCTGGCGCTCGGGGCCGAGCCGGTCGACGTGGTGATCGCGCTGACCGCCAACTTCGCCGCCTGGGGCCACTATTGCGCGGCGGTGGCCCGCTCGATGCGCACCCACTACGCCTTCCCCGACGCGGCCTGCGGCTTCTTCGACTTCTTCGCCAAACCGGCGCCGGAGCTGGACGAACGGGCCCTGGCCGCCGTGCAGCACGGTCTGGACACCGGACAGGCACGGCCGGTGGCGGCGCAGCGGCAGGGCCGGCTGCTCCAGGCGTACGAGCTGATGTTCTGGAACTCGCTGACGGACCGGCAGGCGGACCCTACGGGCGGGTGAGGAGTGTCCCGGTGGGTTCGGCGAGTGTGCTGCCGTCGTTGATCTTCCGGCCACGCAGCCAGGTGGACCGTACGACGCCGTACAGGGTCTTCCCCGCGTACGCGGTGATCTTGTTGCGATGCTGGAGCGCGGCCGGGTCGACGGTGAAGGACGCGTCGGGGTCCAGGACGGCGAAGTCCGCGTCGCGGCCCGGCGCGATGGCTCCCTTGCGGTCGAGCCCGACCAGGGCGGCGGGGGCGGCGGCCATCCAGCGGACCACGTCGTCCAGGGAGTGGCCGCGGGCGCGGGCCGCCGTCCAGATGGCGGGCAGGCCCAGCTGGAGGGAGGAGATGCCGCCCCAGGCCGCGCCGAAGTCGGCGGTCTTGAGGTCGGCGGTGGAGGGCGAGTGGTCGGAGACGATGCAGTCGATGGTGCCGTCCGCCAGGCCCTGCCACAGGGCGTCCTGATTGGCGGACTCGCGGATCGGCGGGCAGCACTTGAACTCCGTCGCGCCGTCCGGGATCTCCTCGGCGGTCAGCGTCAGGAAGTGCGGGCAGGACTCGACGGTGACCTGGACGCCCTCGGCCTTGGCCGCGGCTATCAGCGGCAGCGCGCCGCTGGACGACAGGTGCAGGACGTGCACCCGGGCGTCGAGCCGCTCGGCGAGTGCGACGAGCCCGGCGATGGCGTCGTCCTCGGAGGCCCGGGGGCGGGAGGCGAGGAAGTCGGCGTACTTGGGGCCGTGCGGCTGGGGGGCGGCGCCGAGGTGGTGCGGGTCCTCCGCGTGCACGATCAGCAGGCCGCCGAAACCGGCGATCTCCCCGAGCGCGGCGGCCAGTTGCTCCTGGTCCAGCTCGGGGAACTCGTCCACACCCGAGGGCGACAGGAAGCACTTGAAGCCGAAGACCCCGGCGTCGTGCAGCGGTCGCAGGTCGGCGACGTTGCCGGGGACGGCGCCGCCCCAGAAGCCGACGTCGATGTGTGCCTTGCTGCGGGCCACTTCGCGCTTGGTGCCGAGGTGGCCGGCGGTGGTGGTGGGCGGCAGGCTGTTGAGCGGCATGTCCACCAGGGTGGTGATGCCGCCGGCGGCAGCCGCGCGGGTGGCGGTCCAGAAGCCTTCCCACTCGGTGCGGCCGGGGTCGTTGACGTGTACGTGGGTGTCCACCAGGCCGGGCAGCAGGACGTCGTCGCCGAAGTCCTCGGCCCGCGCTCCGGCCGGCACCGCCGCGTCGTGCGGCAGCACCGCCGCGATCCTCCCGTCCGCGACGGTGACGGACGCGGCGCGCGTCCCCTGCGGGGTGACGACGCGCGTGGAGCGCAGCACCAGCTCTCCTTCGGACACCCGGTCCCCTCCTCGTTGTTCGGTGGTGATCGTTGTTCGGTGATCCGTGTCGCCCGGCCGCCGGGTGGCCGCCCGGGACCGGGCGCCCGCACCAGAATTCAACAGTCTGTTGAACGGAGTCTTCACTCCGGGCCGCGGCCCGTCAAGACCCTTCGGCCGCCACCGGCTCGCCGGCAGGCACGGTCCGCTCCTCGGCACCGTCCTCGCCCCTGGCGGCCCGGCTGACCTGCGACGCGATGATGTCCTGCGGCAGCGGACCGGCACCGGAAGGCACCCGGCCGCGGCGGGACACCAGCGCGTAGAGCGCGCCGGAGACTCCCGTGCCGAAGATCCAGGAGAACGGCGCGAGCGCGTCGAACGCCGGGACCAGCGCGAGCACGGCGGCCATCGCGGCGGCCGGCAGGAAGGCGATCACGACCTTCGGGTTGTAGCCGTCGCAGCAGAAATACGCCCCGTCCTTGTCGGCGGAGAACAGGGCGTCCACGTCGATGCGTCCGCACCCGATCAGGTGGTGGTCGGGGTGCCGGGGGCGGCGGCTGCGGTGGCGGTGGCGCGGATCGCGGCGGTCATGGAGGCCGCGGTGTTCGGGTTCATGACGAGAAGACGCATGACACTCCAGCGATTTGGAGGATTCCACGGAATGGACAGTAGGTTTCGCGGAGCAGAACGTAGCTACGGCCACTGGCCCGGTCAAGAGAGCGCGGCTATCCAGCTCGCCGCCGGGGACGAAGTCCGGACAAAGAGCCGCTGACCGGCGGGAACGAGTGTGCGATACACCGTGTGCCCACGGAAGGGGACCGGTAGGCTGCTCCGGTCCGGCCCGGCGCCCGCACGAGCCGCGACCGACCTGACCCGCCCCGAAAGGAACGCGACGTGCCGCCGTCCAGCGCCAGCACCCCCGCCGCCGATGCCAAGCCCGCGGGCGCGAGCGGCGGCGTCCAGTCCCTTGAGCGCGCCTTCGACCTGCTGGAGCGGATGGCCGACGCCGGCGGCGAGGTGGGGCTCAGCGAGCTCTCCGGCAGCAGCGGCCTCCCGCTGCCCACCATCCACCGCCTGATGCGCACCCTGGTGGCCTGCGGCTACGTCCGCCAGCAGCCCAACCGGCGGTACGCGCTCGGCCCGCGCCTGATCCGGCTCGGCGAGGGCGCATCCCGGCTGCTGGGCACCTGGGCCCGGCCGTTCCTCGCCCGCCTGGTCGAGGAGACCGGCGAGACCGCCAACATGGCGCTCCTCGACGGTGACGAGATCGTCTACGTCGCGCAGGTGCCGTCCCGGCACGCGGTGCGGATGTTCACCGAGGTCGGCCGGCGGGTACTGCCGCACTCCACCGGCGTCGGCAAGGCCCTGCTGGCCAACCACCCGCCGGAGGAGGTCCGCGCGCTGCTGGGCCGCACCGGCATGCCGGCGGCGACCGAGAAAACGATCACCGACGCGGACACCTTCCTCGACGCACTCGCCGAGGTCCGCAGGCTCGGCTACGCGGTGGACGACAACGAGCAGGAGATCGGCGTGCGCTGCTTCGCGGTGCCGGTCCCCAACTCCCCCACCTCCGCGGCGATTTCCATCTCCGGTCCGACCGGCCGGGTGACCGAGGCATCCACGGAGAAGATCGTGCCGGTGCTCCAGGACGTCGCGGCCAAGCTGTCGGTGGCGCTGGCCAACCAGACGCCGGCGTAGGGGCCGTCGCCGAAGCCCCGCCGTCCGCGCGGAAGGCGGGACGCGCGGCGCCCTGTGACCGGCTCAGAAGCCTGTGCTGCCGTCGATGCGCTCGCGTATGAGGTCGGCGTGACCGCAGTGGCGGGCGTACTCGGCGATCATGTGGGTGTAGATCCACCGCAGGGTGACCTGCCCGCCCATGAACGGTCTTGTGTCGTCGAGCGCGCGGGCCGCGCAGTTCTCCCGGGCACGGCCGATCTCGGCCTGCCATACGGGCAGCGCCGCCGCGTAGGTGGCCCCTTCGGCGAGGTCGAAGCCGCCGTCGGTGGCCTCCGGGTCGGCGTCGGGAGTGAAGATCGGCGGGGCGTCCTCCTGGGCCAGGACCCTGCGAAACCAGTTCCGTTCGACCTCCGCCATGTGTTGTACGAGGCCGAGCAGGGTGAGCGGCGAAGGCGCCACGGACGCCTGGCGGAGGCGGCTTTCGTCCAGGCCGTCACACTTCCGGGCGAGGGTGGCGCGGTAGAAGTCGAGCCAGCTCTCCAGGGAGGCCCGCTCGTCGGCGTCCAGGGAGGGCATGGCGCGTTCGGTAGTACTCATGTCCGTCATCGTGGCACGGGGGTCTGACAACGCGAGGGCGACGGCGCGGCCGGGGGGCTGGGCGGCCGGTGAGCGCGCCCGGGGTGCGTCGCGCCCGGGTCACCTGCCGCGGGGCAGCCCGCCGAAGCGGTCGATGCCCTCGCGGACCTCGGTCAGGGCCGGCGACAGGGCACTGACCGAGCCGACGGCGCCGGCGATCAGCAGCAACGAGCGGCGCAGCCTGGGGACTTCGGGCAGCCCGTCGCTCACCATCGCGTACAGGGCGGCGAGTTCCTCGTCGGCCACCGCGCGGTCCGGCAATTCGGCGGGGAGAACGGCCAGTTGACGGCGCAGCCGGGACACGGCACCGCGCAGCTCCCGCACCCGCGGGTCGTCCTCGCCCCCGGCCGGTCGTACGCACCTCGGCCTCTGGTCCACAACGACGGCGTCCTCCAAGGGCGTCGACCCGCTTCGCAATGCGGGTCAGTTAACGCCACAGGCGGTCACCGCGCCATACGCAGAGCGAAATTCGCCGCCCGCGGGCCCGCTCGGGCACCGGGCCGCGCGTCAGGAATCCCGCTCGGATCCCCCGGCGGGATTCGCCACTCCGGCACCGGGCCGGCGCGCCGCGGGCGGTCACTCCGCCTGCCCACACCGGACATGACCATGCGTCAAGACATTCGTTCCCCTGGCCACCCTTTGGCGTGAGCATGGGCGGTCGGATGCGTGCGGCAGGGCGGTGTGGAGCATTCTCTCTTCCGGGAAATATCCGGCATATCACTGGATCGGAGATCGGCATGGAAACCCCCAACGGCCCCGGCAACAGCCCTGATCACCACCCCGACAACGGCTCCGACGGCGAGGGTCAGGGGCAGCGCGTCAGCGTCGTGCAACTCATCTGCCGCGCGTACGGCCTCTCGGACGTCTCGGAGATCACCGTGGAGCACATAAACCGCTACGTCACCGAGCGCCGCCTCATCGAGGAGCACACCCACCACATCCGCGGCCGGCTGCGACCACGGATCCCCCGGCCACGGGCGGCAGGTGACGCCGCCTGACCTCCCGTGGGCGCACCCGGGCGCGATGGGGTAAGCACTCCCCATGGGACAGACACCACGGCCGGAAGGCGCGGCGCACACCACGGGGGACGGCCGGACCTGCGGGAGCGTGGCGGGGCTGCTACTGGCCGCCGGCGGCGGCCGGCGGCTGGGCGGGCGGCCCAAGGCGCTGCTGGAACACCGGGGGCGCCCCCTGGTGGAGCACGCGGCGCGGGCGCTGCGGGACGGCGGGTGTCACCCGGTGCACATCGTGCTGGGCGCGGCTGCGGAGACCGTCCGCGCACGCGCCGATCTGTCCGGGTACACGACGCGGGACAACCCGGACTGGGCGCAGGGCATGGGGTCTTCGCTGCGGGTGGGGCTGGCGGCGCTGGCGGGTTCGGGGGCGGACGCGGTGGTGGTGGCCCTGGTGGACCAGCCGGGCATCGGGGGCGCCGCGGTGGCGCGGGTGCTGGCCGCGTACGAGGGGGCCGGATCGCTGGCGGCGGCGGCGTACAAGGGCAGGCGGGGGCACCCGGTGCTGTTCGGTGCCGACCGGTGGGCGGAGATCGCGGCGAGCGCGGAGGGCGACCGCGGCGCGCGGGCCTATCTGCGGCGGCACGCGTCGGCGCTCACCCTCGTCGAGTGCGGGGATATCGCCGACGCGTACGACATCGACACCCCGGAGGATCTGCGCCGGCTGTCCTGAGGGCGGGGCGGCGAGCGGCCGGGAGGCGGGTGCGGCGGTCATCGGCAGTGACCGCAGTGGCACCCGGAGCCATTCGATCACCGTTTCTGTCGACCCGGAGAATCTCGACATCAACAAACCATTGAAGTTCCGCGATAAGGAAACTACTCTCCACTGGTCAGAAGCGCCCTGAACCCAGACGGCGCCCGCGACCGCGTTCCGGAGCCTGCGGCACCCCGTGCCGTCCGGACTCACCGCCGGCCGTACGGCACCGCCGCCGAATGGAGTGACCGCCCATGTCCGCACCAGCGCCGTCCCCGCTGGCCATCGCCGAAGTCGACCCCGCTCACGTGCCCGCGCGGCAGGACGAGGTCCTCACCGGCGCCGCACTCGCCTTCCTCGCCGAGCTCCACCGGCGGTTCACACCGCGCCGCGACGAACTGCTCGCCCGCCGCGCCGAGCGCCGCGCCGAGATCGCCCGCACCAGCACGCTGGACTTCCTCCCGCAGACCGCGCAGATCCGCGCGGACGACAGCTGGCGGGTCGCCGCATCGCCGGCCGCGCTCAACGACCGCCGCGTCGAGATCACCGGCCCGACCGACCGCAAGATGACCATCAACGCGCTCAACTCCGGCGCCAAGGTCTGGCTCGCCGACTTCGAGGACGCAACCGCTCCCACCTGGGAGAACGTCATCACCGGCCAGCTCAACCTGAGCGACGCCTACGAGCGCAGGATCGACTTCACCGACCCGCAGTCGGGCAAGTCGTACGCACTCAAGCCGGCCGATGAGCTGGCCACCGTCGTCGTGCGACCGCGCGGCTGGCACCTCGACGAGCGCCACCTCCAGGTCGAGGGCAAGCCGGTGCCCGGCGCGCTGGTCGACTTCGGCCTCTACTTCTTCCACAACGCGCAGCGGCTGCTCGACCTCGGCAAGGGCCCGTACTTCTACCTGCCCAAGACCGAGTCGCACCTGGAGGCCCGCCTCTGGAACGAGATCTTCGTCTTCGCCCAGGACTACGTCGGCATCCCCCAGGGCACCATCCGCGCCACGGTCCTCATCGAGACCATCACCGCCGCGTACGAGATGGAGGAGATCCTCTACGAACTGCGCGACCACGCCTCGGGGCTGAACGCGGGACGCTGGGACTACCTCTTCTCCATCGTCAAGAACTTCCGTGACGGCGGCGCCAAGTTCGTCCTCCCGGACCGCAACGCGGTGACCATGACCGCGCCGTTCATGCGCGCCTACACCGAACTCCTGGTCCGCACCTGCCACAAGCGCGGCGCGCACGCCATCGGCGGCATGGCCGCTTTCATCCCCAACCGCCGTGACCCCGAGGCCAACGAGCAGGCCCTGGCCAAGGTCAAGAACGACAAGGACCGCGAGGCTGGCGACGGTTTCGACGGCTCCTGGGTCGCCCACCCCGACCTGGTCCCGATCGCCCGCGCCTCCTTCGACGCGGTGCTCGGCGACCGGCCCAACCAGAAGGAGCGGCTGCGCGAGGACGTCGACGTCCGGGCCGCCGACCTCATCGCCATCGACTCCCTGGAGGCGAAGCCGACCTACCAGGGCCTTGTCGACGCCGTGCAGGTCGGCACCCGCTACATCGAAGCCTGGCTGCGCGGCCTGGGCGCCGTCGCCATCTTCGGCCTCATGGAGGACGCGGCCACCGCCGAGATCTCGCGCTCGCAGATCTGGCAGTGGGTCGACGCCGGCGTCGTCTTCGACGACGAGGGCCACGAGGGCGAGAAGGCCACCGCCGACCTGGTCCGTACGATCGCCGCCGAGGCCCTGGCCGGCATCCGCGCCGAGGTGGGCGAGGACGCCTTCGCCGCCGGCAGGTGGCAGCAGGCCCACGACCTGCTCCTCCAGGTCTCCCTCGACGCCGACTACGCCGACTTCCTGACGCTGCCCGCCTACGCGCTGCTGACCGGCTGAGCGATGCCGCCCGTCCCGCCCCGCCTCCGGTGTTCCGGGGCGCGGGGCGGGGCATCCAGGGCCCCCGTGCGGCCCGCCCGCGGGCGCGTTCCCACGCCCCGTCACCCGCCGCACCGGGCCCCGGCCCGCACCGTCAGGAGCCTTTCGTCCGGGCGGATCCATGAGAAGGTGACAGCTCGGGTTCCATTCCTGCTCACCCTTGTTGAGGCATGATGCGCGTCACCATTGCCGGAGTCTTCTTCTACATCCAGGCGAGCGAGGTGGAGCAGAAGATGAGCGCGGTCGAGCCGGATCCGATCGACGGCGAGTCCGTCCTCATCGGCACCACCGCCTACCCCGTCAAGCAGGTCGGCCGGATCGTCACCGGGCAGGACCCCCGGGACTTCAGTACCGGTGAAATCGTGCGGGCGCTGCGCCAGTTGGGCTTCACATGCAAGCCGCGTCCGGCGTCCCCGGAGCCTGCTTCGTTCCTCTGACCGCCGTTCGTCCGACGCGCCGGCCGCCCGGGACTCGGGTCCGTGGCCCGACCCCGGGGCCGCGCGTCGCTTTGCCCGTGCAGCAGGATGCGTCCGCCGCGGGCACCCCGGCCCCGCCGCTCCGGATCACCGGTGGCGGGGCGGCCCCGGCGCTTTCCGCCCGGCACCGCGGGGGCCATCGACGCCCGGCCCGTGTGCCGCCGGGGCCGATAAGCACCCCCGGCCGACGTCCGCGACCTGCGGCAGCAGTTCCCGGGTCCGCGCCGCCCCCGCCACGCATCGCCGGTCGTGCGCCCGCGCACCTCGCGCCCGCACGCCGCGCCGCTCGGGACCGCCTGGCGCCTTCTTCGCGGCTCCCGCCGCAACTCCCCTTGTCCGGCCCGCCGTTCGCCTGCGCAAAGCGGTCAGTCGCACGCCGTCGGACGCCATCCGACGCGGCGGCAACCCCGTGCGGAACAGCCACGCTTGACGGGTATACGTCACTCACCAAGTCTGGTAGGAAAGCTTCCTAACGATTGGGGAACCCCCCACAGCCCACTCCGGAACCGGAGGACCTCATGCGCTCCCGATCGATAAGCTCACGTGTGACCAGAATTGCCACCCGCGTCGTCCTCGGCGTCGCTCTGCTGACCGTCCCCGCAACCGCCATCGCCGCGACGGCCACCTCGGGCAGCCGTACCCCGGCCGCGCCCCACTCCACCACGCACTCCGCACCCTCATCGCGCGCCGCGACCGGGCTCGACGACCCGGCCAAGAAGGAGATCGCGATGCAGCTGGTCTCCAGCGCGGAGAACTCCTCGCTGGACTGGAAGGACCAGTACCGCTACATCGAGGACATCGGCGACGGCCGCGGCTACACCGGCGGCATCATCGGCTTCTGCTCCGGCACCCACGACATGCTCGAACTCGTCGAGCTGTACACCAAGCGGAAGCCGGACAACATCCTCGCGAAGTACCTGCCCGCGCTGCGCAAGGTGGACGGCAGCGACTCGCACGAAGGGCTCGACCCGAACTACACCAAGGACTGGAAGAAGGCCGCGCAGGACAGCGCCTTCCAGAAGGCCCAGAACGACGAGCGCGACCGGGTCTACTTCAACCCCGCGGTCAAGCAGGGCAAGTCCGACGGGGTCGGCGTGCTCGGCCAGTTCGCGTACTACGACGCGATCGTGATGCACGGGGACGGCGACGAGGACACCAGCTTCTCCAGCATCCGCAAGCGCGCGCTGAACAAGGCCAAGCCGCCGTCGCAGGGAGGCGACGAGAAGAAGTACCTCAATGCCTTCCTCGACGCCCGGGTGTGGGCCATGGAGCAGGAGGAGGCACACAGCGACACCAGCCGGGTCGACACCGCCCAGCGGGTCTTCCTCAAGGACGGCAACCTCGACCTGCACACGCCGCTCGACTGGAAGGTCTACGGCGAGGACTTCCACATCGGCTGAGCAGGACCGGCCGACGGCCCGTGACGGGACGGCAACGTCCGTTCCCCCACGGGCCGTTGTGTCCCGCTGCCGTCAGGGCAACGGGGTCGCCGCGGGTGTGTCGGCGTCGTCGGCGCGGCCCCGGTCGGGCTGCGGCGGGACGGTCGGGGCGGGCGGCGCGTCGGCCCCGTGCCCGTCGGCGGCCGGGTCGGCCTCCCGCCTGCCGAAGTGGTTGAAGGCGAGGTTGAGGACGATGGCGACCAGACAGCCGGTGCTGATGCCGGAGTCCAGGACGACCAGCAGGTCCTTGGGGAAGTTGCGGTAGAAGTCCGGCGCCGCGATCGGGATCAGGCCGACGCCGACGGCCGCGGCGACGATCAGCGCGTTCTCGCCCTTCTCCATCGCGGCGGATGCCAGCGTCTGCACGCCGCTGGCGGCGACCGAACCGAAGAGGACGATGCCGGCGCCGCCCAGCACCGGCAGCGGCACCAGCGAGATCACCGAGGCGGCCACCGGGCACAGGCCGAGCACGATCAGGATCACGCCGCTGGTGGCGACCACGAACCTGCTGCGCACCTTGGTCATCGCGACCAGGCCGATGTTCTGCGCGAAGGCGCTGTTGGCGAAGCCGTTGAAGAGCGGGCTGAGCGCGGTGCCGAGGGTGTCGGCGCGCAGTCCGCCGGCGATGGTCCGCTCGTCGGCCGGCCGGTCGACGATCTTGCCGAGAGCGAGCATGTCGGCCGTCGACTCGGTCATGCAGACCAGCATCACGATGCACATCGACACGATGGCCGCGAGGCTGAACTGCGGTGCGCCGAAGTGGAAAGGCGTCGGGAAGCCGATCAGGCCGGCGTCGCCCAGCGCCGAGAAGTCGGTGATGCCGACGGGTATCGCGATCAGCGTGCCGGCGATCAGGCCGAGCAGGATGGCGATCTGCTGGAGGAAGCCCCGCAGCACCCGGCGCAGCGCGAGCACGATGACGAGGGTCAGCGCGGCCATCCCGATGTTGGTCAACGACCCGTAGTCCGGGGCCCCTTCGGTGCCGCCCTGGGACCAGTTGAAGGCCACCGGGAGCAGGGAGACGCCGATCAGGGTGATGACGGTGCCGGTGACCACCGGCGGGAAGAACCGTACGAGCTTGGAGAAGTAGGGGGCCAGGGCGAAGCCCAGCACTCCGGCGACGATGACCGCGCCGAAGATGACCGGCAGCGCGTGCGCGGGGCTCTGGGACTTGGCGATCGCCACCATCGGGGTGACACCGGCGAACGAGACGCCGTTGACGAAGGGGAGCCTGGCGCCGATCTTCCAGAAGCCCAGCGTCTGGAGGAGGGTGGCGATGCCGGCGGTGAAGAGGGCGGCGCCCATCAGGAACGCGGTCTCGGTGGCGGTCAGCCCGCAGGCCGGTCCCACGATCATCGGCGGGGCGACCACCCCCGCGTAGCTCGCGGCCACGTGCTGGAGGCCGCTGGTGAACATTTTGAAGGGCGGGAGGGTGGCGTCGACCGGGTGCTTCCGGTCGCCCTCCGACTTCTGCCCGGGGGTTGCGGCCACTGCGGGCCTCCTGTCGATTTCTGCACCGCCGCGGGAGGGCGGCACGAGGCTGTCACGGAGGGCATGCGATGTGGTGCGTGGTGCGAGAAGTCGCGCGGGTGGGCGCAGGGCGAACGGGCGCGGGTCAGCGGCGGGGTGCAGGGGCGGCGCTTGTGGCGCGTGAAATCGGTGATGTCCGGCCGGGACGGTGCCGGCGGCCGGCCCGGGGGCACGGGGTGAACTCCGCGCCCCCGGGGTCAGGCGCTTGTGGACCGCTCGGATCCACAAGCCCGGCCGGGAGCCGTCCCTCCCGGCCGAGTTCAGGGGCGCCGCGCGCGGGGGCGCGGCGCGGCAGGTCAGCTCTCGGCGGCGATACGGGCCAGTCGCCTGGCCTCGGTGCGGGCGGTGCGGGCGACGGCGTCCTCGTCGACGCGGGTCAGGTGGCCGTCCTCGACGACCGGCCGGCCGCCCACCAGGGACAGCGTGACCGGGGCAGCCGCGCCGAACACCAGCGCGGTGACCGGGTCGGCGATGGAGGAGTGGCCGATGCCGTCCAGCTTCCACAGCACCAGGTCGGCGAGCTTGCCGGCCTCCAGGGAGCCGATCTCGCCGGTGCGGCCCAGGACCTGCGCGCCGCCGTGGGTGCCGAGCCGGAGGGCCTTGCGGGCGCTCAGCGCGGCTTCCTTGTGGGCGCCGAGCCGGTTGACGAGCAGGGCGTTGCGCAGTTCGGTGTGGAGTTCACCGGACTCGTTGGACGCGGTGCCGTCCACGCCGAGGCCGACCGGGACGCCGGCCTTCAGCATGTCGGGGACGCGGGCGATGCCTGCGGCGAGGCGGGCGTTCGACGAGGGGCAGTGGGCGACTCCCGTGCCGGTGCGGGCGAAGGCGGCGATGTCGGAGTCGTTCATGTGGACGCAGTGCGCCATCCACACGTCGTCGCCGAGCCAGCCGGTGGACTCGAAGTAGTCGGTCGGGCCCCTGCCGAACAGCTCGTGGCAGAACGTCTCCTCCTCCACGGTCTCCGAGCCGTGGGTGTGCATCCGCACGCCCTTGCGGCGGGCCAACTCGGCGCCCTGGCGCATGAGTTCGGTGGAAACGGAGAACGGCGAGCAGGGCGCGGCGGCGATGTGCACCATCGAGCCGAAGGAGGCGTCGTGGTGCTTGTCGATGGCCTCTTCGGTGGCGAGCAGGGCGCCTTCGGTGGTCTCGACGGCGAAGTCGGGGGGCAGCCCGCCGTCCTTCTCGCTGCGGTCCATGGAGCCGCGGGCCAGGGTGATCCTGGCGCCGATGCCGGCGGCGGCGTCCAGTTCGGCGGCGACGAGGTCGCCGGAGCCCTGCGGGAAGACGTAGTGGTGGTCGGATGCGGTGGTGACGCCGCCCCTGACCATCATGCCGAGCGAGCCCTGGGTGGCGGCGGCCAGCATCGGCGCGTCGATGCGGGCCCAGGTCGGGTAGAGGGCGACCAGCCAGTTGAACAGGTTGTGGTCGGTGGCGAGGCCGCGGGTGATCCACTGGTAGAAGTGGTGGTGGGTGTTGACCAGGCCGGGGGTGACCAGGTGCCCCGTTCCGTCGACCCGGCGGACGACGTTCGCCAGCCCGTCGGGGGCGCGTCCTGCGCCCACCGACTCGATGACCGTCCCGGCGACGACGACGTGGCCGGTGGCGTACTCGGTGTCGTGGGGGTCGACGGTCGCGATGGCGCAGTTCTCGATGACGATGCGCTCGGCCGAGCTGTCAGGGGATGCCGATGCAGCCATGGTGCTTTCCTACTTTCCCTACTGGCGGTTCGGGCACGGCATGGCCCTAGGGGATTTGAGTGCCGGAGCCGGGCGATGCGGCTGACAGAACCGCTGCCCGTGGGGTGCTCCGGGTGCCGAGGTGATGGAAGAACAGGTTGAGGAGCACGGCGACCAGGGCGCCCGCGCTGATGCCCGAGCCGAGCACGGTCTGTGCCCAGGCGGGGAAGTCGGCGTAGAAGGTCGGTGCGGCGAGCGGGATGATGCCGGCGCCGAGCGACACCGCGACGAGGATGATGTTGGAGCTGTCGTCGAGGCCCGCCTCGGCGAGCGTGCGGATGCCGCTGACCGCGATCGAGCCGAAGAGGACGATCCCGGCGCCGCCGAGCACCGGCATCGGGACGAGCGAGACGACCGCGCCCAGTACGGGGAAGGCGCCCAGCACGATCAGGGCGGCGCCTGCCACCGCGACGACGTAGCGGCTGCGGACCCTGGTGAGCGAGACGACGCCGACGTTCTGGGCGAAGGCGCTGGTGGGAAAGCCACCGAAGACCGGTCCCAGCAGGGTGGCGATGCCGTCGGTGCGCAGTCCGCGGGTGAGGGTGTCGCTGGTGCAGCGGCGGTCGCAGATCTCGCCGAGTGCGAGCATCCCGGCCGCCGACTCGGTCATCAGGACCAGCATCACGAGGCACAGCGAGATGATCGCGGCGGGCTGGAACTCGGGCGGTCCCGAGGCGAAGGGGGTGGGGAGCGCGGCCAGCGGCGCCGAGCGCAGCCCGTCGAGTCCTGCCATGCCCAGCGGCGTCGCGGCGAGGGTGCCGATGACCAGGCCGAGCAGCAGGGCGATCTGCTTGATGAAGCCCCGGGCGAAGCGCTGGATGAGCAGGATGACGACGAGGGTGAAGGCGGCGAGGGCGAGGTTCTTCATGTCGCCGAAGCCGGCGGCGCCCTTGTCGCCGCCCTGGGCCCAGCCGACCGGCACCGGCATCAGGGTGACGCCGATGAGGGTGATGACCACGCCGGTGACCAGCGGCGGGAAGTAGCGCAGGAGCTTTCCGAAGAACGGTCCGACCGCGAGGCAGAAGAGGCCGGCGACCATCACCGCCCCGTAGATGGCGGGGAGTTGGTGGCCCTTGTGGGTGGTCTCGGCGATGGCGAGCATCGGGGTGATGCCGGCGGAGCTGGCGGCGTTGACGAACGGCAGCCGGTTGCCGACGGCCTTGCGGATGCCGAGCGTCTGGAGCAGGGTCGCGCAGCCCGCGATCAGCAGGCCGGCGGCGATGAGCCGGGTGCGGCCCGCGGCGTCCAGGCCGACGGCCTGTCCGATGATGAGCGGAGGGGTGACGACGCCGGCGTACATGGCAGCGATGTGCTGGAGGGCGGCGGGGATCAGCCGCTTCGGCGCCGGCTTTTCGTCCACCGGGTGCACCGGTGGAGCAGGGTCAACGTGCGGGTGCTGTGCCATGGGTCGGTCCCCTCAGGAATCGCGTCCCCCTCCCCGCTGCGGGGCAGGGAGGGGACGCGAGGCACGGCGCTGCGTCGGAGCCGATCAGAGGTTCGTCAGATCCAGCGGGATCCGGGCTTCGACACCGTCGCGCAGAACAGTGGCTTCGATCAGTCCGTACGGACGGTCCGCGGCGTAGTAGACGGCGCCGTCGGCGGTTTCGTTCTTGAGGCCGAACGGCTCCATGTCCACCAGGAAGTGGTGCTTGTTCGGGAGCGAGAAGCGGATCTCGTCGACCTCGGAACGGTTGTTGATGATGCGTGACCCCATCTGGTACAGGGTCTGCTGGAGGGAGAGGCTGTAGGTCTCCGCGAACGCCTCCAGCATGTGCTTCTTGACCTGCGCGTACGAGCGCTCCCACGGGGGCATCCGCTGCTCGTCGTCGGTCCAGTTGAAGCGCCAGCGGCTGGACACCTCGGTCGCCAGGATGCGGTCGTAGTCCTCCTTGAGGACCGTGTACTTGTCCTTGATGTAGCCCCAGAACTCCGAGTTGGTGGAGTTCATGACGACGAGGTCCTTCAGCCCCGAGATGACCTGCCAGCTCTCGCCGTCATAGGTGATCTCGGCAAGGCGGGTCTCCTGGCCCTTGCGGACGAAGGAGTGGCGTACCTCGTCGGCGCCTATGAAGCGGGAGTTGTTGTCGGATGTGGCGATCCGCTCCCAGGTGTACTCCTCGATGCGGATGCGGGCCCGCTTGATCGGCTCCTGGCTGGTGACGAAGTGCCGGGCCAGGTGGATGCCGAACTGCTCGGCCGACTCGATGCCGTGTTCCCTGGCGAAGGCGAACACGGTGTTCTTGGTGGTGTCGGTGGGCAGGCAGTTGGCGTTGGAGCCGGAGAGGTGCACCTCTTCCAGGTCGCCGGAGAGGGCGACGGAGACGTTGAGGTCCTTGATGTGGTGGGTGTCGCCGTCGCGGGTGATCTTGACGACGCGGTTCTCCGCTTTGCCGTACTGGTTCTGGCCGAGAAGTACCGGGCGGGCAGGGCGGGAATGGGCAGTCATGTCGGTGCTAGCTCCCTCGGTATACGGAGTAGCCGAACGGGTTGAGCAGCAGCGGTACGTGATAGTGCTCGCCCGGCTTGACGGCAAAGGTGATTGCCACCTCCGGGAAGAAAACTCCGCTGTCCCTTACGCGGGGGGCGTCCTGCTGTTCCTCGGCTTGCTGGTCGGGGCGGTTCCGGTCCGGCGAGCGATGCTTTTCGGACAGGAAGTACTCCTCGACGGCGAAGTCGAGGCGTACGTGGGTGGTGCCGTCCGGCAGGGCCGGCAGGTCCTTGCAGCGCCCGTCCGCGTCGGTGGCGGACGCGCCGTGGGCGCTCCAGGCGGCGCCGCTTCCGGAGCGCACCGAGAGCGTGAGGGCGACGCCATCGGCGGGGCGGCCCACGCTGGTGTCCAAGATGTGCGTGGACACCGACGTCGGTGCGGCCGTCTCGCTGCTCATGCTGCGTCTCCTTCTGCGGTGTCCGTCATGCGGGCCAGACGGATGCGGTTGATCTTTCCCAGCTCCCTGCGAACGATCTCCCGTTCCTGTTCCGGGGAGTTGTCGATGCGGTTACGGACGGCGTCCCGCATCTGCTCACCGGTGCGTCCGGAGGCGCAGATCAGGAAGACGTGCCCGAACTTTTCCTGATAAGCCAGGTTCAGTTCGAGCATCTCCGCCTTGAGCGCGTCGGATGACGCGGCCATCCCGCTCTGCTCCCGCGAGGACGTCGGGTCGCCGGGCTCGGGGCGGCCGATGGGCGGGTGCCCCGCCATCGCCTCCGCCAGATCCGCCGCGGTCAGCTCCGCCATGGCGGCGTCGCTCGCGGCGAAAAGGGCTTCGGTGGTGGCGTACGGACGCCTGGCACGAAGGGCCTGCCCCCACGCCCGGCTGGCGCACACCTCGTGCAGTGCGGCCTCGGCGCCGCCGTCGCCGGCAGCGTTGAACCGGGCGAGGCCCGGGGTCGTACTCGAAGACACGGGAAGCCTCCGTGGCCTGGTGCTGGCTCTGCTTGGCTGGAAACAGCTAAGACCTCAGGCAACATCACGTCAACACTTTGTTGAAAACTCGGCAACAGAAAAGCCGCCGTCCGGAACTTCCGGACGGCGGCGCGGGCCAATCGGCCGCCACCGGGCGGCAGTTGGCCTCACTCCTCCTGCTTCGCCGCGTTCTCCCTGTTCAGGTAGTTGTAGACGGTGAACCGGCTGACACCCAGCGCGCCGGCCACCGTCTCCACGCCGTGCCGCACGGAGAACGCCCCGCGCGCCTCCAGGATCCGCACCACGGACTGCTTGGTCTTGCGGTCCAGGTCGGCCAGCGGCATGCCGTGCCTGCGCTGCAACTCGGCGAGAAGGTGATCCAGCGAGTCCGACAGATGCGGCAGGCGCACCGCGACCCGCTCCTCACCCTCCCAGGCCAGCACGACGTCGTCACCCCGGGCGAGGCCGGGCGCGACCATCTGGCCGCCCATCGCGTCCACCAGCGGCTTGACCGCCTGGACGAACGGGTGGTCGGCGGGCTCCGTCACCTGGCGCTCCCCTCGGACTGCGCCGGATCCGCCGACTCCTCGATCACGTTGACCTGGAGGGAGACCCGGGTGGCACCCGCCTCCAGGGTGTCCCGCAGCAGGGCGCCCACCGCGTCGAGCACCCGCTCCGCGCCGCCTTCCGCGGTATTGCCGAACGGGCCGACGTCGACGGCGTCGAGACCGGCGCCCGTGACGATCTCCCGCGCCACCACCGCATGGGCCGGCGCCTCGTCCAGGTCGAACGGTTCCGTCGTGAACTCCACTCTCAATCGCACGCCGTTCAACCTACGCGGGCATCGCCCCCACCACCAGAAATCCGCCCGCCCCCCTCTTGACAGCCCCCGCGATGGCGAGGCAGGGTTCCGTTACGTAGAAAATAAGTTCCACTATCCGGAAAGGGCGCCGGGTCTTATGGGTTTCACGGAGACGCGCTTCAACGTCAACCTGTCGATTCTGTTCACCGAGTTGCCGCTGCTGGAGCGCCCGGCCGCGGCACGGGCCGCGGGCTTCACGGCGGTGGAGCTGTGGTGGCCGTGGGTCGATGCGCCGGTGCCCGAGCAGGCGGAACTCGATGCGTTGCGTGACGCGCTGAACGACGCCGGTACCCGCCTGGTGGGCCTGAACTTCTACGCCGGGCAGCTGCCAGGACCCGACCGCGGCGCCCTGTCGGTGCCGGGGGCGGAGTCGGAGAAGTTCCGGGCGAACGTTCCGGTGGCCGTGGAGTTCGGCCGGTCGCTCGGCTGCACCACCTTCAACGCCCTCTACGGCAACCGCGTCGAGGGCGTGCCGACGGCGGAGCAGGACGCGCTGGCCCTGGAGAACCTCGCCTTCGCCGCGCGAGCGGTCGGCGAGCTGGACGGGACGATGCTGATCGAGGCGCTCAACGCGCCGGAGTCACCGGCCTGCCCGATCGTGTCGGCACCGAAGGCCATCGAGGTCGTCGACGCGGTGAACGCGGCGACGGGCCTCGACAACACCCGTTTCCTGATGGACCTCTACCACCTGTCGATGAACGGCGAGGACCTGGAAGAGGTCATCGACCGCCACACCGGCAAGACCGCGCACGTGCAGATCGCCGACAATCCCGGCCGTGGCGCGCCGGGCACCGGGTCGCTGGACTTCTCCGCGCTGCTGGAGCGGCTGCGCAAGAACGGCTACCGGGGCTGGACCGGCCTGGAGTACAAGCCGGGCGACGGCCCGTCGGCCGGCGCCTTCGGCTGGCTCCCGGCGCCGCTGCGCGCAGCGAAGTAGCCGCCGCCCGCGGGCAGTTGGGCCCGCGTTGTTGTTTCGGACCGCTGGATGCTGAAAGAGGCTTTTCGATGAGCAGTCTTCCCGAGATCGCGTGGATCGGTCTGGGCATCATGGGCTCCCCCATGACCGAGAACCTGATCAAGGCCGGCTATCACGTGACCGGCTACACCCTGGAGCAGGAGAAGCTGGAGCGGCTGGCCGCGGCCGGCGGCACCGTGGCCGGCTCCGTCGCCGAAGCCGTGGCCACCGCAGACGTGGTGATCACGATGGTGCCGGCGTCCCCGCAGGTCGAGGCCATCGCCTACGGGCCCGACGGCATCGTGGAGAACGCCAGGTCCGGTGCGCTGCTGATCGACATGTCCTCGATCACCCCGCAGACCAGCATCGACCTGGCGCAGGCCGCGGCGGCCCGCGGGATACGGGTGCTGGACGCCCCGGTCTCCGGCGGTGAGGCGGGCGCCGTCGAAGCGGTCCTGTCGATCATGGTCGGCGGTGAGCAGAGCGACTTCGACGCCGCCAGGCCCGTCCTGGAGGCGCTGGGCAAGACCATCGTGCGGTGCGGACCGCACGGCGCGGGGCAGACCGTCAAGGCCGCCAACCAGCTCATCGTCGCCGTCAACATCCAAGCCTGCGCCGAGGCGGTCGTCTTCCTGGAGAAGTCCGGCGTCGACCTGGCCGCCGCCCTCGACGTCCTCAACGGCGGTCTGGCCGGCTCCACGGTCCTGACCCGCAAGAAGGACAACTTCGCGCGCCGCGACTTCGCCCCCGGCTTCCGTATCGACCTGCACCACAAGGACATGGGCATCGTCACCGACGCGGCCCGCACCGTGGGCGCCGCGCTGCCCGTCGGCAGTCTCGTCGCCAGCCTCGTCGCCTCGCTCCGCGCCCAGGGCGACGGCAGCCTCGACCACTCCGCGCTCCTCCGCGGCGTCGAGCGGCTCTCCGGACACCCGACCGCGCCCTGAGCGGCATGACGGCGCAACGGGTTCCCGCACTCCGCGCGGCCGTGCGCTCCCTGCGGCAGGCCGGCGTGGACACCGTCTTCGGCTGCCACGGGCCCGCGCTCCGGCCGCTGTACGCGGCGCTGGCCGCGGAGGGCATCGCGCATCTGCGGGTGCGGCACGTGGAAAGCGCGCCGCACATGGCGATCGGCTGGGCCCGCACGCGGGGACGGGCCTCGGTCGCGGCGGTGCCCGCCGGGCCCGGTGCCACGCGGGTGCTGCCGGGGCTCGCCCTCGCGCTGGCCGACGCGGTGCCGTTGGTGTGCGTCGTCGGCACCCCCGGCTCCGGTGGCGAGCGCGCCGCCGGGGCGCCGGATCTGGTCCGGCTCGCCCGCCCGCTGTGCAAGTGGACGGTACGGGTCGATGGGCCCGCCCGGATTCCGTGGGCCTTTCGCGAGGCCCTGCGGACCGCGCAGGAGGGACGGCAGGGGCCGGTCCTGATCGAGCTGCCGGCCGAGGTGGCAGCGGCCGAAGCCGGGGCGGCGGGGCAGGACGCCGGGCCGCCCGCCGGGGAGGCACCGCCGTACCCGTCGGCCGGTCCGTCCCCCGCGGCCGTGCCGGATGCCGTACCGCCGCCCGCGGTGGTGCGGGAGGTCTGCGCGTTGTTCGGTACGGAGAGCGACGCGTATGTCGTCGGGGCGTCGGCGCCCGCCTGCGCGACGGACGGGCCAGGACCGCGCCGCCGCGCGGTCGGCGGCCCCGGTGGCCCACCGGGCTGGGAGGTGCCGACGGCGATCGGCGTCCGTACGGCTCTGGGCGACCGGTCCGCGATGCCGGACGACGGGGCGGCCGAGGTGGTGGCCGTCATCGACGAGCAATTCCCGGCGCTGGCGGGCGAGTTGGCCCTCGCGGCACGGTACGGCGTCCCGCTCGTCCTGCTGATGCCGCACCCCGCGCCGCACGGCCACGGGCCAGGCCCGCCGGCCGGTGACGTGGAGGACGCGTTCCTCACGGACCACGTGAAGCTCGTGGAGGCGTACGGCTGCGCGGGCCGCCGGGTCGCCGATCCGGCCGAGCTGCGGTCGGCGGTCACCTGGGCGCGCAAGGAGTCCTTCTCCACGCGGCGTCCGGTTCTCGTGGAGGTCGGCTACGACCCGGCGGAGCGGGCCCGGTGCGGGGCTGCGGCCGGGCCCTGTACCTGAGTTCACCCCCGGAGCCTCGGCCCCGGACCCGGACTTCCGGGCGGTGATCGCGCTGACACCTGTCCTGTCGCGCCCAGGCGCGGCCACCGCCCGGAACACCCCTCAGCTTTGTTTCAACAAACTGTTGACGTTTGGTCGGAGCGCTTCTTACGCTCCGACACGCGGAAGTCAACTTCCGCGCTCTCGTACGGAAGGTCACCATGACGAAGCCCACGCTGACGGCGCGCACGCTCACCACGGAGGCTGGCGCCCCCGTCGCCGACAACCAGAACTCCGCCACCGCCGGCGTCGGTGGCCCGATGCTCCTCCAGGACCAGCAACTGCTGGAGAAGCTCGCCCGCTTCAACCGTGAGCGGATCCCGGAGCGCGTGGTCCACGCCCGCGGGTCCGGCGCGTACGGCCACTTCGAGGTGACCGACGACGTCACCGGCTTCACCCGCGCCGGCTTCCTCAACACCATCGGCAAGCGCACCGAGTTGTTCATCCGCTTCTCGACGGTGGCCGACAACCTCGGCGGCCCGGACGCCGCGCGCGACCCCCGCGGGTTCGCCGTGAAGTTCTACACCGAAGAGGGCAACTACGACCTGGTCGGCAACAACACCCCGATCTTCTTCATCAAGGACGCGATGAAGTTCCCCGACTTCATCCACTCGCAAAAGCGCGACCCCTTCACGGGCAAGCAGGAGCCGGACAACGTCTGGGACTTCTGGGCGCACTCCCCCGAGGCCACCCACCAGGTCACCTGGCTGATGGGCGACCGCGGCATCCCGGCCTCCTACCGCCACATGAACGGCTACGGCTCGCACACGTACCAGTGGACGAACGCCGCGGGCGAAGCCTTCTTCGTCAAGTACCACTTCAAGACGAACCAGGGCATCCGCTGCCTCGACGCCGAGCAGGCCGCCGCGCTGTCCGGCACCGACCCGAACAGCCACCAGACCGACCTGCTGCAGTCCATCGAGCGGGGCGTCTACCCGTCCTGGACGCTGTACGTGCAGGTCATGCCGGCCGCCGAGGCCGCGGACTACCGCTTCAACCCGTTCGACCTGACCAAGGTGTGGCCGCACCGCGACCACCCGCTCCAGCGCGTCGGCCGGCTGGTCCTGGACCGCAACCCGGACAACGTCTTCGCCGAGGTCGAGCAGGCCGCCTTCTCGCCGAACAACTTCGTGCCCGGCATCGGCCCGTCCCCGGACAAGATGCTCCAGGGCCGGCTGTTCGCCTACGCGGACGCGCACCGCTACCGCCTGGGCATCAACCACACCCAGCTGCCGGTGAACGCGCCCCGGGCCACCCGCGCCGACAACTACGGCCGGGACGGACTGATGGCCACCAACGCCTACGACCGGCACGCCAAGAACTACGAGCCCAACTCGTACAGCGGCCCCGTGGAGACGAACGAGGCGCTCTCCGCCCCGCTCACCGTCGCCGGTCACGTCGGCACCCACGCGGCACCGGCACACGCCAAGGACGACGACTTCTTCCAGGCGGGCGAGCTGTACCGGCTGATGTCGGATGACGAGAAGCGGCGCCTGGTGGACAACATCGCGGGCGGCCTCGCGCAGGTCGGCCGGGACGATGTGATCGAGAAGAACCTGGACCACTTCCGCGCGGCCGACCAGGAGTACGGCAAGCGCGTCGAGGCCAGGATCCGCGAACTGCGCGAGGACTGACGGGAGGTCAGCATCCTTGCGCATCCGCGCCGGACGGTCCGCTGAGGGGTGGCCGTCCGGCACGGAGGGGGGAAGCGCGGCGCTCCGCGGCATCCGGGAGCACCGGTGCGGTGGCAGCGGCCCGCCCGGCAGAAGGCGGCGGGCACTCTCCGCCGCGGAGCCCGCCTCCTCCGCAGCCTCCCCCACGACTCCGTCCGGTGGCGCGATGTCCTGTCGCGCCCGATGCGCGCCACCGGGCGGTACCCCCTCGGGGCAGCAGCCGTCCCCCGCGAACCGGCCCCCGGCGCCCGGCCGTTGGCGATACCGGACACCGGCGCGCGGCAAGCGCCCGCGTATGCGCCGTGTGCGCCGCACATCGCTTCCTGGCCGCACCATGCTCCCCCGGTGTCTCCTGCCCCCCGCAGCGATCGGCGCGAATGTGCCTCCGGCTCCTGCATTTGGAGAGACCATGGAGGTCAACAGCAGAGCAGAGCCGCCTGCCTGCCGACCTACCGCCAGGAGCGACCATGGCCGACAGCGTGCCGGTGCGGTGCCCGACGTGCCGCCGCGAGAACGCCTTCACCCCGCCCACCTTCCCCTGCGCCTGCGGGGCCCCACTGACCCTGCCCGTGCTGCGCGGCGGCGTGCCCGTCGAGATCGTGCACCGCACCTGGCAGGGCTCGTGGGTGGCGGTGCAGTGCGACAGCTGTGGCCGTCAGGACGAATGGCCGGCGCCCGAGTCCGGCTGTGTCTGCGGCACGGTCGTGCGCATCCCCGTCGTGCCGGCGCCCGCGCCGCCGCCCATCGCCCGCCGCTCCCCCGGACGCGGGCCGCACACCCCGGCGCCGTCGGCCACCGCGCCGCCCGCGGTCCTCAGGCCGGCCTTCCGCCCGGTCACGATCCGTACGGCCAGGGACTGCGTCACGGCCGCCGCGCAGTACCTGAAATGGCTGGGGTTCACGGACGTCGGCAGAACCCAGGAACGGACCGCGTCCGGCCTCGACCTGCGCGGCAGCGGAGTGGTGGCGCAGGTCGACCCGACCACCCGCTCCACCGCGCTCCGCGAGATCGAGTGCGTCTGGCTCAACGGCCTCCACGACTCGGCCGTCGCGGTCTTCTTCTCCCTCGCCGGCTACGCGCGCGACGCCCGCTCCCGGGCCGACGACCTCTACCTGCCGCTGTTCGTCATGGACCTCACGGGCACCCCGCAGCCCGTCAACGACCCGGCCGACGGCCTGATCAGGCACGGCGCCGCGGGACGCTGACGGCGGGGCCGCAGGGCAGGCGGCGGAAAACCGGTCGCGGCGGCACGGCCGTCGCGGCGACACTGGCCGGATGATCATCCGTACTGCCACGCCGGCCGAACTCCCCGCCCTGCGTGCCGTCGAACGTGCCGCCGGAGCGCCCTTCCGCGAGCTGGGCATGGCATCGGTCGCGGACGACGAGCCGCCGTCGCTCGCGCAGCTCGCGGCGAGCCGGGACGCCGGGCGGCTGCTCGTCGCGTGCGAGGGCGGGGCGCCGCTGGCGTACCTGATGTGGGAGCCGGTCGACGGCGCCACCCACATCGAGCAGGTGTCGGTGGATCCCCGGCACGCCCGCCGCGGTATCGGCCGCGCGCTGATCGACCGGGCGGCGCGGGACGGCGGCGCGGCGGCGCTGACCCTGACCACCTTCCTCGACGTGCCGTGGAACGCGCCCTACTACGCCAGGATCGGCTTCCGGCTGCTCGACGACGCGGAGCTGACACCGGGCCTGCGGGCGATCCGCGGGCAGGAGGCGGCGCTGGGCCTGGACCGCTGGCCGCGCGGCTGCATGCGCCGCGAGCAGGACGGCTGACCACCACGGGACCGGTAGTGGTGCCGGGCGCGGGCCGGGTGCGCAGGCCACCCGGCCCGATACCTGACGGCACGTCAGCGGACGCTACGGGCACGCCATAATGCGGTCATGATCGATGCCGAAGCGCTGCGGGCCGCCTGCCTGGACCTCAACGGGGCGACGGAGGAGTTCCCGTTCCCCCGGAATCCCGACGTGTGCACCTTCAAGGTCGGCGGCAAGATCTTCGCGCTGACGGCCGTCGGGGCCGTACCGCCGACCGTCAGCCTCAAGTGCGACCCCGAGGTGGCCAGGCGGCTGCGCGAGGCCCACCCGGAGGTGGTGCCCGGCTACCACCTCAACAAGCGGCACTGGAACACCGTTTCCCTGGACGGCGGCCTCGCCGACCGCGCGGTGCTCGACATGATCGAGGACTCCTACGACCTGGTGGTCGCGTCCCTGCCGCGCGCACAGCGGCTGCGTCTGGACCGGCCGGGCGAACGCTGACGACGGCACGCCCCGCCCGCTACGACGCCGCGCCCCGCCCCGCCGCCAGCCGCTCGCGCAGCTCGATCTTGCGGACCTTCCCGCTGACCGTCATCGGGAACGCGTCGAGGATCTCCAGATGGCGCGGGATCTTGAAGTGGGCGAGCCGGGAGCGGCAGAAGAGCGTCAACTCCTCCAGCGTCAGCGGGGCTTCGGCGTCCCGGAGGATGACGCAGGCGGCGATCTCCTCGCCGTACTTCGCATCCGGCACGCCGACCACCTGGACGTCGGCGATCTTGGGGTGGGAGTAGAGGAACTCCTCGATCTCCCGCGGGTAGACGTTCTCGCCGCCCCGGATGATCATGTCCTTGATGCGGCCGACGATCCGCACATAGCCGTCGTCGTTCATCACCGCCAGATCGCCGGTGTGCATCCAGCGCGCCGCGTCGATCACCTCGGCGGTGCGCTCCGGGTCCTCCCAGTAGCCGAGCATCACGCTGTAACCGCGGGTGCACAGTTCGCCGGTGCCGCCGCGGGGAACGGTCACGCCGGTCGCCGGGTCGACGACCTTGACCTCGATGTGCGGCAGGACCCGGCCCGCCGTCGCCGTGCGGTGCTCCAGGTCGTCGTCGCGCCGGGTCTGGGTGGAGACCGGCGAGGTCTCGGTCATGCCGTAGCAGATGGAGACCTCCGCCATGTGCATCTCGGCGACCACCCGCTTCATCACCTCTTCGGGGCACGGCGAGCCGGCCATGATGCCGGTGCGCAGCGAGGTCAGGTCGTACGAGGCGAAGTCGGGGTGGTCCAGCTCGGCGATGAACATCGTCGGTACGCCGTAGAGCGAGGTGCAGCGCTCGTCCTGGACGGCCCGCAGGGTCGCGGCGGGGTCGAAGGACGGTGCGGGGATGACGATGCAGGCGCCGTGCGAGGTGGCGCCGAGGTTGCCCATCACCATGCCGAAGCAGTGGTAGAAGGGCACCGGCAGGCACACCCGGTCCTGTTCGCTGTAGCCGACGGTCTCGCCCACCCAGTAGCCGTTGTTGAGGATGTTGTGGTGGGAGAGGGTGGCCCCCTTGGGGAAGCCGGTGGTGCCCGATGTGTACTGGATGTTGACCGGGTCGTCGGCGGACAGCCGTGCCGCGCACGCGTCGAGCCGCTCCTGCGGTACGGCGGCACCGGCCGTCAGCAGTCCGCTCCAGGTCGGGTCGCCGATGTAGATCACGTCGCGGAGGGCCGGGCAGTCGGCGCGCACCTGCTCGGTCATCCGCCGGTAGTCGCTGGTCTTGTGGCGGGTCGCGGAGACCAGGACCTGTATCCCGGCCTGCCCCAGGACGTACGCCAACTCGTGCACCCGGTATGCCGGGTTGATGTTGACGAGGATCGCGCCTATCCGGGCGGTCGCGTACTGGACGAGGACCCATTCCGCGCAGTTGGGCGACCAGATACCGACCCGGTCACCGGTGGATATGCCCTTGGCGAGCAGCCCCCGCGCCACCTCGTCGACCGCCCGGCCCAGTTCGGTGTACGTCCAGCGCCGCCCCGAAGCGACCTCGACCAGCGCCTCCCGGTCGCCGAAGCGCGCGATGGTGCGATCCAGATCGGCACCGATGGTGCGGCCGATCAGCGGCTGCTCGCCTGCCCCGCTCGCGTACGACAGGGCGGTGTCCGGTGCCTTCAACGGTAGTTCTCCTCCCGGTACTCGGCGCCGCCGTCGCCCAGTGCGGTGCGTTCGCGCAGTTCGATGCGGCGGATCTTGCCGGAGACGGTTTTGGGCAGGTCGGCGAACTCCAGCCGCCTGATGCGCTTGTAGGGCGCGAGCACCTCGCGGGAGTGCGCGAAGAGCAGCTTGGCGGTCTCCGGGCCCGGATCCCAGCCGTCGGCCAGCACGATGTACGCCTTCGGGACGGCGAGGCGCAGCGGGTCGGGGGCGGGGACGACCGCGGCCTCGGCGACCGCCTCGTGCTCCAGCAGGGCGCTCTCCAGCTCGAACGGCGAGATCTTGTAGTCGGACGCCTTGAAGACGTCGTCGGCGCGCCCGATGTAGGTGAGCCTGCCGTCCGCGTCGCGGGAGCCGATGTCACCGGTGCGGTAGAAGCCGCCCGCCATCGCCTCTGCGGTGCGGGCCGGGTCGCCGTGGTAGCAGGCCATCAGGCCCACCGGGTGGCTGGAGAGGACGAGCGCGATCTCGCCCTCGTCGGCCGGTGCGCCGGTGACCGGGTCGAGCAGGACGACGTCGTAGCCGGGGGTGGGGCGGCCCATCGAGCCGGGAGTGACGGGCTCGCCCGGGGTGTTGGCGACCTGGACGGCGGTCTCGGTCTGCCCGAAGCCGTCCCTGATCGTGACGCCCCAGGACGTCCTGACCTGCTCGATGATCTCCGGGTTGAGCGGTTCGCCGGCCGCGACGATCTCCCGCGGCGGGTGCCGCAGCGCCGTCAGGTCGGCCTGGATGAGCATCCGCCACACCGTGGGCGGGGCGCAGAAACTGGTCACCCGCGCCCGGTCCATCTCGGCCATCAGCCGGGCCGCGTCGAAGCGCGTGTAGTTGTGGATGAAGACGGTCGCCTCGGCGTTCCACGGGGCGAAGAGGTTCGACCAGGCGTGCTTGGCCCAGCCCGGCGACGAGATGTTCAAGTGCACGTCGCCGGGCTGGAGTCCGGTCCAGTACATCGTCGCGAGGTGCCCGATGGGGTAGGAGGCGTGGGTGTGCTCGACGAGCTTGGGGCGGGCCGTGGTGCCGGAGGTGAAGTACAGCATCAGCGAGTCGTCGGCCCGGGTCTCCCCGGTCGGCCGGAAAGCGTCGGAGGCTGACGCGGTCTCCTCGTACGCCAGCCAGCCGGCCGTCGCGCCACCGACCGCGATCCGGGTGTAACTGCCGGGCACGGCCGCGAACTTCGCGGTGTCTTCGGCGCGCACCACGACGTGCCGTGCCTTGCCCCGGGTGATCCGGTCGGCGAGGTCGGCGGGGCCCAGCTGGGGAGTCGCGGGGATGACCACGGCGCGCAGCTTCATCGCGGCCAGCGCGGTCTCCCACAGTTCCACCTGGTTGCCGAGCATGACGAGGATCCGGTCGCCGGGCCGTACCCCTTTGGCGGCAAGCCAGTTGGCGACCTGGTCGGAACGCCTGCGCATGGCGTCGAAGGTGACCCGGGTCTCGGAGCCGTCCTCTTCGACGAGGTGCAGGGCGGTGCGGTCGTTGTCGCGGGCGATGTCGTCGAACCAGTCCAGCGCCCAGTTGAAGTGCACGGGCCGGGGCCAGCGGAACTGCGCGCGCGCGGCGTCGTAGTCCTCACGGTGCCGCAGCAACAGGTCACGGGCGGCCCGGAACTCCCGTGTCGCGCCCGGCGAGTGGCCCATCACTGTGCTGTCCGTGTCCGTCATGCGTCCTCCTCATTGCCCCGCGACTCCGTGTCATCGTGTAATCAGTGACATAGGTCTCACCACCCCCGAACGGGGGGAAGCGGAGGTGTCGGAGTGCGCGTCGGGTCGGGGTCGGACGAGTCCGTTGACGTGGGGGCGGCGCTGGCGCGGCTGCGCCGGGCCAGCGGGGTGCCGGTGGCGTTCGGCGGACTGCTGGCCGGTGGTGGCCGCTTCCGGATCAACGAGCTGTCGGGGACCGCGACCACCGCGCTGCGCGGGCTCAGCATCCACCACGGCAACGGCCTGGGCGGCAAGGCGGTGGTGCTGTGCCGCCCGTTCGCGGTGACCGACTACCGCGCCTCGTCGGTGATCAGCCACGAGTACGACGCGGCGGTGGCGGCCGAGGGCCTGCGGTCGGTGCTCGCGGTGCCGGTGGTGGTGCGCCGGCGGGTGCGCGGGGTGCTGTACGGCGCGCTGCGCCACCCGCTGCGGCTGGGCGACGGCCCGCTGTCCGCGGCGATGGAGGCGGCCCGCGAGCTGGAACAGGCGCTGCTGCTCCAGGACGAGGCGGCCCGGCTGCTGTCGGTGTCCCAGCAGCCGACCGCCGCCGACCCCGCCATGTGGGAGGAGGTCCGCGAGGCACACGGCGACCTGCGGTCCCTGGCCCAGCGGGTCACCGATCCGCTGCTGCGTCAGGAGATGCTGGCGGCCTGCGGCCGGCTCGCCGCGGCCTCGTCCGGCGGCACAGGACCTGCGGGCGAAGCCCCCGCGCTCTCACCGCGCGAGGTCGACGTCCTGACATGCGTGGCGTCCGGCGCCACGAACGCGCAGGCGGGCGAGCGGCTCGGGCTGCGCCCCGAAACGGTGAAATGCTATCTGCGCTCGTCCATGCGGAAGTTGGGGGCGCACACCCGGATGCAGGCGGTCATCGCGGCGCGGCGGGCGGGGCTGCTGCCGTAACACGCGCTACGCCGGGGACGCGACCCCGGCGCCTTCCCCCTCCCCCTCCGGCTCCCCCTCCGGCGCGCACGCCGCCAGCAGCTCCGCGATCCCCGCGGGCGGCGAGGCCCGGCGCACCACGAGATGGGTGGTGAGTTCCATGCCCGGGTCGCGGAAGGGCAGAAACGCCACCCGCGGGACGCTCAGCCTGCGGGCGTGCGCGGCGTAGACGACGGTCCACAGGCCGTCGTCGGGCCCGCAGGCGCCGATCGCCGCCAGGGTGTCCTGGAGGGCACCGGGGGCCGGTCCCGGCACGGGTGCGAATCCGGCGTCGTGGCAGGCGCTGACGACCAGGTCGACGAGGGCGCGGTTGGTGCGGCGTTCGGTCAGTATCAGGGGCACCGGCGCGAGTTCGGCGAGCGAGACGGTGCCGGGCGACGCGGCCAGCGGATGCCGGGCCGGGACGACGGCGACCAGCGGATCCTGCCACAGCGGGATGGCACGCAGCCCGTACCGCCCGCCGCCGGCCGGCTCGCCGCGGACGAACGCGGCGTCCAGCTCACCGGCCGCGACCCGGTCGAGCCGCTGCGACGCGGGCAGCGAGACCAGTTGCACGGCGCACTCCGGTGCCCGGTCGGCGAGTGCGTCCAGCACCCGGTCGAGATGGGCGCCGAGGCCGGTGCTGGTGCCCAGGCGCAGGGCGCAGGACCGGGTGGCCGCCAGGCCGGCGACGGTCGCGCGGGCACGTTCCTCCGCGGCGAGCAGCGCCCGCGCCCCCTGCAGGAACCGCGCGCCCGCTTCGGTGAGCCGCACCTGCCGCGCCGACCGGTCGAACAGCTCGACCCGCAGCTCCCGCTCCAGCCGCCTGACCTGCTGACTGACCGCGGACTGCACGATGTGCAGCCGCTCGGCCGCCCGCCCGAAGTGCAGTTCCTGCGCGACCATGACGAAATACCGCACCTGCCGCAGTTCCATCTCTCCCCCTGGGCATACGCCCCCGCTCCCGCCGCCGGACGCCCACTACGGCGCCGGACACACCTCGGTCAATTCCCCGGCCACCGTCACTATTTCCATTGCCGCGGCACCCGCTCCCCGCCATCATCCCCTCATGATCGATGCCACCGCACTCTCCGAGAAGCCGGTGCTGGCCGGTGCCCGCATCCGGCTCGCGCCGCTGTCCATACGCCACGCGACCGCCTTCCACGCCGCGGCGCTCGACCCGGAGACCCGCCGGCTGACCGGCTGCCACCACGAGTTCACGCTGGAGGAGGTCCAGCAGTGGTGCGCCGGCTCCGCCGACCGCGCGGACCGCCTCGACCTCGCCATCGAGGACCGCGAAACCGGCCGCTACCTCGGCGACCTCGCCCTGATGGCCATCGACCCCGACAACGCCCACGGCACACTGCGCATCCTCCTCGTCCCCGGCGAAACCGGCCGCGGCCTCGGCACCGAAGCCATCCGCCTCCTCCTGGAGTACGCCTTCGACCGCGTCCGCCTGCACCGCGTCCAGTTGGAGGTCTTCACCTTCAACGAACGGGCCCGCCGCACCTACGAACGCTGCGGCTTCGAGGTGGAGGGCCGCATGCGGCAGGCACTGTTCTGGGGTGGGGAGTGGCATGACGTGTGGGTGATGGGGGTGGTGAGCAACGGAGGCTCGTAGAAAGGCAGTTGGAGTCCGCACAAGCAGACGGCAGATCCCGGCCCTCCCCCAGCCGTCCCACTGTGCTGAGCCACATGACGGACGCATGCGCATCGGCTTGATCTCCTTGGCGTAGCGGAGTTCGCCACGCTGCGTGAGACGTGCGTCGAGCGCGGCCACGATCCCGTCGTCTACGCCTGCTCCCGTTCGATGCGCCCCCGTACGCCTACAGATTTGGACGCGTCGGCCGCCTGTCGGCGGCGATCGTTTGACGACAGGGCGGTCGACGCGTCCGGGTGATGTAGTCGGGACAGGCTGCTGTCTGCCGTCGGTGAACACCACCCCGAGCGGGCGCAACGGTCATTACCGTCCAGTCGCATGACGACAGTAACAACCCGTACGGTCGAATACCCGGCCGACAACCTGACGATGATCGGATACCTCGCGCTCCCGGCCGGTGCCGAGCGCCGGCCCGCAGTCCTGATCGGACCCGAGGGGACGGGGCTCAGCGATGTCGAGCGCCGGCGGGCCGAGGCTCTGGCCGAGTTGGGGTACGTGGCGCTGGCCTTCGACCTCCACGGCGGACGCTATTTGGAAGACCCAGAGGAAATGTTGGCCCGTTGCATGCCGCTGCTCGCCGATCCCGACCGCATGCGAGGAATCGGTCACGCCGCGCTCAACGTGTTGCGTGCCGAATCACGGGCCGACCCCGACCGGACCGCCGCCGTCGGCTACGGCACCGGGGGCGCAGTCGCACTGGAACTCGGTCGCGATGGCGTCGACCTGCGCGCGATTGGGACAGTCAACGCACTGACCACGGGCCGACCGGGCGAGGCGGCACGCATTCGCTGCCCGGTATGGGCCGGGGTCGGGTCGGAAGACCCAATCATGCCGCCCGCGCAACGGGAGGCGTTCACCGCAGAGATGCAGGCCGCGGGCGTCGACTGGCGCCTCGTGGTCTACGGAGGAGCCCTTCACGCCTTCCACCACCCACCGGTCGACCACACCGTGCGTCCCGGCGTCGGCTACCACCCACGGCACGCACAGCGAGCCTGGCGTGACATCGTCGCCCTGCTCGCCGAGTGCCTGCCCGTCACGGATTGATCCGATCGGCTCCTGATACTCACTCCTGCCCGCCGTCGTCGTCTTCGTCCAGTTCTGGGGCGTCCGGGTCGCGCAGCGGGCGCAGGGCACCGGCGGCCGGGGTGGAGGCGGTGAAGCTGTAGCGGCCGAGCAGGTTCAGGGTGCGGTGCCTGAGCGGCGACAGGCGGGCGATGTCCTCGTCCCGTATCTCGTGGCCTTCGGCGTGAAGCTGGGCGACGGCGGCGTCGATGTGCTTCGTGGTCCACAGCACGATGGCGTTGAGGACCAGGCCGAGCGCGCCGGGCTGGGCCTCCATCCCGTCCCGGTGTGCCTGGTGGATGGTGCCGCGCTTGCCGTGGCACACGTCCCGGGCCGGCTTGTGGCGGGACTCCTGCATGGTGAGCTGCCGGTTCATCTGCCGCCGGTAGGTGTCGTCGACCGGGTCGACCACGCGCAGCAGGTGTTCGGTCTCGGCGATCCGCCCGTACTCCGCGAACGCGGCGCCCAGCGGGGTCGGACGGCCGTCGCGTCCGAACATGCGCAGCAGGTCGTAGGCGCGGACCTGGTTGGTGACCAGGGAACCGGCGACTCCTCCGTATGCCAGCATTTGACGCCACATCAGTTCCAGCCCATCAAGGCCGTCGCTCACAGTGTTCGCTCGACCGTGGACTGTCATCCGTTTCCCGCCGACGTGGACCTTCTCCACGAGTCCGACGTTTCCCCTATGACCGGCCAGACCGTCAGTTCCAGTATCTGGATTCGCCTTCTCATGATGTGGGCGGCTCGATACGCTCCTGCTCATCGGTTCCCGACAGGGAGGTATGGGCACATGATCGAGGCAACGGCGCTTCCGACTGCCTGGCAGGTCAGGTTCCGGGCGGGCGAGAACGAAGGGCTCGCCGACACCCTCAAGAGTGGTGTCGGTGGCTCTGCCGGTATGCGGCCTCATGAGCTGCTGGAGGCATCGCTGGCCACGTGCATGACCATCTCGGCGCGCATGGCACTGGCGGACCTCGGTATCGCCGACGCCGACGCTGACGTGAGCGTGCGCGTGTACCTGGAGCGCGAGGAGTCGACAACGCGGTTCCGGTACGAGCTCGCTCTCGACCCGGCGCTCGAGACTCACCGAGCGGTGGTCATGGAGCGCATCGAGTGCTCCCCCGTGCGTGCCACGCTGAGCAGGCAACTGGTATTCGAAGCCGTGTGAACGATGTCCCTCAGGCGGAGCCGAGGTCTGCTCGTCCCGCTCCCCCCCCCAAGGACTCGATCATGTGATCATCGAGTGCAGCAGCCCATTCCTCCCGGCGCCACGGCCGCAGTTCGCGGCGGGCGCGGCGGAGTCGGATCGTCGCCACTCGGCCGCCGCTCGCTGATGCCGTGTCGACGCAGTCGTGCAGCAGAGCGGCTGCCGACTGTGGGTCACCCAGGCGGAGTTGTGCGAGGGCCTGGTCCGACGTGACGATCGACCGCTGCACGCGCTCGCGCCTCTGGGTGAGTGCCGACGCCGACTGCACGAACTCCTCGTGTGCCGTTGCCGCGTCACCGACGTACAAGGCTACGACGCCCTCGAATCCACGCAGGTGGGCAGCGGTGAACGACACACCGGACGGGTCGTCCGCGCGCTCCCGGTCGAGGTCGTACCAGGCAAGGGCGAGCGCGGAGCGCGCCTGCCGTTCGGCGCGCTCTCCTCCGCCGCGGGCGCTCAACTCCGCCTGAAGGGCGTGCGAGCGGGCGCGGACGGTGATGCTGTGACCGGCACGTGCGTCGCGTACCGCGGCGGCGACCAGGCACTGTGCCGCTTCGGTGCCGGGCGTCGCATACAAGGTGACCAGGGCATGGCTCATGTGCACCACCGCGCGATGCCACGGGGCACCGATGCATCCTGCGGTCTCGGTGGCAGCGGCGTACAGGCCGCGCGACGTGGCATCGTCACGCGTCTCGAAGGCAAGCCGGCCCGCCAGGGTGTAGGCGTGTGCGGCGACCGTCCGCAAGCCCGGAAGCAGTGGCCCGGGTACGTCACCGTCGAGCAGTCGTCTGCACGACTCGACAACGGGCGCGAGAAGCAACTGCAGGCGTACGAACGGCAGGCTCCCGACCTCGCGGTTCACGTCACTGATCGCGGTGCGCAGCACATCGAGGACCATGGCGTCGGCCCTTTGCGGGTCGGCGAGCGCCCCGGCGAGGGCGGCACCGGCCTGCGGACCGAGCAGCGACAGCAGGTCGAGGCCGGTGTCGGTGAGGGTGCGCACGAGCAGCCGACGCAGCTCGCCGATGGCCCGCTCGCTCGCACCGAGGTGCCTGAGCGCGTCGAGAAGCTCGGCGAAATCGGAACCCGGGCCGAAGGACGTTTCGCCCCCGTTCCGGGCGTAGTGGTGAGCGAGCAGCAGTTGATACCGCTCGCTCGGCAGGATCGGACGAGCACTCTCCCAGCGGGCGACGGACCGCTGCACACTGGCGGCACTGCTGTCGAGGGGCAACCCCAAGCGTGCGGCTACGTCGGCCAATGCGCGGGCGGTACGGCCAGGGACAGGCCACGGCTGTGGCGCAGCCGTTTGAGTGTGGCAGCGCCAACGTGGCGACCGTGCTCGCTCATACCTCCATCATGCCCATGCCCTGGGTCACACAGGAGCGATCAGACGTGGTTTCCCTTGCTCCGCCGCGTAGTTGAGCGTCTGCCACGTGCCGGAGCCGCTTTCGCTTTTCTCCAGGGGGAACCCGATCACCATGTCGGATCGGTCGACCATGTAGCGGTTGCGTGCGTGGTAGGCGCGTGATTGCAGTTCCGGGGCGCGCAGCTCGACGACTTCTGTGATGCGGCCCCTGCACTGGTCGACCGCCTGCCGGGCCTCGTCCGGTTGTTCACCGATGGTCCCCGGGACGACGACAGTGATCGACGCCGACGAGTGATCCGCGATCCATCGCAATGCCAGGGTGTCCACTCCCTTCGCTCCGCCGATGTAAAAGTGTGCTCCCTCGGTGGCAAACGGACCGAGATACGTCGCGAAGAGGTCCCCGTACCAGGTGAGTTCGTGGTGGCCGGTTGACCGGGTTCCGGTGATGGCAATGCTCAAAGCCATGATCAAGTCCGTGTCATAGGTTGTCGGATGCCGCGCCGGCCCGCTGCGCGATCCACTGAGGGCATGGACGTGAGAACCGACTCGACCGCCATTCTGGCCGAACGCCTCCGAGAGCATGCCGCCGACGTGATCCACATCGACGCGACTGCTCTCACCGTGGAGACGATCAACGACACCATCCACCAAGCCCTCCACCTCCGCACCGCCCGTCCCGGCCTCGGCGTACTCGCCGAGCTTGAGCGGGAACTGCGGGCGCACATCGCCCGCCTCCTCCCCGACGCCCGTGAATCCGTCAGCCGTCTCCGTCACAGCGGCGCCGAGGCGCATCGGCTGATGGCGCGCCTGGACGCCATCGCCCACCAGGCCCGCCAGGGCTCGGCCCCGGACCGCTCTCCGCGCACGTCCAGGTGCAGCAACTCGCCCGGGACTGCGAGTGGTTGCTGGGCCTGTCCCGCCGGGCGGACGGCGCCTCGTGAGCGGGCCCGCCGACAACCACGCATCCGCCTACGTCTACGTCTACGTCTACGTCTACGTCTACGTCTACGTCTACGACCGTGCCACCGCCCGTCACTCCCATCGGCTGCTGGAGCAGCGCCTCCTGGGATGCCGGAACACCGCCGAACGGTATGGGTGGGAGGTGGCCGGCGCCTGGATCGATCGTGGCGCCGACGCCCTGGCCGAACTCCCCGGTAAGCGGCCTGAGTTCATGCGCCTCACCCGGCAGATGGCGGCCGACGTACGGGGGCTCGGCCGCCCCGTCGTATGCCTCATCCACAACTGGGACCGTCTCAGCCGGGACCACACCGTCCGCCCGGCCTTCCAGCGCCACATCGCGGGCGCCGGGGGCCACACTTCGACCACCTTCGATGAGTCCGACCGGCGTGCCCGGGACACCCTCACGGTGAGGAGTCGTGTCACGGATTCACGTGGCGGCTTCCCGCGCTTCCCGCGCTCCCCAGGCTTCCCGTTACGAAAGGGCGTTATGACCGACACCGATCGCTGTGAGACCTGCGGCGCCACCGATGACGTCGCCGAGGTCTATCAGCATTCCGCTTCCGGGCCCGGCTGGGAGTTGGTGTTGTGCGAGCCGTGTGCGCGCGGTCCGCAGCGACGGCCGCTCGATGTGGGTGTCGAGGCGCACCCGCGTGCGCAGCGGGCCGACGCGTTCCGGGTCGGCAATCGGGGAGGTGTGGTGCGGTGACGTTCTCCGAGCGCTGTGACTGCGGGTCCACCTGGAAGCTGCGGGACGCCTATTTCGACACGGCATCCGGGCCCTGCGTCGTCCGGACCTTCTGCGGCCGGTGCGCGCCGGGGCCGGACGGGATGGTGGACGGGACGGAGGACGGTACGGAGGGAGCGCTGCCGCCTCCCGTCAGCCCGCCTCCCGTGGCCCGGCCCCCTCATGCCACCGACCCGATCCGCCCCAGCCCTCGCGGGTTGTCGTGGTGAATGGGGGTGTGGGCGCCGGTGAGGGGGACGCCGGTGCCGCCGCGGCGGTTGGCGATGATTTCGGCGGCTATGGAGAGGGCGGTCTCTTCGGGGGTGCGGGCGCCGAGGTCGAGGCCGATGGGTGAACGGAGGCGGTGGAGTTCGAGTTCGGTGAGGCCGGCGTCGCGCAGGCGGCGGAGCCGGTCGATGTGGGTGCGCCGGGAGCCCATCGCGCCGACGTAGGCGACCGGGAGTGTGAGCGCACGTTCCAGGAGCGGTACGTCGAACTTGGCGTCGTGGGTGAGGACGCACAGCACCGTGCGGGGGTCCAGGTCCTGGGAGTCGAGGTAGCGGTGCGGCCAGTCGACGGCGATCTCGTCGGCGTCGGGGAAGCGTTGCCTGGTGGCGAAGACCGGGCGGGCGTCGCAGACGGTGACGTGGTAGTTGAGCAGCCTGCCGACCTTGACGAGGGCGGCGGCGAAGTCGATGGCGCCGAAGACGATCATGCGGGGGGCCGGGACGGATGATTCGGTCAGGAGGACGACGGGCGCTCCGCACTGTGCGCCGTCCGCGCCGATCTCGGTGGTGGCGGTGCGTCCGGCGTCCAGCAGTGCGCGGGTTTCGGCGACGGCGGTGCGGTCCAGGGCGGGGTGGCCGCCGAGGGTGCCGGTGTGGCTGCCGTCGGTGCGTACGAGCAGGGCGCGGCCCAGGAGTTCGGGCGGGCCCTGTACGACGCGGGTCACCGCCGCCGCCTCCCCCTGGGCGGCGGCGGCCAGGGCGGCGGCCAGCGTTGCGGGGTTGCTGTCCACCGGCCGTCCGTCGCGCCGGCCGTCGGGGTCCGGCGCGAGGGTGCTCGCGGGTACCGGCGTGACGAGGATGTCGATGATGCCGCCGCAGGTCAGGCCGACGGCGAAGGCGTCCTCGTCGCTGTAGCCGAAGCGTTCGGTGGCCACTTCGCCGGTCTCCAGCGCTTCTTGGCACAGTGCGTAGACCGCGCCCTCCACACACCCGCCGGAGACCGACCCGATCGCCGTGCCGCCGGCGTCGACGGCGAGCGCCGCGCCCGGTTGGCGGGGCGCGCTGCCGTGGGTGGTCACGACGGTGGCCACCGCGAAGTCGCGTCCCTGCTCGACCCACCGGTGCAGCTCTTCGGCGATGTCCAGCATGTCGTTCTCCTAACGGGCGGGGGGCGGGCGGGAGTTGGCGGGAGTTATCTGACGCCCAGCCAGCTCTCGATGGGGTGGAGTGAGAAGTAGACGACGAAGACCAGCGTCAGCACCCACATGAAGCCGCCGACCTCGCGCCACTTGCCCTGCGCGGTCTTGATGGCCGTGTAGGCGATGACGCCGGCGCCGACGCCTGCGGTGATCTGGTAGGTGAACGGCATCAGGGCGACGGTCAGGAAGACCGGGACGGAGGTCGCCCGGTCGCTCCAGTCGACGTGCGCAGCCGCGCTCATCATCATCGAGCCGATGACGACGAGGGCCGCCGACGCGACCTGGGCGGGCACCAGTTGGGTGAGCGGCGTGAAGAAGAGGCAGGCCGCGAAGAACAGGCCGGTGACGACCGCCGACAGGCCCGTGCGGGCGCCTTCGCCGACGCCGCTCGCCGACTCGATGAACACGGTCTGGCCCGAGCCGCCGGTGACACCGCCGATGGCGCCGCCCGCGCCGTCCACGAAGAGCGCCTTGGACAGGCCGGGCATCCGGCCCTTGTCGTCGGCCAGCTTCGCTTCCGTGCCGACGCCGATGATGGTGGCCATCGCGTCGAAGAACCCGGCCAGTACGAGGGTGAAGACGATCATGCCGACGCTGAGGGCGCCGATGGCTCCCCAGCCGCCGAATTCGACGTGTCCGAAGAGGCCGAAGTCGGGTGCCGAGACGGCACTGCCGTGCAGTGCGGGGGCGCTGCCCTGCCAGTCCTTGTCGGTCAGGCCGCCGGCCTTGGTGGCGATGATGGACAGCACGCTGCCGGCGACGATGCCGATGAGGATGGCGCCCGGCACCCTGCGGGCCTGGAGCATGAAGATCAGGATCAGGGTGACGCAGAAGAACAGGACCGGCCAGCCGGAGAGGTTGCCGGTGAGTCCGAGGGTGACCGGGCCGCCCTCGCCCTTGCCGACGAAGCCGGCCTTCACCAGACCCAGCAGGGCGACGAACATGCCGATGCCCATGGTGATGGCGTGCTTGAGCGCCAGCGGAATGGCGTTCATGATCATCTCGCGCAGCCCGGTGACCACCAGGAGCATGATCACCACGCCGTACAGCACGCACATGCCCATGGCCTGCGGCCAGGTCATGTCCGGGACGACCTGGGTGGTCAGCGCCGCGGAGACGTTGAGCCCGGCCGCCAGCGCCAGCGGCACCTTGCCGACGAAGCCCATCAGCAGCGTGCAGACCGCGGCGCCCAGCGCGGTGGCGGTGACCACGCCGGCGTGCCCGAGCGTGTGCTTGTCGACGTCGGGTGTCGACAGGATCAGCGGGTTGAGCAGGAGGATGTAGCACATCGCCATGAAGGTGGTGATGCCGCCGCGTACCTCACGGGGGATCGTCGAGCCTCTGTCGGATATGTGGAAGTACCGGTCGAGCCACGAGCGGCCGGCGGGTGGCCGCGAGCCCTCGCCGGCGTCTTCCGCCGCCGTCTGCGGCTCTATGGACTGCTGGGTCATGGTGCCTTAACTCCCAAGGTTCATAGGTGCACTCGCAACGCTGCGAGATTTGGGATGGATATTCGGCTGCACGACCCGGGGGACGGCCCGAGGCGAACGGTGGGTGCTGCCAGCGCGGTGCGGACAGCGACTGCGTGGTGCGGAAGGAACTCCCTGCTGAACTCCCTGCTGTGGAAAGAGCGGTGTGGAGGGGGCGGCTCCGGGCGGTGGGCGGAGGAGGAACGGGCAGGACACCCTGCTGCCCGCCGCCCGGAGTGCCGGTGTCCTGGGCGGCTGCCCCGGACGGTCAGGTGCCGGTGAGGTGCTCGGGGCGTACCGGCGTCTTGTTCAGCTCCAGGCCCGTCGCGTTCCGGATCGCCGCGAGGACGGCCGGGGTGGACGACAGGGTCGGGGCCTCGCCGATGCCGCGCAGCCCGTACGGGGCGGCCTCGTCGGCGAGTTCGAGCACGTCGACCGGGATGGTCGGGGTGTCGAGGATGGTGGGGATGAGGTAGTCGGTGAAGGAGGGGTTGCGCACCTTCGCCGTCTTCGGGTCGACGACGATCTCCTCCATGACCGCGACACCAAGACCCTGCGTGGTGCCGCCCTGGATCTGGCCGACGACGGACAGCGGGTTGAGCGCCTTGCCGACGTCCTGGGCGACGGCCAGCTCGACGACCTTGACCAGGCCCAGCTCGGTGTCCACCTCGACCACCGCGCGGTGCGCGGCGAAGGAGTACTGGACGTGGCCGTTGCCCTGCCCTGTGCGCAGGTCGAACGCCTCGGTCGGCCGGTGCCTGAACTCCAGCTCCAGGTCGACGGCCTCGCCCTCCAGGACGTCCGCGATATCGGCCAGCACCTCGCCGCCGTCGGTGACGACCTTGCCGCCCTCCAGCAGCAGTTCGGCGGTGGCCCACGCGGGGTGGTAGGTGCCGAGTTTGCCGCGGCCGATCTCCAGGACCTTCTCGCGCACCGCCTCGCAGGTGTTCTTCACCGCGCCGCCGGTCATGTACGTCTGCCGGGACGCGGAGGTGGAACCCGCCGAGCCCACCCGGGTGTCGGCGGGCTGGATGGTGACCTGCCGGACCCCCAGCTCGGTGCGGGCGATCTGCGCGTGGACGGTGACGCCGCCCTGGCCGACCTCCGCCATCGCGGTGTGCACGGTCGCGACCGGCTCGCCGCCGACCACCTCCATCCGCACCCTGGCGGTGGAGTAGTCGTCGAAGCCCTCGGAGAATCCGACGTTCTTGATGCCGACGGCGTAGCCGATCCCGCGGACGACGCCTTCGCCGTGCGTGGTGTTGGACAGGCCGCCCGGCAGCGCGCGGACGTCCGCCCGCTCGCCCGCCGCCAGCCACTGCTGCTCGGGCGGCAGCGGCATCGCCTTGACGCGGCGCAGCAGTTCGGCGACCGGGGCGGGCGATTCGACCGGCTGCCCTGTCGGCATGATCGTGCCCTCTTCCATGGCGTTGAGCTGCCGGAACTCGACCGGGTCCAGGCCCAGTTCGGCGGCGACCTTGTCCATCTGCGCCTCGTAGGCGAAGCACGCCTGGACCGCGCCGAAGCCGCGCATCGCGCCGCACGGCGGGTTGTTGGAGTAGAGCGCGATGGCCTCGATGTCGACGTCGTCGACGACGTAGGGGCCGACGGCGAGCGAGGAGGCGTTGCCGACGACGGCGGGCGAGGCGGAGGCGTAGGCGCCGCCGTCCAGCACGATGCGGCACTTCAGGTGCGTCAGCTTGCCGTCACGGGTGGCGCCGTGCTCGTACCTGAGCTTGGCCGGGTGCCGGTGGACGTGTCCGAAGAAGGACTCGAAGCGGTTGTAGACGATCTTGACGGGCTTGCCGGTGCGCAGAGCCAGCAGACAGGCGTGGATCTGCATCGACAGGTCCTCGCGACCGCCGAACGCGCCGCCGACGCCGGACAGCGTCATCCGGACCTTGTCCTCGGGCAGGCCCAGGACCGGCGCGATCTGCCGCAGGTCGGAGTGGAGCCACTGGGTGGCGACGTACAGGTCGACGCCGCCGTCATCGGCGGGCACCGCGAGGCCGGACTCCGGGCCGAGGAACGCCTGGTCCTGCATGCCGAAGACGTAATCGCCCGTGACGATGACATCGGCCCTCTTGGCGGCCTCGTCGGCGTTGCCGCGCACGATCGGCTGGCGGTGCACGATGTTGGGGTGCGGGACGTGGCCCGCGTGGTGGTCGTCGCGGTGTTCGTGGACCAGCGGCGCGCCGTCGGCGGTCGCGGACGCCTCGTCGGTGACGACCGGCAGCTCGGCATAGTCGATCTTGATCTTCGCCGCGGCCCGGCGGGCGGTCTCCGGGTGGTCGGCGGCGACGAGCGCCACCGGCTCGCCGTGGTGGCGGACCTTGCCGTGCGCGAGGACCGGCGTGTCCTGGATCTCCAGGCCGTAGTGCTTCACGTCGGTGGGCAGGTCGTCGTAGGTCAGGACGGCGTGAACGCCCGGGGTAGCGAGCGCTTCGGAGGTGTCGATCGACCGGATCTCGGCGTGCGCGGTGGTGGAGCGCAGCGTGAAGCCCCACAGCATGTCCTCGTGCCACATGTCCGATGAGTACGCGAACTCGCCGGTCACCTTGAGGGTGCCGTCGGGCCGCAGCGTGGACTCGCCGACCCCGGCCCTGGTCCTGCCGCCCTGCGTGAGGTTGGTGGGTGTGCGCGTGACGCCCATGGTGGTCAGGCCCCCTGTCCTGCGGTCAGGTCCTCGCCGCGGGCGGCTGCGAGCCGTACCGCGTCGAGGATCTTCTCGTAGCCCGTGCAGCGGCACAGGTTGCCCGACAGCGCCTCGCGGATGTCGGCGTCCGACGGGGAGGCGTTGCGCTCCAGCAGTTCGTCGGCGGCGACCAGCAGGCCCGGGGTGCAAAAGCCGCACTGGACCGCGCCCGCGTCGATGAACGCCTGCTGGATCGGGGAGAGTTCGACGTTCCCGCCGGTCTGCGAGTCGGCGGATGTGGGCTTGGCCTGCCACTGCTTGGCGGCGTCCACGCTCGTACCGCAGGCCCCGGAGGCGCAACCGCCGTGCTCGGCACGCTGCTTGGCGAAGTCGGCCAGCCCCTCGACGGTCACCACGTCGCGACCCTCGGCCTGCCCTGCGGCCACCAGGCACGAACACACCGGCACACCGTCGAGACGGACCGTGCAGGAGCCGCATTCGCCCTGCTCACAGGCGTTCTTGGAGCCCGGAAGGCCCATCCGCTCGCGGAGGACGTACAGCAGGCTCTCGCCTTCCCAGACGTCGTCGGCCTCCTGGCGGCGGCCGTTGACGGTGAAGTTCACGCGCACTGGGTGCTCCTCTCCTGGCCCCGGTAGGACTCCCAGGTCCAGCCGAGGGTGCGGCGCGCCATGATGCCCACGGCGTGGCGCCGGTACTTGGCGCTGCCGCGCACGTCGTCGATCGGGTTGCAGGCGCCGGTGGCGAGCTGCGCGAACTGCTTGGCGACGGACGGCGGGATGGTGTTGCCCGACTCCCAGAACCCGCCCTCGTCCAGCGCGGCCGTCAAGAACTCCTCGGCCTCGCGGGCCCGTACGGGGGTGGGCGCCGCGGAGCCGATGCCGGTGCGGACCGTGCGGGTCTCGGGGTGCAGCGCCAGGCCGAAGGCGCACACCGCGATAACCATGGCGTTGCGGGTGCCGACCTTGGAGAACTGCTGCGGCCCATCGGCCTTGGGCAGGTGCACCGCGCGGATCAGCTCGTCCTGCTCCATGGCGTTACGCTTGACGCCGACGTAGAAGTCGTCGACCGGGATCATGCGGCGGCCACGTACCGACTCGACCTCGACCTCGCCGCCGGACGCGAGCAGCGCGGGGTGCGCGTCGCCGGCCGGGGATGCGGTGCCGAGGTTGCCGCCGACGCCGCCGCGGTTGCGGATCTGCGGGGAGGCCACGGTGTGCGAGGCCAGCGCGAGTCCTGGCAGTTCGGTCCGCAGGTTCTCCATGATCATGGTGTACGGCACGGACGCGCCGAGGCGTACGGTCTTCTCCCCGACCTCCCACTCCGACAGGTCACCGATGCGGTTCAGGTCGAGCAGGTACGCGGGCCGGCGGTGGTCGAAGTTGATCTCGACCATCACGTCCGTGCCGCCCGCGATGGGTACAGCCGTGGGGTGCTCGGCCTTCGCGGCGAGCGCCTCCTCCCAGCTGGCGGGGCGAAGGAAGTCCATACGAGGCTCTCTTCTATGAAAATGGTCGTCCGCTGCTCATGGTGAGGACCTTCGGCCCTCGTCGCCATCGAGCCGTTCATGTCTTGTTCATGCTGTTGGGGCCAGTGAAACCGCTCACGGCCCGGCCGGTGCAGTCACCGAAACCATGAAGCGGTTGGCTGGCCAGCGCCTGTGTCTTGTAGATTCGAACGAATAGCGGGGTGCAGAAACCTCGCGGCATTCCACCGGCACCACAAGACACAGCAAAGATCGGCGGGCGAGGTCATGCGGCTCCGCGCACTCCTGGACACGACATCCCTGGGCCTGCGCCTGCTCGGGGGCGAGGACGAGCTGGAGCGCTCCGTACGCGGCGTGATGACCACCGACCTGCGCGACCCGAGCCGCTACCTGTCCGGCGGTGAGCTGGTCCTCACCGGCCTCGCCTGGCGCCGCGAGGCGGCCGACTCGGAGCGCTTCGTCCGGATCCTGGCCGCCGCCGGCGTCGCCGGGCTCGCGGCGGGCGAGGCGGAGCTGGGCTCGGTGCCCGACGATCTCGTGCAGGCGTGCGCCCGGCACCGGCTGCCGCTGTTCTCCGTCGTCGAGGACGTCTCGTTCGCCTCCATCACCGAGTACGTCGTCCGGCAGGTCTCCGGCGAACGGGCCGGTGACCTCGCCGCCGTCGTCGACCGTCACCGGCGGCTGATGACGTCGGGGCCCGCGGGCGGCGGCCCCGAAGTGGTGCTCGACCTCCTCGGCTCGGACCTCGACCTGCGGGCCTGGGTGCTCTCCCCCACCGGCCGGCAGATCGCCGGATCGACGCTGGCGGGCGCAGGCCCCGAACTGCCGGGTGAGCTGGCCGCGCAGCTGGCGGGCGAGCATCTCGCGGCCTCCCGCGGCGGGCGGCGCGGCCCGTACCGCGTCACGCTCGGCGGCACCACGTACTCGCTCTTCCCCATCCGGCACGAGGGCCGTGACCTGCGCGAGACGCTGCTCTCCGACTGGCTGCTCGCCGTGGACGCGGACGCCGGCGACTGGCCGGCGGAACGGCTCGACCTGCTCCAGGGCGTCACCCAGCTGATCGCCGTCGAACGCGACCGGCGCGACGCGGCGCGTACGGTGCGCAGGCGGCTCGCCCAGGAGGTCATCGAGCTGGTGCAGACGGGCGCGCCGCCCGCCGAGATCGCGGCCCGGCTGCGGGTCGCCGCGCCGGTGCTGCTGCCCGGTCTGGGCGCCGCGCCGCACTGGCAGATCGTGGTGGCCCGGGTGGAGTGGGACGGCGACGGGGTACCGGGCGGCCCGGTCGCACAGGCCCTCCTGGAAGAGGTGCTGGTCGACCCCGGCACGTTCGGGCCCGAGCCGTCCGACCGGATCGCCGTCGCGCACACCGGCGACGAGGCGGTGGCGCTGGTTCCGCTGCCCGCCACGGCCGAAGCGGCGGGCGAGGGCGCGGCGACGGGGCTGCACGCCGGATCGCTGCTCTCCGTCATCCGGGAACCGCTGGGCCACGGCCTGGCGGACGACGGCCGGCTGACGGTCGGCGTCAGCGCTTCGGTGCACTCGGCCGAGGGACTGCGCGGCGCCCTGGAGGAGGCCAGGCACGCCCGCCGGGTCGCCGCCGCCCGCAGCGGCCGGGTCTGCGCGGCCGGCCACGAGGAGCTGGCCTCGCACGTCCTGCTGCTGCCTTTCGTCCCGGACGACGTCCGCCGCGCCTTCACCGCCCGCCTCCTGGACCCGCTGCGCGACTACGACCGCAGGCACCGCGCCGAGCTGATCCCCACCCTGGAGGCGTTCTTGGACAGCGACGGCTCCTGGACCCGCTGCGCGGGCCGCCTCCACCTGCACGTCAACACGCTCCGCTACCGGGTGGGCCGGATCGAGCAGCTGACCGGCCGCGATCTGTCCCGCCTGGAGGACAAGCTGGACTTCTTCCTCGCCCTGCGGATGAGCTGACGGGCGCCGTGGGCTGACGGCACCGAAGGCTCCGCGCGCGCACCCCGGCGTGCGCCTCCCCCGCACCCCGGCGGGCCCCGGCGCGCCCCTCGGCGCACGACCCGGCGCCGCCGCCGGCAACCGCGCACCGCCGTCCGGGGTCATCCGATCGGGCGGCATCGTCCCGCACCGCGCCGGACGGCCCCGCCCGCGGCCCGGCCGGGAGCGCGGCCGATCACCGGCCCCGGCCGGTGGCCGGAAGGGGCCCCGAAGATTGTGAATTCATTCACCCACCCCCTTGGCCGGGCGACGGAACCGTGCTGAGATGCGCGCACGGCTCCACCATCCAGCTCAAAGGCGCGCTCGGGGAGGGCAATGTGGCGGATACCGCCATGTCAGGATCCGCGGATTCCGCGGCATCACGTCGGCCGGCACAACCGGTACCAGTGGTTCCGGGAGCCAGGACGGCGGAGGGGGACGATCCACTCGACCGCGCCGTATGGCGACTGCGGTCCCGCGGCTGCTGGGACGACGCCGCCGCACTGCTGGAGGCGCACGCCGCCCGTCACGCACCGTCCGCACTGCGCCGCGCGGCCCTCCTGGTGGAGGGCTGCATGTACACCGCCGACGGCTGGGCCGGCGCCGAGGACGCGCTGCGCGCCGCCGAGGCGCTCGCGGGCGACGACGACGAGCGCGGCGCCGCGGCCTGCGAACGCGGCCAACTCGCCTACGCCGCAACGGTCCTGGGCGTACGCGACCGGGCCGACGAGGCGCGCTCGGCGCTCGGCCGGGCCGCCGCACTGCTCGCACCGGGAGCGGCCGGCCGTCCACTCCTCGACTTCCGCCGCGGGCTGATGGCCGAGCACGTCGCCGACAGCCCGCAGTCCGCCCGTGCCGCGTACCGCCGCGCCCACGCGGGTGCCACCGCGGCCCGTGACCTGCTGCTGCTCTCCTCCACCTGGCGGCACCTGGCCGGACTCGCCCTGCGCGACGGCGAGTTGACCGAGGCGCGGCACGGCTTCACCGAGTCGCTGCGGATCCGCGAGGAGCTGGGTTTCCTCGTCGGGACGGCGCCCGCGCTGGTGGCCCTGTCCGACGCCGTGCCCGATGACGAGAAGGACCGTCTGGTTGCCGAAGCCGCCCGGCTTTTCCGTCTGATGGGTGGTCTGCCCACCTGGCTCGCGGGCCGGTTCACGGTGGCGGCTGTCACCCCGTAGCGACCCGCCGTGGCGGCCCCGGCCGCTGCCCTGGCCGCCGCGGCCGGGCCGTCAACCACTGGCCACCGGCCATGCCCACCCCGGCGAATATTGGCCGGATCTGCACTGTGCCGGGGCCGGAACAGCTGCCGGGCCGCACCGGCGTGACGCCATGACCAGGCGGAACTAGCGGACAACGGGGTGATGTTGGCACCTCGGGGACGGTGCCCGAGGTGCCGAAAATGGCCGCAAGTCGCACTGCGGCGCGGTGACGGGGACTGGAAGCTGGTCCAGGGCCGGAGCCGGTCCCCCCCTTCGCAGAGCCTTTCAGGAGGCCCCCGTGGCACCCGGAACGACCGAAACCACCGCAGCATCCGACTGGGGCAAGGCCGACTTCGAGGCGATCTACAACCGCCCCGATCCACAGCGTTACTTCGCCACCCTCCAGCCGCTCGACTACCAGATCCCGCACCACGGCCAGGCGGTGTTCCGCGCCGCCGTCGACGCCCTGCGCCGGCGCCGCGCGGACCGGCCGCCGCTGAACGTCGTCGACCTCTGCTGCTCGTACGGCATCAACGCCGCACTGCTCAAACACCGGTTGACCCTCACCGACCTCTACGACCGGTACGCCCGGCAGGACCAGGAAGCGCCGCGCCGGCCGCAGGACGACCGCGCGTACTTCGCCGCCCGGATCCTCCCCGACGCACCGCACGTCACCGGCCTCGACGTGGCCGACCAGGCCGTCGGTTACGCCAGGTCAGCGGGCGTGCTCGACCAGGGGTTCGCGGAGAACCTCGAAGCCGACGAGCCGAGCCCGCAGCTGCGCGCCGCACTGGCCGGCACCGACCTGATCACCGTCACCGGCGGCGTCGGCTACATCTCGGAGCGCACCTTCGGCCACCTCATCGACTCCATGGACAGCCCGCCCTGGGTGGCCGCGTTCGTACTGCGCACGGTCTCCTACCGGCCGGTGTCCGCACTGCTGGCCCGCGCGGGCCTGGTGACCGAGAAACTGACGACGCGTACGTTCCGCCAGCGGCGCTTCGCCGACGGCGACGAGCGGCGGGCGGCCTTCACCGCGCTGGCCGGACACGGCCTGACGACGCACGGCAAGGAAGCCGACGGCTTCTACCACGCCGACCTGTACCTCTCCCGGCCCGCGGCCGACGTCGCCGTACTGCCGATGAGCGAGCTGGTTCCGGACTGACGCCACGGCCCGCCCCCGGCACCACGACCGGTCAGTGCGGGTGGCGGGCCGCCGACAGGTGGGCACGGGCGATGCGCTCGACGACCTCGTACTCCTGGGCGGCCAGGGCGTCCAGGAGTGCCGTGTGCTCCGACGCGTCGGCCAGCAGTTCCGCGGTACGCAGCCGGGAGCCGCCGGCCGGGCGCTGAGTGCGGCGCAGCAGGTCGTCGGCGACCTCCACCAGGCGGCGGTTGCCGGTCAGGGACATCAGGGCGTGATGGAAGGCCAGATCCGCATCGGCGTAGCCGACCCGGTCGCCGTGCGCCGCGGCCCTGGCGCAGGCCGCGGCCTGCGGGCGCAGTTCCCCCCAGCGCTCCGGACGCAGCGCCCTGGCCAGCCCGACGATCGCCGGGATCTCCAGCATGGCGCGGACCTCGGCGAGTTCGGCGAGGTCACGCGCGCTGCGCTCGGCGACCCGGAAGCCGCGGTTGGGGACCACTTCGACGGCGCCCTCGCCCGCGAGTTGCTGCATCGCCTCGCGGACGGGGGTGGCCGAGACGCCGTACCGCGTGCCGAGCGCGGGCGCGGAGTAGACCTCGCCCGGCGTCAGTTCACCGGCGAGCAGCGCTTCCCGCAGCGCCGCGAGCACCTGGCCGCGTACGGAGTGCCGCTGGAGGCGCGGCGCGCCCTGCCCCGCGGCATCGGGTGTCGCGGCACTCGCCGCATGGACCGCCGTGGCACGCTCATGGACGACGTGATCGCCGTGCGGCGCGGCGGAACCGGCTTGCGCGGGCACCCGTGCCCGGACCGGGGTCTGCGCTTCCGCTCTGCCCTGCTCCATGCTGCTTCCTCCTGACATCCCCAGCACTTTAGGCGTCCGGAACCGGTGTTCACACCTCGCGGAGTCGGGGTAATGTCTTCAGGTAAGGTAAGGCTTACCTGCCAACGATCCCGATTCGGTGGTCTCCCGCATGACTCCTGCCCTTGCCGCGCCTGCCCTGACCTCACCGTTCACGGGCGCCTACGCCAGGCTCACCGAGGTGTTCCCCGGCCTGCGGGTGACCGAGTGGGACACGACCGCACCCAGCGGCCCCGGCTGGGTGCCCGCCGCCGCACTCGCGGCCGGCGACGAAGCCCTCGACGCCTTCCTGGCCTGGGACGACGAGCAGGTCCTGCGGGATTACCACACCCGCGCCCGGCCTGACGTCATCGCCAGCTTCGCGCTGCACCGTTACGCCTGGCCCGCCTGCCTGCTCATCACCATGCCGTGGTTCCTGGACCGCCGGGTGCCGCGGCTGCCGGTGGCGGACGTCACCTTCCAGCGCGAGCTGGGCCGGATGGCCGTACGGGTGCGCTCGTTCGCATGTCTTCCCGGCGACCCGGCGGCCGGTCTGCCCGGGGCCCGTGTGGTGCCGGACGAGGAGGCGCTGCGCGCCGAGGTGCGGGACGCGGTCGCCGAGCATCTGGCGCCCGTGCTCGACGGATTCCGCCCCCGGATGCGGCGCGGCCCGCGCGCCCTGTGGGGCATGGCGACGGACGAGATCGTCGAGGGCCTGTGGTACCTCGGGCACCTCCTGGGCGAGGAACCGCGCGCCATGGCCGAGCTGGAGCAGCTGCTGCCCGGCGCCACCGCCCCATACGTCGGCAGCGCGGCCTTCCGCGAACTGACCGGCCCTTCCGGCGAGGCACTGCCGACCCGGGACCGCGCGAGCTGCTGCATGTTCTACACGCTGCGCCCCGACGACACCTGCGTGACCTGCCCGCGCACCTGCGACGCCGACCGCATCAGCCGCCTCAGCGCGACCGCCTGACACACACCCGGCCTCCCGGGCGGCCGGGGTCACCCTCAACTCCCGTCCCTCATAGGGTAGTTCGGGTAGCGCCGCGCACTCCCCCACTCCCCTCCCTCAGACCGGTTCCGCGATCCGGCGGCGGGCGGCAGCCACCACCAGACCACCGGCGACGGCGAGTGCCGCGAGGACGGCGGCGAAAACCGTCGCCCCGGTCGTCAGCCCCGTGGCGTCGCTGAGGTAGCCGGCCGCCACCGGCAGGGAACCGGCCAGCAGGTAGCCGCCGACGTTGAGCGCGGCGATGGCCTCGGCCAGACGCCGCGGCGGGACGGCGGAGTTGAGCAGGGAGAGGCCGCCGAGCTGGCCCAGGCCCTGGCCCGCGCCCGCCAGCACGGCGGATGCGGTGAGCGCCGGGACGGACGAGGCGTGCACCGCGACGACCAGCGCCGCCGTGCTGAGTGCCGTACTGACGGCTCCGGCCATGAGGACCGTGCGCCTCCGCAGCCGCTGCACCGCGAACTGGACGCCGGTCGCGACGAGGAACATCACGAAGGCCATGCCTCCCGCGACCACCCGGCTGGTGGTGTGCAGCGCGCCGGACAGCAGCGAGGGTCCGAGCGACAGCACGAACGAGGTCGCGGTGATGCCGGGGCCGAACGCGGCGATGCCGAGCACCAGTTGCGTACGGCTCTCGCGCGGCACCCCGGGGACGCGTATCCAGGCCCCGCCGCCCGTCGCGGCGGGACGCGGCACCGGCATCCGCGCCACAACGAGAGCGGCGGTCGCCAACAGCACCGCCTCGACGAGGAACACCGTGACGGTCGGCGCCGGGAGCGTCTCGGACAGGACACCGGCGAGGAACGGGCCGAGCCCCGCCCCCAGGACCATCGCGCAGGACGCGAGCAGGGCCGCCAGCCGCTTACGCCGCTGCCCCGCCACGTCCGTCACCGCCGCCATGCCCGCGGAGACGGCCGCGCCGACGGCGATGCCGGTCAGCAGCCGCGCCACGACGAGAGCGGCCACCGAGGACGCGGTCGCGAAGATCCCGCAGGCCACCAGGGCCAGACCGAGCGCCGGCAGCAGCACCCGCTTGCGGCCCAAGCGGTCGGAGACCACGCCTGACACCAGCAGCGATCCCAGCAGCCCCACGATGTAGCAGGCGAAGATTACGGTGAGCATGCCCTTGGAGAAGCCGATGTCCCGCTGCCAGAGCACATACAGCGGAGTGGCGGCATTGGACAGCACGAAAATCGCGGTGACCGGCCATGCCGCCATCCAGATCCACCACACGGGCGCCGGGCCAACACCCTCTGAAATCACACCCGTTCGGGAAGCATCCCGCTCACGCACCGCGCCCCGGGGCACCGTTGGACTCACCGACATGGGCATTCCCTCCACCGTCCAGTACGAGTTGAATCGAACTTAGCATGCAGTACGATCGAACTCGTACTTACGGGTGACGTCGCAAGAAAGGGGTGGCCATGCCGTCCACCGAGCCTCCGGAGTCCGTCATCAAGGTCCTGCCGGAACCCCCCGGCCTGCCGGAACCGCTGCCGGAACCCGCCGTGGCCGACCTCCGCCTGGAAACCGTGCTCGGAGCCCTGAGCGACCCCCTGCGGATGGGCATCGTGCACGCACTCCTGGTGGAACGCGAGGAATTCGACCACCCCTGCGGCTGGTTCGGGCTCGACCGCCCGAAGTCCTCGCTCACCCATCACTTCCGCGCCCTGCGCGATGCCGGCATCACCCGGCAGCGCCAGTACGGCCTGGAGCGCCGCAGCCACGTACGCGTCGACGACCTCAACACCCGCTTCCCCGGCCTGCTCGACCTGATCGCCGCCTGGACACCGGACGCGAGCCCCGGGAAGTGAGCCGTCGCGGCGCTCGACGGCCCGCGGATGCGCCTGCCGCTGCGGACGGCCGACGTTATGATGTGTGCATGCATCGTTCTTCATGCCTGACCTGGTGGCGCTCCTCGTAGGAGCGGCCACCTCTCACGCATGACCGGGCCGTTCACCGGACGGCCCTTTCGTCCTCCCTGGATCAGGGGTTCGCCGTCCCGATGACGGCAGCGACCCAGACCAGGAGAGTTCGTGATCACCACTTCCCCGACCCCGGGCACCGAATCCCCCGCAGCCGGTTCACCGGCGGATGCGATCGGGACGTCCGCCGCGCAAGCCCGCAGCGCGGAGCTGGAGAAGCTCATCCAGGAAGACCCGGGGCGCTTCCGCGTGCTGACCGGCGACCGCCCGACCGGGCGGCTGCACGTGGGCCACTACTTCGGCACCCTCCACAACCGGGTACGGCTCCAGGACCTCGGCGTGGACATGTTCGTGATCATCGCGGACTACCAGGTGCTGACCGACCGCGACGTGGCGGACAACCTCACCGGGCACGTCGAGGAACTGGTACTCGACCATCTCGCCATCGGCGTGGATCCGAACCGCAGCACGATCTTCACGCACAGCGCCGTTCCCGCGCTCAACCAGCTGCTGCTGCCGTTCCTCAGCCTGGTTTCGGTCGCCGAGCTGAGCCGGAATCCCACGGTCAAGGACGAGATCGCCCACTCGCGGCAGTCCTCCGTCAGCGGCCTGATGTTCACCTACCCCGCCCATCAGGCGGCCGACATCCTCTTCTGCAAGGCCAATCTCGTGCCGGTCGGCCAGGACCAGCTCCCCCACCTCGAGCTCACCCGGACCATCGCGCGCCGCTTCAACGACCGCTACGGCACCGGCGGTCCGGTGTTCCCCGAGCCCGACGCCCTGCTGTCGAACGCGCCGCTGCTGCTCGGCACCGACGGCACCAAAATGAGCAAGAGCCGGGGCAACGCCATCGCCCTGGCCGCCGACGCCGACGAGACCGCCGCACTGATCCGGCGCGCCAGGACCGACTCCGAGCGCCACATCACCTACGCCCCGGCCACCCGCCCCGAGGTGTCCTCACTCCTGCTGCTCGCCGCCCTCTGCCAGGGCAGCACACCCCAGCAGATCGCCGACGGCATCGGCTCCTCGGGAGCCGCCGCCCTGAAGAAGACCGTCACCGAAGCCGTCAACGAGTACCTGGCGCCGATCCGGGCCCGCCGCGCCCGGTACGCACAGGACCGCGGCTACCTCCGCCGGGTACTGCGCGAAGGCAACGAGCGGGCCAGGGACGTGGCCGACACCACGCTCGGCGAAGTGCGCAGGGCGATGAGGAGCGACTACTGAGGGGCAATGCCCGTGCGGTGACGGGCAGTTGACCGTCACCGCAGGCGGGAGGCGCCCTCCAGGGCCCGGGGCCAGCCCTGCTCGGCGAACACCCCACGTGTGGGTGAATTCCCCATGATCCATTGGCACTTGATCGACTACTGCGGTCAGGATGACCGGGGACCTCCGGCAGGCTCCGGCCCCGGGGCCCGGCGAAAGATCCCCAGCCGAACGCGCATCGAACCGGCAGCGTGAGTCGGTGCGTGAACAGGCCAGGGCCCGCATCCGGCCCGCGGCGAGCGCGGGGCCCCTGACCACGCACGGCTTCGCGCACGGCCCGGCCGTTGGATCCACGGTGCGGTCGGCGACAACGAACCGGCCACGTCAACAGCCCGCCGCTCCGGCGCGCCGACGGGAGATGCATGCCCACCACCGACTCCGTCCTCCCCCTGCACCGTCTGACCACCGCCGAGCCCGCACCACCCCGGCGCACGACCCTGCCCGACGGCACCCCTGCCTGGCACTTCAGCCGCTACACCGACGTCCGCTTCGTCATCAACCACGCCACCTTCCAACGTGACGCGCCGCCCGCGCCGGACGACGACATCACCAACTTGGTGGACGCCCCCGACGCGGTCGCCAATGTGCACGACGACCAGCACCTCCGGCTGCGCCGTGCCATCCAGCGCGCGTTCAGCCCCCGTGCGATCGCGCGCATGGCACCGTGGGTGGCCGCCGTCGTCGACCAGCTGCTCGACGCGCTCGTCGACCACGGCTCGCCAACAGACCTGGTCACCCACTACACCCAGCCGCTGCCCATCGCGGTCATGCGCAGGCTGACGGGCGTCCATGACGTCGACAACGCGCGCCTGCTGCACTGGGCCGAGCACGCCTTCGCCGGTGCCACGACGGACCTGGCGAAGACCACCGATGCCACCCAGGAGTTCACCGAGTTCACCATCAAGCTGCTGGACGAGCGGCGGCACACACCAGGTCCTGACCTGGTCAGCTCCCTGGTCCAGGCCACCGACGAGGAGGGGGGTATCACCGAGCCGCAGCTCGTCAACCTGGTCAGCACGCTGGTGGTGGGCGGCCACGACACCGCGATGACCATGCTCAGCAACTCCCTGCTCTACCTGCTGGGCGAGCGCCCCGAGGTATGGGCCCGCCTGGGCTCCGACGAAGCCGCGGCCCGTCTTCTGACCGAGCGCATGCTGCACCTGATCCCGCTCGGCGACCCCGACGAACGGCCCAACCCGCTCCGGGCCGGCGAGGACATCGACGTCGGCGGCGTCACCGTCCGGGCCGGCGAGATCGTCGTCGTCGACCGCGCCGCGGCCAACCGGGATCCGGCGGTGTTCTCGGATGATCCCTTCAGCGACCTGTTCGCACCGCTGGAGAGCCCGACCCTGGCTTTCGGCGGAGGCCGCCACTACTGCCCGGGTACCTGGCTGGCCCGCACCGAATTGCACCTCGGCCTGCACCGCCTCGCCGCCCGCCTCCCCGGCCTGCGCCTGACCACATCGGACGACGCCGTCGAGTGGCGTCTGGGCACCATCACCCGGAGCCCGCTGCACCTGCCCGCCACCTGGTAGGCGGCAGCGGCGCCCCTCCCCGCAGCCGCCGCTGCCACCGGCCCCGTGGCCGTCGCCGTTGAGCGCACACGGACGTCTCCGGGGCCGCACCTCCCACAGATCGCGATCACTGACGCTCACGATCGGCAGCACGGCTTCCGATTCGGCGGATGCCGGTGCGTGAGCGGAGGTGAGGGCCATGGAGCGCCCATGGGTCGTGGGAGTGGACGGATCGGATACCGCTGTGCGGTCGCTGGACTGGGCGGCGGACGGAGCGGCACGCCACGGGGCGACGCTCCGGATCGTGCACGCTTCCCTGTGGGAACGGTACGAGGGCGGGGCACAGGACCGGGGTCCGCTGCGCCCCACGGAGCAGGTGCTGGCGGATGACATCGTGCGATCCGCCGCCGAACGCGCCCGCCGCCGGCACCCCCACCTCGCGGTCGCGACGGAGGTACTCGCCGCCGACCCGGTCACGGCCCTGCTCGGGGAAGGGCACCACGCCTCGGTACTGGTGCTCGGCCGGCGGGGGCGCGGCAAGATGGCCGGGGTGCTGCTGGGTTCGGTGACCCTGGCCGTCGCGGGCCGGGCGCCGTGCCCGGTGGTCGTGGTGCGCGGGGAGCCCGCCGGCATCGCGGGGGCGCACGCGCGTGTGCTGCTCGGTATGGAAAAGGCGGCCGAGTCGCCGGACGCGGCGCGTTTCGCCGTGCGCGAGGCGGCGGCCCGCGGCTGTGCGCTGGAGGCCGTCCACGCCTGGCAGCACCCCGCGCACGAGCCGGGTGGCCCGTCGCCCCACCGGGAGGCCCGAAGCCGCCACGAGCAGGACGCCTGGCGGCTGCTGGACGGCCTCCGCGACGAAGTGGCAGGCGAGCAGCCCGAGGTACCGGTGCATCGCCTCGCGGTCGAGGGGCCCGCGCACAAGGTGCTGATGCACCGCTCGACCACCGCGGATGTCCTCGTCATCGGCGGACATCCCCGCGCTCACGGCGGCCCGCACCTCGGGCGGGTGGCCCGTACCGCGCTCTTTCATGCGGCGTGCCCCGTGGCCATCGTGCCGCAGCGGGGGTGAGCGCGGGCGCGGAACGACGCGTCCGAGGGGCCGGACGGCCGTCGGCCGGAGGGGCCGTTCGGTCCCCGGCGGCGCTGGTCGGCTCATTGAGCACCGGGCGGGACGACGCGCAGTCTTGACGTGCCCGGGGCGGGTCCGCCGGGACCTGCGCTCCTCGCCCTGTACCGGAAGAAGGACGCCATGGAGCCGGAATCGATCGCTGTGGGCCTCGACGGGTCGGTGGAGAGCCTTGCCGCGGCACGGTGGGCGGCCGATGAGGCAGACCGGCGCCAGGTGGTGCTGCGGCTGCTGCACGCCTGGATCCTGCTGGCCGCCGAGGCCCAGGACACACCCCCGGAGCGCGATCAGAACGCCGGCGCCCGGCAGATCGTGCGCCGGGCCGTGGAAGAGGTACGTACGCGCCACCCCGGCCTCGGGATCATGGAGGAACTGGTGGGATCCGAAGCGGTGCCTGCCCTGCTGCACGCGGCGGACGCATCGCGGATGGTGGTACTCGGATCGCGCGCCCTCACGGCGTGGGAGGGCTACGTGCTGGGCGATGTCGGCTGGGACGTGATCGGCCGGGCGGAGCGGCCCGTCGTGCTGGTCCGCGGCAGTTGGTCGGCGGAGGCAGCGGCGGAGGAGGCACGGACCGGATCCGCGCGCGGCACGCCGCAGCCGTCCGAGCCGAGAGTCGTCGTCTGCGTCGGCCTCAAAAGGCCGTGCGACGCGCTGCTCACCTTCGCCTTCGACGCCGCGGCGAGCCGCGGCATTCCGCTCCAGGTCCTGCACGGACGCCCGCTTCCCGTCCACGCCTACGTGCCCTGGGGGATCGAGCCCGACGTCGCGGCGGAGGTCACCAAGGACGCCGAGAAGGAACTGCACCAGGCCGTGGCTCCGTGGCGGGAGCGCTTCCCCGACGTACCGCTCCAGCTGACGGTGCTGCCGGAGAGCCCCTCGCACGCCCTGGTCAGGACCGTTGCCGGAGCCGAGCTGGTGGCGGTCGGCCGGCGGCTGCACCACCTGCTTCCCGCACCCCGTATCGGTCCCGTCGCGCACGCCGCCATCCATCACGTGACCTGTCCTGTGGCGGTGGTTCCGTACGGCTGAGGCGTGGGACCGGGGGCCAGGGCGGCCCACGCACCCACCCGTCAGGGTGACTTCCTTCGAACTCAACTCGCCTGTCACGTCCAGGAGTTCGACGCCAAAGTGGTGCATGCCCGCTTCATCGCGCTCATTGGCGTGCTCTTGTGCCGAATCCCCCTGTACCGGCCGGGCGTTCCGCCAGAATGGCGCGCGGAAGCGCGGAACGCGAGGCAAGGAATCCCGGAATGAGAATGACCGACATATCGCTGGATTGGCTGGTTCCGGCGGCACTGCTGCTCGTCGGCATCCTGGTGGCTGTCGCGGTGGTCGCGCGCGGCAGGCGCTCGGCGGGCCGTCCGTCCGGTGATGACTCCTGGGAGCGCAGCGAGGACCGCAGGCGCCGCAAGGAAGCCGTCTACGCCATGGCCTCGTACCTGCTGCTGTTCTGCTGTGCCGCGGTCGCCGCGGCGCTGTCCTTCCACGGTCTGGTCGGCTTCGGTGTGCAGAACCTCAACCTCTCCGGAGGCTGGGAGTATTTGGTGCCGTTCGGGCTCGACGGTGCGGCGATGTTCTGCTCGGTGCTCGCCGTGCGTGAGGCCAGCCACGGTGACGCGGCGCTCGGCTCGCGTCTGCTGGTGTGGACGTTCGCCGGTGCGGCTGCCTGGTTCAACTGGGTGCACGCGCCCCGGGGGCTCGACCACGCGGGCGCGCCGCAGTTCTTCGCCGGGATGTCGCTGTCGGCCGCGGTGCTCTTCGACCGGGCGCTGAAGCAGACCCGGCGGGCGGCGCTGCGCGAGCAGGGTCTGGTGCCCCGCCCGCTGCCGCAGATCCGGATCGTGCGCTGGCTGCGGGCCCCTCGGGAGACCTTCGCCGCCTGGTCGCTGATGCTGCTGGAGGGGGTGCGGTCGCTGGACGAGGCCGTCGAAGAGGTCAGGGAGGACCGCAAGGAGAAGGAGCGGAACCGGCTGCGCAGGCGGGAGCAGGGCAAGCTCGACCGGGCCAGGATCAAGGCCATCAACCGGCAGCACCGCTCCTGGGGCGTCGGCAGGCAGGGGCGTCAGCTGGCGGTGCCCCAGGGGGCGACGGCCACCGCGACCGCGGACGTGCCGGGTCCTGACCCCGCCATAACCGACGGACCGCCCTCGCTGCCCGCGGGGGAACTGCCGTTGCGTTCCCGGCCTGCCCTCAAGGCGGTGAGCGGCGCCGATGGCGACCCCGCCGCCCCCCGTCCGCAGTCCTTCGACCTCACGGCGGAGGACGACACCCAGACCCTCCCCCGGCTGGACTCCCTGGAGGAGAAACTCGCCGCGATCGAGCGGCAGTTCGGCTGAGATACGGCGGGCCCGCCCGGCCTCACGTCACCGGGTCAGGCCGGTCCGCCCAGCTCGAACCAGACGCTTTTGCCGAGGCCGTGGGTGCGTACGCCCCAGGCGTCGGCGAGGGTGCGGACCAGGAACAGGCCACGGCCCGACGTACCGTCACCGGTCGGCGCCCGCGGCTCCGGGCGGGTGGTGGCGCAGTCGCGGACCTCGACGCGCAGCCGGTCGGTGACCGTCGCGGTGACGACGGCGCCGCCCGTGGTGTGCACGAGGGCGTTGGTGACCAACTCACTGATCAATAACGACGCGATGTCCGATATATCGCCGTGCGACGGTGCGGCCCAGCGGCTCAGCATCCGGCGTAGCTCCCTGCGTACGTCGGCCACCGCGCTCAGGTCAGCTTCCTGGACCTTGCACTCCATCACCCACGGTTCGCATGCGGCAACTGCCGTCCCCCGGCTCCCCCCGGTCGTCCGTTCCCGTCCGTCCCGCTCCTGGCGCCACACAGGCTGCCGCATCATCTCCCCCGCCCCGAACGTCCCCTCAGGACCGCTCTCTCGAACAGCCTCACGGTGATGCATGCCCACGGGGCAAGGCGACATGCTTGCCGTTTCAAGGTTCCGCCGCGGCGGGCCCCGGGGCATGTGGAAGGGCGCCGGATCCGGCCATCAGCAGGCCGGATGCCGTATGGCGGGATGTCATCTCCGGGGAATATTCCGGAGGTTGGAGCGCGCCATCTGGAGCATCCGGCCGACTCCGCCGTCCAGCACGATCTTGCCGGCCGACAGCGCGAAGCCGGACACCATCTCGGCGCTGATCTTCGGCGGGATGGACAGCGCGTTGGGGTCGGTGACGATGTCGACCAGCGCCGGGCCCTTGTGCGCGAACGCGTCCCGCAGCGCGCCGCGCAGCTGCTTGGGCTTCTCCACCCGCACGCCGTGCGCGCCGGCCGCACGGGCGAGCGCCGCGAAGTCCGGGTTGTGGTTGGTGGTGCCGTACGAGGGGAGGCCGGCGACCAGCATCTCCAGCTCCACCATGCCCAGCGATGAGTTGTTGAACAGCACGACCTTGACCGGCAGGTCGTACTGGACCAGGGTCAGGAAGTCGCCCATCAGCATGGTGAATCCGCCGTCGCCCGACATCGACACGACCTGCCGCCCGCGGTCGATGAACTGGGCGCCGATGGCCTGCGGCAGCGCGTTCGCCATCGATCCGTGGGTGAACGAACCGATCACCCTGCGACGGCCGTTGGGGCTCAGGTAGCGGGCCGCCCAGACGTTGCACATACCGGTGTCGACGGTGAACACCGCGTCGTCGGCGGCCTCTTCGTCCAGGACCGACGCCACGAATTCGGGGTGGATCGGGATGTGCTTCTCGACCTTGCGGGTGTAGGCGCTGACCACGCCTTCCAGTGCGTCGGCGTGCTTCTTGAGCATCCGGTCGAGGAAGGTGCGCTGTGACTTGATCTGCACCTTGGGTGTCAGGCAGCGCAGCGTCTCGCGGACGTCTCCCCAGACGGCGAGGTCGAGTTTGGAGCGCCTGCCCAGGTGTTCGGGGCGTACATCGACCTGGACGATCTTGACGTCGTCCGGCAGGAACGCGTTGTACGGGAAGTCCGTGCCGAGCAGGATCAGCAGATCGCACTCGTGGGTCGCCTCGTACGCCGCACCGTAGCCCAGCAGGCCGCTCATGCCGACGTCGTACGGGTTGTCGTACTGGATCCACTCCTTGCCGCGCAGCGCGTGCCCGACCGGGGCCTTGATCCGCTCGGCGAAATCCATCACCTCGGCGTGCGCGCCCGCCGTGCCGCTGCCGCAGAACAGGGTGACCTTGCCGGCCGCGTCGATCATCTCGGCCAGCCGGTCGATCTCGGCGTCGCCGGGGCGCACCGAGGGGCGCGAGGTGACCAGGGCGTGCTCGACGGCGCGGTCGGGTGCGGCCTCGGCGGCGATGTCGCCGGGCAGCGAGACGACCGAGACGCCGCTCTGTCCGACGGCGTGCTGGATGGCGGTCTGGAGGACCCGCGGCATCTGCTGCCTGCTGGAGATCAGCTCGCTGTAGTGGCTGCATTCGGCGAACAGCCGGTCGGGGTGGGTCTCCTGGAAGTAGCCGGTGCCGATCTCGCTCGACGGGATCTGCGAGGCGAGGGCGAGCACCGGGGCCATGGACCGGTGGGCGTCGTAGAGGCCGTTGATCAGGTGCAGGTTGCCCGGCCCGCAGGAACCGGCGCAGGCCGCGAGTCTGCCGGTGATCTGCGCCTCGGCCCCGGCGGCGAACGCGGCGGTCTCCTCGTGTCTGACCTGGATCCAGTCGAGGTCTGGGGTGCGGCGGATGGCGTCGACGACGGGGTTCAGGCTGTCGCCGACGACCCCGTACAGCCGCTGTACGCCGGCCCGCACCAGGATGTCCACGAATTGCTCGGCCACGGTCTGCTTCGCCATGTCGCGCTCGCTCCTTCGACGCCTTCGGTGGGCGGTTCCCTCCTCATCAACCCACGAGCGCCCGCGCTCCGCCTCCGCTGGCCGCGCGGCCCGCCCGCCATCGCCTGGTACCCGCGCCGGGGCGGCTCACCCGTATGGCGTCGCCGTCGTTCCCTGACCAGAGCCTCTCGTTCGGATCGGGCGGCCCTAGGTGTCCCACACGGTGACGGCGGTGCGGTCCTTGGCGTGGCCCTTGACGCGTATCTGTGCGGTGGCGAGGAAGGCGGTGAGGCCGGGCGGTTCCGGGGCCGACCAGTCGGTGGCGAGGCGGGAGGCGAACGCGGGCTCGTCGGCGAGCGGCTCGGCGAGACCGGCGCTGCACAGCAGCAGGGTGTCGCCGCGGCGGGCGGTGACGGTGCCGAAGACGAACGGGTCGGGGCGCGCGGGCTCGGGCGCGCCGGAGGAAGGGTCTTCGGCGGGCGGCGCCCCGGGGTCCAAGGGTGTGGGCTCCAGGTCCTGCCAGCCGTCGCCGTCCAGCCGTAGGGTGCCGCCCTCGCCCACGCCGAAGAAGACCCGCAGCCGGCACTCCGGGTCGGCGGGCAGCAGCAGGCAGCGCAGCGACGCCGTGTACTCCTGCGGGGCGCGGTCCAGCTCGGCGGCGCGGGACCGCAGCCTGCCGTAGCCGCGGTCGGTGAGCCGTTGCAGCCCGGACTTGAGTGCGCTGCGGTTGTCGGTGCGCAGGTCATCGGCCAGATGGGGGCAACTGCGGCCGACCGCGCCGCCGATCCAGGCGCAGGCGTCGTGCGCGGCGCGGTGGGCGCCGGCGACAGCGGGTGTGCCGGTGCCGACGGCGACCAGGATCAGGGTGTGCCGGCCGGTGCCGAAGCGGGAGATGAGCAGTGCGTCGCGGCGGGGTTCGCCCCGGTAGCGGGCGGAGTCCCCGCGCTGCGACGCGGCTCTGAGGGTGAGCGAGCCGTACTGGGCGCCGTCCAGGACCGTGTCGGGCACCAGTTCGCCGAGCGCCTCCGGGTCGGCGGGCGGCAGCGCCACCGGCTCGGGTGCGTAGGTCGGCGGCCGGTCCCCGATGAAGCCGACGGCCGGGTGCGGGGGCGGCGCGCCGCGAGGGGCGGGGAGCGGGCTCGCCCGCGGGGCGGCGACGGCGTCGCGTGGGGTGGTGGTGGCGGTACGCCGGATGCGGGTGGTGGGCTCGTCGTCGGCAGGGGGTGCGGGGGTGTCCGGGGGCGGTGGTACGTCGGGGGGCGGGGCGTCGGGCGTCGAGGGGGCGGAGACGGAGGCGGCTCGGGCCGGAGCGGCCCGGGATGCGACGGGTGCGGGCGGGGCGGGTCGCGGTGGGCAACCGACCGTCCGGAGTGCGGAGTTGACCCGTTCGTCCAGGGTGTCGGGGGATTTTCCGGGACCGGTGTCGCGGGGCGGCGGGTGCGGGGCGCGGCCGTTCGGGGCTCCGGGGGCGGCGGCTTCCCTGCCGGTGTCGGCTTCGCCGTACAGCTGCCGCCACCAGTGGTCCTCGTGGCCACGTCGTGCACCCTGCTGGTTCATGGACGGATTCTGCACAGCGGGGCGGCCCGGGAAACGGGGTGCGAAGGCGCATTCCGCCGGGCGGCCACCCCCACAGGTGGCCGCCCGGCGGAGTTCACAGGTCAGCGCACGTCATAGGCGCGGACCACGGTCTGGCTGACCGCGTTGCCGTGGGAATCGGTCAGTTCGGCCTTGAGTGTGACCTGTTTGCCCGTCGCGCCGGCGTGGTCGACGGTGGCCTTCCACGTGCCGTCGTGCTGTGCGGTCGGGGCGGCGGTCCAGGTCTTTCCGCCGTCGTAGGAGTAGGACAGCGCGGCCTTGGTGAGGTCGCCCGGGGTGTATCCGGCGTGGCCGTCGGCGGCGAGGGTGATCTGCTGGCCGTCGGTGGCGGGCAGGGTGTTGTTGCCGTCCTCCGGGACGCCGTAGTCGGGGAACAGGAGCGGCAGGCCCCGGGACTCCACGTCCTCCTCCAGGTGGGAGCGGAACGTCCAGGTGGTGGAAGTCTCCTGGGAGCGCAGCCAGTTGCGGTCCGATGTGGGGATCTTCTGGGTGTCGCGCCGCAGCGTGTACGCCGCTTCTTCCGCCGGTACCTCGAATACGCCGTTCGGGAACGAGCTGGTGCCGACCACCTTGCCGTCGCGGCGCAGTTCCAGGTTGCCGATGTCGCCGAAGGAGGCGCCAGGCGACCAGTGGTCGCCCGAGCCGTCGTTCCAGAATCCGGGGCCGAAGCCCATGAGGTTGCCCTGCCGTTCGGCGGCGAGCTGCAACGACCCGTCCTCGTTCAGCGGTGCGGTGGGCCGCAGCACCCCGCCGAACCACTCGTCGGTGCGCTGTTCGCCCGCGCGGTAGCTGCGGTCGCGGTCGGTGAGCAGGGCGCCGAACGGCATGGAGGTGAGGACCGAGTGCTGCCAGGACGTGCCCGGCGTGTAGAGCTCGGTGCGGGTGCCCGGCACATGGACCGGGTCGAAGAGCCCGACGTCCACCTGGTCCTGCGGGTTCCAGGCGGGGCGGATCGCCAGCAGGTCCAGGTAGTCGGCCGGTTTGCCCAGGGCGTGGTAGTCGGTCCGTACGGCGGCCAGGCCCTTGTCGCGCACCCGGTAGGTGCGGGCGGAGCCGACCGGCCCGTCCTCGGGGAAGGTCAGGTTGTAGACGTACGGCTGCCCGGCGGCCGAGCCGTGGCCGGTGCCCTTCGCGGCGTCCGTCCCGTAGGTGCGCCAATTGCTGCTGAATTCGTAACCGCCCTTGCGGGCACGGCCGTTGACCGCCGCGTAGACCTCCTGTCCCGCCTTGGTGGTGCTCGCGGTGCCTGCCGTCACCCAGGTGTCGTCCCACCAGCGGCCGTAGGACAGGACGGTCCTGCGTGCCTCGCCGGCGCGGTCGGTGCGGACCGTCAGCCGGTGGGCCTGCCGGGCGTCAAGGACCAGGGTGGTGTCCTTGGTCAGGCGGAACTCGGGGTGCGCGAGGTAGCTGAGGGACGCGTCGCCGGTCTCGACGAATCCGCTGATGAGGTAGGCGCCGGGCCGGAGCTGGAAGCGCTGTTCGGCCGCGCCGTCGTTGACCCGCCGCTCGCCGGTCGCGGTGTCGGTGGACACCACGTCGAGCGAGGAGGCACCGGCCGCGGGTGTGCCCGCCCGGTCGGTCATCTTGACCCGGAGGGTGACGGTCTCCGGCTGGACGTACAGGGTGAACGGCACCGTCACCCGCACCCCGTGCGCGGCGGTGGCCAGCACCCGGCCGCTGAGGTCGCCGTACTGGCCCTTCGTCAGGTGCGCGGACGGGTCGAGCTGCAGCGGCACGGTGACGGTCTTTCCGGCGGGCACGGTGACGCGGGACGCGCCGAGCCGGGCGGGGGTGGAGGTGACGGTGCTGCCGTCGTTCCCCTGCACCTCGCCGACCGTGAGCTTCAACTGCACGTCCTTGTCCGTGGTGTTGGTGTACGGGACGTCGACGGACGTGCGGTCGGACGGGTCCTGCGGCCAGCTGAAGTCCCCGCCCTGGACGGCGGGGGCCGCCAGCACCGGCTGCGTCGCGGCGGCGGCCACGTCGAGCCGTCCCGCGCCGATCTCGTCGGCGCCGCCGAACGCCTTCGCCTCACGGGTGCCGGCGCCGTTCTGCGCGGAGGACACCAGGGCCGACTTGACCTGCTGGGCCGTCCAGTCGGGGTGCGCCTGGCGCACCACGGCCGCGGCGCCCGCGACGTGCGGGGTGGCCATCGACGTGCCGGACATGGCGCGGTAGGCGAGGGCACCGCGGCCACCGGCGGAGGCCGCCGAGATGCCGACGCCGGGCGCGGCGATCTCCGGCTTGAGGGTGTGGGTGGTGAGCACCGGGCCCCGGCTGGAGAACGGCGCGGTGCTCTCGTCGCGGTCGACGGCCCCGACGGTCAGCACGCCGGGTGCGCAACCGGGCGATGACACCGACGGTTTGGCGGGGCCCGCGTTGCCCGCCGCGACCACGAACAGGGTCTTGGTGTTCTTGGCGAACTCCTGCGCCGCCTGCCCCATCGGGTCGGTGCAGTCGGTGGCTTCGGGCGAGCCCAGGCTCATCGACACGACGTCGGCGTGCTGGTCCACCGCCCACTGCATGCCGGAGATGATCCACGACGTGGCCCCGGAGCCGGTGTCGTCGAGCACCTTGCCGATCAGCAGCCCGGTGCCGGGCGCGACGCCCTTCTTCTTGCCGTCGCTCGCCGCGCCGCTGCCGCCGACCGTCGACGCGGTGTGCGTGCCGTGTCCCTGCACGTCGTCGATGCTCGCGTCGTCGGTGAAGTTCTTGCTGCCGGTGATCCGGCCCTTGAGGTCGGGGTGTTCCGCGTCGACGCCGGTGTCAAGGACCGCGACGTCGGTGCCCTTGCCGTCGAGCCCGGCGGCCCAGGCCCGTGGCGCGTTGACCTGCTTCGTCGACCGGTCGAGCGTGGTGTGCACCTTCCGGTCGAGCCAGAGTTTGCGCAGGCCGCCCGCGGCGCGTGCCCGGCCGGCGCCGAGGTCCTGCCAGAAGTCGCCTGCCCGCTTCTTGTCGGCGGACAGCGCGACTCCGTCGATGACGCCGAGCACGCTGCCGCGCTTCGCGCCCCGCGGCAGGCCGGGCACCGCGCGGGTCACGTCGACCGCGCCGCCGTACGTCGCGATCAGCGGCAACGCGCTGCGGTGCGCGTCGTCGTAGCCCTGCCGGACGAGGCCGCTGACGTTGAACAGTTCCTCGTCCACCCGCCCGCGGGCCAGCGCCCCGGCGGCGGTGTCCGGGTAGACGTACAGGTCCTTGCCCGACTGGCGGGTCTGCACGGACGGACGGCTGCCGTCCGCGCGGGGCAGTACGAAGGCGCTGCTGCGGCCCTTGGCGTCGGTGCGCAGCTGGACCCGGTCGCCGGTGACCAGCGTGACGGTGGCGGCGGTCGCGCCCTTGCCGACGGGCGCCCGGTCGCCGGTGACCGGCCGCGCTTCCGTCGTCCGTGGTGTGTGCGTACCGGCCGCGGGCTGCGCCTGGGACGGCACGGCCAGAGCGGTGGCCAGGGCGACGGCGACGGCCGCCCCCAGGCCGGTACGTGTGGCGGCCCGGCCGCGCCGCCGTGTGCGGGTGCCGGGACCGTTCCGTGCGTCGGTGTCGTCCCCCTGCCGTCTTCGCCACCGGAACGAGCCGTTCGACGAGCCAGAACGCATTGCCATCCCCATCCCCAACTGGTGCCGACTGCTGCTGCGGTGCCGACACCCTGGCAGAGCGCGGGGGGCCGCGGGGATGATGTCCGCGGCGGGATTGCGCCGTGGCTCCTTCCCGCCAGCTCCCGGGCCGGTGCGGCGGCCAGGTCAACGCGCGGCAGCGGGACGGCAGATGGGGAGAGGGCGGCATCGGATGCTCAGTGCGATAGGTCTCGACGAGGCCCAGGAGACCGCCTATCGGGCGCTGGTCGGCCTGGGCGCCGCCGAAGTCCCCTACCTGGCGGCCCGGTTGGCGCTCACCGAGGACGACACCGTCCGCACCCTGCGCCACCTGGAACGGCAGGGCCTCGCCGCCCCGTCGTCCACCCGGCCGGGCCGCTGGGTGGCCGCGCCGCCCGCCGTGGCACTGGGCGCCCTGCTCACCCAGCAGCGGCACGAACTCGACCGGGCGGAGCTGGCCGCCGCGGTGCTCGCCGAGGAGTTCAGGGGCCAGGCCACCGAACCCGCCGTGCACGACCTGGTGGAGGTGGTCACCGGGGCGGGTGCGGTGGCCCACCGCTTCCTCCAGCTCCAGCTCGGTGCGGCGGAAGAGGTCTGCGCGCTGGTCACCAGCACACCGACGGCGGTCACCGGCGTGCAGAACGACGCCGAGGAGCGGGCCGCCGAGCGGGGCGTCGACTACCGCGTGGTCATCGAACGGGGTGTGCTGTCCGCGCCGGACGGCCTCGCGGGCCTGACCGCCGCGCTGCGGCGCGAGGAGCGGGTACGGGCGGTGGACGAGGTGCCCACCAAGCTGGTCATCGCCGACCGTGCGCTGGCGATGGTGCCGCTCACCCCCCGCGCCGCCGCGCTGGCCGAACCGGCTGCGCTGGTGGTGCACGGCAGCGGGCTGCTGGAATGCCTGCTGGGCCTGTTCGAGGCGGTCTGGCGGCAGGCCGTGCCGCTGCGGCTCACCGCCGACCGCGCCTGTCACGAGGAGCATCCGGGCCACCCGGACGGCGCCGACCTCGAAGTGCTGTCCCTGCTGCTGGCCGGGCTGACGGACGCGAGCGCCGCCAAACAGCTCGGCCTCGGCCTGCGCACCGTCCAGCGGCGGGTGCGGAACCTGATGGAACTGGCCGGTGTGACCACTCGGATGCAGCTGGGCTGGCAGGCGTACGAGCGGGGGTGGCTGTCCCGCTGAGGGTGCGGCACCCGCCACAGCAGGGACGGCCGCCCGGGAAGCGCGGGCGGGCCGCGTCCGGCAGGCTTGGGCCATGAGAGCGTGCGGTGTGCCGGGCGTGACCGGGAAGGCGCTGCGCCGGACGTGCCCGGCGGCCGGCGGACGGAGTGAGGCCGGCGCATGAGCGCGTGGCAGCTGGTCGCGGTCGGACTTGTCCTGCTGCTCGGGCTGTTCGGGGTGCTGATTCCCGGCGTCCCCGGGCCGCCGATCGTGTGGGCGGGCGTGCTGTGGTGGGCGATGACCGAGCAGTCGTCGGCCGCCTGGACGGTGCTGATCGCCGCGACCGCCGTGCTGCTGCTCAACCAGGCCCTGAAATGGCTGCTGCCCACCCGCAACCTGCGGGCGGCGGGCACGCCGTACCGGACACTGTTCGCCGCGGGCGCCGCCGGGATCGTCGGCTTCTTCCTGATCCCCCTCATCGGCGCCCCGCTGTTCGCGATCGGCGCGCACTACCTGCTGGAGCGGGTCCGGCTCGGCAGCCACGGCGACGCCTGGGCCGCCACCCGCACGGCCCTGCGCGCCGTCGGCCTGAGCGTGCTGATCGAACTTCTGGCCTGCCTGCTGGTGGCGGGAGCCTGGGCGGGTGTGGTCATCGCGGGGTGGGCGTGATCCCGGTGGCGGGCGCCGTTCACGTGCGACGGACTCGGGTCGCCGTTCGGCCTCGATGACGCCAGCCCTCACCCTGGTGGCGCCAGCCCGTCACCCCGATGGCGTTACCGTGGCATCGCGATGGCGCCGCCACAAGCCATCACACCGCCAACGCGGCACCATGACACACCAATTCACCGAAGAAACCCCAGGTCAGCGGCGTATGCACCAGAAAGACGCCGCCACGGCTAGCCATGGCGCCATCGATGCGCCATGATGGCACCATGGACCTCACGCCCTACGTCGACAACCTCCGGCAAGAGCTGGCCGTCGCCGCGGACGCCGGCGGCGACGACGCCCGCGCCCTCGCCGAGCGGCTCACCGCCCCCCTGGAATCCGCCACCCGGCTGACCCTGCTCAACGCGCTGTCCGCCGCCATGGTCGAGGTCACGCGGGAGCTGGCGCCCGGCTCGGTCGACGTGCGGCTGCGCGGAATCGACCCGGAGTTCGTGGTGACGGCGCCGCCCGCCCCCGAGCCGTTCCGGGAGGCGCGGGAGCCGGTCGACGAACCCGCCGCGACCGTGCTGCCGCCGTCCGCCGACACCGACGACGGCACCATGGCGCGGATCAACTTCCGCCTCCCCGCCCACCTCAAGGCCCGCGCCGAGGACGCCGCGGCGGCGGATGGCCTGTCGGTCAACGCCTGGCTGGTGCGGGCCGTGTCCACCACCCTCGACGGCGGGCAGCGCGCGAACCCGCAGGGCCGCGGCAAGGAATCGGGCGGCCGGGGCTTCACCGGCTGGGTCCGCTGACCCCACCCCCCTTTCACCGGCGGATCGCCGATCCCGCCGACGTCACTTCTCACCCGCCTCACCAGCGGGATCAACCACCTGAGCCAAGAGGACGGAAGCGCCATGCCTTCTTACGAGACCCCCGAACCGATCACCGTCACCCTGGAGTTGGAGTGCGGCACCGCCCGCATCACCGCGGGCAAGCGCACCGACACGGTCGTCGAGGTGCTGCCGCGCAACGGCTCCGACGACAAGGACGTACGCGCCGTGCAGGAGACCCAGGTCAGCTGCTCCGGCGGTCGCCTCGCCGTCAAGACACCCAAGAGGCGGTCCCTGTTCGGCAAGCCGGGCGCCATCGAGGTGAGCATCGAACTGCCCGCCGGATCCGAAGTCCGGGGCACCACGGGCATGGGCAACTTCCACTGCGAAGGCCGCGTCGGGGACGTCACGCTCAAGACCGGGCTCGGCGACCTCCAGGTCGAGGAGGCGGCCGGCGCCGACCTCAGGACCGCTACCGGCGACATCCGCCTGGCCCGCTCGACCGGGGACATCGAGGTCACCGGCATGGGCCGGGTCGAGGTCGGCACGGTCACCGGCGCGGCGACCGTCAAGAACGGCAACGGCGCGACCGAGATCGGCGAGGTCACCGGCGCCCTGAAGACCAACGCGGCCAACGGCGACATCACCGTCGGCATCGCGCACAGCGACGTCGGCGCCAAGGCCGCCAACGGCCGGATCGAGATCGGTGTCGCCCACGCCGGGGTCGACGCGGTGACCGCCAACGGCCGCATCCGCGTCGGCGACGCCGCCCGCGGCCGGATCGACCTGCACACCTCCGTCGGCGACCTCGAAGTGGGCATCCACGAGGGCACCGCCGCCTGGCTCGACCTGCACCCCAAGTACGGCACGGTACGCAACTCGCTCGGCTCCGCCGCCGGGCCGGCGGACTCCGACGAGACCGTCGAGGTGCACGCCAGGACCGCGACCGGCGACATCATCATCCGCCGCGCCTGAGCCCGTGCGCCCCAAGGCCGGCGTCAAGCGGTAACTCCCTTTCGCCACCTGCCACTTCAGTACGCTCACCGCACTCTGGAGGACCCCATGCCGTACGACCCGACACCCGCCGACGCCACCGTCGAAGAGCCGCCCACGCTGCCCACCGACCGGCACACCGGCTGCCCCTTCGGCCCGCCCGCCGCACTCACCGCGCTGAGCGAGAAGCCGCTGCGCCGCCTGCGCCACGCCGACGGGCACCTGGGCTGGCTGGCCACCGGGCACGCCGCGGCCCGCGCGGTCCTGTCCGACCCGCGGTTCAGCTCGCGCTACGAACTCATGCACCTGCCGATGGCGATGCCGGGCCTGCCGAACGAGCTGCCGCCGGCCCCGGTCGGCGACTTCCTCGGCCTCGACGCCCCCGAGCACACCCGCTACCGGCGGCTGCTCACCGGCAAGTTCACCGTCCGCAGGATGCGTCAACTCGCCGAGCGCGTCGAGCAGTTCACCACCGCGTGCCTGGACGCCATGGAACAGGCCGGGCCCACCGCCGACCTGGTGGAGGCGTTCGCGCGGCCGGTGCCCGCGCTCATGATCTGCGAGCTGCTCGGTGTGCCCTACGCCGACCGGGACCGGTTCCAGGGCCAGGTGGCGACCCTCTTCGACCAGACCGCGGGCATGGAGGCAAAGGGCGAGGCATACGCCGCCGTCGAAGCGTTCCTGAGCGAACTCGTGACCGCCAAGCGCGCCGAGCCCACCGACGACCTGCTCAGCGATCTCACCACCTCAGGTCTCACGGATGAGGAACTGGCCGGAGTGGGTGGGGTGCTGCTCGCCGCCGGGCTCGACACCACCGCGAACATGCTCGGCCTCGGCACCTTCGCCCTGCTCAGCAACCCCGCCCAACTGGACGCCCTGCGCGCCGACCCCGCGCTCGCCGAGCAGACCGTGGAGGAGCTGCTGCGCTACCTCAGCGTGGCCGACCCGATTCCGCGGGCGGCGCTGGAGGACGTCGAGGTGGCGGGTCAACTCATCAGGGCGGGCGAGACGGTGACCGTTTCCGTGCAGGCCGCCAACCGCGACCCGCACAGGTTCCCCGACCCCGACCGGCTCGACATCCACCGCAAGGCCACCGGGCACCTGGCCTTCGGACACGGCGCCCACCAGTGCCTGGGCCAGCAGCTCGCCCGCGTCGAGATGGCCGTCGCCTTCCCCGCGCTCTTCGCCCGCTTCCCCTCGCTGCGCCTCGCGGTGCCGCCGCAGGAGGTGCCGCTGCGCGAACACGCCAACATCTACGGGGTGGTCGCCCTGCCCGTCACCTGGGACAAGGAACAGCCGTGACAGCGATCCGGCTGAGCGTCGACCGTGCGCGCTGCGCCGGCGCCGGTATGTGCGCCCTGACGGCTCCCGAGGTCTTCGACCAGGACGACGAGGAAGGTCTGGTGGTGCTCCTGCGCCCCGCGCCTGCCCCCGGTCACCTGGCCGCCGCCCGGATGGCCGTCGGCCTCTGCCCCGCCGGGGCCATCGCCCTCAACTCCCCTGATTCCGGGGACGCGTAGCGACCGCTCCCGGTCAGGGACGGACACCGCAGCGCGGGGGCCACTCCGCCGCCGTGAGGCGCCCGGCGGCCCACAGGTGGTGCAGGGCGTACGCCCGCCAGGGCCGCCAGGCGCCGGCCGCGCCGTCCGGGCCCGCGTCCGGGTCGCCCAGGGCCCGCATCCTGATGTACGCGGCAGCCCGCGCGCCGACCCCCGGCAGCTGCCGCAGGGCCCGCTCGGCGGCGTCCCGGTCCGCGCCCGCGTCCAGTACGAGCCTGCCGTCGGCGAGCGCCGCGCACAGTGCGCGCACCGGCTCGGGCACGGCGGCACCCGCCAGCTCCGCGGCGGTCGGGAAGACGTGGGTGAGGCCGCCGTCCGCGGCGTCCAGCGGCTTTCCATACGCCTTGACCAGCTCGGCGGCGCGCTGCGGCGGGCCGCCGATGACCGTGCGCAGGGCCAGTTCCCCGGGGTCGGCGGCGCCCGGCGAGCGCAGTCCGGGGCGGGCCGCGACCAGCGGGCCGAGCAGCGGGTCGGTGCCCAGCCGTTCGGCCACCGCGTACGGGTCGGCGTCCAGGTCGAAGAGCCGGCGAAGGCGCTGGACGGCGGTGGCCAGATCGCGCGGGTCGGTCAGCCGCAGCCGGCCCTCCAGCCAGCCGCCCCTGGCGCCGCGCGGCGGGCACGCCGGTCCGGTCCGCGGGCCGCGCCGCGGCGGGTGGCCGGTGCGCTCGTCGGCCTCGGCCACGGCGGTCCCGTACGGCAGCCGCAGCGTGCGGCGGTAGGTGCGGCAGCCGCGCGGGCCGCGGATCTCCTCCACCCCCGCCACCGCACCGGCCGCCAGGAAGTCGAAGACTTCGGTGGCCGCGTACGGGCCGCGGAAGGCGAGCCGCAGCGGGATCCCGCCGGGCGCGGGGCCGGTGGTGCGCCGGGCGCAGGCGGTGGCGGAGGCCCGCAGTTCGCGCGGTGTCCCGGCGTAGATCTCCCGCATGGTGGCGTTGAACTGCCGGATGCTGGCGAAGCCGGCGGCGAAGGCCAGCTCGGTGACCGGCAGCGCGGTGGTCTGGAGCAGCACCCGCGCGGTGTGCGCGCGCCGCGCCCGCGCCAGGGCCACCGGTCCTGCGCCCAGCTCGGCGGTCAGCTGCCGCTGCACCTGCCGGGTGCTGTACCCCAGGCGCCTGGCGAGCCCGGCGACGCCTTCGCGGTCGACCACGCCGTCCCCGATCAGCCGGACGGCGCGGCCGACGAGGTCGGCGCGGGCGTTCCAGGCGGCCGACCCCGGTACGGCGTCGGGGCGGCAGCGCCGGCAGGCCCGGAAGCCCCCGGCCTGCGCGGCGGCGGCCGACGGGTAGAACCGCACATTGGCCCGCTTCGGGGTGACCGCGGGGCAGCTCGGCCGGCAGTAGATCCCGGTCGTGGTCACCGCGAAGAAGAACTCGCCGTCGAACCTGGCGTCCCGGCTCGACACCGCCCGGTACCGCGTCGCGTCATCCATCACGGCGTCCAGTGTGCGCCGCCCGCGCCCCGCCGACCGGCGGAAATCGGACGTCGCACCCTGGCCGTCCGCTCAGCCCCTGGGCCCGCGTTTCCGCTCCATCATGTGGCGGCCCAGCGCCTGCTTCTGCCGCCAGTCGCGGCGGATGGCGGCCCGCAGCCTGGCGTCGGTCTTCGCGACGATCCGCTGGTTCTCGCGCAGCAGCTTGCGGTAGCTGTCCAGGCGGCGCTGCGGCAACGCCCCGTCGTCCACCGCCGCCAGCACGACGCAGCCCGGCTCGGCCTCGTGCGCGCAGTCGTGGAAGCGGCACTCCCGCGCCAGCTCCTCGACGTCCGAGAAGGTCCGGCCGATGCCGTCCTGCGCGTCCCACATGCCGACGCCGCGCAGCCCCGGTGTGTCGATCAGTACGCCGCCCGACGCCAGCGGCAGCAGGTCGCGGGTCGTGGTGGTGTGCCGGCCCTTGCCGTCCCGGTCCCGGATGGCCTGGACGTCCTGCACGGTCCGGCCCGCGAGCGCGTTGGCCAGCGTGGACTTGCCCGCGCCCGACCGTCCCACCAGCACCGATGTGCCGCCGGACAGCACGGCGGCCAGTACGTCGACACCCTCACTCGTCTCGGCGCTGACGGCCAGGACCTGCACGCCGGGTGCGATGCCCGCGGCGTCGGCGACGAGGTGCCCGACACCGTCCGGATCGTCGACGAGGTCCGTCTTGGTGAGCACGACCAGGGGCTGGGCGCCGCCTTCCCAGGACAGTTCCCGGTGGCCGCCGGTCTCCTGCGCGCCGGATCCGGACAGCGCGAGCGCCAGGAAACGCTCGATGCGCCCGAGGTCCATCTGGTCCGCGAGGGAGACGCAGATGACGATGGTGTCGACGTTCGCGGCCAGCACCTGGCCCTCGGAGCGCTTCGACGAGGCGGACCGCACGAACGCCGTCCGCCGGGGCAGCAACTCCCGTACGACACCGTCGACATGCTCGCCGCTCAGGCCGTTCTCCAGGTCGATCAGCGCCCAGTCGCCGGTGCACGGCACCCGCATCGGGTCGCCGGTCGCCACCAGCGCGGTGTCGGCCAGGACGGTGCGGACGCCGTCGCCATCGGCCACGACGGCGTCCACCCGCCCGCGCTCCACGCGGATGATGCGGCCGGGCACGTACCCCTGCCCGGCGTGGGGGAGGAAACTCTGCGCGAAACCGTCGTCCCAGCCGTACGAAGACAGCGTGCGGGCCGACGTGTCCGGTGAAGCAGACAGGAAATTCAAGGGAAACCCTTCACAAGGGCGGCCCCGGCACCCCGCGCGGCGCGGGGGAAGAAAAGGGTCGAAGTCTCAGCCGGAGGCCACGGAAGCGGAACTGATGCTCTTCCGGGTACGGGCAGCGCCCGTTGTCACCACAGTCATCGGTCACACCTCCTGGTCCGTTCACGGCCTGGCACGGCGGCCGGGCGGTGGCCTCCGTGCGGAACGGCTTCACCGTAGCCCGGCCGTCGACGGGGCGCCAACGATTTTTGCGGAGGCCGCCGTCAGCGGTCGCCTGGCCCGTCGGTGGCTGCCTGGCCCGCGCGATCGGCGAAGTAGGCCGTGGGGGTGGTGCCGAGGGCGCGGCGGAACATCGCGATGAAGGCGCTGGGGGTGGCGTAGCCGAGGCGGGCGGCGACGGCCGTGACCGGGGTGCCCGTGGCGAGCAGGGTGACCGCGCGGACGAGCCTGGCCTGCTGCACCCAGTGGGCCGGGCTCATCCCCGTCGCCGCGGTGAACCTGCGGTGCAGGGTGCGCGGGCTCAGGTGGGCGACGGCCGCGGCGTCCGCGGTCGTCCAGCGGTCGCCCGGATCCCGCCGGATCGCCTCGCAGAGCGCGTCGAGCCGCGGGTCGTCCGGCGCCGGCAGATGCAGCGCGGGGACCGGGTGCGGGACGAGTTGGAGGAGCAGCAGCTCCATGACCTTGCCGTCCCTGCCGTCGCGGTCGTACACGAGGGGGATGCGGGTCGCCTCGTCGATGAGTTCGCGCAGCAGCGGGGAGACCGCGACGACGGTGGGGGTCGTCGGCAACTGCCCGACGGCCTGCGGCAGGAGATAGAGGGTGCGCATGGCGACGGCGCCCGCGCAGGTCATCGCGTGGGTCAGGCCGGCCGGGATCCAGACGCCGCGGGTGGCGGGTGCCACCCACAGGCCGTAGTCGGTGGCGACGGTGATGGCCCCGGTGGTGCCGTAGATCAGCTGGGCGCGGCGGTGGTGGTGCGGCGGGATGTGATGGCCGTCCGGGAGGTCGCGTGCCATCGCGGCGAGCGGCCTCGGAACGTGCTGGTAGTCGTCGCGGTGCTCGCTCTTTCCGTACATGGCACATTCTCGACAGACGATGGCAGGACAACGAAAGTATGCCGGGAGGCGGCGGCTTAGCGTCGGGTCATGTGAGCGATTCCTCCTCCCCTCCCCCTGTCAGGTACCGGCCCCGCCTCCGTCGCGGCGGCGGCACGGCGGCGCTGCCCGCGCCCGGGATCCCCGGGCCGAGCCGGGCGCTGATCTGGCTGCTGGCGGCCACCAGCGCCGTCACGGCGGCCAACGTCTATCTCAACCAGCCGCTGCTGGGCGCCGTGGCGGCGTCCCTGGGCGCCGGCCCCGATACCCTCGGGGCCGTCCCCACCGCCACCCAACTCGGGTACGCGGCGGGCATCTTGCTGCTCGTACCGGCGGGCGACAGTCACGACAGGCGGCGGCTGATCCTCTGGCTGGGCACGGCCTCCGCCCTGGCGCTCGCCGTGTGCGCGGTGTCCCCTTCGGTGTGGTGCCTGATCGTCGCGAGCTTCGCCGTGGGCCTGCTGTCGCCGGTCCCGCAGCTGGTCACGCCGCTCGCGGTGGCCCTGGCCGACCGGGCGGACGGCGGGGACGGCGGGCGGGGCGCGGGCCGCGGGCGCATCATCGGCACCGTGCAGGGCGGGCTGCTGGTGGGTGTGCTCGCCTCCCGCGCCTACTCAGGTTCCTTCGCCGAACTGGCCGGGTGGCGCGCCGTGTACGGCTGTTCCTGTGTACTCACCCTGCTGCTCGTCCTCGTACTGCGGCGGGCGCTGCCGTCCGTCCCCGCGACCGGCACCGCCCCCTACCGCGCCACGCTCGCCTCGCTCCCGCGGCTCTTTCGCACCCTCCCGCTGGTCCGGCTGATCACGGTCTCCGGCGCGCTGGTGGGGATCGCGTTCGGTGCCTTCTGGACGACGCTGACGTTCCTGCTCCAGCAGCACTTCCGGCTCGGCCCGACCGGGATCGGTCTGTTCGGCCTGGTGGCCGCGGCCAGCGCGCTCGCCTCGCCGTACGCCGGGCGGCTGGCCGACCGCATCGGCCGCCGCGGCGCGCTGGCCGCCCTGGTCGGCCTGGTCATCGCGGGCTGGCTGCTCCTGCTGCCGGGCGGCGGCGATCTGTGGTGGCTGACCGCCGGGGTGATCGTCCTGGACGTCGGGGTCTGGGGCAGCCAAGCGGCCTGCCAGGCGGCCCTGTTCACCCTCGAACCGGCGATCCACAACCGTCTCAACACCCTCTACTTCACCTTCCGTTTCCTGGGGATCGCCCTCGGGTCGCTGTGCGGGACGCTGGCCTGGGCAGCGGGCGGCTGGCCGGCGGTGGTGGCCACCGGCACCGCCGCGGCGCTGGCCGGCCTGCTCGTCGGACTGCTGCCTGGCAGCGGGTGTCCCACCTCACGTTCCGGCATCTGAACGGCACTGTCCGGATACCCGGCCGAGCCCATAGGCTGGGCGGTGCAGCTGGTTCGCCCTGTCCGCCAGGCAGGCGCGTCGCAAGAGGGAACCCGGTGGGAATCCGGGACTGCCCCGCAGCGGTGAACGGGAACGACCGCCGTCATACGCACTGGCCCCGAACGGGGCCGGGAAGCGACGGCCAGTAGGTGTCTGCCCGAGGCAGACGTGCCCGTGAGTCCGAAGACCTGCCACTGCCCGCGCGCGGCCTCGTGCGCGGTGATCCCGGTGACCTCGTGGGCGGGTCGGCGTACGTAATCAGGCGGGCACAGGCGCGTTGGGCGCCGCCCGCCGGGTTCGGCACCCTTCGCGCCCGTGACCACACCGGGGTCGCATGGAGAGACACTCGCGAAGGAGAGTTCCGTGACCAGCAAGTCCGCAGCCGCGGCAGCACGGGCCACCGTGCACGGCTACCCCCGCCAGGGTCAGCACCGGGAACTGAAGAAGGCCATCGAGGGCTACTGGAAGGGCCAGGTCACCGCCGACGCGCTGCGCGGCACGGCGGCCGGGCTGCGCCGCCACCACTGGCAGCAACTGGCCGACGCCGGCATCGACGAGGTGCCCACCGGCGACTTCTCGTACTACGACCACGTGCTGGACACCAGCGTCATGGTCGGCGCGATCCCCGCCCGCCACCGGGACGCGGTGGCCGCCGACGCACTGGACGGCTATTTCGCGATGGCCCGCGGCAACCAGGAGGTGGCGCCGCTGGAGATGACCAAGTGGTTCGACACCAACTACCACTATCTGGTACCGGAGTTGGGGCCCGATACGGTCTTCGCCGCGGACGCCACGCGGCAGGTCGCCGAGTTCAAGGAGGCCGCCGCGCTGGGCCTGACCGGGCGCCCGGTCCTGGTCGGCCCGGTCACCTACCTGCTGCTGGCCAAGCCCGCGCCCGGCGTCGACGCCGGCTTCGAGCCGCTGACCCTGCTCGACCGGCTGCTGCCCGTCTACGCCGAGGTACTCGCCGACCTGCGGGCCGCGGGCGCCGACTGGGTGCAGCTTGACGAGCCGGCCCTGGTGCAGGACCGCACGTCGGCCGAACTGAACGCAGCCGCCCGCGCCTACCGCGATCTGGGGGCGCTCACCGACCGTCCGAAGCTGCTGGTCGCCTCCTACTTCGACCGCCTGGGAGACGCCCTCCCCATCCTGGCCAAGGCGCCGGTGGACGGCCTGGCGCTCGACTTCACCGACGCGGCGGCTGCCAACCTCGACGCGCTGGCGGGCGTCGGCGGGCTGCCTGGCAAGCGCCTGGTGGCCGGAGTGGTCAACGGCCGCAACATCTGGATCAACGACCTGGAGAAGTCGCTGTCCACCCTCGGCACCCTGCTCGGCCTCGCCGACCGGGTCGACGTGGCCGCGTCCTGCTCCCTCCTGCACGTGCCGCTCGACGCCGCCGCCGAACGCGACATCGACCCGCAGATCGTCCGCTGGCTGGCCTTCGCCAAGCAGAAGACCGCGGAGCTGGTGACTTTGGCACGGGGCCTGTCACAGGGCACCGACACCATCGCCGCCGAACTCGCCGCCAACCGCGCCGACCTGTCCTCCCGTGCCCACTCCGCCCTCACCCACGACCCGGCCGTACGCGCCCGCGCCGCCGCCGTCACCGACGCGGACGTCCACCGCTCGGCGCCGTACCCCGACCGTGCCGCCGCCCAGCGCTCCCACCTCGGGCTTCCGCCGCTGCCGACCACCACCATCGGCTCGTTCCCGCAGACCGCCGAGCTGCGCACGGCCCGCGCCGACCTGCGCGCCGGGCGGATCGACTCCGCCGCGTACGAGGAGCGGATCGCCACGGAGATCCGCGAGGTACTGGCCTTCCAGGAGAAGGCCGGGATCGATGTCCTGGTGCACGGCGAACCCGAACGCAACGACATGGTCCAGTACTTCGCCGAGCAGCTCACCGGCTACCTCGCCACCCGGCACGGCTGGGTCCAGTCCTACGGCACCCGCTACGTCAGGCCGCCGGTCCTGGCCGGCGACATCTCGCGGCCCGAGCCGATGACGGTCCGGTGGACGACGTACGCCCAGTCGGTCACCGACCGGCCGGTCAAGGGCATGCTCACCGGCCCTGTCACCATGCTCGCCTGGTCCTTCGTCCGCGACGACCAGCCGCTCGCCGACACCGCACGCCAGGTGGCGCTGGCGCTGCGCGACGAGGTGGGCGACCTGGAGGCGAACGGCACGTCGGTGATCCAGGTCGACGAGCCCGCGCTGCGCGAGACGCTGCCGCTGCGGGCCGCTGACCGCGCCGGCTACCTGGCCTGGGCCACCGAGGCGTTCCGGCTGACCACCGGCGGGGTGCGTCCCGACACCCAGATCCACACCCACATGTGCTACGCGGAGTTCGGCGACATCGTCCAGGCCATCGACGACCTCGACGCGGACGTCATCAGCCTCGAAGCCGCCCGCTCCCACATGCAGGTCGCCCGCGAACTGGCCGCACACGGCTACCCGCGCGAGGCCGGGCCCGGCGTCTACGACATCCACTCGCCCCGCATTCCGGACGCCGACGAGGTGACCGCGCTGCTGCGCAAGGGACTTGAGGCCATTCCCCCCGAGCGGCTGTGGGTCAATCCGGACTGCGGCCTGAAGACCCGCGGCTGGGCCGAGGTCCGCACCTCGCTGGAGAACCTCGTCACCGCCGCCCGTACGGTGCGCGGCGGGCTGTCCGGCACGGCCTCCTGACACCCGCGCCTCCGGGCCCTGCGGCTCACAGGGCCCGGAGGCGCGCAACTCCCTTGTCCGGGACGCCGGTTCCTACGACGCCTGGCGGGCCGCCTCCGGGTAGAAGTCCCGGGGGCGGCCACGGGAGTCCTTGAGGCGGCCCAGCAGGCTCGCCGGGTACTCCAGCAGCCAGTAGCTGAGCACCGCGACCGGCAGCGCGACGGCCGCCACGATCAGCAGCGCCGGCAGGAAGCCCGCCTGGTCGGTGGGGAGCAGTCCCGCCTTGTGGAGCTGGAGCATGACCGGCTCGTGCCAGATGAAGAGGCTGTAGCTGACCAGGCCCACGGCGGAGAGCCAACGGGCCGTCAGCATCCGGTTCCAGAAGCTCTTCCGCCGTACGTGCACGGTGCCGAAGAGGAGCAGCAGCCACAGCGCCGAGGTCAGCGGGTGGTAGAAGGTGAAGGCGGCGTTCTCCGGGGTGGAGAACAGCGACAGGCAGTACAGACCGGCGACGGCGGCGGCGCAGAGCGGCAGCGCGACGCGCCTGCCGAGGCGGCCCCGCTTCCCCAGCGCGGCCATCAGTACGGCGAGCCCCATGCCGGCCGCGAAGCCGCCGAACCTGGCCTGCGGGCCGAAGTAGACCGCCCAGTCGGTGTGCGGCACGCCGTACCCGTAGTGGGCGACGGCGATCCAGGCGAACGGCACGGCGTACAGCGTCAGGCAGCCCGCCGCGCACACCGCCACCCGGGTCCGCCGCTGCCGCAGCGGGCGGCAGGCGCGTACCGCCGGCGGCCCGATCGCCACCAGGACGAGATAGAAGCAGACCTCCAGGGACAGTGACCAGGTGGGGCCGAGGGTGTAGAAGATCCGGTGCTGGTCGAAGACGTGCGTGAAGGTGAGGTGTTCGGCCAGGTCACGCCAGTCGCCCGGCAGCGTCGGGTTGCGGCTCGCCCAGACCACGAGCACCGCGAGGGCGTACAGCGGCAGGATCCGGATCGCGCGCCGGAAGAGGAAGACCCGGGCGGGCCGGATCGAGCGTCCGTCGATCGCCGCGCGGGCGTAGGACAGCGTCAGCAGGTACGCCGACATCACGAAGAACAGGTCGATGATCTCGAACGAGAAGGCGGCGCCGATCAGCGGGTTGTCCACCGGCGGGTGGCTGCCGGCCGCGTCGTAGCGGTAGTACTGCTGCCAGACGTGGAAGATCAGCGTGCTCAGCGCCGCCAGGCCGCGCAGGCCGTCGATGTCGGATGCGCGGCTGCGGGCCGGTGCGCCCTCGGGCGGGCGCGCCGGGGCCGCCGGGGGGCGGGTGGCGGTTTCGGTGCTCATCGCCGCGCCACCGCCTTGACCGCCGCGCGCGGGGTGACCCGCCACTGCCGGTCGCCCAGCGCCTCTTTGAGGTGGGCCTGCCGGGCCACCATGTTCTTGAAGTGGCTGTAGAAGACGGTCGAGACGAGCAGGTACGACCAGAACCACGGGCTACGGCCGCGCAGTTCGGGCACCGCGAGCCGCCAGGCGAAGAGCGCCTGCACGGGTCCTGCCGCCACGGTGAGGAGCATGGCCAGGAGGCAGACCGGCACCGCCCAGTCGAGGTGCGTCAGGCCGCCGGCCCGCCAGGCGGAGTAGGCCAGGACCGGCAGGATCTGGAGGGTCAGCCACGGCTGCACCTCGCGCCAGCCGAGCAGGACGAGCAGGCCGAGCTTCTGGCGGGCGGTGAAGGCGGGCGAACGCAGCCCGCTCCACAGGTGTTTGAGCGAGACCTGGAGCCAGCCCTGTGCCCAGCGGGAGCGCTGGTTCCACAGTGCCTTGAGTGTGGTGGGCGCCAGTTCGCGGGAGAGCAGGGTGCGGTCGACGGCGAACCTGGCGCCCTCGCCGAGCGCCCGCAGCGTCGAGTCGATGTCCTCGGTCAGCATCGAACCGTGCATCCGGGTGCGGGCCAGCAGGTCGGTGCGCCAGAAGCCGTTCGAGCCGCCGAAGACGCCGAAGCCGTACAGCCGGGTCCTGCCGGGATGGCTGACCGCGTAGATCGCCTCGAACTCCACCGCCACCAGCTTGGCGACCCGGGAGCTGTCGCCGTTGCGGATCACGCAGTGGCCCTGGACGACGTCGTAGCCGTTCGACAGCCAGTGCCAGGCGTCGCGGAAGGCGGTCGGCGCCGGGTGGTGGTCGGCGTCGAAGATGCCGACGAACTCGCCGCGTACCCGGGTGACCGCCGCGTTGACGTTCTGCGCCTTCGATGTGCTGCCGATGACCGGGAGCAGCACCAGGCGCGGGTCGCGGCGGGCGATGGCGCGCAGGGTGTCCTCGACGGGCAGCGGGTGCGGCGTGTTGTACGCGAGCACGATCTCCAGCTCGCCTGGGTAGTCCAGGCGCAGGAACGATTCGACGGTCTCGACGATGGTGGCCGCCTCGTTGGGCAGGTAGGCGGCGATGACGGCGCTGGCCGGCGGGTACGGCGCCCCGGGTTTTTCGGGCCTGGCCTGCGCGTCCAACGAGAAGAGGCATTCCAGGACGATCAGCAGGGCGGACAGCACGAGTCCCGCGACCACCACCCAGTACATCGCCGAGCCGAGGTCCCAGCCCAGCGCGTAGGTCTGCCGGTAGAGCACGAAGGGCACCGCGACGCCGAGGAGCAGGACGATCGCCGGGGAGAGCGCGGACAGCAGCGGGCGGATGAGCGAGCCGAGCGGGCGCCGGCGGCGGTGGTCGGTGCTGCCGCGCATCCAGCGGGCGTAGCGGACCGGCCGCAGGTCACGGTGGCGCAGCGCCTCCGTCACCGCGTCGCCCGCCTGCCGCAGTCCCGCGCCGCCGTCGGGGCATTCGGCCAGCGGCAGCCAGCCGATGGCCGGGGTCAGCCGGACGTTCTCGTCGGCGACGACGAACCGGGTGCCGGCGACACTCGCGGCGAACTTCTCCAGGCTGCGGCGCGCCGTCTCCCCGTCGACTCCGGGCAGCAGCATCAGCAGGTGGCCGTCCTCGTCCCAGCCGAGACGGTCACAGAAGCTGCCCAGCCCGTTCCACGCTCTCGACTCCGCTTGAGCCGGGGATACCCCGTTGACCACCCCGGCCAGCCGCTCGGCGATCTCCCGGCGCACCCGTGGGCCGAGGCGGGCTTCGAGTGCGCGCATCTCGGCCACGCCGACCACCGCGACCACGCCGCCGCTCCGGCTCGCCTCGGGCCGTTGCAGCTCGCGGTCGAGTTCGTCGACGAAGTGCGGGTGGGAGTAGAGGCCGGTGCGCGGGTCGAGCAGCAGGTTCTCGACGGGGACCGGGAGGCGGCGCAGCTTCGCCTCGATCCTGGCCGACAGCTCGACCGGGTCGGAGCCTTCCGGTATGCAGTCGTCGGCGCCGTGCCGCAGCATGTCGACGACGCCGGCGCTGCCGGGGGCTTCGGTGACCATGAGGAGCGGCAGGGCCCGTCCGGCGGGTGCGGTGCGTATCTCGCGGATGACGTCGAGTCCGGCGCGCGGGTCGTGGTCCTGACCGTCGGCAGCGGTGTGACCAGGCTGTTCGTCCAGGGCGACGATGGCGTCCGGCGGTGCCTGGCCGACCTGCCGTCCGATCCCGCCCGGCGCGGCGTGGCTGACGTCGTGGCCGGTGGCGCGCAGGGTCCGGGTGAGCCGGTCGATGCGGGGCCCTGGGGTGCCGACGACGAGGACGTGGCCGGTGGTGGGCGGCGCGGCGGCGCTCGACGAGCCGTCGGGCGCGGTGGGGGTGTGGGGGCCGTCTTCCTGGCCGTCGTCCAGCAGGGCCACGGGGGATTCGGGGGTGTGTGCGGGGTGCGAAGTGAGCACCGGTGAGGGTCCTTTCTTGCCACGGGGCAGGGGCGGACCGGTCCTTCGCCGGGAATCCGGCGCTGCGGAGCGATCCGCCTCAACTGCCTTGCACGGAAGGCGTGTTCATCGGTGGCGCAGCGGGAACTGCGGCCGTTACCGATCCGTCGGGGAGGCGGGGGTCACCCGCACGGTCTCGCCTGCGCGTACGGCGGCGCGGTGTCCGGGATCGACGGGTGCCGCACTGCACTCGCCTTCCCTGTCCAATACATGACAAATGTAACGGCGGATGGCCGCCGCTTCTGCACGGTCGGCTCCGAGGCGGCGAGTGGCGCACGGGGCAGCCCTCGCCGCACGGGAGCGCGGCTGAGCGGTGTTCGCATATGAGAGGTCCCATCCTGATCGGATTGTGGGGGGAGGACCGGATGTGGTGGTGCACCGACAAGACCTAGGTCCGGCCGGCAACACGAGCCTCAGGGATCACTGTGACGCTGCACCTTCATCTGCGTAACGCTCTCATTACGTCCCGGCATCCTGCTACCCCGCGCCGCCCCGTCCGCCCCGTCCGCCCGGTACGCACCGGTACACCGGCTCTGCTCCGTAAGGACGTTGATGGCCGGGTATCGACGGAGCGGGAGCGGGCCGCCCCCTGCCGTGCGGCCAACTCTCATCCCTGGCCGGTGAGTTCACCGCTGAGCGTGCCGTGCATCGCGGCGCTCGGCGGGTTGAGGCCGACGATCTCCACGTCCTTGCCGCGCCGGCGGTACTTGGCCGTGACGGCGTCCAGGGCGGCCACGGACGAGGCGTCCCAGACGTGCGCGGCGGAGAGGTCGATGACGACCGCGTCCGGGTCGCCCGCGTAGTCGAACCGCCCGACCAGGTCGTTGGACGAGGCGAAGAAGAGGGCGCCGGTGACGGAGTGGACGACCTGCCCGCCGTCCGGGTCGGTGACCGAGGTGACGTGGACGAGGTGCGCGACGCGGCGGGCGAAGACGGCCATCGCGGTGAGGGTGCCGACGATGACGCCGATGGACAGGTTGCCGGTCGCCACGACCACGGCGACGGTGATGACCATGACGGCGGTCTCGCCGACCGGCATCCGCTTGAGCGTGGCGGGCTTGACGGAGTGCCAGTCGAAGGTGCCGAAGGAGACCAGGACCATCACCGCGACCAGCGCCGCCATCGGGATCTCGGAGACCACGGGGCCGAGCACGATGCACAGGATGAGCAGGAAGAATCCGGCGAGGAAGGTGGACAGCCTGGTCCGCGCGCCGTTCTTCACGTTGATCATGGTCTGGCCGATCATGGCGCAGCCGCCCATCCCGCCGAAGAATCCGGTGACGATGTTGGCGATGCCCTGCCCGATGGACTCACGGGTCTTGTTGGAGCGGGTGTCGGTGAGGTCGTCCACCAGCCTGGCCGTCATCAGCGTCTCCATCAGACCGACCACGGCCATCGCCAGCGCGTAGGGCGCGATGACGGACAGCGTGTGCCAGCTGAGCGGCACGTCCGGCAGCCCCGGCACCGGCAGCGACGACGGCAGCTTGCCCTTGTCGCCGACGGTGGGCACGGCGATGCCGGCGGCGACGGTGATGACGGTCAGGATCACGATGGCCACCAGCGGCGCCGGCACCGCCCTGGTGATCCGCGGGAACAGCACCATGAGCGCCAGACCGGCCACGACCAGCGGATACACCGCCCACGGCACGTCGCGCAGGTTGGGGACCTGGGCCAGGAACAGCAGAATGCCCAGCGCGTTGACGAAGCCGACCATCACCGAGCGCGGCACGAAACGCATCAGCTTGGCGACACCCAGCGCACCGAGGGCGATCTGGAAGACACCGGCCAGGATGACCGTCGCGATCAGATGGCCGAGACCGTGCTCGCGGGCGACGGGCGCGACGACCAGGGCGACCGCTCCGGTGGACGCGGAGATCATCGCCGGCCGGCCGCCGGCGAACGCGATCACCATCGCCATCGTGCAGGCGGCGAACAGCCCGACCTTCGGGTCGACGCCGGCGATGACGGAGAAGGAGATCGCCTCGGGAATCAGCGCAAGACCGACGACCAGACCGGCCAGCACCTCGGTGCGGAAGACCTTCGGGGACAGCCACGGCGGGCGGCTGCCGCGCAGCCGCATGCGGGAGGACAGGGCGGAGGAGGACAAGGAAGCGGAACCTGTCGTGCTCGGGCAGCCCCGGTGTCACCGCGGGGCGTGCGAGGGCGCGGAAGACCGGGCGGCATCCCGCGGATCGCCCGCGGGCGGCGGACGGAAGACGTCGGACGGACCGCGGCACCGGGCCCGGTAGGGTCGCGGCACGGCGGCGGTCGCGTGCGCGCCCCGCCGCGGGTGCAGGCGGCACAGCCGTGCCCCACGACCCGCACCCTACCCTAACGTTAGGGTAGAGATCGTGGCCGTCCGCTTCCCGCGGCACCGGCCGGAGTGACGAGAAAGGCGCCCGCGTGAGCAGCGAGCACATGCAGATCGGCGAAGTGGCCGCGCGGACCGAGCTGTCGCTGCGCACCATCCGGCACTACGAGGAGACCGGCCTGGTCATCCCCTCCGCGCGCTCCCAGGGCGGCTTCCGGCTCTACACCGAGTCCGACGTGGCCCGCCTGATGGTGATCCGCCGGATGAAGCCGCTCGGCTTCTCCCTGGACGAGATGCGGGAGCTGCTGGCGGCGACCGACCGGCTCGACTCCGGCGACCCCCTCCCCGCCGACGAACGCACGCTGCTGCTGGAGCGGGTCGGCGGCTTCGAGGAGGCCGCACAGCGGCGGGTGGCGGACCTGCGCACCCAGCTGGCGCGGGCCGAGGAGTTCGCGGCGACACTGCACGAGCGGCTGACGAGGATCCCGGCGTCGTAGCCGGACACCCCGCGGCCGGACGCCCCGCGGGCCGGACGGACACCGGCCGGGGCGCGCAGCCCCGGCCGGTGCCACCTCACCCCGCCGGCTGCTCGGGAACGCTCCCGTAGGGACGGGTGATGATCTCCAGGGCGTGACCCGCGGGATCCATGAAGTAGACGCCCCGCCCGCCGTGATGGTGGTTGATCTCCCCGACCAGCTTGCGCTGCGGGTCCGCGTAGTAGGTGAGACCCGCCTGCCTGATCCGCTCGAAGGCCGCGTCGAACTCCGCGTCGGAGACCAGGAACGCGTAGTGCTGGAGGGCGAGCGCGCTGTCGGGCACCGTGGCGAAGTCCAGGGTGACGCCGTTGGCGGTGTCGACCGGGACGAACGGGCCCGCCTCCAGGCCGACTTCGAGGCCCAGGATGCGGGCGAGGAACTCGGCGGATTCCCGGTTGTCCCGGGCGTGAACGATGGTGTGATTCAACTCGACTGACATGGTGGAATGCCTCCGCAAGGCATACTCACGGCGCCTCCATGCCTCACCCGGACGGTGACCGACACGCGATGCCGTGCGGGTGAGCATAGGCCGGGCCCGCCCGGACTGTCACGCCGCACCCGGCTCAAGTCCCCTCCCCCGCCCGCTCGTTGACCGCACGGCCCGCGCCCGGATACCAGAGGACCACCAGGGCGCCGACCGCCACGATGACCAGCGTGAGGACGGTCATCGTCACATCGAGCGCGTCGGTGAAGGCGGTCAGGACGGCCGGGTGCGAGGCACCGCCCGCCGCGCGTTCGGCCGCGGCGACGGTGGTGGGTGCGTCCGGGCCGCGCAGCCGCGGCGGCAGCCGGGTCACGAAGACCGCCGCGACCAGCGTGCCGCTGAGGGCGGCGCCCAGCGCGCTGCCCAGTTCGCGGGCCAGGCTCTGCAGCCCGGATCCGACACCCGCCCGGTGCGCGGGCAGCGCGCAGAGCATGGCGTGCGACAGCAGCGGGGTGGCGAGACCGCATCCGGCGGCGGTGAGGGTGGCGCCCAGGGCGTAGAGCGCGTACGGGGTGTGCACGCCGACGGTCGCGACGATCGCGGGGCCCGCGGCCAGCACCAGCAGGCCGCAGGCCACCGTCCGGCGCGGCCCCAGCCGCGCTTCGAGCCGTACCGCGGCCCGCGGCGCGAGCAGCAGCGCCGCCGCCATCGGCAGCAGCCGCAGCCCCGCGCCGAGCGGCGAATACCCCTTCACGTATTGCAGGTACTGGCCGTTGACGTAGAAGAGCCCGAACATCCCGACGAAGACCAGCACCATGCCGAGGGCGCCCGCGCGCACCGCGGGGAGCGTGAACAGCCGGGGGTCGAGCATGGGCCGTGGATGCCGCAGCTCGAACCGCACCCACCCGCCGAGCAACAGGCAGGCGCCGGCGAACGCGCCGATGACCCGCGGGCTGCCCCAGCCCTGCTGCGGGGCGGCGACGACCCCGGCCAGCAGGGCCAGGAATCCGGCCGTCAGGAGCGCGGCCGACAGCGGGGACACCGGGCGGTCGCGGGGCGGCTGGGCCGGGGCGCAGCGGGCCACCAGGATCAGTGCCAGTACGGCCGGCGGGACGACGCACCAGAAGAGGGCGCGCCAGGAACCGGTCTCCAGCGCCGCGCCGCCGCCGACGTTGCCCAGGACCGCCGCCATGCCCGTCATCGACGCCCAGACCGCCACCAGCTTGGGCCTCCGCTCCGGCGGCGCGCCGTCCACCAGCAGGGCAAGCGTCGTGGGCAGCACGGCCGCCGCGCCCACCCCGCTGAGCATCCGCCCGGCGATCACGACGGCGACACCCGGCGCCGTCGCACACAGCGCGCACCCCGCGGTGAACAGGGCCATCCCGCCCAGCAGGGTGCCCTTGCGGCCGATCCGGTCGGCGAGCGCGCCGCCCGGGATGAGCAGGCAGGCGAAGAGCACGACGTAGCCGTCCACCACCCACACCACCTCGGCGGCGGACGGCCGCAGCGCACTGCGGGACAGGGCCGGGATGGCGAGGTTGACGGCGGAGACCATGCCGACGACCAGCGTCACGCACAGGCCCATCACCGCGACGGTGGCACGGGTGGGGTGACCGGTATCCCCCGCGGGCGCCCCGCGCGGGCCAGGAACCCGCGCCGGGACCGGCCCGGAGACGGGCCGCGGCAGCTCAGTCACCGTGGCCTCCGCCGTCCCCGTACGGCGCGCGTTCCGGTGCGGCGGCGCGCCCCAACTCGGCCCGGAACGCGAGCCGGTCGCCGCGGATGCGGAGGAATTCCAGGTCGACGGGGCGCCCTCCGGGCAGCCTGGTGAGCCGTTCGACGGTGAACACCGCGGCGCCCTGCTCCACGCCGAGCAGCGTCGCGGTGGGCGCGTCGGCGTTCACCGCGTGCACGGCGAGGCTCGCCGAGCCGAGCGGCCCGGCCGGCGACTGCTCGATCAGCGCGAACAGGTCGCGGCAGGCCAAGTCGGCGTCCAGCAGCGGCAGTCCGATGTCGACCGGCAGATACGTCAGGTCGAGCGAGAGCGGCAGCCCGCCCAGCGAGCGGAGCCGTTCGATGTACACCACCTGCCCGCCCTCGGGCACGCCGAGCCTGCGCGCGACGTCCGCGGGCGCCCTGACCACCTCGGCCGCCCGCACCTCGTTGCCGACCTCGCCGTGCGAGGCCAGCGTCTCGGCGAGGCCGGTGAGCCGGTGCAGGCCGTGCTCGTAGGTGCGGTGCGTGATGACGGTGCCGACGCCCTGGCGGCGTTCGACGGCGCCGTCGTCGCGGAGCAGTCGCAGCGCCTCGCGCACGGTGTTCCGCGAGACGCCGAAGTCGCCGATCAGCCGGCGCTCGTCGGGCAGCATCCCGGAGGGGAACGCGCCGGACGCGATCTGGTGGCGCAGCACCTCGGCGACCTGACGCGCCCGGTCGGCCCGCGGGCGGCGGCCCGGCGACGGCGGTCGTCCGGCGCTCTCCTGGGGGTGTCGCGGGCCGGTGGACGGCCTGGTCATCGCATCTCCGCACGGTGGGGAGCAGGGACGGCCGGACCGCGGCGGCCCCCGCGTCAGCGGCTCCCCACCCGGTGTCCGACGGCTGCCCACGCTAGGCCCGTGATGTTTCGGCGACGTTACGCCACCTATCCTGACCTGCGAAAACGCTCCGACGTGCCGAAATGCGGCGCGCGGGGGCGCGTTCCGCCACCGTGCTGGGCCGGAGCGCCCGGATGCGGCGCCGCGCGGTGCGGGCACGGACGTCGCGCCCGCTCGCGAGGGGTGCAGATCCCGGGCAGAAAATGGTGCGCGCTGCGGCAATCCGGGGCAAAGTTCGCTGTGCCGAACGGCTCGCCCGTCGGACGCCGGAGATCGGAAGAAGGGCCCGTGACCTCGCCACCACCGCCTGACAGCGACCCGACGGGGCCGCCCGCCGACCCGTCCGCGGGGCGACGGGGCGGCGCCGGTTCCGGCAAGGGCCGCCACGTCGGCCGGGCGGGGCGCGGCCCCGGCGCCCGGCAGCCGTGGTGGTGGCCGTCCGCCCGGCTCGCCGTGGCCGTCGCCGTCCTCGCCGCCGTGACCGTCCTGACCGTCTTCCTCACCCGGCCGGACCACGGGGAAGGCGCGCTCCCCGGCTCCGGCGAGGTACTGCTCCAGCCGGCCACGGCGCCAGGACCCGACCCCTTCACGGATTCGACGGCCGCGTCGGCCGGGGCATCCCCGCCGTCCGCTCCCCCGGCCGCCCCGCCCGGCAGCGACGATGTCCGCAGCGTCCAGGGATCGTCGCCCGGCCTGTACGCCGGCCGCCGTGGCACCGCGAGCTGCGACGTGGCGCAGCAGGTCCGCCACCTCACCGTCAACCGGGCGAAGACCACCGCCTTCGGCGACATCGCGGGTGTCGACGACGCGGCGGTGCCCGGCTATCTGCGCGCGCTCACGCCCGTGGTGCTGCGCAGGGACACCCGGGTCACCAACCACGGCTTCGCGGGCGGCGAGCCCTTCGACTACCAGTCGGTGCTCCAGGCCGGGACCGCGGTCCTGGTGGACGCGCACGGGCTGCCGCGGGTGCGCTGCGCGTGCGGCAATCCGCTGACCCCGCCGGTGGCGCTCAAGAACACTCCGGCGACGGCCGGCGAGCCGTGGCCCGCGTACCGCCCGTCGGACGTGGTGGTGGTGCAGCAGACGTCTGCCGTGGTGGACGCCTTCGTCCTCGTCGACCCCGCCACGGGCCGGTGGTTCACGCGCCCGCGCGGCGCCACCGGCGCGACCGACCGCCCAACGGCGGAGCCGGCCGGCGCCTCGGCCCCCGGAGCCTGAAGTCGGCATCGGAACGACGGCACGGGTACTCCCGCCGGCGCCTCCCGTCGGCTCCCGGGCGGCGGTTCTCCGGGGCCCACCAGGGCTTTCCCGCACCGCTCGGCGGCGGGGCCCGTCCCGGTGGGCGGACCAGCGCCGTGCGGACCGGCGGGGTCCGCAGCATGATGGAGAGACCCAAGGTGAGCGTCGGCCGCGAGTAGGCGTGAGCAGGCGGGCGTCGAAAGGGCCGGAAGAGGAGGATCCGTGAGCAAGGACGACGACGGGTCGACCACGGCGCGGCCGAAAGAGCTGTTCACGGGCGGCGAGCGGCCGTTCGACGCCGAGGATGTGGTGCGGGCCTCAGGGCGTGAGCCCAGCCCCCAGAACTTGGAATGGGCACGGCGCCTGATCAACGAGAAGGGGGCCGCCGCCATCGAGCGCTACCTGCCGTGAGCCGTAGCTGACGTGCTCCGCTCCCCGGGCTGCCGTGCCCCGGGGGGCGGGGCATGGCGTTGGGGCCGGGCATGGCGTTGAGGGCCGGGCATGGTGTTGGGGGCGGCGGGCGGACCGACGGGGCAGGCGCGCGGGCGGAGCGGCACTCCCCCACCCCCGAACCCACCCCCGCCCCCTCCCCCGTAGGGGGAGAGGGGGGAGGGGGCGGGGGGCACGCCGGAAGGCCGTCCGCGATATCACACGATCGGCTCCCTCACCGTGGTTTCGACGAATTAATAGGGCACTTCGGGCGTAATGTCCCCCACGCGTCAATGGGCGTCATTGCGCGTCAAGAACAGGAGAGCCCCATGTCCATGACCGGCACCCCCGCGGCCCGCGGCACGAAGATCCTCACCGGCGCAGGCGCGCTCGCCGCGGCCGTCGCCCTCGGCACCACTCTGCTCGGCGCGGCCCCGGCCCAGGCAGCTCCCGCCGGGCCGTACGGCACGGTCGTCGCACACACCGGCCTGAACCAGCGTCAGTACCCCAGCATGGACTCATCCGGCAAGGGCTTCCTCTCCCACAACGCCCAGGTCGGGCTGCGCTGCAAGGTCCGCGCGCAGAACGTCGGCGGCAACGAGGTGTGGTACCTGCTCCGCGACCGTGCGGCCTGGGTGTCGGCCAAGTACGTCGTCAACGCCGGCGTCGTGCCGTACTGCAAGGCCGTCCAGCGGAGCCTGAACACCGCAGGCACCGCGCACCCGGGCGCCCGGGGCTGACCGGCCGCGCGACGGCCGCGGAGCACCACCGCGGCGCGCGGCGCACCGCAGGACCGCGCACAACAACGGCCCGGCATCCGGTTCGTACGGATGCCGGGCCGCCGCGTGCCGGGCCGCTCCGGGTGCGCCCCGTCCCCCGCCGTGCGCACGCCGGGCAGTTCCCGGCCGTCGGCGCGGATGCCGTCCCTTCCCCCGTGCGGGACGGCATCCGCGCCGGCACCCCCCGTGCCTGGCCGGACCCCCGCCCCCCGTGACGCTCCGCGGGGGCCCGTGAAAAGAGCGTGGCGGCAGCCGCTTGCCATTTGCTGAACGATGTATCAACGCCCGTACGTGGCCGGTCGGTTCGGGTGCGCGTCCCGGGAAATCCTTCTCCCGTCGGCTACGGGCCGGATGGTGTCCCGCCGACGCGCAGGGTCAGTTCGCGGGCGGTGCGCGCCACTTGCTCGGCGATCCCGGCGCGCTGCTCGGCGTCCACCTCCGCGGCGGGGAAGGTCGCCGCCACTCCGGCGATCGGGTGCGCTCCGTGGTCGAGCACCGGTGCCGCGACCGACGAGAAGCCGGTGGTGACCTCGCCCTCCTCCGTCGCGTAGCCGCGGCGCCTGACCGCGACGAGCAGTTGGTGCAGTGCGGACAGCGAACCCGGCCCGGTGCCGGTGCGTTCCACGAACGCGGACGGGTCGGGGAACAGCGCCCGTACCTGCGCGCGCGGCAGCCGGGCCAGCATCGCCCGGCCGCTGGCCGTCAGGTGGGCGGGCAGCCGGACGCCGACCTCGGTGACCAGCGGCGGGCGTCCGAGTGCCCGTTCCTCGATGACGTAGATGACCTCGCGGCCGTGCAGCACGGCGAGGTGGGCGCTGTGTCCGGTGCGGTCCACCAGTGCGGCGAGCGGCACCCGGGCCAGCCGCTGGAACGGTGCCTGGCGGCTGTAGCCGGAGCCGAGTTCGAAGGCGCTGACGCCCAGACCGTAGCGCCGTTCCTCCGCCAGGTGCACCACGAAACCGTCGTGCACGAGGGTGTCGAGGAGGTGGTACATGGTGGAGCGCGGCAGCCCCACGTCGCGGCTGATGACGGCGGCCGGGACCGGTCCCGCCTGTCGGGCGAGGTAGCGCAGTACGGCCAGCACCTGGGCCGCCGCGGGCACGATGGACATGCCGTGACGCTACCGCTGTCTGGGAAACCAGACGGCTGCCCGCCCCCGACTTGTCTCGGATACCAGACACAATAGCGTCGGCGGGTCTGGCAGAGCTGCTCTGAGCTGGCGCTTCATAGACGCATGGCACAAGTTCTCGTAGACGTCGGTGCGCTCTCCCCCGACGATGTCGTATCCGTCGCCCGCGACGGCGCCGGTGTGGCGCTGTCCCCGGCGGCGCAGCGGGAGATCAACCAGAGCCGCAAGGTCATCGAGGCGCTGGCCGATGACGTGACACCCCACTACGGGGTCTCGACCGGCTTCGGCGCCCTCGCCACCCGGCACATCCCCACCGAGCTGCATGCCCAGCTCCAGCGCAGCCTGGTCCGTTCGCACGCCGCCGGTTCGGGCCCCGAGGTGGAGCGCGAGGTCATCCGCGCGCTGATGCTGCTGCGCCTGTCGACGCTGGCCACCGGCCGCACCGGGGTCCGCCTGGAGACGGCACAGACCTACGCCGCGCTGCTCAACGCCCGGATCACGCCGGTCGTGCGGGAGTACGGCTCGCTCGGCTGCGTCGGCTCCGGACGCGCGCTTCGTGCCGCCGAATCCGTCACCGGCCCGCTGCGCTGACCCCCCTCCCACTCCCCTAACTCCCTTCCCTTTCCCGGACGTTCGACCTCCGGCCGTCCGATCACAGCAAAGGACTCACCATGCACGGTGCACGCCCGGTACGCGCTTCACGTGGCTCGCAGCTGAACACCTTGGGGTGGCAGCAGGAGGCTGCGTTGCGGATGTTGCAGAACAACTTGGATCCGGAGGTGGCTGAGCATCCGGAGAAGTTGGTG